>NZ_CP125296.1:1200000-1800000 GCF_030412785.1 Paraburkholderia sabiae
TGATGCGGGCGGTCAGGCGCATGGATGATGGCGTTGATTTATCCGCGGGTTCTCCATTCGACATCTACATGGCTCGCGTACGCTCGGCAAGCAAAGGTTCGCGAGGCGGGTCGCAGGTGCTGGATCGCAGGCACCCGTTAGCCATCCACAGACAGTACTGACCATGAACGGATATCCACCCATGCATATCTGGTTACTGACGACGCTCGTATCGGGCGCTGCGCTGTATGCCGTCATCGCGGTCGTAGCGGTGATTGTGTGGCGTTCACGCATCGCGGCCGCGGCGCGTCACAATGCGCAGGCGCGAACCAGCGTGCCCGTCGGTGCGGCGGTTAGCGTGCTCAAGCCGCTATGCGGCGACGAACCGCGACTCTTCGAGAATCTCGCAACATTCTGCGAGCAGACGCATCCGTGTTTCGAACTGATCTGCGGGGTATGCAGCCCGGACGATCCCGCCGTGGCGGCAGTCGTGCGGTTACAGGCGACGTATCCCCGCCATCGCATCGTGCTCGTGATCGATCCATGCATTCACGGCTCAAACCGGAAGGTGAGCAACCTGATCAACCTGCAGCGTTCGGCGCGCTACGACACCATCGTGATCGCCGACAGCGATGTGGCCGTTGGACGCGATTATCTGGAGCGGATCTGCGCGCCGCTCGCCGATCCGCGGGTTGGCGTCGTCACGTGTCTTTATCGCGCGAACGGCATTGCAGGGTTCTGGTCTCAGGTGGGCGCGCAGTTCATTAACGCGTGGTTCGTTCCGTCCGTCCGCGTTGCCCACCTGTTCGGATCGACGCGCTTTGGCTTCGGCGCGACGCTCGCGCTCAGGCGTGCATCGCTCGAGCGCGCAGGAGGATTCGAGCGCTTAAGGAACACGCTGGCCGACGATTACCGGCTTGCCGCACACGTACGGGAACTGGGCCTGAAGACAGTGCTGTCGCCCGTTATCGTAGAAACGGACGTCACAGAAGACACGCTCCCGGCGCTATGGGATCGGGAGACGCGCTGGCTGCGCACCATCCGCTCGGTGAACCGCGCGGGTTTCTCGTTCCTGTTCGTGACCATCACGCTGCCCTGGATCCTGTGTGGCGCCTGGCTTGCCGTTTGGCTGGGTGACGGTCTCTATTACGGTCTGCAGGTTGCGCTTGCCTTCGCACTGGCGATGGGCGTGTCGGCACGCATCGCATTGCACTCGTTAACCGTCGCGGGACGGAGGGCGTTCTGGACAGGGCTGGCGTTGATGCCCGTGCGTGACCTGCTGCTGGTTGGGGAATGGCTCGCCGGACTGTCCGGTTCCACCGTCAGGTGGCGGGGTGTGCGCATGAGTGTCGACGGAGCTCAGCGACCGACGACCCGTTTCCGGTCCGGGCTCACTGATGTGCCCGGCATAGTCGATGGAGACGCCCGACGCGGGCCGTGACGGCACGGCCCGCGTCCGGATGACGATAAACCGTGCAGGAAGAAGATGAAGAAGACGCTATTTTTGCAGGCGCCGTCGTATGACGGTTTCGACGGCGGCGCGGGGTCGCGTTATCAGGCCAGGCGCGAGATCCGCTCGTTCTGGTATCCGACGTGGCTCGCGCAACCCGCTGCGCTGGTGCCCGACAGCCGTGTGCTCGATGCGCCCGCCGACGGTTTGTCCGTCGACGCATCGCTCGCCATCGCGCAGGAATATGAAGTGGTCGTGATCCACACGAGCACGCCATCGTTTCCGACGGACGCGCTCTTCGCCGAGCAGTTGAAAGCGCGCGCGCCGAAGGTGCTGGTCGGCATGGTCGGCGCCAAAGTCGCCGTCGATCCGCATAACTCGCTGACGGCGAGCGACGCGATCGATTTCGTCTGCCGCGAGGAATTCGACTTCACGTGCAAGGAAATCGCCGAAGGGTTGCCGTTCGCGCAGATCAAGGGCTTGAGCTATCGCGCCGCCGACGGTTCGATCGAACACATCGAAGCGCGCCCGATCCTCGAAACCATGGACGAGTTGCCGTTCGTCGCGCCCGTTTACAAGCGCGATCTGAAGATCGACAACTATTTCATCGGCTATCTGAAGCATCCGTATGTGTCGATCTACACGGGACGCGGCTGCCGTTCGCGCTGCACATTCTGCCTGTGGCCGCAGACGGTGGGCGGGCATCGCTATCGCACGCGCTCCGTCGAGAACGTGCTCGAAGAGGTGAAGTGGATTCGTGACAACATGCCCGAAGTGAAGGAGATCATGTTCGACGACGACACCTTCACCGACTTCAAGCCACGCGTTGAGGAAATCGCGCGCGGTCTCGGCAAGCTCGGCGTGACGTGGTCGTGCAATGCGAAGGCGAACGTGCCGTACGCGACGCTCAAGATCATGAAGGAAAACGGGCTGCGTCTGCTGCTGGTCGGCTATGAATCGGGCGACGACCAGATCCTGCTGAACATCAAGAAGGGCTTGCGCACGGATATCGCGCGACGCTTTTCCGAAGACTGTCGCAAGCTCGGCATCAAGATTCACGGCACGTTCATTCTCGGCCTGCCGGGCGAAACGAAAGAGACGATCGCGAAGACCATCGAGTACGCGAAGGACATCAATCCGCACACCATCCAGGTGTCGCTCGCCGCGCCTTATCCGGGCACGACGCTCTACAAGCAGGCCGTCGACAACGGCTGGCTCGAAGAGAACAAGGTGATCAATCTCGTCAGCAAGGAAGGCGTGCAGCTGGCGGCGATCGGCTATCCGCATCTGTCGCGCGAAGAGATCTATCACCACCTCGAACAGTTCTACCGGCAGTTCTATTTCCGCCCGTCGAAGATCTGGGAAATCGTGCGCGAGATGCTGGTGAGCTGGGAGATGATGAAGCGCCGTCTGCGCGAAGGCGTCGAATTTTTCCGCTTCCTGCGGGCTCATGAGGCATGATGCAACGTGCGACCCGAACGAGGCCGGCACGCGCACTGATTGTCACCGCTGACGACTTCGGCCTGCATACACGTATCAATGAAGCTGTCGAACGTGCGCATCAGGATGGCGTGCTCACAGCGGCAAGCCTGATGGTCGCGGCGCCTGCAGCCGCCGAAGCGATCCGGTGCGCACAGCGCCTGCCCACGCTGCGCGTCGGTCTACATCTCGTGCTCACTGATGGCTCGCCGATGCTGGCGAAACACCTGGTCCCCGCGCTCGTAGACGGGCGCGGGCGCCTGGGCGACAGGATGGTGCGCGATAGCTTCCGCTTTCTCGTGCCTGAAGTGCGGCGGCAACTGAAGGCTGAAATCCGCGCCCAGTTTGAAGCGTTCGCACGTACGGGGTTGCGGCTCGATCACGTGAACACGCACAAGCACTTTCATCTGCATCCGACCGTGCTGGCGCTGATTATCGAGACGGGCCGCGACTTCGGCATGAAGGCGATGCGGCTGCCCTATGAACCCGGCGCGCCCATGTGGCTCAGGCCGTGGATAACGGGCGTAGGCCGGCAGCTCGATGAGGCGGGGATCGCGCACAACGACTACGTGATCGGCCTGTCGCAGACGGGACGCCTCGACGAACAGGCGCTACTCACCGCGCTCGCGCGGATGCCGCCGGGCGTCGGCGAAATATACTGCCATCCCGCCGTGCCGGGCGTCGGGCCAATCACGTCTACCATGACCCGATACCGTCACGGTGATGAACTCGCTGCGCTCCGCTCCAGGCGCGTTGCTTCGGCGATGGCTGCGAGTGGGGTGTTCATGGGCGGCTTTGCGGACGTGTTCGCACAGTGGGGAGAGGACGGTTGAAGTGGCTGAAGTGGCCCAGGCTGACCACGTGGCTGACGCGACTGGGCCTGCCCGCGGGTATCGCACTGCTGGTCGCGCTCGCGCTGCACGCCGGCATGCGCGATGTGCAGCATGCGATCGGCGCGGCGGGTTTCGCGCTACTGTGGCTTGTGCCACTGCACGCGATGACGCTGCTGCCTGATGCGCACGCGTGGCGGCTGCTGCTCGGCTCGCGCGTTTCACTCACGTATCTGTGGTGGGTGGCGACGGTGCGCGAAGCCGTCAGCCGACTGTTGCCCGTGGCGAGCGTCGGCGGCGAATTCGTCGGCGTGCGGCTCGCGCGGTGGAAGATCGACGACACGGGTGTGGTGGGCGCGTCGGTGATCGTCGAAGTCCTTGTCACGATGGCGGTCCAGTACGTGTTCGCCGCGCTCGGCCTCGTGATCATCGTCGCCCAGACGGGGCACAACGCGCTCCTCGTGACAGTAGGCGCAGCGCTCGTCCTGTCGTTGCCGCTACCTGTCGTCGGCTTCGTGGTGTTGCGGCGTGGCGGGCTGTTTCACGCGCTCGAACGGGGGGCCGTGCGCTGGTGCAAACTTCTGCCGATGGGCGGGCGCTGGCCTCTTCGGATCGACGGCGCTCGGTTCGATGCCGCAATCGATGCGCTGGTGCGTAAGCCACGCCTGCTGCTGCGGGCGTTTGTCTGGCAGTTCGCGGGCTATCTGCTGGGCGCGTCGGAGGTGTATGTCGCGCTATGGATACTGGGGCATCCCGTGTCGGCTGGCGGGGCGATTGCCGTCGAGGCGCTTGCGCAGGCGGCGCGGCATGCCGCGTTCTTCGTGCCTGGGGCGCTGGGCGTGCAGGAAGCCGTTGTCGTGCTGCTCGCGCGGCTGTTCGGCGTCGACGAAGCGGCGGCGCTCTCACTCGCGCTCGTCAGGCGGGGGCGCGAACTGGTGTTGGGCTGCGCCGCACTCGCGTCGTGGCAATACGCTGAATCGAAGCGGGCCGTGCGCGCGTGAGGCGGTGAGTGGGGCGGCGCGCGAGACGATGCATAAGATGGTCAGGCGCAATGCGCGTGACGGCTTAGACGACGGGACCGGGCAAAGTGGCAGGAATCTCAAGCTCAAACGCCGAGCCGCCCAGGCTCGAAGCACGATAGCGGGCCTCGCCGCCATGCGCCCGGGCGATCGCCCGGACCACGGACAGGCCCAGCCCCGAGCCGCCGAGTCTGCGCGAGCGTGAGGCGTCCTCGCGGCTAAAGGGTTCGAAGACATGGCGCGCGAAGTCGGCGTTCAGGCCCGGGCCTTCGTCTTCCACGACCAGCAGAAATCCGCGCCCGTGCGCCGACAGTTCGACGCGCACGGCGCCGGGCACGGCATAGCGGCGTGCGTTATCCAGCAGCGCGAGCAACGTCTGCCGGATGCGCGCCGCGTCGCAATACAGATGAAGCGGGACGGTGACGACCTGGATGTTAAAGCCCGCGTCGCGCAGCGCGTTTTCAACCGATAGCACGGCCTGCTGGACAGTGACGTCGATCCGGGTCGGTTCGAGGTGCAGTTCGAGTCGACCGACGTCGTTCAGGGTCACGATATGCAGATCGTCGACCAGCCGGGACAGCCCTTCGACCTGATCGAGCAGACCTGCGAAAAGCGCTTCACTGGGTGCAAACACGCCATCGCGCAGGCCTTGCAGCCGCCCCCTCAGAATCGTCAGGGGGGTGCGCAATTCATGGGCGATCGCAGCATTCCAGGCGGTCATTTCGCTCGTCATGCCTTCGAGCCGCTCGGCCATTGCGTTGAAATCGTCGACGAGCAGCGCCGTCTCGCCGAGCGATCGATCGCCTGGCACCGAACGCGCGGTCAGATCTCCCGTGGCGATGCGACGGGCGTTCTCGGCGAGCGAATTGAGTGGCACCAGTATCCGCTTGGCCAGGCGCAACGCCACGATCACGGCAACCACCAGACCAAACAGCACGGATATCAGCAGGAACAGATAGTCGGCGGGGTCCGGGATGTAGGGATTCTCCGGGACGGCCGGCTCGGTGAACTGTGGCCAGAACGTGTAGTAAAGGCCATAAAAGATGAGGCCGATCACGAACGCGATCAGCATCGTAATCACCGATACCAGGCCCATCGAGACGACGATCTGGAAACTGAGGCGTGCGCGCCTGCTCATGGTCACTCTTCCAGGCGGTAACCGACACCGCGTACGACCGCGACGATCTCGGGCGCGCCCGCGCGCGCCAGTTTCTTTCGCAGGTTGCTGATGTGACTGTCCACGGTACGCTCAAGGGCGTCGCCCCCGCGCAGGCATGCGTCGACCAGTTCGCTGCGCGTAAATACCCGGTTGGGTGACCTCGCCATATGCGCGAGCAGCCGGAACTCGGTCAGGGTCAGCGGAAGGACAGTCGTGTTTGCATCGCTGTCGCTGATCTGCGCGACATAGCTTTCCGTATCGACCTGCAGTCGCCCGACCCTGATTACGCTGCGAGCGCCATGCATCCCCGTGCGTCTGAGGATCGCGTGAACGCGTGCGACGACCTCAACGGGATTGAATGGCTTGGCGATATAGTCGTCGGCGCCGATGCGCAGGCCCTGCAGGCGATCGATATCCTTGTCGAGCGCCGTGATCAGCATCACGGGCGTGTCGCTACGACGGCGCAGTTCCGTGAGCACTTCCCATCCGTCCTTACCGGGCATCTTGATATCCAGCAGGATCAGATCCGGCTTCAGTACGGGCTCGACGTCCAGAGCCGACTGACCGTTGCCGACGCGATAGGTGCGAAATCCCTCACGGGTGAGATAGGCATCGAGGATTTCGGCGATTTCCGGTTCGTCTTCGGCGATCAGGATGAGAGCATTCATGGAGCGGGATATTTCGACGCGATGTTCAGAACATCGCCATCCTGGTGTGATGACGCGCCCAGATCAATGGGATTCATGGAATCTCCATGTTATCTCAATATTTCCGGTGCGCCCGTACGGCCGGTCCTTCCAGGTTTCCGCGGCGTGTCCGGGCACGACAGGGTCCAGTAGTTTCGATCCAAGGTCTGCAGCGGATCTCCATCATTCATCGACAGCGGCTGGACGGCCCGGCTGGACCATGGAGGAGGTCTGAACCCGGATGCGACGGGCCTCGCCAGCTAAAGGGACGCGAGAGGGGGCGCAAAACGTCCCGTCGGGTCGTGCGGCGCCGCCGTTGACGTACTGTGCATGCATGTTGCGAGCATCCTGCGCGGTGCGCGGCGGATCCCCGGGACAACGCATCCATCGTGCTCACGGAGCTTTTAATGCCAGACCGAAATACTGCGACGCCCGAGTCGGACGCGCCAACGGGCTATCGGGCGCTCGCGCGCCGCCACGTTTCCCGTGAACGGATCGTCGCGCTTTTCCGGCCCTATTCGAGGCACCTTGCGGCCGTACTCGGCCTGATTGCCCTGACGTCCATCGCCGGCATCGCGACACCGTTTATCATCCGGCGCATCATTGACGACGCGCTGCCGGCATCGGACCTGTGGCTGCTTGGTGAGCTTGTTGCGGCGCTCGTGGTCATCGCCGCTGCGACGGCGACCGTGGGTACGCTGGAGACGCTGATTGCCTCGAGGATCGGGCAGGCCATCATGCACGACCTGCGGGTGCGCGTGTATGTCCATCTGCAGAGATTGTCGCTGTCATTCTTCACCGATACGCGAACGGGGGAAATCCAGTCGCGCATCGCCAGCGACATAGGCGGTCTGCAGTCGCTGGTCACGCGAACGGGCATCGAGCTGACCCGCGAGGCGAGCGTCGCCATCATGACGGCAGTGGCGATGCTCATGCTGGACTGGCGGCTCGCGCTCTTTTCGTTCGCGATCGTGCCCGCGCTGGCGTGGCTGCAGCACCGGGTCGGGGCAATGCGCGAGGCCATCGCGCACGAGCAGCAGGCACGCATCGCCGACATGTCGTCGACGATCCAGGAGTCGCTCTCCGTTCCCGGCATCATTCTCGCGCGCACGACCGGCCGCGCGCGCCACCTGACGCGCGAATTCACCCGCACCTCACAGGACGTCGGAAATCTGGAGGTGCGCTCGCACACGGCGGGCCAGTGGGAATGGAGTCTTGTCTATTTCGCGCTCGCCGTGCTCCCGGCGTTGACGCTGCTGGCGGGCGGCGCACTGATGCGGCCAGGCTCCGCTGTCACCGTGGGTACGCTGGTGGCGATGATCACGCTGCAGGAACAGCTGCTCTGGCCGCTGTCGGGCGTACTGCAGGCGGGCATCGAAATCCGGGCCGCGCGTGCGCTCTTCGCCCGCATCTTCGAGTACCTAGACAAGCCGGCGGGCATCGTTGAGAAGCATGACGCCGTCACGCTCGATCGCAACGCGATGCGCGGCGCGGTTCGACTCGAGAACGTGTCTTTCACGTATGAGAGGAGCGATGCGCCAGCTCTGGCGGGGGTGAGCATCGACATTCCCGCAGGATCGCATGTCGCCATCGTGGGACCGACCGGCTCGGGGAAAACGACGCTCGCCTGGCTGCTCGCGCGCCTCTACGACGTGGACGCAGGGGTGATCACGTACGACGGCATCGACATTCGAGATCTGAGTCTTGAAACGCTGACGGCGATGGTCGGCGTCGTCACCCAGGAACCGTATCTCTTTAACGCTTCACTCGCGGCCAACCTGCGTTTCGCCAGGCCAGATGCGACCGACGCGGAACTGTCTGCTGCCGTGCGCGCCGTGCAACTGGGTCACGTGGTGGACGCGTTGCCGGACGGACTGCAGACGACGGTGGGCGAGGCGGGCTACCATTTTTCGGGTGGCGAGAAGCAGCGCATTGCACTGGCACGCGCCCTGTTGCGCAATACGCCCGTGCTGCTGCTCGATGAAGCGACGAGCGCGCTAGACACGCGCACGGAACGCCTCCTGTCCGACGCGCTCGGCATCCTCGCGCAACACCGCACGACGATCACGATCGCGCATCGGCTGTCCACCGTGCGCAACGCCGACCAGATTGTGGTGCTCGAGAACGGACGCATCGTCGAACACGGGAATCACGACACACTGATGAGACGCTCGGGCCTTTACGCCGAACTGGTCGCTTCCATGAATAGTGCATGACGCGGGCTGGGGATCGGATTCCCTGCGCATGGAAACGGCGTTCTGCGGTATCGTCTGGAGCCTGGTCGGGTGGCGCCCGTGCGCACACGGCCCGTGACAGATATCCGCAACTGCCTTTTGAGACGGTCAGAAAATATGGCGTCTATCGAACTATCGCAGCTCGCATCCATCCCGTTCATCGATGTGTCGGCGCTGGAAGGGCGCTTTCTGAGCAGCCTGACGTTCCATGATGGCAAAAGCTGGCGACTCTGGGCGTCAACGTCTGAGCACACGCTCATCGAGCTGAAAATCGCGTGGCCGGCAGAAGGCTTTTACTTCGCCAGACAGCCGGAATCGGCAACCGACATGCATTTCCGTTTCCTGAATTTCATCGCACAGCATGCGGCATTTCCCGAGCTCAAACGCGCGGTAACAGGGATCATGGATGACATCGCAAATCTGTCCGCGTCCCTGTCGAAACTGAAGCTGCTCCATGCGAGTCGCGAGACGGTCGGGCAGGGTACAGGCAGGATGGCGGCGACGGAAGTCGAGTACATCCTCCTGGTCTGCAGAAGCTTCTTCGATCTGCTCCAGGAAGTGGTTACCCGGCTCTGGTCGATGGTCCATCTGGTTGATCCTGTACACAGGAAGAGCGGCATGCCGCGCTCGTTCGCGGATGTCGCGATTGTCGGAGGTCAGCCCGTGACGGCGGCGCGGTTGATGGAGAAATATGGGCTGTCGCCGGAACTGGCTGACTTCTACGCGTCGAGTGCGCCCTTCTTTATGGACCTGCGAACGATCCGGGACAACCTCATACACAACGGTTCGCAGGTGTCGGGCATCATGAGCGGCGAGTCGGATTTTCTGGTACACGAGAAGCGCAGACCGTTCTCGACGTTCGGCATCTGGCGCGACGATGAGCGCCAGCCCAACGACCTGGTCCCTCTCACGCCAGCCATCGCGGTGGTTGTCTACCGCACGCTTGTCGCCTGTGAAACCTTCAGCATCGCGATGCAGCGGACCGTTGCCTTGCCGCCCGAGATTGTGCCAGGAATGGGCTTTTTCATGCGCGGGTACTTTAACGAGTACTTCCTGACAGTCATGGAAGAGGCACGAATCCGCACATCATGGGCTGACGGTGAAGTTGGGCACCCCGCGCCCGGTTAGCCTTCCGGGCAGTCATCGGGATAATCATCCGCACCGGTCGGGATCGCACAGGCGCGTGCCGGCCGTCGGGAGAAAAGGGGTGCCTGAAAGAGGCGCCACAAAAGGCACCCATGTCGCGCACGTAATCAACGTGGAAATAGAACATGCTAAAGGCTGCGTTTGACAACCTGTCACGTCGGGTCGATCAACAGTTGCGATTGCGGTGGGGACGCACGGGCGGACCTGTAGCGTATGCCGGATCGCGCAGCCAGCGGGCGACTGGCGCGCTGGTGGCGCACCCCGTCGCTTGCGTCCTGGCGCTGCTCGCTCTCAAGATGGCGTGCGCTGCATTGTGGTACTGGGCGGGCGAGCGTCCGTCGCCAGGTGACAAGTGGGATAACACCCAGTTCTCCTCGTACTTCAGCGCGTTGTGGTCCGTGCAGGCCACGATTACCGCGCTCGTGTATCCGATCGTCATCGCGTTCGTCGCGGTACTGCTGCAGCGGCGCGCCACCGCCCGCCTCAGCCTCCAGTTGTATCTGCGTGATGCCCTGGTGCTGCCCGCGGGCATCAGTTCGCTGATCCTGCTGGCCGTCATGGCGGCTGAGTACCTCGCCATTCCCTACGTGTGCGCATCGTGGATTGCGATGATGACCGTAGGTGATGGTGCATGGTTTATCGCGAACACGATCCTGACCGCGGTCTTCCTCTATCGGACGGTGCAATACGTCGACGACTCGGTGCGGCTCGCGGTGTTCACGCGTTATGCCGTCGCCGATGCGCTTCCCCATGATGCGCGCGAGCGGCTCGCGGGACTGATCTTCCAGAACGAACCGCAGCCGGGCTCCATGCCGGATGATGCGGGCGAGGAGGCGCACGGGGAGACGGGGGCGCCCAGAGTGATGTACTTCTCGCTGGGCGAAGGCGACCCCACCGTCACCATGGATGTGCGTGGAACACGACGGGTGGCTGACGTCCGGCTGCGTGTGCTGCGTATGGCGACGCGAGTGTGGTTGCGCGCACAGCCCGTTGCGCCCGCGGTGGACGAAGGACGCTCGTGGCGTGCGGGTGGGGCGCTGCTCGTCCTCGACGTCTCACCTGGCGACGACGTGTCAGGACCAACCACGCTTTGCAGGATACGGAACGGTGTTGAGCCTGGATGGCTCTTCGCGTTTCTAATGCGCATGGCAATCGTGTTGCGCCGGCCACGGCCGCATCTGACGACAGTTGGGTTTTTCGATGAACTGGCGGCTGAGACGCTTGCGTTCCTGGAACAGCGTCGATATGAGGCCGCGGTGGAGACCATATCCGGACTGGTGGATCTGCACGCCAGCCTGATCCGGGGCGGCAGCCATGTCGACGGTGAGGGGCGACGGGATAACGTTGCACTTCTTCCTGATCCGTACGGATTTGGATCACACCGCCTTCACCAGGAATGGATCCACAGCTATCGCGAGCTGGTGCTGGCCGCGGCGGCCGATGCGCATCTGGGCTCCGCGTACTACAGTCGCTGCTGCCACCTGAGCTACCGGCTGCTCAATCGCATCCGCACAGAGCACTACAACATTCGCGCCTATGCGCTGAACCTGTCGACGCTGCTCGCGCACGGGCTCGGGCTCTGGTGGTCATCAAAGGCGGACGAGCGTGGTCTTGCTCCGCGGGACAGGTGCAACGGCGTCACGCTCCCTTTGCCTCTCGCGGGGCAGTACGAATCCGCACTCAATACATTCTTCGAAGCCTGGGACTACCTGACTCTCGCCAGTGAATGGAAGCGTGCGCGCACAGCGGAAGGGATCTGGGAGGCGCGCGCGGACCACGTCCGGTTTTCGGTGGAGTACCTCGTGTCGACCGTGAAGATGCTCGGCCAGGCGGTCGCGCGCGGCGACGTAACGGCATCAAGATGGTTCGTGGATTCGTTGCTGAAATGGTGGGACGCTCTGGGCTTCGAATGGAGCCGGTTCCCCCGCGCCGATGATGAGTTTGCGCTTCATGTAGCCAGTTGCGCGGAAGCTGACTGGTCAACCGTGCGCCTGACGATCGAAGGTCTGCCAGAAGGCGATGCAGAAAAGCGGGTCGCGGGTGACCTCGCGTCCGCGATTTTGAGACGGTACTGGATCGACGCACGCCTGGCCTGCGCGTTGGTCCTTCTGGGCTGGACGCCGGATGACGCGGACGAATCCACGCTCAGCCTGGAGCTTGCGCTCGCGCTGCTCACTGGGCGCAGTTACCGCGAAGGCGGGACGGTCACAGATGCAGGCATCGAGCAGATGGACACGCTCCTGCTCCATCTTGTGCGGGCGCAGGCGGCCGACAGTCATTATGAAGGGCGCGTAGACCAGCTGGTGAAGGTGATGTACGAGGCGCTCGAACCGCGCCATCCGGGCGGGCGCGTGTACATGACGCGCGGGGATATCGACATGGGCTCCCTGAGCCATCAGCAGGTGGAGCTGCTGCTCGCCGTTGCGACGGTGCGTCAGCGATTCGGGATAACCGGTATCGGGCAAACGATTCCACTATGGGCAGACGATGGGCAGCGCCTTGACCGGCTCGCGCACCGTGTAAGGTCGCTCAGGGATGCGCTGGACTGGCCGGGCCTGCCTTCCCGCCAGCAGGTGATCGGCAGGGTCCGTCAGGCGTTCGAACGCACGACGACAGAGGACGAGGCGCTGAAGGCTGTCAGGGACGCACTCGACGAGGTGCTGGAGGCCGCGTCCCGGGCGCGTCAGGAACGCGTGGTGAGGGCGCAGGTCTCGCCGGCTCGCATCCGGCTGGTGTCGGACGCCGTCTCCCGGCACATTCAGGAACAACCGGCGAGAGCCTTCCCGCTCTCGGTGGTCAAAGGGTACACGAGCGTGCCGCCGGCCGCAGAACTGACGGCCCTTGCCATGAAGGGTGTGCGCAAGGGGGTTTTCACAGAGCCACCGTTCGAACACGGTTTTGACCGGATGATCGAGCAGTTCAGTTCGATCCTGTCGGACCGTGTTGGCGGCTCAGTGCTGCAGAAGTATCTACACGGACATCAGGTTGAGGCGCTTCCTGCCATGAGCGCGGACACGTTCGCGCAGGAGCTTCGCAGGCGCTCGGCAGCGCTGCGCGAGCGCGGGCAGACACCCGTTCTCGCTGCGCCCGCGGCGCTCGCGCAAAAGCTGCTTGCGAAGTATCGACGCGTCGAAAGCGATGAGCTCCAAAAACTGACGTTCAGTTACCGGCGCAACAACGACGTGCGCAGCGTGGTGGGCTATCTGGACGACATTGCCGTTCATACCAGCGCACTGGCGGGGGAACACGGCTACGTGCTTGCGCAGGAGGCCTTTGTGCAACTGGAGTATGCCGCCGCGCCCGGGACCGGCCATCTCGTCGACGTGGAGTGGGCGCCGGAGACAGAGGGAACCATCGTGCTGCATTTTCGATGGGACGTAACGGCACGCGGGATCGACTGAGGCCATCGGGACAGGGGAAGCGCGGTCACGCAGACGGAGGCGAAAGGCCTGCCATGACACAACACATCGCAACGCCACCCAACACATCGCTTCAGTACTCCAGAAGAACAAAAAAAGCCGACCCATCGGGTCGGCCGTGAACGCTCCGGAACACTCGAGGGCGCTATCCCGGAGCCCGAGAAAACAGTCGGACAGAAGGTTATCGCTGGTCCTTCGTGTCGATGGAGCGGTGCGTGAACGTGATTTGCTTGCGGATGGCGTCTCCGTACCGTGTACTGGATCAGTTCGGGGGCGCGACGGCCTTTAGGTCTTGCCGCTCAGGCAGGCCTTCATGAACGCCTTGCGATCGTCGCCTTTCTTCTCGCCAGCCTGACTGTTGCACAGTTTCATCCTGTCCTGCTGCGACGACGGTGTCAACGCAGCCGCAGGTTTCGTCGACATGCAGTTCCTGATGAATGCCTTGCGGTCATCGCCCTTCCTGTCGCCGGCCTGGCGGTTGCAATCGGCCGTGGGCGCTGGCTGGCCGTTCTGGGCGAATGCAGGAGCAGCGAGGCAACTGGTGAGGGCGAGGGCGGTGACAATGGCTTGAATTTTCACGGGATACTCCATCATGGTTGTGGATGCTGCAGGACCGTTAAACGGGCGGCCATTAAGCGAGGTGGATTGTGCGATGCGCGCTGGCCGTCTCGGTGCATTGAATGGTGCGCGCTCTGGCATCAGAAACCGTCCACAATCGGTCGGGATTTGATGAACACGGGCGGCGCACTCGCATTCGCCAGCGCGAGCCGCCCTGAGGAAACCGCTTGCCTTCGAGCCGCGTCGGGACGCTGGCCAGGGATGGTCCGACACCTCGCAGCAGCGGCAAGACCGGAGGCGATGGTCGCGTCCAGCGTCGTTTTGGCCGCAACGGCCGACGCGGCGCCGGATAACGCCGGTAGCCCTGTGGGCACAGTGAGCCGCAGGCCGGGTGAACGTTGCGTCCCGCCGAAGCGGGACAAAAGGATCGGCCTGATCGATCGCGTCACCCGCTGGCAGGCGCCTTCGCAACGTCGTACGTCATGGTCATCCGTATGGCTCAGTCGTGTTCAGGCGACCTGGTGACCTAGCGACCGCGCAGCGTGCCGGACAGTCCTCCGCCGCCGAACAGCTGGTTCAGGTACTGGGTGTTGTTTTGCATGATCGTCATGAGCCGGTTGAGTGCGGAGAACTGCGCGTTGTACTGCCGGGTAAGCGTCTCCTGGTAACGCGTGAGCTGTGTAGCCTGGTCGGAGAGTTTGCCCAGCTCGGCATTGAGCGTCTGTGTACGCTGGTCGATGCTGCCGCTCGATTTCGTGTACGTGCTGACGAACGCATTGAGTGCGGCGCCGATGCCCGTCTTCACATTGAATAATGCTGAAACGGCCGGACTGTTGCCTGTGAGCGCGGTTTTGAGCGCCCCGCCATCCACTGCCAGCGTGCCGTCGTGCTTCAGGTTCACGCCGATCGCGGACAGACTGAACGTTTTGTTGCCTGCCGTGATGCCCTGCGCGATCAGGCTGCCAAGACGGGTCGTGATCGACGTGGTCATGGCGTCGCCAAGCAGGGGGCCGGCCTGTTTGCCTGAGGGCTGGGTCGCGTCCCAGGTCAGGCCTTTTGCGGTGCTGATATATCCGTTGTAGGCGGTGACGAAGTCGTTGATGGCCTTCACCGACGCGTCGGCATCCTTGCTGATCGATATCGTCTGCGTGGTGCCGACCGACGCGGCGGTGAGATTGAGCGTAATGCCCGTGATCGCGTTCATGACGGTGTTGCTCGCGCTCGTGACGGGATTGCCGTCAATGGAGAACGTTGCATCTTTCCCGGCGCTGATCTGCGTGAAGCTGGCGGTGTTCAGTCTCGCGTCGAGGCCAGCACCCGCTGAAATGGTGACGCTGGCAGCCGCGCCCGTCTGTCTGGACGCAAGCACCAGGTGCTGCCCGTCCGTCGCCGTGATTACCCTTGCCGTCACGCCAGGATTGGCTGGCGCCGTGTTGATCGCCTTCGCGATCGACGACAGCGAATCCGATGATGACACGTTCAACTGCATGGAGCTGCTGCCCGAGCCGATCGTCAGGGTGCCACTGCCAGGACTCGCCCCGGCGGCAAACGCCCGCGAGGAAATCTTGCTGCCGGTGGCGATGCCGCTGACGGCGATACTGAAGTTGCCCTCCGTGGCGTCTTTCGCAGATGCGACGGTCGCCGCCACGCCGTCGCCGCTTGCATCGACGCTCAGCTGGTTGAGCGCTGTGCCGTCGGACAGGCCGGCCAGCGCAGTCTGCAGCGCAGCGAGCGCCGATTTGATCTTGCCAATCGCGGACAGTTCTGCATTATCAGCGTTCTGCCTGGTCGTCAGCGCCGCGGCCTGAGCAGCCGTTCTCGCCGTCACCATTGCCGACACCAGTGAATTGACATCAAGTGTCGATTTGGTCGAGCCGCTGATAATGGATTGCGCAGCCTGCTGAAGTAATGTTGTTGTGTCAGTCGATGAAGTCGTTCTGGACATGGATGCCATCTGGTTACTCCGATTAACGACCGCCACCAGTTTTTCACTGAGGGGTTTCAGGATCCGTTACGGGATTTGCCCGCCAGCAGGGCAGGGATCAGGGTGTCTCCGCCGGCGTCAGAAACGTCTCTGGCCATGAGGCGCGGAGGCTGTCCGACAGGCGTCTTTTGCACGCCTGTCGGATCGCCTTGTCGTGGATGACGGCGCGGGTAAATCGAAACTTTAATATTTATTTGGAGTGCGTATCGATTAATGAGAATTGGTTGAGATAATGTCGAGAAGCAGTGATGAAATGGTTAATTTCGAATCACTGGTCTTGCCAAATCAATAAAGATTCATCTTGAAAGCGCTTGAATGGGAACATACAGATTGTCCGGATTCGCGACGGTCTTCGGGCGTGGTCCATTGGCGATCATCCAATGGGAGCATTCTGGTAAAGAGGAATGCCAATTATCCTTGTTACGCCGAGCGGTCTTCCGCTACGCAACGGCAACGTGCACGACGCCCAGCCTCAGAAAACACCGACGAAAAAACGCGCCGGCGGTGGGTGTCGGGGGATCAGGTGGAGGGTTTCAGCGCTTGTTGACCGCGTCTCTGAACGCCTTGCCAGCCGTAAATTTCACGGTCTTTGCGGCCGGAATCCTGAGGGTTTCCCCCGTCTTCGGGTTGCGGCCCTGGCGTGCTGCGCGCTTGCCCGAACCGAAACTGCCAAAGCCGATCAACTGGACGGCTTCACCTTTCGACACCGTCTTCCTGATCACGTCTAGCAGGATGTCCAGCGCTTCACCCGTTTGCGCCTTGGTGGCGCCCGTCTGATCGGCGACGGCGTTGATCAGTTCCTGTTTGTTCATTGCAGTTCCTTTCTGGCTGGGGTTGATCTGAGGTTGATACAGCTTGAGTGATAAGTGCCGCGTACGCCGGCGGGTTGCGTCTGCAAAAGTTCCGGGGTACCTCGTGACCACACATGGCTGTCGGTGCATGACTGACCGTGCAGAAACGGGCTGCGCCTATGCGCCTGGGCGATGTGGGCGCATAGACACCCTCAGCCGAACAGGTCAAGGAGATCGAGGAACTCGTCAAAACCGGATGGCTGGATCAGCACCACGTCGAAGGGCGACGGGTCGCTTTCCAGCGATCTGTCTTCCGACATTGCGACCATCCGGCAATGCGTCAACACGCTGATTGACCGGAGCTCCGCGCAGAGGATCCTGCTTTGCCCGGCATCAGCATGCGAGTTCAGCAACGCCATGTCAGGTCTGAAGTCTGCCGCTGCCAGTTCGATTTCGCTCGATGCCTTGACCATCAGACATTGATGTCCCTCCCGTACAGCGAGTGTGCAGAGCGCCTGGGTTGTCTGAAAGTCGTCGTGGACAATTAGTATTCGCATACTGGATCCTCTGCTCTGGATGGCGATGCGCATGCCTGTCGCCGGTCTGCTTCCGGATCTCGCGATGCTCGCTTCGCGCCGCGCCGGGGTCAACCATCTCCATTACTTCTCGACATGATCTAAACAAATTAGGAATCCTGGTTAGGATCTAATTTCAGGGAAACCTTATCGATTAATCGTGCACTTGCGCTACACCATTGCGTGATCGATCATCAGAAACCCTGAGACAAACGTTTTCCAGTCCGGGTCAACATCAAGATTGCATGGAGGCCGCCGATAGACAGCCTGCCGGGGTGATCGCATAACGGCATTGGTGCGGGTCGGGCAATAACGTCTGGATCGCACGGGGTTGACCTTACAGGCTGTGATGGGAGCGAGGACGATGAACGGGAACGGGATGAGCGTGAGGACCAAGCTTACAATTGGATTTGGTCTGATCGCCGCGATGGTGATGGTAGTGTCGGGATTTTCGCTGAAGGCCCTTTATGACGCGAACCAGCGGTTCCGGGACTATCTTGCGGGCGTCAGTGCGCGCGCCGACATGACGATACGTGTGCGCACGGCAGTCGATCGCAGGGCGATCGCGGCGCGCAATCTCGTACTGGTCACGAAGCCGTCCGATATTGAGGCGGAAAAGGTGGCGGTGAACCAGGCGCACGCCGATGTGCAAAACCGGCTGCGCCAGCTCAAGGAACTGAGCACGGCATCCGGCGTAACGGAGAAAACGCGAAGCCTCGTCTCCAATATCGACCACATCGAAGCGCAATACGGCCCGGTGGCGCTCGCGATCGTCGACGCCGCCCTGAACAACCGTCATGACGAAGCGGTCTCGATGCTCGACCAGAAGTGCCGGCCGCTGCTCGACGCGCTGGTCAAGGCAACCGACGATTTTGCGCAGAACACGCGTGAGCAGCAGACGGAACTGATCATTGATGCGGATGCGCAGTACGCGACACAGCGGCTGTTGCTGGTTGTTTTCTGTCTTGCGGCGCTCGGCACTGCGCTGTCCGCGGGGATTCTTATCACGCGCGGCCTGATGCGCACGCTGGGCGCGGAACCGGCTGCACTCAGTCATGCCGCACGCAGCGTGGCGGGCGGCGACCTGAGTCCCGTCGCGGGCGTGAATCGGGCGCCCGGGGGGAGCGTGCTGGCGTCGATGGGCGAGATGCAGGCGAGTCTCGTGCGGCTGATCAGCCAGGTGCGCGCTGCGGCCGACAATATCGCGACGGGGTCGAGCCAGATCGCCGCAGGCAATGCGGATCTCTCGACGCGAACGGAGCAGCAGGCGATGTCGCTGCAGGAGACGGCATCGAGCATGGAAGAACTGACCTCGACAGTCAGGCAGAACGCGGAAAACGCGCAGCAGGCGAGCACGCTTGCGGCCAATGCTTCGGAAGTGTCGGGGCGTGGCAGCGCCGTGGTGGGCGAAGTGGTCGCCACGATGGAAGACATCAGTCAGAGCTCGAGCAAGGTCGCCGACATCATCGGCATCATCGAAGGCATTGCGTTTCAGACCAATATCCTCGCGCTGAACGCCGCCGTCGAAGCGGCGCGCGCGGGCGAGCAGGGGCGGGGCTTTGCCGTCGTCGCGAGCGAAGTGCGTAATCTCGCCCAGCGCTCGTCGGGCGCGGCCAAGGAAATCCGGGAGCTGATCTCCAGTTCGGTCGGGAAGATCCAGAACGGTTCGGTGCTCGCGGCCAACGCAGGAAAGACGATGAGCGAGGTGACACAGGCGGTCGCGCGGGTCACGGACATCATGGGCGAGATTGCCGCCGCCTCGAGCGAGCAGAGTCGTGGCATCGAGCAGGTCAACAAGGCCGTTGCGCAGATGGATCAGGTGACCCAGCAGAATGCCTCGCTCGTCGAGGAGGCGGCGGCTGCCTCACGATCGCTTGAAGACCAGGGCGAGCAACTGACGAAGTCGGTCACCTTCTTCCGGTTGGGTGACGCGCAGGCCGCGGTGGCGTGAGCCGTCAGCGTCAACAGGGTTTCCGGCTTGCCACGGGCCCGAGGCGATGGGCCCGGGCCTGCCAACCACAGACGTCTGGAACACGGTAGTGCGCACCCCACGGTAGTGCGCGACGCGCAACTTCAATATTTCTCCACGCGTTCTCAACGAAGACCAAACGGTCGATGTTGAAAATTCAGTCCGGAATTCACCGGTGCGGCAATGCATTGATGCCGCACGTGGTGCCACCCCGTACTGACCGGAGAAATCACGTTGCGCAGCAATGACAACACTGGCCGTCCCGAGCGCGTCTGGCATGCAGGCTTCGAAGCGGCCGCGAACACGACAGGACCTCGCGCGTTGCGCGTCGGCGCGCTGATCATCCACGGACTCGGCGGTTCGGAACATGACCTTGGACGGATGCGCAGATCGCTTGAGCTTGCTGGCATCGCGACGCACGCCCCGACGTTGCCGGGCCACGGCGGCACGCCCGGGGATCTGCGCGAGGTCCGGGCCGAAGCGTGGCTCGAGAACGTGACGGCCGCCTACGACGAGCTGGTTCAACGGTACGACACGTTTCATGTGATCGGGATGTGCATGGGCGCCTTGCTCGCCTTGCTGCTGGCCGAGCGTCGCCAGCACCGCAAGGGGCGGCTGGTCGCGCTGGCCGCGCCCGTCTTTCTTGACGGCTGGTCTGTGCCGTCTTATCGCTGGTTGCGGCACATGATCTATCGCATGCCCCGCCTTGCCGGCATCATGCGCGTCCAGGAAAAAGCGCCGTTCGGCGTCAAGAACACGCTCATCCGTTCGGCCATCAAGGCGCGGTTCGAGCGGGGTGATCCGTTTCACTATCGCTGGGTGCCGCTGACCTGCATACGCCAGGTGGACCGGTTGCGGCACTGGGTGCTCGATAGCGCCCGCGGCATACCGTGTCCGACGCTCGTGGCCAATGCCCGCGAAGACGAACTGACCTCGCTGCGCTCGGCAGAATTCCTGCTGGACGCGATTCCCGACGCGAAAGGGCTGATCCTTGAGAACAGCTACCATATGATCTGCATCGACAACGATCGTAAGCAGGTGACACGAAGCGTGCTCGATTTTCTCGGCGCCTTCACTGCGCGCGAGGTGCGCCCCGTGACCGTCAGCCACGCTCCTCACGGTCAGGCCGTACCGTTGCATGCGTTTGGTTGAACGGCTACTTCTGGTTCCCGGTCGCCTCGGTGACTGCGCAACCGGATTGCTGTCTGTGCAGGCGTGATCCGGACATCGGACTATTCCACTGCGGTTGGTTCGACTTCAATCCGCCCGTAGGGGGCAGCAGCTATCAAGACATCTCCACGAGGCTGGCGCTGTTGAAGACATCGAAGCGAGGCGATGCACCACGCACAGACACTCTTGTTAATTGGCTACAGCGCCCGCGTTCAGGCAGCATTGCACCCCATGGAGAGTAGCGGTCATCGCAGTTTCACAAAATCAATGCTGAAGCGTGTCGGGTTACGGACCGCTCGCCAGAAAACCGGATTGAAGCCCCAGCCCCTGATGAAATGGGCGTGCAGGATAATAGAATCACGGGTCATCCGCTCTCCAAAGATCACTTCCCTGAGGGCGTCCTTTGCGAAATTGAGCGTACCCGCGCCATCCGTCTTCGGTCTCTTGTAAGAGTACGAGTGCGCTGCCATCACGTTCCTTCGCTCAAAGCGGCCGGCTTTGCCCGGCCGATCGATCTTCGCTTTTCTCATCGCTTCACGTGCTGCCGCATTGCGGCGGTCGAACTTCGGATACCACTCAAACGTCGCCGGGTTGATGGATCGAAACTCCTGCTCATAGGCCCATTCCGAAGATTTCTGGAACAGCGCAATCTTTCCCAGTTCAGCTTCCGAGTGTGACCAGAAGTCCACTTTCGGATAGCTTGTGGAGTACTGCATTTCGGCCGCTGGAGGGAGCCCGGTCGCTTCCCAGTTGAACCCGAGGCACAGACCCCGATGTTCGGCAGCATAGTGAGCCCACAGTAGCAGATTGTGCTTTTCCGCTGATAGTGCGAGCGCACCAAAGTTATCCATCGCGTCGCGATAGTAGCGCTCATAGTCGAAGCGGTTGTTGTCGAGCAGATCCATCGTGTAGTCGACGTTTTTCTTCGCCTGATTCCAGGCCTGCATTACTGTCGGCAGCATCACGTGACGTTCGACCTTGCTGCGCTCCCATGCACGGCGTCGGATTACCCGGAACTGGCGATCGTAAGCATCGTTCTTGTCGGCGATAAAATCGAACAGTATCCGCCCGTCAAACGGATCATTGAATGTTGAGGGCTTTGCATAGTAAAGCGCCGAGTTTGAAAAGATCCTTGCCGTGTTGCAGCGAACCGTTTTGGAGAAGTCGATTGGTGGGCGATATTTGAAAAGCAGCGTCATCGTTGTTATTCGTGAGGTCTGACGGCAGGGCGCGCGCCGGTGGAACGGGAATCTAGCATTCTTTTGCGTTCCGGCGTCGGGTTGCTGGTCATCGGCCCGGGGGTTCCCGATCGGATCTTCCTCAGAGGGCCGCGACGTCAGCCCGATTTCAGCCGATTTCAGCCCGCTTTTCAGCCCATTCGCGCGCGAGCAGTCATCCCGGCAAACGCCGCGATAACCCGACTCCGCGTGAGCGATATGGCGACGCCGCAGGCGCGTCAGGACGACCGATGGCGCCGCGTTGACGCTTCCCTACGGCTCGGCTAGCATTTCGCTCCTTTCCTCAAGACCCATGGGCGTTCATGGACAGCATCTCTCCACCCCTGGCGTTCCCGACTTGGCGTGATCTGTGGATGTCCATTGAGGGGATCCCTGAACTGCTGACAGCGGCTGACGCTGCCTTGCAGCGACGCGTGGCAGGAAATCACCGTATCCCTCGCTGGACGGTCCCGGATAAGGAACAGCAGACGCTCGCCCTGGGCATACGTGCACTGCAACTATGGGCGCAGGGTGAGCCACCCAAAGATGTCATGGCGCGGCCGTCGCTCATCCGTCGTATCCATCATCTGGTCAAGCCGGTTCTTAGCGCCGCAGCATGGCCTCGCTGGCTGCTTCTGGAACGGGCGTTTGCGGATGCATCGACCACGGGCGATCTACTGTTTGCCGCGCTGGTGCTTCGGACCATGTGCGAGGAGGTGTTGCGACTCCATGCCCTCGACATCGATGTGGAAGGGCTCGCCACGCTGGCAGGCTCGGCCGACGTTGCCGACCAGGAACGGCTGAACCAGTTTCTGGCATTTGCTTCGAGTTCGCTTGCGACGCTTGCGTCAGATACCGTTCTCGAAGGAGAAGGCTGGCCTGCCCTGAAGTCGACGGCAAAGGCCATGCCCCGGCTCGAGAAGGCACGTGCGGCGCTCAACAGTTATGTTCACCCGAACTATGGAAGCCACATCGTTGCGCTCTTCCCCGAACGGGCTGCCGCTGGCCGGCTCCTGCTGGAAGCAGTTGCATCCGTCTATGAGGCCTTTTTCGCGCTTTCCTGGTCCGAAAAGCCAGTCACGGGACCGACGCGGCCGGTGGACGTTGGTCCCGTAGAATCCTGGGCGCAGACGACCCGGCGGCTCTTGTCGGAGATCCTGCCGGAAGCTCGTCGGACGGCAGGTGATGACGCATTCGCCGAGGTGATGAATGCGCCGGCCATCACCCGGTGGCTTACGACCGAACGCGACGATCTGGAAGCAATGCTGCTCGACCCCGAAGCGGCACCGCTGACAGATGGTCTGCCGCGACGCCAGATGTGCGATGCGGACGCCCGGGCGTCCGGCTTCAGGATCTGGGAGGGAGCCAACGCAGCCGATATTCTCGGATTTGCTGCTGCCCGCCGCGCCGAGCATCACCTTGTTTCGGAGTTTCAGGCCGGCGCTCCCGATGCCACGGATCAGGTTCAATGGCTGCGTTTCAATAACCTCTGCCTTGAACTCGCGATGCTGGTCGGCCAGACAAAGGCGGCGGCCTTCAAGGTGCAGCTTGCGCGCCAGGTCGTGCAAGGAAATGGCCTGGCCGCACTCCTGTGCGTGCGTTCGCTGATCGAGCATCGGGCGCTGGCGGTCTGGCTCCCGCAACAGATAGCCGCGTCGCTCGATGCAGCAGCCAGTCAGATTCAGGCGGGCGGGGACATTCCCGCGACGGGACGAGGCGTGGAAACCGCGCTCGCGAATTTTCTGGCTGCGCAGGCGAAGCACACAAAGGAAGTGCGGCGAGCCTGGGTCATGCGCGGGCAAGGCGACACGCGCCTCGCGTGGCTGAATCTTGAACATATCGTCAAGACGGCGTTTCCGGAAGACGACCGGTTCCGGAAGCTGTACGCCCTGACGTCGGCTGCCTTGCATGCACGAGCGCACCGTGGAATCGAGCTGCTGTTACGGGCAGCCGCCCTGAAGACCAGTTCCCGCGATATCGGATTGCTGGTGCTTGAGCGCCTCTGCGATCGGGATGAAGAAATGGACCACCTCGCGGCGGCGGGCATCGCGTTGATGCGGATGGGGCATTCGGCAGATTTTGGGGGCACGGCAGCTGCCACGACGGATGATATGGCTCGTCAGGTGTTCGGCCATTTCAGGGAAGCATTCGTCGCGGGCGAGGATTATTCAGGAGACGGGACCCGGGAATCGCCTTTTTCTTTTGGACAACACCTCGAATTTTACCAGGCATCGTACGCGCTGCTCGCACAACTCGGGATTGACCCGGGCGGATCAAGGCGGGGCCTGGATCACGACGCGTCGGGACATCTCTGTGACAGGTGGCACGGGCCAGATCGCGAATACTGGTTCAGGGCATCGCCTGATCGTTGGGACATTTGACGAGTATCGCAAGGCAGGGCTTTCACGACGAAGCCGCCTGCGAAGATGCACGTCAGTTCGCCGGGGCAAGGGGAGGCGCCTTGCCTTCGCCGCAACTGGCAAAACGCTTGCCTCCCCTCTGGGCTGAAAAGCGAGCCTCGTTCGCATTGGTGTGCAGCCGCAACTGAACGCTCATGTCTGTGAAGCCCTTGAAAACGATGGTCACCAGCATGAGTTCCGCGGCATTGTCGTCGGGTGACTCTGAGACCAGTACCTGACTCATCTTCCATCGCTGGGCCAGCTCAAGCAGGCCCTTGCGCCATTCTGCCGATCCCACCTTGATCGTACTGGTTGCCGGCTGGTCATAGGACCGGTTGGCATGTTCCGTAATCATCCGTGCTCCTCGGGAATCCTGGAGGAACAACTGGTCGCGAAGATTGATTGAACAGTAGGCACGTCCGGTCTGCGTGACGCCGACGGTCTTTCCTGCGCCGCCGTCGATCCTGGCGACGAGAACCTCGATTGTCGCGTGCTCGTCGTCGAACGTCCTGGCGGTGTCGGTCTTCGCCTGTTCCTGCGCGCTGCCCGTTTCTTCCCTGGCAGCGGCGTTGATTCGCGTGAGCACCAGGATGGGTTGACCGGTTCCGCTTACGTTCGCGATGGTCGCTGGCATGTCCATGAAGCCGTCCTTCGTCTCATCTGGGAGAGGCGCGGTATGGCCGGCGCTTCCATGCTCAAGCGCGTCGGCCACGCTCCAGTATCGAAAGGCTGGCGCGCTCCTGGGGAGCTTGCCAGCTACAACCCGATCGAAGTCGGTATCGTCCCACTCCAGTCCGACTAGCAGCGGACTGCCGTCAGCAAGCCGTATCACTGAAAGAGGCTCATTCTTTTCCCTGGCCCGAATCACGGAGCGTTCCACCGTGCCGCCTGGTTTAAGCTCCTGGCGGGTGACTGCGACGCATTCCCGGTAGTCCGCTACGGCGTTGCTGCAGGGGGTGGCACTGCCCGCGACGGATTCCGCATAGTCATGCCCGTCGGGCGTCACCGTTATGCCGCGGGCGAGAACCCAGGCATGCGTTGCCGATCCCGTTGCATCATTCTCGAGAAGGAAGTCGTGCTGCAGGAATCGCGCGTTGCCTTGCACGGAGCGCGTGTCGAACTGATAGGGCCGCTCAACGTTTGGGCTGCCGAAGTCCTGCCAGACAAGCTCTGGCGTGACTCCGGGACAGGTCTTATTCCCGCGTGGAGGAAGACAGCCTCGATGTGAAAGGGACAGCAGTCCGGCACGCTGCCCGACCACCGCAAGCTTGCTCACTGACACATCACCGACCTGCGAACACTGCATGCCTTTCTGCGGATCGCAACTCTCGATGACAAAAGGCGAGTCAGGCGAGGGGGAATCGTATAGAAATTTGAAGACGCGCACGCTGGTGTTCGCGAAGTTGTCGCGCGCGACAGAGGCCAGCATGGGAGCACCAGGAGAGTGCGCCCATTGAGGCGGTGTCGCGATGCGTCGATCGGGGAACGGCACGACATTCGGGGTATTCCAGGTACTGGCCAACCCGTCCCGTTCGACGAGTGCGGACATGGTGACGGTGTTGCGTTTGAAGTAAAACGTGCGGATACCCATGTCAGCGGCCGGTGCGCCTGCATGTGAACCAGGCGGGACCGCGCGCGCGATCACATAGTCGTCAGCCGCATAGGGCATCGGATCGTACTCGAAATAGGTCGACCGGTCCGGTCCCATGTATGAACCGGCACCACCCAGCGCGACACCGAGCAGCACCTTCTTGGCCTCGGTTTCGCAAAACGAGAACGGATTGTCGCTGGAAGGCTTGCCTGGGCTATCGGTACTGTCCTTGGCGAAGACCTGGCGACATAGACGATAGGATGACTGCTGCAACATGACGTCGCAGTCGTTTTGTGTGTAGCCGTAAGTGGCCAGGCCGTGGCGATAACAGAAGTCGTGAAGCACGCAGGCCTGCCGGAAGCGTAGCCGGACGTCGGACAACTGGCTCGAAGGCCGCCGGAACGCGATATCAGCCCACGAGGGAATCGAACAGTCCAGACTGCGACCGCCCGCGCCGATGATCGCCTGGGTGGTCGGGGATGAGGGGTAGCTGGTAAACGTTCTCGGCGCTTCAGATTCCCACGGCTCCGAAAGACTGGCGTAGACCTTGTTTGCGCTCCAGTCGACGAAAGGCTTGCATCCGCTCAGAACGCAGACTGTGGTGAAGAGCGCCGTCATGGACAGACGCGTTGCAGATCGCTGGATCAGCGCGTGAGCACGATATGCCTTGAGTCCTTGAACCGGTACCATGCTCTTTCCTTTTTCATACTTGTTGGATGAGGGAACGGTATCCGATCCCCTGCATAGTGCGATGCGCGATCTGTGTGATGCCGGGATTCAATGCTGGAAAAGAGGGTACAGGTTGGCTGGTCAGGCGGAGTAATCGAAATGTGCCGGCTGGATGCCTGGCGCACGGATGCGAACATCACCGTGCCCAGGCGCGTCACGCCCCATCCCGCCCCTGCCATGTTGTTCAAGAGAATTCTCAGCGGCCCTCGTGCCACGCATAGGGGACATCAACGGCGGATGGTGTGCCCGGCTCGTGTTCGGCGACGGGACGCCACCGGGTCGCATAGTGATCCCACCAGTGACGGCGAGGCGCGACGCCGTTCATCGGCAGGGCGAGCGAGACGAGTTTCCCGCCGTCTTCGAAAATCAGCCCGCGCGTTGCCAGCGCGCGTAGCGTTACGCCAAGTTCATCGTCAGTCATCGGCAGCATGGCGCTCAGGGCCGGCCGCGTCGTGGGCGTTTCTGCCGCGAGAAGAAGCCGGCTCTCGTCGGCGCTCAGTGCATGGCGTTCCATGGGCTCCCTGCGACTATCGGAGACGATGAGCCGGCCAGCCTCATCACACTCGTAGAGCAGATCCATGGGCCTGCGCCGATCCTCGGCTGTCCACGCGTCGCACAGCGCTTCGATCTCGCGATAGATCCGGGCAAGCCGCGGCGAGGGCTCGAACGGCAGTCTGAAAATGTAGCAATAGCGGTCGAGGTCGAATCCGGAGCCCGCCAGATAGTCCCCGGAAAATATGAGATCGTATGCCGGCTCATGGCGCAGTTCGCCGAGTCCGAAGCGGGCGGGATCCGCCTGCAACGGCGCATACCGCGTAATCTGGATGCGGCCGCGGGTCGATGGTGGATCAAGATGCGCAAGGTGTGGCAAGGCGCGCGCGATAGCCTCAAGGGTGTCGGCGTCGTCGTCAGGCAATCCGTACAGCAGGTTATAGAGCAGCGTCAGACCGTAGCGCCGGGCGAGCAGAAGCAGGTAGACGTTCTGGACGCCGGACACGCCCTTGTCCATGCTCGTCAGCACGCGGTTGCTGAAGGACTCGATACCGGGCTGCACTTCGACGAAGCCGGCGTCTACCAGCAGACGCATGCGCCGCGCGTCGATGTTGGCCTTCAGCTCGCATTTCAGACGGTAGGGCGCGCCGCGCTCGATGAGTCTGGGCAAAAGCGTGTTGTAGTAGGCGTGCGGCAGGATGTAGTCCGCAAAGCGGAACTCGTTGCATCCATAGCGATGGCTGAGCCAATCGAGCGTGTGGAGCACGGATTCCGCGCTGCGGGCGCGATAGGCCATGTCGTCATCGTGGATGCCGCAGAATACGCAATGGTGGGTGGCGCCCCACCAGCATCCACGCGAGTTTTCGACGGGCAGCCGATCGACGGAAATGTCGACCGAGTGCGCGGCGCTGAGCTCCGCGACTTCGGCATAGAAATCATCAAAGTCGGGCGGCGGCACGGTGTCCATGTCGACGCGGCCAGCCTGCGGGCTTTCGACAGGCCTGCCTGCGCCATTGCGGTACAGGAGGTTGGGCACGGCCGAGAGGTCCGGCTCCGTGTTCACTGACACGCGCGCCAGTGCGGCGATGCACGGCTCGCCCTCGCCGGTGCAGATCGCATCGATCCACGGAAAGGCGTCCAGCAACATTTCGCCCGTGGGCGCCCGCACGGCGTAACCACCGAGCACGGTCATGATCCCGGGCGCAGCGCGCCTGAGGCGAGAGGCAATCGCGACAGAGGCGATCGTCTGGTCGAACATGCAGGTGAAGCCGACGAGTGTCGGACACCACTGCACCATACGCGCAACATGCGTGTCGACCCAGGCCGGAATGACCTCTGCGCGCAACTGCAGGACCTTCGCCACAATGCCAGCGATCCCGCCGTGCTGGCGGTGGTCGATCGTACCGACTGACACCACCTCGGCGCATTTTTCGCGAAGCAGTCGAAGCTGGCGAGGGGTGACCTCCGGATCGAGCAGTCCGCTGAACAGAAAGTCGTCGAGTGCATAGATCCGGGCGAGGGCGCCATAGGTTTGCGCACGCAGGAAATCGAGCGTGAAAAGGTTCAGGTGCGTGACGCGCACAGCGATGCCCTCACGCTTCAGGATGGCGCTGAGCAGGGCAAGGCCAAGGCTCGGCTCATTCAGCGACGTCCAGGGAGGACTGACCAGCAGTACGCGGGGCTGTCGGGTGTCGGGGCGCTCGGACATGGCGTCAGAATTTCTCGATGCCGGAGCGGTCCACCACGTTCTGGAAGCGGGGATCCTGATCTGCGACGACAAGCACGACCGCGACCACGCCAACGACGATGCCCTGTTCAATGCTGACGTTGGCGACGTCGCCGACCTTTCCGACAATTGCGCTGCTGCCAAGCAGCTTGTCGATGGCCGGATCCGAAAGACCAACCTCGAGCGCTTTGGACACCGCCACGGGCTCTGCAGACCATGTCTGTGTGAACCGTCCGTCCTCAATGACCTTGTGCAGGAATCCTACGAGTTCCCGGTCGACGGGATCCTGCAGTTTGGCCAGGCGGGAGGGGGCGAGCCGCTGCAGATTCGCCGCCGAGACTTTGGAAAGCTTCACGTCGACGGCCTTGGCTGCCGAGGCGGGATCTTCGAGGAAATCGGGAAACTTGATCCCCTTGCCAGTCGCCCGATGAAGCAGTTCGACGAGGTCAGGCGCCAGGAGTTCGTCCGCCTCCAGCGGGCCCGTCTCCCGCCCGCCCACGGGTGGCCAGTGAATCGGCCTGGGCGGGGCGCCCGTCGATCCACAGACGAAACCATCGTCGTCCGTGAGATAGACAAGCGAATCGGTCGCATCCAGCGCACCGATCGCCGCCTCAATCCGCTCCACCGCAAGATTGGCGATTTTCGTGGTGAGCCCCGCCATCTCCTGTGAGGCTTCGGGCGTTTGAGTCGAACTCGCGCGCAGGAGATCGGAGATCGCGCGCAGATGCGCGAGCACGGGCGCTGCAAATGGCGGGATCGCACGCACAGCGTTGGCGCCGATGAGAATCCCGCCCGACTCGCCACGTTGAAAGAGGATGATGCGACTCATATGTAGCTCCCAGGTCTGCCAGTCTGTGGAACGCCAGAACTTCGTGCGGGAAGGACGCAACTCGCCACGCCTGCTGGGGGCGACTCCGGTTCATTGAACCCGCAACATGACCGAACCGGGTATCGTGGCAAGCTTTGTGTCTTTCTGCATGGCCGGCGGGCATGGTCCGATAGAGGCTTCGTCCGCACGACGCAGCACGTGGTCCGTTCACGCGTTATGCGCTGCGCTCCAGAATGCGGGTCGAGATACCGACTAGCGCTGTTTGCACTTCGGTGTCCGGGATCTGGCTCGCCAGCAACGCCAGTTCACTCGCAAGCGCCAGCGTTCGGGGATGCGGCCAGTGTAGAGGTACACGCGTGCCGCACCAGTTGTCTATTTCGTCGTCAATCCTTGCGTCAATGCCCGCCTGCTGCGCGGCGACGGCTGCCTGAGCGCCCTTGCGGGACAGAGCCTCACGCAGTGCAACGAGCGAGACGATCTGCAGACTGACCTGCCTGAGCGCATCGTATGCCACGCGCCACGGCGAAGGATCCGCAGGCTCATACACTGCCTGCCACGGTGACGCGGGAGACGATGCAGAACCTGCACCCGCCGTATCCGGGACATGCCATTCCCCGCGCACATCATCGGGTGGTGGGCGGTGCGTCGCGGGATGGAGGCGCGGCCACGGAATCCCGACCTTTGCAAGCAGCTCGGCGTTATATCTCGTCCAGTCGGGCATGTTGCCTCCCGTCACGCTACCGTGGTGGATCGCTACGCGAGGGAGCGCTCGACGATCAGCCCGGCGATTGACTGCAGTTCGCTGCGGATCTGTCCTTCCGTGAGCGAGGCGGCGGCTAGCGACAATTCGCTGGCGACCTCAAACGCGAACGAGTTGGGTCCAGGCGGAAATGGCGGGCGGGGAGGACGCGGGCACAGTTCATCGACATCGGCTGCGATCTGTGCATCAAGTCCCTTGATGAAAGATGCCCGCTTCTGTTCGTCGGTGATGTGTGACGCAGCGCTTTTCAGGGCTGTGGAAGTCACCAGCGACGCCACCCAGAAAATCCACGGCGGATCGCCCGGATTGCGAGGCTTTAGCAGGACGCCGCGCGTCGGTTGATCCTCGGGCGACGGTCGGTAAAGATTAAAGTAGGCGCTCATTCCGGATGCCTCCAGAGGGCGTTGAAAATGACAGCCAGACACACGTACCCAGGCGGGATGCAATGCACGAGAGATCGATTGGCGCCCGCGGGATTATTGTTGTGCATGACATGCCCGGGATGGCTTGATAGGGCCATACGGGCTATGGAGGCTATGCGGGCCATGCGGATGGCGCACGGTTTCAGGATAGTGACTGCATGGAAAACAGCAAGGCGATTTTTCTGTTTCTGTAAGCAGGCAATGCGGCAATTTTCGCGGGTTCTAAAGCGCGGCTCTAAAGCCTGGCGAATTGCAATGAATGTGTATTGCGCTATTCGAATTTGATGGCAGTACTTTTTCGCGAATTGATCCTGAAATTTTCCTTAAGAAACGGGTTGCAGGAACCCCTTTTCGCTATAAGCGAAAATGACAGACTGATTGATGATAAAAAAATGTTCAACCGGGTTGACGCACCGATGCTTGCGGAGCGAGATCCGCCTGACTGCTATTGCGATACCGGGTCAGCCGTTGCGGGCCGCGTGCGAGCCAGGCAGTTGCAGCAGGCGTGCGACGTCGGGACCGTATGCGCCCGAGCGGAACAGGTGGCCCTGGAGACCGGTCGCGCCGCTCGCGCAGGCGAGCCTTGCGTCCTCATCGGACTCGATGCCCTCGATGATGACGGAGTTCGTACACGTACGGGCGAAGCCGACAAGCTGGCCCAGGCGCAGTGCGGCCATGTCGTCTTCGCGCGCGGCCACAAGGAAAGACCGGTCGATCTTGGCGACGTCCGCGTCAAGGCTGGTCAGTTGCTGCAGACAGCTGAAGCCGGTCCCGATGTCGTCGAGCGCGACCTGGCAGCCGAAGGACTGCAGCTTCCTGACGAACCCGATGACGGCTTCCGGTTGCGCGGAGAGCGCAGTCTCGGTGATCTCAATGGTCAGCCGGCTGGCGAGCTCGGGCGCCCCCTCGAGCGTGGCGAACGCAAGCGCCCACCATGCGTCGGGCACCGCGCTTTGCATGGAGATGTTGCAACCCAGGCGGACCCCGGGCAGCGCGCGCAGCCTCGCGATGATGGCCCGTACGACCCAGTGGTCGAGGCGGCGGGCAAGCCCGAGCTGTTCGATGGCGGCCACACTGGCGCCGATGTGGCGAAGCTGCCCATCCGTGCGCTCGCAAAGGAGCGCTTCGTAGTACAGCGGTTCACCACCCGTTCGCAGATCGTAGACCGGTTCGAAGTCGAAATCGAGACGCCCGGAGGCGAGCGCGCCGAAGACGCGCCGCGCGGTCGTCGTGTTCGCCTGATACTGTCTTCGCCACTGTGTGAATGGCTGGCCGAACTGAAGACTGACGGACTTTTCGATGATCGCTTCGGGACGCGTCCCTGAAGGCACGACCTCGGCGACGATAGCCGGGTACGCGTGGGCGTCGCCTGCCTTGACCGCCTCATTGCCGAGTGAAAGCAGGATCCGGTCGATCAGATACGGGCCAGGATCGACTCCCGATGGCAAGAGGCGCTGGGCGTGCGCCCGCAAGTCAAAAGAGAACAGCAGGTGTTCGCCCGTGCGCATCACGGTACACGTGTCGACAAAACCCAGCGCGTTCGCGCGCTCGTGCAGGATGCGCAGGGCATGGGCGGCGAAAGCGTCGCCGTAGGCCTGCGCCATCTGCCTGAGGTTGGTGACCGTCGCGATGACCGAGAGCGTGGTTTGCGGTGGCCGGTCCACGCCTTTCTCGCAGCCGGAGCGCGAGCACGCTGCCGGCAGGAGGTCGGACGACGGCGTGAAGGTGGTGTGTTGCGTCATGGATGCGGCTCCTTGCGCGCGACTGGAAAATTGCGCAACGCAGATTCGCGGTGCCATCACCTGCACGCTGTTACGCCATCAGGGGTTATGCGTCGATCACGCCGGCCCGAACGCTGGCGACGGTCCGGCGCCGACTGCGCCGACCCCGCTGACCCATGTGCGGGCGCTGACAGTTGACGCAGTCAAAGGATTGCGCGCAATCGTCCAGATTATGTGGATGTTGTATGGATGCGCAATGGATTGACCGTGAGGTGTCGGCCGGACGGAAGCCCGGGCGCATCCTTCGCGTCCGTGCGCGGGGCAATTTTCTTCATGCGATCCGGAGTATTTCTCGACAGTTCCTGAACCGTTCGGGTGCAGCATTTGCCGGCCCGAAGCCAGCGTCGACAGGCGCGCGCCGCGTCGGGTGAAGTCGCCCGCTGGTCGTGAGGTCGGCGGTGTTCACCCTCCAACAGGTCAGGAATGCAGATGAAAAATAATACACGGATGTTTCTTTCTCTGGCCATGCTGGCCGCGACGGGCGCGGCTCATGCCGACAACAGCGTGACGCTCTACGGCATCGTCGATACGGGGCTGACCTGGGTGAACAACGATGGCGGCCACAAGTCCATTTCGATGACCTCGGGCAACCAGTCGGGCAACCGGTGGGGCCTCAAGGGTGCGGAAGATCTCGGCGGTGGCCTGAAGACTATCTTCACGCTGGAAAGCGGATTCGATTCGACGAACGGAAAGATGGGGCAGGGCAGCCGCCTGTTCGGCCGGCAGGCGTTCGTCGGTCTGAGCGGCGACAGGTGGGGCACGCTGACGGTGGGGCGCCAGTACGATCCGCTGGTGGACCTGGTCCAGCCCGTTCAGGGCGACAACTTCCTCGGGGGCGTATTCATCTCGCCGGGCGACATCGACAACGCCGACAACAGCGCCCGCGTCAATAACGCGATCAAGTACACGTCACCGTCCCTGTCGGGTTTCCAGTTCTCGGCACTGTACTCGCTGGGCGGCGTCGCGGGCGCGACGGGCTCCGGCCAGAGCTACGCGGTGGCAGCCGCCTACAGCAACGGTCCGCTTAACGTCGCTGCGGGCTACTATCATTTCAACAACGGCAACGCCGCGAACCGGGGTACGACGACGTGGGATTCGCTGTTCAGTACGCCCGTGAACGCCGCCTATGCGACTGCGTCTGCGATCAACAATGTCCGCTTTGGCGGCAACTACCTCGTGGGTCCCGTGACGCTCGGGGGGTACTACAGCCATGCGGAATACACGGCAGACGGCCGTTCCGCATTCGCGAATACGCAGAAATACAATACCGGCTCGGTGTACGCCGTGTGGCAGGTGTCGGCGCCGCTGCAGACGCAGATTGGCTACGTGTACATGAAGTCGAGCGGCAATTCTTCGGCGAAGTACCACCAGTTTGCCGCCGCCGCCGACTATGCACTGAGCAAGCGCACCGATGTCTACGCGTGGGCCGCTTATACAACGGCATCGGGAACGCAGGATCCGTCGGGTACGCCGGCCGTCGCCGTGATTGGCTCTGCAACGGGTGCATCGGGCTCCGGCAGGCAGGCGACGGTGACGGCCGGTATCCGCCACAAGTTCTGAACGAAGGCCGCCGTACTGGCGGCATCGACCACTTCACGTTCGTCGGATCGTCGATCTGGCGTTGCAGCGTGCCTGGGCAGCGCCACCCGCGCTGATGTCATGCGCGGAACCCCTCCTCAGGCACTGCCCACATTCCGTTTGCACAGTCGCTGCGCAGTCGCCGTGCAGTCGCTGACCGCGCAGCCCGATCATGGGCGTGCGGCGTCGGCGACTGTCACATCTGCACCACCCAGCGCCTTGTACAGCGTCATCCGGTTGTTGAGCTGGTTAAGCCGGTTCAGTGCGGCGGCGCCCTGTGCGTCGCGCAGGCGCTGCTGCTGGTCGAGCCACGGCTGCACGCCCGTTGCCCCTGCGATGAAGCGGACCCGGGCGAGCGCTTCTGCGCGTTGGGCCTGCTCAAGCGACAACGTACGCTGCTCGCCTTCACGTTCGAGCTGCACCCGCGCGGACAGAGCATTCTCCACTTCGCCAAGCGCAACATAGAGCCGCTGCCGGAACGCCACGACGGCTTCTTCGTACTGTGCGCGGGATACCCTGATCTGCAACTGCATCGTATTCCACTGGATGAACGGCAGCGCGAGCCCCAGGCCCAGCGTGCCAACAGGATTGGACAGCACGCGCTCGAGGCTCGCGCTCGATGTGCCGACCGATCCCGTCAGCGTGAAGGACGGATAGAAGCTGGTGCGGGTCAGGTCAACGTTGGCAAGCGACTCGCGCAGCCGGAATTCCGCCGCGCGCAGATCGGGACGTCGACCGAGCAGACCGGCAGGCAGCCCCGCGGGGACGGCCGGCGGCGGTTGTCCGGGCAGCGCGTCGGGCTCAGCGACGTGTACCTCGGGCGGCTGGTCGAACAGGATGGCGAGTGCGTGGCGGCTCTCGGTGCGCTGCTGGATGAGCTGCGTCTGCGCGGCGCGTTGCGCGGACAGGCTCTGCTCGGCCTGGGCAAGATCAAGCCCCGAGACGGCGCCCGATGCATGGCGGGATCTGACGAGCGCGACCGTGCGTTCGGCGTAGGCGATGTTGGCATCCCCCAGTGCGATCTGCAGGTTCAGATAGCCCGTCTGCCAGTACAGGCCCGCCGTCGTGGCGATCAGCGACAGCCGGACGGTGTCGCGGTCAGCCTGTGTCGCCTCGGCTTCCCAGCGCGCCGCATCGCGCTGGGCGGCCAGCTTGCCCCACAGGTCGAGTTCGTAGCTGAGCGACCCTGTGACACTGCTTGCGCGTGAGACCTGACCGGTGTCGAGCGTGCGTGACACACTGCCGCTGCCATCGAGCGTCACGCTCGGCGTCAGGCTGGTTGCGGCAAGGCCGGCCTGCAACTGCGCGCGGTAGACGCGGATGGCGGCGGCGGCGAGGTCATTGTTGCGCGCGAGGACGTTGGAGATCAGATCATCGAGTACGGGATCGCTGAAGCCGCGCCACCAGTCAGTCGGTATCGGTGCGCCGGTGGACGCGAGCACGGACGAACCTGAGGCTGCGGACACGGCTTCGTTTGTCGTGCGGTAATCGGTCCAGTGGTTAGGTACGTTCGCGGCCGGTAGCGGCTGATGCCGCGCGCCCGCGCAGCCGGCAAGCAGCACAGTGGCACATGCGAGCGTAACGAGACGGCGGGGCGTGGTTGCGGGTTGCATGACTGACCTCGCCTCAATCGCGTGCGAGCGCGTCGATGGGATCGAGCCGCGCGGCGTTGCGTGCGGGCATGAAGCCGAAGACGACGCCGATCAGGGTCGAACAGAGGAACGCGGCGAGGACCGACGTCATCGAGAACACCATTTTCCACTGGACGATGAACAGGGAGAAGGCGACGCCTGAGGCGAATGCCAGTGCAACGCCGATCGCGCCACCCATCAGGCAGACCATCACGGCCTCCACGAGGAACTGCTGCATGATGTCGCCCTGGCGCGCGCCAACGGCCATCCGGATGCCGATTTCACGCGTGCGCTCGGTGACCGAGACAAGCATGATGTTCATCACGCCGATACCACCGACCACGAGCGAGATCACCGCAATCAGGGTGAGGAGCAGCGTCAGCGACCGGCCTGTCTTCTCGACCGTCTTCACAACGGTGTCCATGTTGTAGGTGAAGAAGTCCTTGCGCCCATGGCGCTGCGTCATGATCTTCACGAGCCCGTCCTCGGCGACCTTGCTGGGCTGCCCGGCGCGCACGCGCACCGTGATGCTGTCGAGATACTGCTGGCCAAAGAGGCGACCACTCGCGGTCGTGTACGGCAACCAGACGTTCAGGCTCTTCGCGTCGCCAAACGTGCTCTTTCGCTCGGCCGTCACACCGATCACGATGCACGGCAGATCACCCACGAGCATCACCTGGCCGAGCGGGTTCACGTTCGCGCCAAAGAGCCGCTGCCGGGTATTCGGGTCGATGACCACGACCTGCGCCTGCCGGCGCACCTCGTCAGGTCCGAAACCGATCCCCTGTGCGACCCGGGTGCCGCGCACCTGAAACCAGAACTCGCCAACGCCGCTTACGAGTGCGTTGACATTGACGTTCCGGTAGCGCAGCACCAGGTTGCGCGATGTTTCGGGCGTCGTGCTGTCGATGTACGGCTGCTCGGCCAGCGCCGACACGTCGGCGGGAACCAGGGTCTGGATCCTGTCCGCCTGGCTGTCGCCCTGATCCGCACCGGGGTAGATGCTGATCGTGTTCGTGCCGATGCTGCCGATCTCGTCGAGCATGTAGCGTTTGGCGCCTTCGCCGATCGCGACAATCGACACGACGGACGTGATGCCGATGATGATGCCGAGCATGGTCAGCACCGTACGAAGTCGGTGCGACACGAGTGCACGCCACGCCATGCCGGCCGCCTCCACGAAGCGGCTGAAGCCCGCCGACCAGCGTCGGGCGGGTGGCAGCAGTACGGCCGGGTCAGCGGGATCAGCGGGATCAGCGGGCTCGGCGGCGTCGCGTATGGCCTCACCCGCGAGCGCGCCTGATGCAGCCGAACGCACGGAAGGGTCATCAGCCAGGTTATCAGCCGCGCCATCCGCCGGCGCCCGTTCGGGTGCATCGTCTGCAGCAGGCACGTTCGCACGGTCGGCGATGATTTCGCCGTCGTGAATCTCGATGATGCGACGCGCGTGTGCCGCGACCTGCGCATCGTGGGTGACGATGATGATCGTGTGGCCAAGCGCATTCAGTTCACGCAGGATGCGGATCACCTCGTGGCCGCATCTCGAGTCCAGCGCGCCTGTGGGTTCGTCCGCGAGGATCACGTCGCCGCCGTTCATCAGTGCGCGGGCGATACTGACGCGCTGCTGCTGGCCACCGGAGAGCTGGGCTGGCCGGTAAGCGGCGCGTTCGGCAAGGCCGAGGCGCGCGAGCAGTTCGATTGCACGCCTGCGCCTCGCCTGCGGGGCGCTGCCTGCATAGACGGACGGCACCTCGACGTTGGCCGCTGCATCCAGATGCGCGAGCAGGTGATAGCGCTGAAAGATGAAGCCAAACCGCTCGCGTCGCAACTGCGCGAGTTCGTTCGCATCGAGTTCACGCGTCTCGTGGCCTGCGACACGGTAGCTGCCTGCATTCGGGTGGTCCAAGCAGCCGAGGATATTCATCAGCGTCGACTTGCCGGAACCGGATGCGCCCATGATCGCCACCATTTCACCCGCGTCGATCGACAGGTTGATGTCCCTGAGCACAACCGTCTCATGGTCGCCGGACGCAAAGCGGCGCGTCACGCCGGTGAGTTGCAACAGTGGCTGCGTCATGGTCCGATGATCCCGGTGAGGGCGTTGTCCCCGGCAGGTGCATCGGCCGCGTTGGCGGGCGCCTCGCCGACCACGACGCGCTCGCCAGCCCTGAGCCCGTCGCGGATCTCGACTCTCACGTTGTTGTTCAGTCCGGTGTGGACAAGGCGCGTCTGAACCTGTTCGTCGGCCCCGGCGACGCGCACTGCGTACCGTCCGTCCGGCGTCTTCGCGCCAAGCGCCGCGACGGGCACGCTGAGGACGTCGTGCGCAGTGCTGATCAGCACGCTCACCTGCGCGGTCATCGAGATGCGCAGCAGGTGACCGGGGTTGGGCACTTCAAACAGCGCGTTATAGAAAATAGCGGTGCCGGGTTTGGATGAGGCGCTGCCCGTGCCGCCGGGCGAAGTCTGCGTGTCGAGAAAATTCTGCGGCGCGGGCTCGATCGCGCGAAGCCTGCCATAGTAGCGTGTGTCCGGCGCGCCGAGGATCGTGAACCAGGCGGTCTGGCCCGGGTGCACGCGGATCACGTCCGCCTCGGAGATCTGCGCCTTGACGGTCATCGTGTCCAGATTGGCGAGCTTCAGGATCACAGGCGCCTGCTGCTGGGCGATCACCGTCTGGCCTTCCTGCGTGACGATGGCGACGACTTCGCCACCCATCGGTGCGACGATCCGGGTGTAGCCAAGGTTGGCCTGCGCGGTTTCGACCTGAATGCGCGCGGCGCGGATCTGTGCGTCGAGGGCCGAGAACGTGGCGCGCTGGACGCCGGCGGCCGCCTGCGCGGATTCAAGATCCTGGTGCGCCGTCGCGTCGTCCGCGATCATCTTCCGCTGGCGGGCGAGCGCAAGGTCGGCCTGCGCGAGTTGGGCAGCCGTTGCGCGACGTTGCGAAACGAGGTTATCGACGGTCGTGTGCGCCTGGCGCAGCGCGTTCTCGGACAGCACGGGGTCGATCTCGGCGAGCCACTGGTCCTTCACGACCTTGTCGCCGAGCTTCACCTTCAGCGCGCGCAACTGGCCGGACGCCTGTGAGCCGACGTCCACCTGGCTGAACGCCTGCAGCGTGCCTGTCGCGAGCACCGCGTTCTCAAGGTCGCCACGCTCGACTTTCGCAGTCAGGTACTGCACACGCGTGTCCGGCACGAACCAGTCCCACATCAGCAGGACGGCCAGCGCGGCGACAAGGATACCGGCGGCCACGTAGCGCAGGCGGCGGGAAGGTTTCTTCATCAGCTCAGGTGGTTGAAAAACGCAGGAATTCGCGTGAGGAACAGGAAGCGGGGAGGCGCAGGCTTCTACATCAGGCGTGCGCGCCGGCCTTGACGCGCGATGCGGGCAGAGAGCGCACCGCAACGCGGGCAGCGACCAGGTCGACGATGCGACCCGCCCGACGAGCAGCGGGGTTGCGCTTGCGCCCTGGCTAGCAGGCCTGTTATCAGGCCTGGTTATCAGGCCCGCGCCATGAGCCGTGCCGGGACAGCGCTGGCGTATTGCCTGAAATACCGGTACAGGAAGCGCAACCGGTTATGTCCTCCGACCACGCCGATACGCGGCAGCAGGTAAGGGTCATCCGCGTTGCTGGCCAGGCCGCGCACAGTGGTGGTGGCGCTCGCGTAGCCGCACAGCTCGACGAGTTCCCGCACCTCCGGGCAGACGTCGCCATAGGGATAGCAGAATGATTCCACCGCCTCTCCCGTCATGTCTTCCAGGCGCTCGCGCGATTCGAAGATCTGGCGTTGGGCCTCAGCGCTCGCCGTCTGTGTGAGCGACACGTGATCGAGCGTGTGGCTGCCGATCTCGTGGCCGGAAGCATGCCAGCACAATAGCTCGCCACGGTTCATCAGCACCGATTGCCGGGTATCGAGATGGGCGTCCCAGTGGTTGACGCAACCGAGCCGGTTGACGACGAAATAGCAGGTGGCGGTAAAACCCAGGTCATTGAGCACGGGCGCCGCGCATTGCAGCACATTACGGAATCCGTCATCGAACGTGATGCCGAAGACCTTGCCGCTGCGCTCGCCGCGCAGATAGGGCTGCAGCTCTCTCATCGACACGCCACGGTACCCGAGACGGCTGAGCAGCGTCATCTGCGCGCGAAAATCGGTCGGATCGACGCTCAGCCCGCGAAGGGTATCGGTTCGGGCTGGCAGGGCGCGGATCTGGTGATACATCAGGATCGGGTAAGGCATAGGATCAGTAATACGATGAAAGCGACGATGAGCATCTGGCGTGTATGAGCGTTGACGACGCGGGTTGCCGGAGGGCGGGGCGCTCGGCTGGCATCCGTGGCTGGCATCTGCGGCGGGTTCCCCGTCCGGGCCGCGCTGCCCGGTTCAGGCGCGCAGCGCGCCCCCCGCCGCGGACGGGCGGCGCAGCCGGACGGATTCGAGATAGACCGAGCGCGTCGCTTCGAGGAACTTGCTGAAACTGAATTCCCGCCGGCTTTTGCGCAGCGCCGCGTGTCCCATTAGCGGAATCAGTTCGCGCTGGCTGGCGAGCATGAAGAGCACGCGCGCGATCGCATCGGGCCCGTGCGGCGGCACGATCCAGCCGTCGACGCCATCCTCGACGTTCTCCGGCAGGCCACCCACATTCGTGACGATGACCGGGCGACCCATCGACATGGCTTCCCGGCACGCGTAGGACAGGCTCTCGCCATAGGACAGGACGAATGAAACGTCCGTCGCCGTGAGGATGTCCGACACGCGATCACTCAGTCCCGTGTAGGTGATCTGCGACGCGAGACCGTACTGCCTGACCTGCTGCAGCTGATCCGCTGTCGGGGGATGACCCGCCAGCAGGACGCGGAACTGTCGGCGCAGCGGCGCGGGCAGTTGCCCGAGCGCGGTGACGAGGTCTCCCCATCCTTTTTCGTGCGCGGTGCCTGCCACGCTGCCCAGCACGATGGTGTTCGCGCTGGCGGGACCGAAGTAGGCCGCCTTGCGAAACTGGACTTCTTCGCGCGAGGGCCTGCCAGGCACAGGAGAAAACACGCCATGCTTGATCACGGTGACATGACGGTAGGGCGAGCGCTCGCTGAGCATGTCGTGGACATAGTCGCTAACGGCGATCGTGCGGGTGGTCGCAAAGCGCGCGCGAAAGAAATTGCCGACACTGTTGGCCTGTCGCGTGTTGTGCTTGGTAAAGACGATAGCCGGTTTCGACGCACAACCCGCGATGGCGAGCATGACCTGCCGGTGATCGGCCGAGCCGTTCACATGGATCACGTCGAAGCGCGATTCCGTAATCAGCGAGCGCAGGCGTACAAGATTGGCGAGAAAACGCTGCCAGCGCGGCTTGAAGTCGATCTCCACCACCCGCACGCCGGGAATCCTGCGCACCTGTTGCGACAGATGGCTGCCACGCGGTGAGGCGACGGTCACCTCATTGTCGCCGCTCATGGCGGCGGCAAGACCGGAGATGTATGTGTCGTGTCCACCGCCATGGCCGCTGTGGAAATTGGTGTACAGAATTTTCATTGCGCTTTGTCCTGCAAATGGTCAACATGATCGAACGCCTGAGGCGTGGTCCGGCAGCGATGCTGTCTGCAACCCGCTCCGGGAACACACGCCGGTTTGAGATGGCGTCGCGCTGTCAGCATGACCATCGTCGCCCGGTAAGGTCGATGGATCATGGAGGACGTGTTGAGATTTGATTGAGTGAGCCGGATGGCCTGGCGCAGCCGAAGCGAGCTCGCACCGGGTGTCGGGCAACGCAATGTTCATGAGCGGCCGGGAGACCATTGCGCTCAATGGTGCTGATGATGTAGTGTCCGCTTTCACCCCAGCAATACCGGATCGAACCCGTCACAACGCCACGACCGTGTTACTGGTGCACGGTTATACTGACTTCGGACTGCCCGGATTCGCCCACCCATGAATACTTCGAGCGCACACGACGACGCGCTGCGCCGCGAATATGATGCTGCGCTGGCGCAGCTGGATGATGCTTACCGGCAGCTTGAACAGGCACTCAGACACCATCCGTCTGATTCGTCCGCGGTGGTGGACGCGCGGCAGATGTATGAACGCGCCAGGCGCGGCTGGTTGTCTTCTGAACTGGCCTTGCGTGGTATCGCGCAAGACCGCAATCACACGTGATGCATCGACGAATGCGGCGGCCGGGCTTACGCGTCGAACGCCGTCGACTCCATCCAATCTGCATGGTACGTCGACACATTCTGGATGGAGTCGATCACCAGTGGAAACATCGTCTGGTCGGGACGTTGTCACACATGTTTGCACACCGGCCTGCACCGAAGGACCGGTGCTTCCAGGCGTGCGGCAGTCACGCGCACCAGACGAACGCCACATGAACACCGCACGCCCAGCGCTTACCAGTCTCCATAGTAGTCGTGGTAATAGCGGTGGTGCCAACCATGGTCCCAGCGATCATCATCCGTCCACGACGGCGCAACAATCACGGGGGGCGCCTGGTAAATGACGGGCGGTGACCGATACACGACGGGCGGCGGCGCATAGACGACAGGCGACGGCGTATATACCGGGGCCACGCCAAGGTAGATGCCAATATCAGCCCCCGCCCACGAGGGGGGTGATAGTGCAATGAGAAGCAGGCAGGTGGTGCCTGTGATCAGTTTCTGAGGTTTCATGTCGTCACCCGAAAGGTACTTTTGATCGCGGACGTCACAGTGTGTTGCCACCGGTTCAGAGCTGGGCAGCGAAGGAGTATTCGCACATCACCGTGTGAGGGTGACGGAACAATACGTGATGCTTAGCATCATTGTTGTAACGGATTGTCGAAGAAGGTGTGGGTTGACGATCACGATACCGCTTCATGAGTCATACGATGTGTTTTCGGTTCTGTCGCCAGCGCCAGGCCGGAAATCACTTGATAAACAACTGGTTCAGGCTCGAAAAGGCGCTTGTGATGCAAGCCTTGGCGAGGTGACGGCGGGGAGAAGGCGCACGATGTTCGCCCGGATCAGGCCAGGCTTGTAACCTGGTCCACGTATTCTGCACCCAACATCCATCAAAGCTGAACGTGGAATTCCGTTTAGGACCCGGGATGTTCAACATGTACAGCTGCTAACGCAGGACAACACCTCACGGTTCAATCCGCATTCTCCCGGTCCGGCGCCAGCGTGTAGCGGATGGCCACCTGTGACATGGCGATCTGCATCGGCTGGTCATGGTCAGAAGCCGTTTCAGTCGCTCCGGGTACCGGTCGATCTGTCAAACGGGTCGGCCTCCGCCTGATCGGCCTCTCGAGGCAACGACGCGCAGGCTTCGTCAATGCTGATCACGATGAAGCCTGAGGGATCCTGTTTTGCACGCCGCTTGGTCAGCGCTGCAGCCGACGCAATGTCTTCGCTGTTGTACGGAAGCGAGCTGCCGTGGAACTGGACGTGCACGCAACCGATTGCCATGGTGACAAAGCCATAGAAGGTGGGATTGCCGCGGCGATCTTCGCCACGAATGCCGCCCGCAATCTGGTCGGTCAGCGCATAGAAGCGTTGCGCGCCCTCGTTAAATGATCCGATCGCGCGTAGTGCACGCTCTCGCCAGTCATCGCTCTGGAACAGCACGAGAAAGTCGTCGCCGCCCACGTGTCCCAGGAAGTCGCGCGTCGGGTCGCATACGTCCGCCAGCACGGTGGCGGCGTACTTCAGCACTTCATCACCTTTCCAGTAGCCATACTGATCGTTGAAGGGCTTGAAATGGTTCAGGTCGACGTAACAGGCGTAGAAGCCGCCTTCGTTTCGCAGGAGGCGTTCAATGTGTGAACTGATGGGAATGTTGCCAGGCAGGAAGGTCAGTGGATTGGCGTAGCGCGCGGCTTCTATGCGCGCTTCGGTGACTGCCCGCACGAGGCTCTCGCCCGTGCCTAGCCCGAGGTAGCGGCCATTGTCGGTAATGACGAAGCCGTCCGTGAGATAGCGCTGGTCGTCGCTCGCGAGGTACTCGGCCATCTGCTGCACATTCAGGGATTTCTCGATCAGCAGCGGGGACGTATTGGCGAACATCAGGCAGGACCGCTTGCCGAACAGTTCGCGATGAAACGGCTGCGCATACCGGTCCATGAAGGTGCGCCGGTTGAGCAGGGCGACCGGCTGATTGTCTTCGATCACTGCGAGCGCGTGCAGGTGAGACATGCGGTTGAACCACGCAAGCACATCGTCGTTGGTCGCCTGACGCGGCAATGCCGGCGCATACACCAGAAGTTTGGCGGTCGCCACGCCGCCTGAGAGCGAGGTCATGCCCGGGCGCGCCGTTTCGGGAAAGACGGCAATCTGGCTGGCGCGGACTGTCCGGCGGATGTTCTCGGCGATCTTGCGTTGGGGCTGCGCCGCCGGCCGACCGAGCAGGTAGCCCTGGCCGTAGCCGATCCCGATATCGCGGGCGACGGTCAGGTCCGCTTCGGTCTCGAGTCCCTCCGCAATGAGTTTCGCCCCGCTTGCGCCGGCGAAGTGCTGCATCGCCCGCACCGCTTCGAACTTGAGCGGGTCGCTTGCGACACCATGAATGAAGAACCGGTCGATCTTGACAATATCTGGTTTCAGCTGGACCCACAGGTTCATGGTCGCTCGGGCTGTCCCATAGTCGTCAAGCGCGAATTGTGCGCCCGACGCGCGCAGGCTCGCGAGGGCGGGCAGAAAGCTGCCGACATCGGAGATCGCGCCTTGCTCGGTCAACTCGATCACGATGCGCCTCGGATCGATGCCTGCGTGCCAGGGGCGGGTATGCTGCTGGGCGGTGAGCGCGGCGAGCTCGCGAATCGTGTCCGCGCTGAAATTGATGAACAGCCGGCCATCGAATTCCAGTCGCGCGAACGCATCGATACACGTGCGCGCGGCCGCCCGTTCGAGTTCAATGACGCGTCTCTCGGTGTTCGCCTGCGTGAACAGCGCGAATGGCGTCTCAAGCGCAGTGCCCGCCGGCCCGCGGATGAGCCCCTCGTAGCCGAGGATCGCGCCATCATGAAAATCCACAATGGGCTGAAATACGGCGCACAGGCCGCCCCTGACGATCAGATCGTCAAGGCTGGGCGACGCAGGCGTCGTTGATGAGCGAAGTGGCATGGCGACCTGCAAAGGCGATGAACTTCACGTTGGGCGACAACGGCCGGAACAGGAGAACGGATCCCCGGAAAGATTGAGCATCACGTGAGTCGGTCGCACACACATGAGTGCGCCGCGAGCGGTGACTGACCGGGCGTTGACGGCTGTTACTCCCGGTCACGCTCACTTCATCCACCTCATGAACCGGTAGATCAGTTCGCCAAGGACGGCGGCAATGACGGCCGTCACAACGCTCGCCTCCGGTCCTGGAGGCAGTCCGTCATGCGTTGAACCTCGGCGCTGCAGCCGAGATAGAGCACAAAAACCAGAAAGATCCTTGCTGCGATCACGTATCGCGTTTTCATCCTGTTCCTCAAGGCAGACGACGCGCCCTGCACGTCGTGTTACGTGCAGGATCCGGCATGCAGGTGAATGACGGGAGTCGTGGCGCCACGGCTCCCGTGCGTTGCGATGTGGGGCGCGCTGTGTCACGCGCCCCGCGACCTTTACTGGAGCAGTTTCAGAACCTGCTGCGGCATCGAGTTCGCCTGCGCCAGAACCGAGATGCCCGCCTGCTTGAGCACCTGCGCCTTCGACAGGGCCGCCGTTTCCGCCGCGAAGTCCGCGTCGGTGATCTGCGAGCGGGCCGCGCTCATGTTCGTCGCCTGCGTGTTGGTCGTCGAGATGGCCGCCTGGAACGTGTTCTGGGTGGCGCCCAGCGTCGCCTGGAACGTGTTGACGCTCGTCAGAACGCTGTCGATCGAGCTCATCGCGGACTGGGCTGCCGACGCCGTCGAGACGCTCAGCGCGTTGATGCCGAGGCTCGTCGAGTCCCACTTCTGCGAACCGAAGTTGGCCGTGATCTGCTGGCCGTTGAACGCACCGATCTGGAAGTTGACCGAACCGATGCCGTTGAGCACCGCCTGGCCGTTGAACGTCGTCTGTTGCGCCACGCGCGTGATTTCCGTCAGACGGGTCGTCACTTCCGACTGCAGGTTCGCCAGCGCGCTCGAGTTGAGCGAGCCGTCACCGGCTTCCACCGACAGCTGGCGGATGCGCTGCAGGTTGTCCACGATCGACTGCAGCGCGCCGTTGGTCGTCTGCACCATCGAGATACCGTTGTTGGCATTGGATGCGCCCTGCGTGAGCGCGTTGATCGACGCTGTCTGCGAGGTCGCGATCGCGAGGCCTGCTGCATCATCGGCAGCCGTGTTCACCCGCTTGCCCGACGACAGACGGTTGATCGCCTGCGCGAGTGCGCTATCCGATCCTGACAGGTTGTTCTGCGCCGTCAGCGACATGATATTCGTGTTGATGTTCAGCATTTTTCGTCCTTGTCTGTAAAACGCCCCGGTGCTCCCCGGTGGATACATCTGGCGTGGCGCATGTTCGATGCACTGCGCCTGCGCCTGTCGTGGATGACGGCGACCAGGAATCGAAACTTTAGAGATTTATCTGGATTGCTGATGAGTTTTATTTGTAGTTGGAGATAGTGTTAAGAAACGATATGGATTCAGTGAAGTCAGCAATTCTTCACTGGAAAAAGGGCAGTTCAGTGGGTAAGGTGAAAAGTGCTGCCCAGGAAGCGGGCACACGATTCGCGTAGACGTGGCGGCAAAATTGTTGAGAGTCTATGAAGGAACGTTGAATGACGTTGTTGCTGTTCATTCTGCGTGAGTGGTTGTGGCAATCGGCGATATCGGGGCAAGGCAGGATGCATGCATGAAACGTGTCCCATATTTCCAGGATAACTAAACAAACTGTGACCAGAATGTCGCTGATGGAAGGCGGGCGCGATGGAATGAAGGCCCGGAATGCGGGCCGGCGTGACAGCGTCGCCGCAGGGCGACGTTCGTAGGCAATGTTTTACGCCCGGGGTCACTGACGATCGCGGGCAGGCGATTGGGCGCTATGAAGCGCTATGAAGCGTGATGTGGCAAATCCGGTGCAGCGTAACCGGCAGGCCATTCTGGTCTGGCGGGGGCTGTCGCCGACATCAGGAATATCCGGCAACGGATCGGGGAGAGCGTTATGGGTTACCAGCAGGGGTTGAGCGGACTGGCGGGCGCGTCAAGCGACCTCAACACGATCGGCAATAACATCGCGAATGCGCATACCGTCGGCTTCAAGCACGGTCAGGCGCAATTCACCGATGTGTACGCGAATTCGGTCGTCACGGCGATCAACAACCAGGTCGGCATCGGTACGCGCATGTCGCACGTCGAGCAGAATTTCTCGCAGGGCACGCTCAGGAGCGACGACGTTGCGCTGCATGTCGCCATCAACGGCGACGGGTTCTTCCAGATGTCGAACAACGGCACACTGACCTACTCACGCAACGGCGTCTTCCAGCTCGACAAGAACGGCTATATCACGAATGCTGACGGCCTGAAACTCACGGGTTATCCGGCCAGCGCCAGCGGCGTCATCAATACGGCATCCACCGTGCCCCTGAAGGTGCAGACGGCGAACATTCCGCCCACGGCCACCACGACCGTGACCGCCGGTCTGAACCTGAATGCCCAGGATCCCCTCCGGCTGGGCGCGCCGACGGTCACGACGTCGGGCGCGCTGTCGAGCCGGGGCGTGACGATTACCGACGCCACGCAGGGCACCAACGCCGAGACGTGGACGATACGCTTCACGGGAGCGGGCACCTACAACCTGAGTTCGTCTGGCGGGTTTTCGCAGATGGGTCTGACGCACACCGCGAACTCGCCGCTCAAGCTCGGCAATGGCGAGACCATCACGCTCACGGGCGCGGCAGCGGCTGGCGACAGCGTGACGGTGGCGCCTAACCCCGTCGTCTTCAACCCCGCCGACAGCGCCACCTACAGCTACGCCACCTCGGTCGGGGTGTATGACTCGCTCGGTGGCAGCCATCAGGTCGACATGTACTTCGTGAAGAAGGGAGCGGGCGCCTGGGACGTGTACGCCGGCAAGACGGGGAACGTGCCGGCTACGAAGATCGGCACGGCGAAGTTCGACACCGGCGGCAATCTCGTGAGCACCACCGACGCGGCAGGCGCGGCGACCTCCATGCCGTTTGCCTTCAACTTCTCCATTCCGAACACGGACGGCTCTGCGACGCCCCAGGCGCTCACGCTGAAGATCGGCGGCACGACGCAGTTTGGCAGCAAGAATGGCACGTATTCGTTGACGCAGGACGGATTCGCCGCCGGGCAACTAAGCCGGTTCTCGATCGGCACGGACGGCACGCTCACGGGCAACTACTCGAACGGTCAGACCGCGGCGCTCGGCCAGATCACGCTCGCGACCTTCGCGAACCAGAACGGACTGGTCAACCTGGGGAACAACCAGTATCAGGCGACGGCCGCGTCGGGCGTCGCCGTGATCGGTACGCCCGGCTCGACGAACCACGGCATGTTGCAGGGCGGGGCGACCGAAAACTCGAACGTCGACCTCACCAGTGAACTCGTGAAGCTGATCACCGCACAACGCAACTATCAGGCGAACGCGCAGACGATCAAGACCCAGCGGGCCGTCGACCAGACGCTGATGAACCTGTAAGCGCGATGCCGTCCGGCATCGTGATGTCAGTGACATTCGCGGCGGCCGCATCGGTTCGCCGCACACGCTTTGCGCACCACCGGGCTGCGCGCGTCGGGCTGCGGCCCACCACGAGACTTAACGCTGCGCACGATGATGCGCGAAAGAGGAAAGACCAGTGAACCGCTCACTTTATATCGCCGCCACGGGGATGAATGCGCAACAGGCGCAGATGGACACCATCGCGAACAACCTCGCGAACGTCAGCACGAATGGCTTCAAGGGCTCACGCGCCGTGTTCGGAGATCTGCTGTACCAGACGATCCGCCAGCCGGGCGCAAACGCGACACAGCAGACGCAGTTGCCCTCTGGCGTCCAGCTCGGCACGGGTGTGCAGCAGGTCGCGACCGAGCGCCTGTACACGCAGGGCAACCTCCAGCAGACGGGCAATTCGAAGGATGTCGCCATCAATGGCCAGGGCTTCTTCCCGGTCATGATGCCCGACGGCACGAACGCGTACACGCGTGACGGCTCATTCCAGACCAACGCGCAGGGGCAGCTCGTGACCTCGGGCGGCTATCCGGTGGCGCCCGCGATCACGGTTCCGCAGAACGCGACGTCACTCACGATCGGCCGCGACGGCGCGGTGTCCGTCACGCTCGCAGGGTCGAGCGTCAGCCAGCAAATCGGCGCGATGCAACTCGTGACCTTCATTAATCCGGCCGGGCTCGATGCAAAAGGCGAAAGCCTGTTCGCGGAGACAGCGAGCTCGGGCGTACCCAACTTCACGGCGCCGGGCACGAACGGCGCGGGCGTGCTGAATCAGGGTTATGTCGAGGCGTCGAACGTGAACGTCGTGCAGGAGCTCGTCAACATGATCAAGACGCAGCGTGCGTACGAAATCAACAGCAAGGCGGTGACCACGTCCGACCAGATGCTGCAGAAGGTCAGCCAGCTGTGAGGTCGGTCCCGGCGCAGTGATCGCCGGATCTGACGCGCCTCGCGGATAACCCGTCGACATCCCATCGATATCCCATCACCGGCTCTCATGCCGACACCAGGATCCACGCATGTCCAGCAACCTCATGGGGATCGGCCTCAGTGGGCTTCAGGCAGCCCAGTGGGGGCTGACGACCACCGGCCAGAACATCAGCAACCAGACGACGCCCGGCTATTCCGTGCAGCGCCCCGTCTACACCGAGGCGAGCGATCGATACACCGGTTCGGGCTATCGCGGCGGTGGCGTGTCGACCACCACGGTCCAGCGCCAGTACAGCCAGTATCTGGCGACTGAACTCAACAGCGCACAGTCGAACGCCGGTTCGCTCGATGCACAGTACCGGCTGATCGCCCAGCTCAACAACATGGTGGGCAATCCCACCACGGGTATCGCGAGCGCGATCACACGCATTTTCAACGGCCTGCAGACCGTCGCGAACAATGCGTCGAATGCCGCGATGCGCCAGAGCGCGTTGAGCAATGCGCAGTCGCTGGCCGACCAGATCAATGCGGCCGGCGACCAGTACGACAAGCTGCGCGCGAGCGTGAATACGCAGATACGCGAGACGGTCACGCAGGTCAACAGCTACAGCGCACAGATCGCGCAGCTCAATGCGCAGATCCGCGCGCTGGGACAAGGCCAGCCGCCCAACCAGCTGCTCGACCAGCGCGACCTCGCCGTGTCGAACCTGTCGCAACTGGTTGGTGCCCAGGTGGTGCGTGGCGATAGCGGCTACAACGTCTTTATGGCCAACGGCAAGCCGCTCGTCGTCGCTGACAGGAGTTTTGACCTGACGACGGTGGCGTCCCCCTCGGATCCGACGGAAACGGCTGTCGCGTATGCGGGTCTCGCAGGCGTCGCTGGCGCAACGCCTCCGCAGATCGTGCCGGACGGCATCGCGCTCGGCGGGCAGATTGGCGGGCTGATGACATTTCGCAGCCAGACGCTTGATCCCGCCCAGTCGCAGCTCGGCGCGATCGCAACGAGCTTCGCTGCGCAGGTCAATGCACAGAATGCGCTTGGTATCGACCTGAACGGCAAGCGGGGCGGTGCGTTGTTCACGGTCGGCAGTCCGGCCGTCCTTGCCAACGCGAACAACACCGGCGGCGCGACGCTCGGTGTCGCGCTCGCGGATCCATCGCAGCCCGCGTCAAGCGATTACACACTGTCGTACGACGGGGCGAACTACACGCTGACCAATCGCCAGACGGGGCAGGTGGCGGGGCTCGCGGGCAGCCTGCCCGCAACGCTCAACGGCATGAAGCTGTCTCTCACAGGCGGCGCGATGAACCGCGGCGATTCGTTCACGATCCAGCCTACTCGCGGCGCACTAAACGGCTTCGCGCTGACAACAGCCAGTGGTGCGGCCATAGCAGCGTCCTCGCCCGTGCTTGTGTCAGCAGGCCGCACCAATCGCGGCGCCGCATCCGTGACCCAGGGCGAGGTATCGGCAGGCTACGCGCTGCCGGCCAGCGCGACGACGCTCACGTACCGTAGCGCCAGTCCCACATCGCCGGGCACGCTTTCCGGTTTTCCCGTCGGCTCGACCGTCAGCATCGACGGCACGCCGCCGACCGTCTACACCATTACGGCTGCGAGTCCCAATGTTCCGTACAACCCGGCCAGAGGCGCATCGCTGAGCGTCACGGGCGGCACGATCAACCATGTCTCGCTGCAGATCACCGGCAGGCCAGCGAGCGGCGACACGTTCACGATCGCGCCGAATCCGTCGGGCGGCAAGGACGGCCGTAATGCGCAGGCCATGTCGAACCTCGTGTCAGCGAGGTCGAAGGGCAATGGCGCGCTCACCCTGACCGACTCGTACGCCAACTACGTGAACGACATCGGCAACCAGACGAAACAGGTGCAGATGTCGGGCAAGGCGCAGGCCGCACTCGTCACACAGATCACGAGCGCGCAGCAGTCCGTGTCGGGCGTGAACGCCAACGAGGAAGCGGCGAACCTGCTGAGGTACCAGAAGCTCTTTCAGGCCAACAGCAAGGTGATCCAGGCGGCCTCGCAGATGTTTGACACGATTGTTGGCATTGTGAAGTGAGGTACGGAAGGTCTATGCGTTTTCGGAAGTCTGAGGGATCGGTGCTGGCGCTGTGCGTTTCGTCAGCGGCGCTTTTTTTTATCGGAGTCGCCTTTGTCGGCTACTGGCGCATCCGCGACCATGCGCACTGGGGCGTGGTTGAGCAACTTGTCGCGGGGCTCGCACTTGTCGGGCTCGGATTTCTGGGACTCGTTCCATGGAAGGCGACCAATCCTGTCAAACCGCAGAAGCTTCCCGCAAGCCTGCGTTCAGCACGACGCATGCTCGTGACAGGGACCGCCGCACTGCTGGTCGCGGTGGTGATCTATGCGGTGCGCACACGCATGGCATCGGCCCCGTGAAGTCGTGCATTTTCCACAACGTTGTCCACGGAAAATGTGGATAACCAGGGCCTGGCATTCAGCGGGATGCAATCGTCCCGCTTCGGAACGCCATCCTCACGCCAGCCGGTGCGGCACCGCGCGCCGTCGGGGTTTGCCGTTCCGGCCAGGCGCGTGCTGCCGACGCAGCATTGGGTTCGATCATGTTTCAACTTCATGCGTCACTGGTTGTCGCTGCCGCCTTCTCCATGTCTCCGCCGGCCGGGCCAGGCGCGCTGACCGCAAACCCGTCTGGTCCGTCCGCAATTCCATACGCAAGGCCGTACGCAAGCCCGTATGCAGGCCCATCCGTACGCGCGACTGAATTTGTCGTGACCGTTGCGACGCGGGATCTGGCCCGCGCGAGAGCTGGCCGGCCGCATGGCCTGTCGTACGTCACGGACGAGACACCTCGGGCGCTTGCTTCGGCCTTGCGCAAATGGCTGGCGGGCGAGGGTGACGCGGGATTGCGCCTGGGTATTGTCGACCGGCTCACCCTGTTCAGCTTCTTCTGGGCCGCCCAGCAGATGCCCGTGTCTTCCCCGTGTTTCAGGAGACCCGATGGCGACCCATGCGAGATCGAGCTGGCGCGTTGGCTGGCCGAGGTCCGACGCGGATCGCCTGCGTTCCTTGCGGCATACCGGAAAGCGCAGGGGCCACTTCGACTGCCTGCCCTCAGGGACTGACGGATTCGTGCATACGCCTGCACGGTCGGGCGCCGCAGGAGTGGTTCCCGTCGATACAGCGCGCCTCGAAAACTTTCTCCAGCATGTCTATGGGCGATCTGCACAGATTCCCAACATCGTGGAACGAAAATCGCTCGGTCTTCGATCAACGTGGCGGGTTGGCGTTTTTTTCCGCCGGTTGAAGCAATTCATGGTGTTCCTGCCTCTGCAGGTGGGCATGCAATTCCGAACATCGCACTCCTGAGCATCTGAAAACTCAGAAAGCGGCAATCGCGCTCGTACGCTCGGGCTCCAGCGGCCGTCCTCGCGGGAAGGAGTCCATTCGCCGACCTCAGGGTCGGCTTTTTTTCTCGTTCTTCGCTCATATCCAGGATGTAACACGAGCCTGCCGTTATCAAAGAGAGGGGATGGTTGATTGGTATCGTCACCCTTATAGTTGTAGTTATCGCGGTAAAGCACTTTCGGCACTGATCGTTTGACCAGGGACGTACGCTCGGCATGTGAGGCGGGACTGCCGACAATTCGGCCAGACCCGAGTGAGAATCGCAGCCTTGTGCGTAAGCGCCAGTCGGCGCGTTAGCTGAGTACTTGAGTCCGTAGCCGATGGGACAACGCCGACCCTTCATCCGGTGCGACGCTCGCTGAACTACCCGATTGGTTGCCATTCGCCGTTGAGAAACACTGCATAGGTAAGACGGGCTTCAGGATGTTGCCGGCGTTCCATCGGTAGCTCCATCACACCGCATTCAAAGTCGCCGAAGGAGCGGTTCGCAGCACATGCGTTGCCGATCAGATCTTCCAGCCGATAGATCAGTGTCGCGGTGCATTGCTTCATGAATGCGACAAGGTCCATCTCGCATTGCGGATATTCGGCGCTAACCAGTTCGATTGTCGGTGAATAAACCCGACCGTCGGGCTTCATCGCGAAGTCTTTCCAGACGACTTTCTGACCTGCTTTCGGATGCTCCCAAGCGTTGCGTAGCTCTCGCATAAACGCAATCGCCTGGGTAAGGTCATCGAAGAACGTGCAGAATCCGTGGTCATCGCCGTGCTTTTGATGAATTGCGGTTTTCAGATTTGCCAGCAGCCCTTTACCTTCAGCCGGTTTATAAATCGCCACAAGGAAATCGATCAACATCTGTCGGAGGTTGTTGATCAGCCTTATATAAGTGTCAATGCTTGTGCGCAAATCGGGCGTGTGAGGCAACATTTGCCCTTTGTCGCCGCGGGGGATTCCGGCGGCGGCAATGCTTGAAATCTGTCCAAAAACCTTGTCGGTCAGGTCCTGCATCTCACAGAGAATCCCTGTCCCACCAAGGATGATTTCCATCGCCGTTTCCTGCGCAATGGCGTCGCTCATGAACCCGGCGTTAAACAGCCTTTTTGCGGAAACGAGTATTTTTCCGACGACCGGATTTTCAAAGCCGTAGGGAAGCGCCTTTTGATGAACATCGCGCACGTCGATGTTAGTACGTTCAGGATCAATGTGATCGGCCAACTGCGTAAGGAAAATGCTCTTGTCCTTTACAGCGTAGAGGCCGTCCGGTGTTCCGAACATAAAACGGATGGGCGTCTGGTCGTCCGCATCTCCGACTTCGAAGACCTTCCCGCTGTCTCTGATCTGGTCAATTTCACGTTTCAAGTTTCGACGCCTTATCGCAGTTCCGGAAATACCAGCAATATAAATTTTCACGACCGTTTCGCCAAGTCCGATGACCGATCGATGCTATCGCGGCGCGGCCGTCGTCAACGCAGGTTGTCGGAGCCTGCGAAGAGCTGGGATCGTTGAGGCACAACCGATGCCCACCTTTCCCTCATTCCCATGCCCCATAAGGTTCTTGCATGAGGCAACGAGCAAACAAGGCCTCGGTTATGGCAGTACTCGGTTGATATCTGCCGTGGGTCCCGCGACCCCCGAACGTCCGCGATGGGGTCGTTGTGCGTCACCGTTATCCGTCGTGGGAGGTCGCGTTCCTCGCCTGCTGCGCACGAGACGTGAGCACATGACCCGAGGGCGGTTTCTCTATTCAGTACATCGATTGGCACTTCGCCATGCTCTCGCATGCTTCGTGCAGAGACGCTTGTGATGATTTCGGGAATGCCTAAGCTTTTTCTTGACATTCTTCGATAACTTTATGGTGGGCTTTCTCAGAACAGAATCGACCCACTCTCGCGCAGTCATCATTCCTCCCTGAAATTTTCCCAGGTAAGTAATACCACCGTTCGAGTCAATTGCGACGTGCTCACCCTTGAAGGGGCCATCCTCATCCGCACGCCAGACTAGATAGCCGCCTGGTGCGCAAGTCAAAGGTTCATCGATGGAGCCTCGCCAACTATAGTCCGTGTTGTCGTGCTTTTGCTCATCAAAGTAACGAGGTGTGATGAAGCTGCTCACGGCAACGCCGTCGATGTCATACGGAATTCCCTGGCAAGGGTCACAGATTTCAACCAGGAAGCTGACATCGTGACCTGCCCATTTGCCAGGCCTATATTGCTCAAGCGTTGGATCGACCAGCATTTCGAGAATTTCATGGCTGAGAGTGTGGCTCCAGTGATCCCCCTTGTCACTTACCAGGGCAAAAGGGTTGCCCGACTTATCCTTGCCGCGATGGGCCCCCATTACCTCTCGCCCATCGATAAGAATGGAATGCGAAACCACTACAACTCGATACGAATTGGGTGGCACGTCTTCGCTTGCCCCGTAAGTTGAAATAACCGCTGGTATTTTCCAGATAGGAAAAAAATCAAAGTTAACCTGCTTGCTGATGGCAGCCACAACCCGGTTGAGCTCACGCAAATCAACGTTTGGTGATTCGGTAAGGATGGCAATATGTATCGCGTCCATGGAGCTCCTCTTCATTCGGCGTCGGGGTAGGGAACTGCCTGGCCGACGGTTCTTGCCGCGTTGTTTGCGGCCACTTGCTGTTGAATCAAGGCAATCTTCTTCTCAAGGAGAGTGTTCTTTGCGGAGCTATCGCTAAAGTTCTTCTCCACGTTAGAAAGTGCCTGTTCATAGTCATTTTGCGCAATTTGCACCCTGATTTCTGCTTCTTTCAATGCCACTTTCGCATCGCGTGACGCACTCGCATCGGTCCGTGCCTTTTCCTCCTCGGCCTCCTTGGCCCGGCGGCGTTCGGCCGGATCAATCTGTTCTTTAATGGCAGTCTTGATACCAGGCGATACCTCGTCAATAACCGGCACAAAAAACTCGGCGACCTTGTTTCCTGGTCGTGTCTCACTAATCGAAGCAGAGATCTGGAAATTACCAATGTCCATTTCCTGCAACTCAGGCAGTTTGTTCATGCATTGCACGACGGCCGTATTATCAAAGGGCGCTGTCCCCGGACATTTCTTCTGGCGAAAATCGTTAGCTTTCGATTTCTCAATCTGGTATTGAGCCAGTACGAGCGCGTACTCATAGTCTCTCTTCGTTTGTGTTATCGAAACCGGACAAGCATCTGACGAGAATTTCTGCGGAGACGATTTTTCCTTGTTTTGAGCGCTTATGGCATTACAGTATGCGATCAACGAAGTCCGTGCATCTGGCACTTCGTCAGCAAACGATGGACGCTTTGGCGGAGCCGGGGTTGCGGCTAACGCCAATGTGCTTGCCATCTTTTGTCGCCCTTGTTGTGCAGCAGTAATTTCGCCAGTTCTTGCAAGAGTCGATGCCCATCCTCGCTCCGGCCCGAGTATCGCACTTTCACAGGTCAACTTGCTTGATATGCCATCGCATTGAAGCTTGCTCTCGTTACGAGCGACATTGTTGTATTTAAACTCGGCGCTTAGAAAAGGAAGCGCCGAGCCAACCTCCGAGAAATTTATCACGGTGGTGTAAGTGCGCTTCGAAGGACCGAATAGTCCATCTTTGGATTGAAAGTCGCCTACGTATAAAACCTGCGGTCGAAGCGCAATTTTGTCACCACTATCTGAGGTGACCAGCGCGAACTCGGCGTAGTACTCCGGTGGCTCAATAAGGTGATATGTTGGCTTACCGGCCACCGCTGTTCTAGCCGGGTGCGGACCGTTGGGTTCGGACGCTGAAAATCTCGTCATTATTCCTCTCAGCAGAGGGGGCGCGCCGGCCAACGAGTTCGCGAGCGGGTCGATCACAGAGAATCCGATCCTTCCGCGAACGACAACGACGCAATTGATCTGCTGGCTAATCTGCACGTCGCCCGAACTTGTTATCTTGTAGAACGGAGCCGTGATTGGAGCAGGCGGTGTCAACACGAAATCCTTCGGAGACGCAGCATCCTGTACAAGTTTCGCTGCTTTATCGACCGTGACGTCGACTCCCCGGGATATGACGGCGGATAAGATAGGTACGAGAAAGACCGGAAGAGCACCAATGGTAGGGCCTGTCGCACCGCTAACCGGGCACCTTGTAAATGTATGTATGGTTGTTTCTAGTGCTGGCGGTTCCGGATCCGATTCCGCAGAGGCACTCGCGATTGTGGTGAAACTTACGAGCACGGCGAATAGAAAGCAAGTCGGCAAGATTTTTTGAATTTGTATCATTCTCGTCACCTTACGTTTTGACAGGAAATTCCCACAGTGCGATGAGATGCACTGTACGGAAGCGCACAGTCTTAGAGGTGTTAGCAGAATGACTTTTGAAGGCGTCGCCAGCATATGATGCAGCAGGCGATTCTGAGGAACGCCTAGTGGATGAAAGCGAGCCGTTCGAAGCGGATGCGCGTGCCCAAGAGAGTTATAAATGCCGGATGTGTTCAATCGGGCAGCGTGCTTGCCCACACCGAGCTTGTTATGGAGGTACCAGAAAAGAAACCGTCGCACTGAAGCAACCTCATTCGGTGGCACCAGGACCAGGACAATGCGGTCGGTCTGGATGTTTGTCTGTTCCGCGAATCGCAGACAGCCTTTGGGCTGATGGCTGGCGTCGACGAGCATGCGACGAAGCCCGTAACCCGGCATTGAACCCTGCCAGAATCCGCGTTCGACCTGCCGTGATTGCCCCAGGAACACTTTTTCAGGCAGTTCACGACTGAACTCACCGGCCATCGCGCGTTTGATGCTCTTGATGATGTTCGATGCAGGAGAGCCATCGTTTGCGAAAGGCCCGGCGCAGTAGATGACCTTGACACCCGCCTGGGCAGAAGTACTCGTGATGTGCACTTTCATCAACGTTCCTGAAATCGCCCCATCGGCTGATGTCGCAGACCAGAACCGCGTCGAAAGGGCTTCAGCGTCAACCCGTGGGGGCACCTTTCATTACCCCGCAGTAGCGCCATTTTGACCTACACTCAGGACATCGCGTTTGGCGTGCCAGGCGGCCATGGCATGGGCGAAACGCATCTTCGACTGGATCTTCCCATAGGCGGCCAGACGATGGCGAATCCCGAGGAACTCGAGGCTTTCGATGTATTTCTGAGTCACGCGCACGTCGACGCCGCGCTCGTCGACAAGCTTGCCTGCAAACTCGACGATGACTGGAAGTTCCGTGTCTGGCTGGACAAATGGGTGCTCGTTCCCGGCGACTGTTGACAGCAGGAACTGGCCACCGGGCTCCGGCAAGCTAAAACGTGCGCCGTCTGCATCGGCAACCAGACGCCCGAGGGCTGGTTTCGCCAGGAGATACAGCGCGCGCTCAACCGTCAGGCAAAAGAACAATCGTTCAGGGTCATCCCTGTCATTCTTCCTGGTGGCGATCCTGCACTGATTGACAACTTTCTCGAGCTTCGCACATGGGTCGATCTTTCGAGCGGCCTCGAAAATGCGGAAGCGTTCCATCTGCTGGCCTCAGGCATTAAGGGCGTGCCGCCAGGCCGACTGAATCGGCCTGTTCCCATGAACGGCGCATTCATCGACTTGCAAGCGACCCTGCTTGGCCTTCAGCAGCTTCGCGATCAGAAGCTTATCGACGATGTCGTCGCGCTCGAATATCAGCGCAGACTGCTCGACAGGCTTATCCGGCCATAAGTGACCCATCATGACCGATAAACCGACCTACGATGTCTTCGTTTCCCACAGCAGCAACGATCGTGCAGCGGCGTCACGTGTCGCCCGCGCATTGAAAGATGCCGGCGTGAAATTGTGGTTTGACGAATGGACGCTAGTGCCAGGCGCAGACTGGACACAAGCCATCGCCAAGGCGCTGTCGGACGTGCAGTGCGTCATTTTCATTCTCGGCCCCGGTAAGCTGACTTCGTGGCAGCAGGCAGACCTCAACGCCATTGAGCAACGACGCAAATCGGATTCTGACGTGTCGATCGTGCCTGTACTCCTACCCGGTGCGGATCTGAATTTGCTTCCGTCTGCACTGTCCAACTGGCAAATGCTGGATCTTCGGAACGAGGACACTTTCGAAAGCAATATTCGCCGCTTCGCCGATTCATTCAAGGCAGCAAAAGTAGGCAAAGCGACAGATGTGTCTGTCTACCTCGAGTCCCTGATAGCGACGTTGAAGGAACTCGATTTGGACACCCTTCCGACAGCGCTCACATCGCTGGTCGGTGCCGGGAACGCTCAAGGCGAACAGACAGAGGGGCTTGCGAGCGTGTTCAACGCCGTGGGCGGAAGCCTGAGAGAGCAGGGAGACCTAGCCCGCGCCGAACTTCTTTACCGCAAAGCGCTGGAATGCGACCAGCAGACGTCCACACCGAACCCGCAGAACGCCGCCAACTTCCTGAACAACATTGCAAGCGTGCTGCGCGATCAAGGTCGCCTGGAAGAGGCGCTCGGCTACTTAAAGCAGGCTCTCGCCATCGATAGCGAGAACCGGGACGGCGACCGCCCCAATTACGCGAACCGGCTCAACAACATGGGCAGCGTGTTACTGGACCTGGGCCGCACCAGAGAGGCGCTCGGCTATTTCTCGCAGGCTCTGGCGATAGACATGCGCACGCTTGGACCGGATCATCCGGACGTGGCGAATCGCCTGAGCAACGTGGGAAGCGCCCTGCGTGATCTTGGAGAGTTGGATGAAGCACGCGATTATTTCCAGCGGTCGTTGGAAATCGATACCCAGCTGCTCGGTCCGGAGCATCCGACCGTCGCAAACCGGCTGAACAACATCGGCAGCGTATTGCGCGATCAGGGGCGTTTCGACGAGGCGCTGTCTATTTTCGAAGAGGCGCTGGCAATCGATCAACGCACATTTGGGAATGAACACCCGAGGGTTGCGAACCGCCTGAGCAACATGGGCAGCGTCATGGCGGCGCTCAACCGCGCCGACGAGGCGGAAGAACTGCTGAACCGTGCGCTCGCCATTGACGAGAAAATGCTCGGCCCGAACCATCCCGATACCGCCATCACCCTCAACAATCTGGCGAATCTGTTTATACGGCAGGGCAAATATGCGGAGGCTCGCGGGACGCTGCAACGAGCCTACAATTCGAGTTGTCAGTCGGTGGGTGCCGCCCACTGGCTCAGTCAAGCGCTCAGCGCAAACATGGATTCATTGTCGGGCAAGTTGTGACGTATTCGCCTGAACCACCTGTGATTATTTCGCAGCGGTCACTCCCTTGGTGTCACCAGCACCATTATTGTTAACGACTGCTGCCTCCCTTTTTCAAAGGGAAATGAACAGCAAATCAGGGGTGCGAGAGTGACGCGGGACTTCGTCGTTGTCGTCGGCAGCTTGCACCGAGCAGCCCGAGGACGTTCATCTGCTTCGGTAAGAGACATTGAGACGCAGAGTATTGGGCGAACGTTAAGGATCGATTTGATGCGTTCGCCGTCGTTCCGGATTCGGGTTGGCAGTTGCCGTTTGCACGATACCGCAAAGATGTCACTCCAAGGGCTTGTGCGCTTTGGAGGCTGCCGGAAGCCCGGATCGAAGCAGATCGGCGATTCTTGACATTCGGGTAGCGGTAATCCTCAGGCCGAACATTTCTATGAGAGGTGTGAAGAGGGTGCACCCGATGCGTCGCTTCGACCGTCATGGTTAATTCGCCCGCGGCCTCGGTCAGTCTGTTCGATTCCCAACATCCTGGCGAATATTCTTCTCGGCATATTCCCTCAATGCAGTTGCCGAAAATTTTTACTAACTTTCAGTCTCGTTGCATGACAATTTCCTGAAGGTTGGCACTACGCTTGTTCCCGTCTGGTCAAGTCAGCATGGGAAACGAACTTGGAACCTTATGGGAGGATTGTTGCAGATTAAAAAACTATAAGAAGAAAATTCTGTGTATGCAGATAAGAGACGCCAGCCCTGCATTCAACGCGCATTGCTGGGCGACTACAAATGCACAGGTGAGAAGCCAGGTGTCGGCCGACGAGTTCTTTGCACATTCGGACGGGGTGGTGGAACGGGCCGTCACAGGGACGAGTCTCTTTGGGGAAGGCTGTTTTGGGTGCATAAGCCGCTATTGCATTGGCTAGACACGACAGGAAGCTCGACTGGTTGAATTCGCGTAACTACGTGAACTTCGCTGCCCGCGTAAGCCTGTTGTTTCGGAAACAGCCAGGGAGATAAAAAACTCTTTCGTGAAACAGCGATAAACAGAAGAAGTTGACGGCCGCACGTTCGTCGTTCAATCGCCAGCAGGGAGTTTGAACATGCCCAAGAGTACCTTCGTTCATCCGCTATTTGGCACGATACAGTTTGAGACGGAACACGAAGCCTGGAAGCGCGGAGACCATATCACCTTTTTGAGCGGCTTTGATTCATCGGATGTGGTGAAACTCTTCATACCGCAACTGGAGCGCATCCCCGGGTCGAATCGCGGAAAGCTTAGCTTCCACAAGAAGGGACATGCGCAGCTCCTTCGCGCCTTTCATGATATTCAAGAGCAGGATCTGATGCGTCATATCAAGACCTGTGCAGGAACAGTGAATCGACGCTTGCGTAAGCCAACCAGCGGTGCCCTTAGCAAGCTCCCCTCAAACCACGCTTTCGGAATTGCCATTGATCTTAATGAAGGTGATCCAGGGTTTGGCGATTCGGTCGCACCGGTCGCCCCTGTCTTCGAGAAGTACGGCTTCATGTGGGGAAAGTCCTTTAACGATCCGATGCACTTCGAGATCCAGAGGTTTCTGACGCCAAAGGAACTGGGTGGTTGAAATTGATCAAGAGTATGGATTGAAGACCGGCATTACCATGCAGGCGCGCTAACCGGGTACGTTTCTGTTAACGCAATTGCTGCTGGAAGGGTAGTCTATTCGGCCTGGTATGTCGTGCTGAAGCTGATCCCTGCACTGGGCAGGTGGTAGGGAGTCGTCGGAAATGCGCCTGATCGAGTTTGTCCCGATCCGTGCACGCGAGCAGGTTGAACCAGGCTGCGCCGCGTCATTCAATCCTTCGTCCGGGAGGAAAAATGCCTGAATCCGCTCGCACATTTTCGCAACTCTGGTCCGTTGATCGGGACGCGAAACGTGTTGCCGCAGTCATGGTGGTGGCACTCTTTATCGGTGCCTGTCTGGTTGCTGCAGGCACGCAGGGCTGGAAGGCTACTTGGATCGGGCTCTTGTGGGCCAGTGCCTGCAGCGCGGGCGGATGGTTCCTCGGTTTCCTGTTCGGTATCCCCCGGTCACTCTCCTCGGATACGGCCCGCACGTCAGTGCCAGGTGCAGATCTGCCGGTTAGACCCAATGAGCCAGCCGCACCAACGCAGCCGCACGACCCGTCTACGCCGCCGACGGTCCCTGATGGAGTAGAACCGGCCAGGACAGACACGGGTTCCGTAACGGTCGTCAACGTCGAGTCGCAGGCGGATCACGCAGAGGCGAAGCAAACAACCGTTACGTTTCCCAGCCGGGTTGACAGTACTTCTTCCCGAAGCGGGCCACCACCGTCCGGCGCCTCCACCGCCGTTAACACCAATCTCGAGCAAATCTCTGACTGGCTCACCAAGATCATCGTCGGGGTCACACTGGTCGAAAGCAAAGAGGTGATCGGGCAGTTGCAGGCTGCGGGACACGTGATCGGCCAGGCGCTTGGCGGCGAGCAGTCAGATTCCTTTGCCATGGCGCTCCTCATATATTTCTTCACCTCGGGACTCCTCGGAAGTTATCTGCTGACACGGCTTTTTTTGCAACGCGCGTTCAGTGATGCGACCATGGCTGGCCGGTGACTGCCGCCAGATCATACAAGGCTTTGTCACTCCCAGACCAGCACGTCGACCGCCCATTCAGGGACCATGCAATGAACGAGTCCGCTCATCCATGCGACCTTGTCGTGATCATCCACGGCATGGGAGGTCGGGCCGGGAGGATGAATCCCGTTGCGAATGTCGTCCGTCAAGCCTGGAAAGAGGAGGGCAGAAACGAACCACGTATTGTCATCCCGCAGCTGGATTTCTCGATGGCTTCGTTTGACGATCCCTGCGAGATCGCGCACAGGCTCAGTGATCGCATAGAGAAGGAATGCGAGCAACTGCCGGGAATCAGGAACATTGTCCTCATCGGCTATAGCTTCGGTTCGTTGATCGCACGCAAGGCATACGTCTATGCATGCGGCGACTGCGCGATCGATGATCTGGAAGCGTCCAGGTATAACGTACCGAGAAGCTGGGCGCAGCGTGTCGAGCGTATCGTGTTGCTTGCAGGAATGAACAGGGGCTGGCATCTGTCGGCGCACGTCGCACCCGGCAGGTTGATTCAATGGGGACTGGGCGTCCTGATCGGAAACACCATCATGGCCCTGACCATGGGAAAGAAAGTCCCTCTCGTGTTTCGGGTGCATCGTGGTGCGCCGTTTTTGACGATGCTGCGTCTGCAGTGGATGTCGATATGCAGAAACCGGTTGAACAGACCATCGCCGATGATCATTCAGCTGCTTGGCTCGATCGACGATATCGTGTCACCCGAAGACAATATCGACCTCGTGGCAGGTCACGATTTCTACTATCTCGACGTGCCGCACTCCGGACACCGGAACGTGATCGAGATCGATCAAAGTGAAGTGGGGCAGGCACGCGCCAGCGTAATCATGGATGCGCTGACGATGGACGCGAGTCGCCTCAGGCAGTCCTCTATCTTGCCGAGCGACCACGGCGTGCCTGCGGTGGACGAAACAGTCACAGACGTCGTATTTGTCATCCACGGCATTCGTGACGAAGGTTACTGGACGCAAAAGATCGCACGGCGCGTCGTCGCACTTGCACGCATCAGGGAAGAGCAGGGAGGGGAGCCGCAGATATCAGATGCGGGCCAGCGGCTCGCTGTTGCGTCTTGCCCCGTGAAAACGGAGACATCGAGCTATGGCTACTTCGCGATGCTGCCGTTCCTTTTGCCCAATGTGCGCCGCAAGCGGGTTGAGTGGCTAATGGACCGCTACGCGGAAAACAGGGCGACGTATCCGAATGCCGAATTTTCTTATGTCGGCCATAGTCACGGCACTTACATGCTCGCGCGCGCGCTCGAATCCTATCCCTGCGTACGTTTCAAGAACATCGCCTTCGCCGGGAGTGTGGTCCGCACGCAGTATGACTGGGACGCCCTGATTCGCGCCAAAAGGGTACGCGGTGTGCTCAACTTCGTTGCAAGCGCGGACTGGGTCGTGGCTATCTTTCCGCGCACGTTTCAGATGCTCGGCTGGCAGGATCTTGGCAGCGCCGGTCACGATGGCTTTGTGCAAGCGAAGCGGAATGATCTGGCCGCAAACCCGGTCGGGCCTGCCAGCCCCAAGCCAGAAACCTCGCGCGAGACACTGCGGGAGGATCATTACGTGAAGGGAACCCATGGCGCCGCGCTCAAGGAAGAACATTGGGACGTGATAGCCCGTTTCATTCTGGAAGGTCAAGCACCCAGGTCGTGTGATCTGCTAGAAAAGCGCTCTTCATTCGTGGTCGGGCTGGGGCGGGGCGCCCCCCTGATCTCGTTCGTGATTCTTGCCGTATTGATGGCCATCGGGGGCCTGCTTCTGTTTCTGGCCGGACAGGGGTGGGAGCATTCGAGATGGGCGCTGGCTTTCGCGGTGTATGTCGCGTTGATCTGGAAGGTAGCGACATGGGTGTGATCGGGCGGACCCGCAGCGCGCGGCCTCTGGTCAGCACAAGGTAAGGTGCCAGATGCGCTGGGCGCCAGTGGTCAGGCGCCCAGCGCGCAGGTTACGCCGCAGGCCAGGCCCAAAGCAGGAAAATCACCGGTATCAGATGGACCGCTCTGGAAGGGTAGAGTAGCCCCTTATGCGATATCAGACAGCGGAGATCCGGAGCGCGGCGAGCCGCAGTCTTTTCAGAGCCTTGATGAGGAGTGCCGTCAAAGCGAAATAAACTTTACAAATACGAGCTCAGGGTCGGCGTCATCGAGATTGTCTATCCGTCCACTATCCACGTACCCCGACCGTTTCAGGAGCGCGCGCATCGGAAGGTTTGAGGCATTTTTAGGCGTGAACACCCCGGATCTTGCGCACTCCGCTTCAAGCAGTTCCATGATTGCTGTGGCCACGCCCTCACGTCGCGCATCTTTGCGTACCACGACAAGCGCGATGAACGCCCGATCTAAGAATGACCGATTCAGGGTTCCGTAGCCGAGCGGAAGCGACGGACTCCTGGACTCGCACGCCACCCAACACTGATTGGCGTATGGTGCGGCTTTCGGGCGATGCACCGGACCGGCTGTTCGAACTCGTCCGCGACCTCGGGATCTGCTGCGAGGCCCGACAGGCGGGCACCATCCGCGCGGCCTTCACTGAAGCGAACGCGGCGTTCCTGAAGCGCGCCGCAGAGGGCTGGCAGACGCTCGGGGCGCCAGTGCAGTTTCTGGACCGCGCGGCAATCGCCAGCGCGACAGGAACCGATCGCTATCTCTGCGGCACGCTGGATTTTCGCGGAGGATCAGTCAATCCGCTCGCGTATTCGCGAGGACTGGCCGAAGCGGCATCGCACGCAGGCGCGGACATCTACACGCACACGACGGTCACCGGGATCAGGCGCGTGCGCGGAAACTGGACGCTCTCGACGCCCGGCGGGCGTATCGCTGCGGAATGGATCGTTTCTCGCCACGAACGGTTATACCGACGACATCTGGCCCGGACTGCGTCGCAGCATCATTCCCGTCTACAGCGGCATCGTCGCAACTGAGCCCCTGCCGGCCGATGTCGCGGCCGGTATCCTGCCGCGGCGCTCTGTCATGTACGAGCATGAGGACATCACTGTGTACTGCCGGATAGATGCGGCGAACCGTCTGCTGGTGGGTGGCCGCAGCCGCCTGAAACCGATGCATTCGCCAGGCGACTTCCCTGATCTTCAGGCCTACGCGAAGCGGCTCTGGCCGTCGATCGGCAATGTGCGATGGTCACATGGCTGGAACGGTCAGCTCGCGATCACCCGGCACGGCTTTCCCCACTTCAGCGAGCCGGCCGACAGGGTTCTGGTGAGCGTCGGCTATAACGGCCGGGGCGTTGCGATGGCCACCGCGATGGGCGGCGAAATTGCGCGTCGTGTGACGGGTACGCCTTCACAGGAACTGGATATGCCGGTTCGCGCATTTCACCCTGTTCCGTTCCATTCACTGTGGCCGCTGGCCGTGAGCGCGCGGATCGCTTACGGCAGGGCGCGAATGAGGAGGGGGTGATCACAAACACGATCACGATCACGTCCCCACAGAGCGCACCGTTTCCTTGCGGCGGCCAGTTCAACGGCTGTGCGTTGCGCCATGGTGCGCGCATCGCCCGTCGAGGCGACATATCGCATTGACGGACGCCATGGGGAAAAGGTGCCCCGAAGGGCACCGTGTGGGAACCGTCAGGCTTGTGCGCGCGTTCAGAAACGATGGCGCACGCCGACGGTCGCGGCCGTCTGGTTTCTCGACGATGATGGCAACTGGGACACATCGCCGCTGTAGATCGCCGCGGCGTTGCCATCGCCCGTTGCGCGCTGGTACACGGCCTGGGCGTAGACGTCCGTACGACGCGACAGCGCATAGTCGGCCTGAACGCCAATCTGGTGGTAGCGCAGCTTCTGCGTTGTTCCATCCGTGCTGAAACCATAGGCCCGGCTGTCGGTGTAGGTATAGGCGACCCCGACGCCCAGGGCCGGGGTCAGGTTGTACCGGCCGTTGATTTCATAATTGGTTGCGCGCAACGATTGCGAGCCGAAAGCAAAATGGTCGGTGCGCGATTGCGTCCATGCAACACCAACGATAGCGGGCCCGAACGCGTATGAGCCTGCAATACCGAACTGGCGTTGACGGTAGTTGCCGACATCGCCCAGAAGGGCATTGACGTACGAGCCGTCCGACGCGCCGCCGTTGCTTGCCGTGCCTGCTGCGTTGGTTGCTCCCGGGTTATTCCGCTGCGCGAACGCAGCACCGAGACGCAGACCTTGCGACTGATAGGCGGCGCCGACGCTGTACTGGCGATTGTTTGCGAAGGCGCCGGCCTGGTTCGAAAATCCGTACGTGCCGCCGAACGTGAAGCCGCCGTAGTTGGGGCTCGCGTACTTGATCGAGTTATTGACCGAGTAGCCGCCGTTGGTATTCAGGTTGTCGTTGTTGAACGGATGCGCGAAGTAGGTGCCTCCCCAACTGCCCGTTGCCGTCAGCGGTGCGAGATAGTCCTGCGCAGCGTCGAACTGGCGACCCAGTGTCACCGTGCCGAGATACGCGCTCGACAGGCCGACGAACGCCTGACGGTTGAACAGGCCGTTGTTGTTCGCAAGCTTCCCGTTGTTCACATTAAAGCCGCTTTCCAGCGTGAAGACGGCCGCGAGGCCTCCACCCAGGTTTTCGGTGCCGCGCAGACCGAACCTGCTCTGGCTGATTCCGCCGCTGCCGGCCGTCCAGCTTGCGCCACCATTGACATTGCTGGTGTAGGTCAGGCCTGCGTCGACGAGACCATACAGCGTCACGCTGTTCTGCGCATGAGCGACGGAGGAAAACGCTGCGGCAGCCGCAAGAAAAACAAGGCTCTTCTTCATAAATAGGAATCCTATATACCTGATTCAGTCAAGGCGCGGGCGGTGCGAATCAGGGATCTGATCACGTAGGTCCCTGACGTTCTGTCGTCCGGGACCATCTGCACCACGCCCCCTTAAAGGGAAGCGCGAGTGTAGGGTCCGATATTGGAGGCCGTATGGAGCCCATGTGGAATATCGTTGGCCCTGGCTTTCATGCAACAGATCCGACCGTCGGGAAGCCCATGTTTGACGCCTGCCTGACAACCGGTTTAACGGCATCCAGTCCGGGGTTGTGCGGGAGGCGACGGACCCGAATCCATCCGTTCTGGACACCATCTCGTCGGAACCTGCGCGGGGCGCCCGTATATCCGTACCGATGTGCACCCGGCGGGACAGCGCGCTCCTCGCGAGGCATCCGCTCATTGCACATCGGACCCGGCCTCAGGCCGCCCGTGAACCGGCAGGAGCGGCCGGGCGGGAGGGGCGGGGCAAGACCAAATTCTGGATATGAATCTGGGACACACCATGCCGATGTCGCGTCGTTCTCTTCTTGCCGCGGGAGCATTACTGCTGCCGGCAAGAAGTTTCGGCAGGGCAAGCCCGACACAAGCCCTTGCTCCGGAAGGCGAAACCGTTGATGTTGTTGTCATCGGCGCTGGCGCCGCCGGGCTGGCCGCCGCCCGCACACTCGCCGACGCTGGCCGTTCGGTGATTGTCCTGGAGGCACGCGAGCGGATCGGGGGTCGCATGTTCACCGATACCCGGTCCATGAGCCGGCCGATCGAACTTGGGGCGGAGCTGATTCACGGCACCGCAGGGACGAACAGTCTGTGGTCCATCGTCAGATCGAAAAAGATCAGGACCGCGCGGTTAACGACAACCGTCGTCCGTCTTGCCGGGAAGTCGACATTCGTCGACAGTCATGACGCCGCGCTCTACGCGTTTCCGAAAGGCCGGCCGCCCAGACCCGCCAGCTTCAGGCCAGCCAGCCGGAACGAAACCGCTGAGGCCTATCTCACGCGTCTGGGCCTCCTTCCGGATAACCGTCCACTGGCGTTGTTCTATGAGACGCTCGACGGAGACAACTTCCCGAACATGGCGGCGAGCGGGATTGAACCGGTGGTCAGGGCGCTGTGGACAGATCCCGTCGCGATCACGCAGGACGACGACGCCGACTATCGTGTGCCGGACGGCTATGTGCAGGTTCTTCGTCCGCTGGCCGAAGGTCTGCGGATTGTGCTTGAGACAGTGGTGACGCGTATTGAGGATCGGGGCAAAGCGGTCGTCGTTCGTGCACGCAGCGGTGCGGACACGCTGTCGGTTTCCGCAAGGCACTGCGTGGTCGCCGTACCGGCGTCCGTGCTTCTGCATGGCGACATCGAGTTTTCGCCTCCATTGCCGGCATCCAGGATCGACGCGTTGAAGGCGGGCGAGATGCTACCCGTCGCGAAGCTCGTCATGGAATTCAACAGGCCCGTGCTTCCTGGTGGCGCGGACGGGGTCGCCGATTTTTCCCGAAATCCGTCTTACTACTGGAATGCATCGAAGGGCGCCCGTGCGTTCAACGGTCAGATTGTTGTCGGCTGGGCGACGGGCGAACCTGCGCGGGAACTGCTGGCCATGCCCGAAAGCGCGCGTTTCGGGACGATGCTTGCTGCCGTCCGAAGCATTGCCGGCCAGGCAGACCTCGGGTTCAGCGCCGCCAGGATGCACGACTGGACGCGCGATCCCTATGCGGCTGGGGCCTATGGCGCGTGGCCCGACGGGAATGCTGTCCTGAAGCGGACCGGCCGAATTCATTGGGTCGGCACGATCATGTCAACGGTCGACACGGCCTGCGACTCGGGAAGAGCGGCAGCTCACCAGATACTTGCCCGTTAGGATCGACCCGGTCAATGCGCCTTGCCCTGGACGGGAAGGATGCATGTGAATTTGAGGAGGCTTTTCAGAAAATGCGATCCAGAGATTTCGTCCTTCTAATGGTTTCGCTCGTCACTTCCTCACTGGTTCATGCCGCTGGAACGCGCGAGGTAACGCGTGAGCCCGCGAGTCGTCCCGTTGCGCTGGTCTATCGTGGACCTGCGGCGTGCGATGGCTGTCCTGGTGCGATAGCGGAGGTTCTCGCGCGCTCACCCTGGCGGTTTCGCGTGATCTACGTTGGCCCCGCCGAGAAGCTGAAAATCAGCCCGGCAGCCCTGTCTCATGCCGCCCTGTACGTCCAGCCTGGTGGCGGGCAGGATATCGATGGCGCGGCGGCCAGCATCGGCAAGAATTCGATCGACGCGGTGCGGCAGTATGTGTTCAATGGAGGCCGGTATCTCGGCATCTGCATGGGTGCCTACCTGGCCGGCGAGCAGGGGTTCGGGCTCGTCCATGGCGAGATCGCGTCAGAGGTCGACCGGCCCGGCTCGACGATTCACAGTATCGCGGACACGATCGCGCCTGTGATATGGCGCGGCAAAAGGCGATGGATGTATTTCCAGGACGGAGCGGCACTGCCCGCCGCACAGGCCGCGTCGGGAGGCGCTGTTCTGGCGACCTATCCGAATAACGATATCGCAGCTGCCGTCTACCGCTATGGCAGCGGGCGTATAGGACTCGTGGGGCCTCATCCTGAAGCCGATCGTAGCTGGTATGGCGAGCATCAGCTCAGGAATCCGGAGCGCAGTTCTGCGGACATGGCGTTTGATCTGATCGACGCCACGATGAAGCAGTAGCGGGACTTTCGATACTCGACGCTCGACACTCAGCGACGTGCGCGCGGCTTGCGCTGGATGAGGCGACAGCCCTGACATCGCCAGGCGGGTCGATGCAGATCCGCTGTGAACGGGAAGCGCGCTGGCAGGCGCGCGGTGATCATGAACGTCGAGAGCGGTTGTTAAACGCTCCCACCCTCCATCCGTCCTTCGCAGATCCTCAAGAAAAGATTCATCCGTCACAAATATGCTCGACGGTTTCTGGGCAATGTCTCTTCGTTCATGGACGGGAGACCTTGACGCAACCGGCATCACCGACGCCGCCCTGGTGCCGTCATCGGCACGACAGTTACGTACCCCGGAAGACGAAGCGGGCGGCCGAAGCACACAGCCAGCCTGTCTCATGACGCGACGCGACGGCGGTCACACGTCAATGACGTGTCGCGCAGGGGCGGGCCGTACCAACCAAACTGGATGAACCTGATGGAGAAAACCGTAATTCATGTTCTGGTTGTAGACGAGGACAGGGAGCATTGCGAGATGGTGCGCAATTTCCTTCAGGATAACGGGTTGCGGGTTTCAGTCGCGCACGACATGTCCCGTGTGGGAGAACTGCACGACGCGCTATGCCCCTCCATAATCGTGCTCGACATGATGTTACGACGCCTGCATGGTCTCGCCGCGCTCGGGCAACTGCGTGCGACGCGCGATCATGTTCCGGTGATCATGCTCAATGCGCGCGACGAGGCAAACGATCGCATTGCTGCCTTCCAGCTGGGCGCAGACGACTGTGTCGGCAGGCCGTTTTTTTCCGCAGGAACTCGTGGCCAGAATTCACGCCGTCATCGAACGTGCCGGACCGCGCGTGAATGCGTTCCCACGGTCGATCGTGGTGCCCCGGCGCGAGCTCGTGTTCGGCACCTTCCGTCTGGACCTGACGGCACGGGTACTCTTTCTCGATGGGGCGCCCGTCAGGATCAACGAACGGGAGTTCTCGCTGCTGGAGATCTTCGCGCACTATCCGCTGCAGGAGCTGTCGCGCGCCCGGATTCTCGTGCTGATGTACGGGATAGGCACACCCGTTCTTGAACGAAGCATCGATGTGCCTGTCTGGCGCCTGCGTCAGGTGCTGGCGGCCGATCCGTCAGCGTCGCACTATATCCAGACCGTGCGAGGCATTGGCTACATGTTTGTTCCCGCCGTCCCCGCGTCGCGTGAACACGCGCCTTGACGCGACGGACACGCGCCGGGTCACCTCCGTGAACACGGTCGGGCGCACCGGATAATGCCGGCTTCGGCTTTTACGATCTCCTGAACGTCAGGCTGGTGAGGGAGGGTGAAGGGCTTCCTGTGACTGCTCCGATGACGTTCCGTGCGTACGGTCAACCGGCAGACGGATCTTCATGTGGTGGCTGGGACTGTGTGACGCTGACTGACGGGGTCGGTGCGCCTGCGGATAGCCATGCGCTGTAGTGGACCGCGCGCCGGATCTGGGCTTCGACCGAGGCCAGCAGTTCGCCGCGCAGACGGCGCGTGCGTCCGCGGCCGTTGCGATCTGGCTGCGTGCTTCGTTTCCGGTTATGGGGCAGGCCCAGCAGCAGCCAGCCATTCCACGCGGTCACGCGCCCGCATTCGCGGGACAGCGCGACATAGTCCGCCTTGACCCTGCGCTTGCGAAGCATGTACCGCCAATGCGAGTAGATGTGCGCGTGATTGGATACGAGCAGGGCGTTCGATGCGCCCATCTCGTGAGCAAGCGATTGCGCCAGGTAGACGATGAACGGCTTGGGGCGCAGCCCGTGCCATTGCCGGGTCAGGGCGCGGAACAGTTCGCGTCCGTTGACCGCCGTGTCGGGACCCTGCACGCAGCCGATCAGAAGCCTCGGTCTGGACACCTTTCCTGCGAGTCGTCCGACCGAGAAGGTGCACGAAACCAGGCGCGCGCCCGCTGCGTCGCGGATGCACAGCGACCAGTCCCCCTCCTCGTGAAAGCGGTCCAACGACTCCACCAGCAGTGACCACGTCTGGCCGCTTGCCGCGAACGAAGCAAGCAGTGCGGATCCATACGTTGTCATCGCGTGCGCGATTCGCGGCGCCAGTCGCCATGTGAAGTACTGGTGGTCAAGGCTGATCCGCAGTCTGTCTTCAGCGGCAAAGGCGCTGTGCATGAACGGCCTGTGGATCCGCTCAAGATTGCAGGCATGCCATTGCATGGACGCGCGTGACGACGGTGCGGCGTAGCTGCTCAGCCAGACTGTCGTTGATTTCCACCATAACATCGAGCGCAACAGAAACCTGAGGCGCCGCCAGCGATGGAAGAGATCCGATCCCGGATAAGCGTCGCCCGCACAGTGCCACACCAGACGCAGGTTGCGCATGAACGCGTGAAGCCCCTTGAGAGGGTCCTTGAAGATAAGGTCGCCCGATTGCATGTGAGATATCCCCCAGAACGCTGAAACCCGAACGTTGCCCGCCATACTGCGAGCCAGACGTCAGGGTTCGTTCCAGATCTCGTTGAGCCATCTTGAAGACGCGGATTTCCGGCCCCGGCTGCGCGCGTTGCAACCGTTCTGAAGCCGACCTTCGAACCCGGTGGCATCAGGCCATGTCGCTGCGAACCAAGATCACTTCTCCATCAAGATCGAACCGTTTCTTGACGTGATCTTCGTCATCTTCACCTACCGTCTGCCGATCGGTCGCCAGCGACACGTTGCGCCGTCGCGGGGAGTCCGCGACAACGCAACGCTCGCGACATGAACCGGCCGGACCCATGCATCGGGGAGGGCGGCCGCAATGTGTCGGACGCGCGTCGTCCTGGACGTGCGACATGAAGGGTACGCCAGCAACGGGTGAATTAACGGGCCAATGCCCTGCATGCCTGTCTTGCCGTCACACCTGATGCAGGCAACCGTACGGGCGTTGCGGCAAGCGCTGGCGCAGTGCCGACGCCCATCACTGCCCGGGGCGCGACGCACGGATACCTGTGATGTCGCGATACAACGGGTGTCCGACCCATTGCTGCCACTGCGGGTACGCCCCGGTGGCCGCATCGCTCACGGCGCGCGCGGGCTGCGCGATCCAATCCTGAACGGAGGCACAAACGCGAAAGGAGCTGTTTTCTCTCAAATACGGAATACGAATCACTATTGTTCGCATTATTTCAATACAGTCGCACGCTACCCGACACATACATGACAGAACTACGACCGCCCAAACGCCGCAATCTCCCGCGCGCACGACGCCCCGCGCCACGCCGCCTCCCGGCATTCGCGCTACTGCCGCTGCGTGCAGCCCTCCTTTTCAGTGGCGGCGTCGCGCTGTCGCTCTCAGCGCCAGGTGCGTGGGCGCAGTCCGATGCGGACACATCCCGCCCGACCACCGACAGTGCACTGCCGCCGGTGAGCGTCAAGGCGAGACGGGATCCGGCGACCGATGCGGTGGTCATCAGCGCTGGCGCGCTCGGGGCGCGAAAGCAGGTCGACACGCCATTCTCGACCAACGTCAAGACGAGCGAGGACGCGAAAGACCTGATGGCGCAAAGCGCGAATGATCTGTTCCGGTACGATCCGTCAGTCGCCGTCGTGGGCGAAAACGCGACCGCGGAAAACTCTGCGTTCAGCGTGCGTGGCATGCAGATCGACATGCTCAACGGCGTGAAGGTCGACGGTCAGAGTTTCCCGTCGTGGGACACCGATCTTCCTCTGGAGCCGTTCGAACAGGTGCAGCTGCTCAAGGGGCTGTCCGGCTTCATGTATGGCTTCGGCGCGCCCGGTGGCATCGTCAACTATGTGCTCAAGCGTCCGACGGACACGCCGTACCGCAGCGTTTCACTCGGTTATCAGTCGGCGGGCGTGTTCAGCGAAAAGCTCGATGTGGGTGGCCGGTTCGGAAAGGACGACCGGTTCGGCTACCGGTTCAATCTTGTCAATGAAAACGGCAATACCGCTGAGGCCAACGGTCATTTGCGCCGGCAGGTGGCGTCCGTTGCGCTGGACTTTCACGTCACGCCCGATCTCACGTGGAGCCTGGATGCGTTCTATGCGAAACGCAAGACAAACGGGACGCTCTTCGGCATGTGGTTCGGGGAGGGCGTGAACATTCCGGACGCGAGCAGTATCACTCACGATCTGACGCAACCGCAGAACTGGTACAAGACGGAGATGGCGTCGGTTGGAACCGGGCTCGACTACCGGTTCACGCCCAACTGGCACGGGAGCCTGAAGTACCGCTTTGCGAAAGAGAACCGGTACAACCACGACAGCCGGCTCAATATCATCAACAATGCAGGCGATTACACCAACACGCTGTTCGCTGCACTGACCCGCTACTTCTACTCAAACGTCGACGCGATGGTGGAGGGCAAATTCCACACGGGCAGCATCGGGCACAACGTCGTGGTCGGCGCGGGCTACCAGACGCAGGTCAGCGAATACGACAACAGCACCGGCTGGAATGACGGCTTCAATCTCGGCTCGGGCAATCTGTATCGCAGCACGTTGCTGACCAACGACGAGGTCAACATCGCGCAGAATCTGTATCGACAGTCCCTGATCACGCAGTCCGCGATTTATGCGAGCGACACGGTCCAGTTGACCTCGCGGCTTTCGGCGCTGCTCGGACTGCGCTATACGCAGTTCAGGCAGACCGTCTACAACACGGACACGACCGTGTCAGCCGGATACAGTGCGCATCCCGTCACGCCGACGATTGCCGTGATGTTCAAGACCGATCCCTACTCGACGCTCTATGCGAGCTATGTCGAATCGTTGCAGGCGGGCGGGTCGGCGAGCAATACGAACGTGAACTTCCCGCAGAGCTACGGGCCGCTGAAGAGCAAACAGTACGAGGTGGGGTACAAGACCGATCATCGCACGTGGGGCGGCAGTCTGGCGCTGTTCCGCGTCGATCAGGGCTATGAGTACACGAACACGCAGAACGCCTTCGTCCAGAGCGGCACGAAACGCTACACGGGGGTCGACGCCAGTGGCTGGTTGCAGGTCGCCGATGACTGGCGGGTACTGGGCGGCGTCATGATGCTGAACGCGAAAGGCGTCGACATCGACGATGCGCTGGTTGACGGCAAGCGGGTGTTTGCAACGCCACGCCTCGTCGCCACCGGTCGCGTCGAATACAACCCGAAGTACCTCCGGCAACTCACGCTGGCGTTCGGTGGCAAGTACACGGGCAATATGGCCGTCGACGCGGCCAATACGAAGTTCATTCCCGCTTACACGACCTTCGATCTGAGCGGAAAGTACGAGACCCGTATCGCGGGCAAGGATGTCACGTTCCGCGCGGGCATCAACAACCTGTTCAACCGTCAGTACTGGACGACGGCGTACGGCGTTTACGCGCTTCCGGGCGCGACGCGCACCGCGGTGGCAAGCGCAACGCTCCAGTTCTGAGCGCTGCGCGGCGCCGCTTTCTGTGAATCTGGACGCTTCTCACCCGGGCTATCAGCAGCGTTAGCCCGGGTGAACGGGCGTTCTGCATCTCGCGAATGTGACCTTGCAGATGGCCAGCCAGTGCGCCGCATCGGCAGCGTTGCAGCTTCAACCGGCCGATTCGGTGCCTTCGCCAAGCATGGTTTGCCGACAGACGGATGCGCCGCAGTAGCACGCATACGATGAACGGATCGCTTCCGTCACCTCACCGTCGATCACGAGGCCGTAATCGATAAAAAGCTCGTCGCCTGGATTGATGGCAGCGACCGCATGGATGAACACGCGATCGCCAATTTCGATCGCCTCGCAGTTCGGCGAACACGCGTGGTTCAGAAAGCGGGCGCTGTTTCCACCACGACTGCCGTCAATGACACGGCCATCCGACAGACCGAAGACAAACGTGTGTCCCGCGTCTGAACGCTGGCGGGCCGCAGCGCGCCGCCAGCTGGTGACTTCGCCCTTATACTCGATCAGCCGTTCGCCCGCGGCGATGGGCTTCAGCGCAAACAGTCCCTTGCCGTGCACAGCCGAGCGTCGTGCCGTCATGCGTCGCAATCGTTGGCCTGGTTCCTTCTTCACGTCACGTCTCTGGCGTCCTGGTCGAGGTGCACAGCATATCGCTGCCGCTGTTCGCGTTCAACGCGTTTTGCACCGACGCCTCGCGGCTGGCCCACGCGCAGACCCGGCCACGACCGTGCCCACGTCGCCAGACATGACGCAATGCCAGGCGTTGCCTGCCGTCCAGCAAGGCTTTCGGGTTGCCTCGCACGGTGCAGATGGGTTAGGGTGAGCGTCCCGTCCGCACTGTACGGACGTTTTATCAAGGAATCTCCATGAACAAGCAGGAACTCATCGACGCGGTCGCCTCCCGTACGGGCGACAGCAAGGCCAGCACGGGCGAAGCCATTGATGCGATTCTCGAGATCGTGACGGCCGCCGTCACGGGGGGCGACACAGTCCAGCTGATCGGCTTCGGATCGTTCTCGACGGGCGCGCGCGCAGAGCGCAGCGGGCGAAACCCGTCGACGGGGGAAACCATTACCATCCCGGCGGCAAAGACAGTCAAGTTCACCGCAGGCAAGGCGTTCAAGGACGCAGTGAACGCTGCCTGAACCCAACGTTCATGTTGTGTGGCCGGATCGTCTGGTGGTTTGCGGGAAGAGCATCGTTCTTTCGCTGACAGTTACCGGATCTGGCCTGCCAGCGGCGTTTGACTTTCATGCACACGCTGCGCAGGCAGGTCGGGATGATCTGTGCGCTTCATGTGACCAGCGAAGCCGTACTCCGCGTTGCCCCGGCATTGATCGCACAGCATCGTCAGCTGTGCTGCACACGTCGTGTGCCAGCGTCTCGCTGGTGCCTGCGCCGGGCGGACCGGCCGCTATCTGAACGCCACATCCGCCTAGCGGAACGCGGGCCGAGCGAAACTGTGGCGTCTGATCCAGTACACCAGACGAATGACCAGCAGAGCAGTGCCGTCATTATTGGACAAAGCCAGCGTTCAGTAGCCCTCGCGCCCATGGATCGGTCTGATCGAACTGTCGACGGACGGTCCCGAATGATTTGTCGCAGATGCTGCTCTCAGGGTTATCACAGTCATGTGACGATGGCAACTTCCGGAACGCGTCCTGGGACATATCCTTTCGGAGCATGCCAAGCATGGTCGTGAAGACGGGATCCGAATTGCCCAAAGCCTCGCTCATCGCGGCATTGTGCATCGCTTGCTCAATGATGGCGTCGGAATACCCGCGAGCCTGCAGTTCCTTCAACGTCAGATATCGCTTACGTTGAAGGACGATCGCGTTGTTGAGCGTTTTAGCGTCGGCAAGCCTGTCTTTCGCGATCGCCTTCATCGCGGTCGTGAGCTGCACACGTACCTGCTCGAGCTCGATGTCCATCGCGCCGCGCGGGTCGAAACTCACTGTCTGGTCGCGTAAGACCACGGTGCGCACATTGTCGAGCCGAGTGGCCCCGATATCTGCACGGATCCACTTCGCGCCCGCGCTGGCGCCCCACCGCAGGATTGCCGCCGTTTTGAGCAGATCGTTGAGCGCTGCAAATTCGGGCAATTTGTCGGGCGCGTCGCTGATCACGACCGAGCGCTCGGGTGCATTATTTGTCCCCTTCGTGTCGGAAGGCCGAAGGAACTCGAACATGACTGTGCGGCTTGCACCCGATTGCGCCGCAACCTCGATGACGTCGCCTTTCGTCGATATCAGGGATGGCCGTTCCGCGAAGCGATACCACCCACCGAATTGATGCTTGATGAGCGCAGCGCACCATTGCTGCATCGTTAGTACCGTCGCATTCGTTGGCGGTGGCATGACGCTGGCGACGTCCACCCGATCGGCCAGTTGGCGTCTAAACAGGAACCCGGCACCGTCGACAACAACAAGATCGCGTCCGATGTTCAGGTCTGAAATGGCTGGATTGACAAGAAACTCCGCCGCTTGGACCGGATACTCCAGAGATACGAGCAGTGAGATAAGGATCGCTCCAGTCGACCCGTTCGCGGCAAGCGGCTCGACTTTGCGCTCGCGATCGCCGAAAGCGAGCCGCTGCGCAGCAAGAAGCACGTCCGGCCGCACGGGCGATCCGAACAATACCCGTCCGTTACTCATCGCGACGACGGGCACAACCCGGTCGGAATGTTCGATTGTGCGAAACGACATTGCAAGCGGCTGCCCGGCAATGGACGAAGTGACGGGACTGCCCATGATAATGCCACCGCCTCCGAGACCGCCGCCCGCGGACCGCATCCCGGCGAAATCCGGCAATGCGACGGGATTGACGCCGTCCGAATGCAACTGTTGTGCGACAAGTTTGTAACCCGGTGGTGGACCTGGTTTGGGCGGCGGCGTGGATCCCCGTCGAAGCGCCGGGTTTGCACCTCCGCCTGGACCTCCATTGTTGGGACCTCCATTTCCAGTGGACACATGCGGAGGTGGCTGATCCCGGTTATTGCGCATGTTGTCGATGATCCGGTCGGCGAGGGCAAGGATCTCCGCGTGCTCCCGCATCGCGTCGGCTGACGCAGGCTTACGCGATGCTTCGTGCGCAGCGACCAGAGGCGGCGGCCCTTTGTCATCATTCAATGTGACCTGCCGACCGCCAAACATCTGGACTACGGCTTCTTTGCGAAAGCTCACACCACCATGCAAGGCCAGTGCGACGACTACATCGCGCAAATGCTGCTCCGGGCTGGGGGGAATAGAGGAGTGCGCGATTCCCGTCATCAACGCGTCCGACGTGTCGGACGAGGACTGCTCGATATCCATGGCGACGGTAGGCGACAACCCCAGCACGTCTACCATGAGGCCATGCATGCCGCCTGGATGTAGCCCTGAGTAGCTGGAGAGCGGCTCGAGCAAACGCCGCGCGGCTGCGGGCAGGCGTGCTGCGACGTCGGGGGTAGCGCCTACGGTGCGATCAAACTCGAATCTGCGTGCGACGGGCGCGGGAACGGGAGCGTCTGGCGGAAACTGGCTAAAGTACGTGCGTAGCGCAGGTGCATATCGAATCGCGTCCGCGTGATGTGCCGCAATTCCCTGCGCCACGTTTTGCAGGAGTTCCATCGCTGCGCCGGACCGCTTGCGTTCGGCTTGCAGTGCGGCCCAGGCAAGCGCATACGCAGGCGGCGAGCGCTCGACGATCTCATCCGTCCTGGCGTTGTCCAGGAAGCCGGTCATGCGCAACTCTTCGTGAAGCGCCGACGACGAGAAGGTCAGTGACTGCGCGCACTGCATCACCTGATCACGAAATTGCTGCGTGATTTCCGCAAACGCTGGTATCAGCGCAACGATACACGCCAGCGCAAGAAGCGCGGTGGCGAAAATGCGTTTCACCCGGCTTCTCCCTTCAGCAGACTGCGCAACATGGCGTCTATCTCATCTCGCGCAGCGCGGATTGCAGGCATTGGTGCCTCCGCAATCATCGCAGCCATCATTCGTGGGCCCTTCAGTTTGGACGCGCTGAGCGCCGACTGCAGAACAGTCTGTGGAGGGGCAACAATGGGGGCAAGCTCACCGCCCGTGACGCTTACCAGGTGGAACCGGCCGTTATATTCCGGGTAGAGGTCGTTCACAAGCGCCGAAGCAGCTCCGACGCGGTCGTGAATATCCGCCCCATCGGTGGCGGCCAGATATTGATGCCTGAACCGTTCGCGGACGAAGTCTGACCGGACGGCTGCACCGGGCGGCACAGCTTCCACCAGCCGTCCGAGCGCGATTTCATTGGCGGCGAGCAGATAGTCTGCGAGGTTGTCGTGCGCAAGCAGGTCGGACGCCGATGGAACCTTCGCCTTACCAGTTGTGGCGCTCGCAGACGCAGCAGCACGCATCTCCCACGCCTGCTGGCGCTGGTGGATGAATTCGATCAGCACCCTGTGCTGCAGCTCCTGATCGTCCTTCGGCTTGCCGATCGTGAAATGGTTTGATCCCGGAATTTTTAACGGATCGCGGAAATAGCGACGCGCACTCAAGGGCGACACGACGGGTGCAAGCGAGAACATTCCAGTGCTGAAGATCGATATGTCTTCATAGAGTTCACGTCCCGCAATCTCGTGCTTGTACACGAGATCGATAAAGTCGTCGTCCAGGCTCTCCAGCCACTGGTTGTCTTCACCGAGGCGCATGGACTCGGCCTGAGCATGCTTGAAGAAGCGAGCGATCGGCCTGACCCAGTTGGCGTAAATCGACCCGAGTGATGGTGTCGCCACGAGGAACACGCTCACCTGTTTGCCTGCGAGTTCGTCGATTCGCTGCACCAGCATGCGCCTGATAACAAGCCCGCCCATGCTATGGCAAACGAATACGATCAGTTCGTGATCAAGCACCCTATCCAGGCGCAGTTCTTCGAAAACTGCGCTGGCGGCATCGTTGATGCTATAGGTTCCACTGTCCAGGCCCGTGCGATACGTGGACACATAGACACCCAGATCTGGAATCTGATCAGTGTTGGCAACCAGGTCAGGCCAGAACGTGCCGCTCGCTTCGTCTTTCCAGCATGACGCACCGGAGGAAAGCACACCGTGAACGAAAACGACAGTCGGGCCTGCGTCAGCTTGCCGGATCCAAACTCCTGGCATGACAACCCCCAGATAGAGCTGCCAGGCACGTAGCGCAGAATCCGTTTGGCATTCGTCAGAAAACCTGGCCGCGAGGATGCGGCGCACCGGCTACACAGGACTGGCGATCATTGACCCGCGTACAAGACCCAGCATTTGACGGAGATTGAAATTGTTATAGGAATGGTCCACCGGCACCGCAAGCCTTGTAGCTAGTGCTATTCCGCCATAGCGCGTCAGCGCGGACGGTTGCTGCGGGTAACGAACCGGAAGAGGGGATCTGATGACGTCAATAAGTTAAGGACTGCAAACACATGCAACGGATTATTTCCAGAAATCGCTCCAACGCCTGCCATCAACAGGATGGGATCCGTGGCTTCGCGGTGATTTTCACGTCGACATGCCGGGCCGCAACACGGTCATCTTCTTCGCGTTCAACTGGGGCCTCGTGACGAAGTCGCGAAGCGCTCCTGAAACTCCCCTGTTGCCCCATGCTGAAATGCGCCCCAGATGTCGCGGCACAATCAGTGCGCCGTCACAGAATCGGGGCGAAGGGGGCGAAGGCGAAGACAGCAAACGCGCACGACACGCTCAACCTCGATAACGGGTGCTGTAAAAAGAAAAGGGCAGGCTAGCGGGCCGGATAGAATGCCCGGCATTCTGATCCCAACGGTCCGTCGGCGAGCGTTGATCCGCTGCAGCAATCAAGACCGTCCCGGCCCACATACGTGCCGGGGCGGCAGGCGGCGGGGAGAAGGCGGCGCCACCGCGTGCCATGCGAATTTGGGCCGCCGGTCGGAATACGTTCGTAGGCGCAGGCATTTGAGCGCTGCTGGCCCGGTGCGTGCGTCGCATTGAATCTGCTTTCGCCGAGCTGCAGGCATTGTTTGTAAAGAGGTTCGTCCTCGGCGGACTTCCGCTGGGCATCGGCCATGACAGCGCCGCACGCGACATTGTCCGCTTCGTGAATACAGTTCACCCTGTCTTCGAGCCGCTTTGCGTCGTTACGCAGAGAAATGCACTTGCCCCGCAGAAGCTCCGGGATTGACTCCCTGGCGCAATACGCTTCATAGAACGCCGGAGTGAAATCGAACGTGTCTTTTCCGGGGCCGGCCCCACGGTAAGTCACCGTCAGACATTGCTGCCTGCCATCGGTCAGGCAAACCTCGCAGGAAGCGCCGTTCTGACAGGCTGAATAATGATCACCGTCATCCGGCCGGTGAGCATACTGGGTTCCATTCAGGGCATGGTCGAACACGACATGAGCGTCGCAGTTGGCCGGACACGAACGGCCGTCGTCGTACATGGTCATCCTGATGGTGAGCGCCTGTGCATGGCTGGAGAAAAGTGACACGAGAAACATGCTGATGAGCAGCCACCGATGCTTCATGTCTGAACTCCTGTGTCCATGCGCAGGCCAGTACCGGATCGGCGCCGCTTTCTTCACTGGCGTCGGCGCATCCGGCGCTTCACGGAAATTCAGCCAGGGCGCGCGTTTTGAGTCTATGCGGTAACAGACACACAGGAACTGCGCCCGCCGACTCGTCAGGAGGGTTTCGCTATCTGCAACACTCGCGGTAGCTGTGACCATCGCGTGCAACGACTGCGACCTGTGCGACCGCGAACATCAGCAGCTGCGAACTCAACCCCTTGTTGCCCGAACGTCCATGAACAGGGGTGAACTGCTCGTCGCCAGTATTCCGCGCGGCAGTTGCACGAACAGAAACGGTTGCGATCAGACGTGAAGCGGACGGTAACGATCGAACGCTACAGCCCGTACGCACCCGTCAGTTCGAAGGGCGAAATCTGTCTGCTGCCAGTCAGCCTGCGCAACGTCGTCACGGACGATTTAACGACACCTTGAGAATCAGCCATCCAGGATCCCATCAGGAAGCAGGTTGCCGGACGCAGCGGACCGCACCTGCCTTGCGCACGTTATTGGCGGTCCGTTTCCTTGCTCTTCGGCAGCAGATGCCCGTAACGCTCGATAAAGCTCGCCACGGCAGCTTCAAACCGCGCGGTTTCGGCGTCTCCAACGGGAAGACTCAGCACGACGTAGCCACGCCGCGCGATGTAGATGCCATTCTCGAGCAGGTGAAAAAAGAACAGATCCTTGAATACGTTAAGCGACGCATCGATATCGCGCACCGAGCGAACGGGCCTGTCGGTGATCTGGAGATTCATCAGCGAGCCCACCCCGATAAAGCGCAGCGCCACGTTTGCTGCGCTGAAGCGCGCATTGAGCGCATCGCGCAGCGTGTCGCCGCGCGCGGTCAGGGCCAGTGCTGCCTCGGGCGTATAGACCTGTGTCAGCCCGGTGAATCCGGCCGCCATCGTCATGACGTTGTTGTTGAAGGTGCCCGCATGCTGCAACGCGCCGCTTCTGCGCGGATCGAAAAGCTGCATGATGTCGGCGCGGCCGCCGAAAGCGCCAAACGACATGCCTCCGCCGATATATTTGCCGAGCGACGTGAGGTCCGGCACGATCTCGAGCGTCGACTGCAGTCCACCGGGCGCGAGGCGCGAGGTCATGACCTCATCAAACATCAGCAGCGCGCCGTGTGCAGTCGCAAGCTCGCGCAATCCCTTCAGGAAATCCCTGTCGCCCACGATACAGCCCGACGCGCCCTGCATCGGCTCGACAAGAATCGCGGCCACTTCCGACGGGTTGTCATGTAGCAGGCGCGCTACGCTGTTGACGTCGTTGTACCTGGCGTACAGAAACTCGTGGGGCACGTTCACCGCGTTCGGCCCGCGCCCGAAGGTCAGGACGCCGCCGTGATAGCCCCCCACGAACACCACCACCTTGCTGCGCCCCGTGAAAGCTCTCGCCGCTGCGAGCATCATCAGGTTGGCTTCCGTGCCGGAGTTGGTGAAGCGCACCGACTGCAGCGACGTGAACCGTTCACACACCGCCTTCGCGAGACGCGATTCCAGCAGGTTGTGGCCGCTCAGATTCAGGCCGTCGTCGAGTGCGGCATCGATGGCACGGCGGATCTGCGGATCCGAATGACCGTAGATGCCTGCGCTGAATTCGGCAATGAAATCGAGGTACTCGTGACTGTCCGCGTCCCACAGGCGGCATCCTTCGCCCTTCGTCATCGCGAGCGGGAAGGGTTCATAGAACAGCACGGACCGGGTATTGCCGCCGGGCATGACTCCCGTTGCAAGTTCGTACTGGCGCGCGCTCTTCGGATTGCGCGCGGCAAACGCGTGGGCAGCTGCGGCGAGCGCTTCGGCCGGCGTGGTCAGCTCGCGCGGTGCGGCCGGTTGCGCTGCGGATAGGGTCGACGTCGTCATTCGGGTTTCCTGCCTTCTTTATCAGGAGTCGTTTGCGCCAGGTCCGCCCTGATGCAGTGGCCCGGACGCGGGCGGATTAAACAATAATCCATTGTACAGTGTTCAATAGGCGTGGGGCGTCGATCAGATCGATTTTTCGTGGGCCCGGTCCTTCATGACGACGAGCGCCGGAAGCGTGACCAGCGCGCTGCCCGCAAGCAGCCAGCCTGCGTTCGCGCTTGCGCCCGTCGAAGAAATCGCCCAGGTCGTCAGAAACGGCGAGAAGCCGCCAAGGATCGTCGCCAGTGCGCCGCCAAAGGCGACGCCCGTCGAGCGCACGCGCGTCGGGAACATTTCCGCGAGGGCAGCAGGGCCGGCGCCCGAATACATGGTGAAGACCACGTTCATCAACAACTGCGTCCAGAAGAAGGCGATGAAACCGATGCCGGACACGATAAAAGCATAGAGCGGATACGAGAGCAGGGCAAAGAACACGCAACTCGCAAGAAGCACCGGCTTGCGTCCGACGCGGTCCGACAGCGCGCCCATCAGGGGCGCGATGATCATCACGGTGGCGAGCGACGCCGTGCTTGTCCATAGCGCCTGCGTACGCGAGATATGTGCATATCGGTTCGCGAAAGTCGGCATGTAGACGGCGACCATGTACGAGCTCACCGCCCAGAAAATCACGAAGGAGAACGCGTGAAAGAGCGAGCGGGTGAACTGTGCGCGGCTCAGTGTCTGCGCGCGTGCGCTCCCGGCCTCGTACGCAGGCGACTCCTGCACGCGCCGTCGTACGTACATCCCGACGGGACCGAGCAGCGCGCCGAGAAAGAACGGAATGCGCCAGCCCCACGATGCGAGCTCGCCTGCGTCCAGCGAACTGCTCAGGATCGCCGCGGCGAGTGATCCGAGCAGCAGTCCCGCCGCGATGCTCGATTGCTGGAATGCGCCAAAAAATCCGCGACGGTTCGCACCGCCCCATTCGACCAGGAATGCCGCCGCCGTTCCCCACTCTCCGCCCGCGGCGAAACCCTGCACGAGGCGCGCGGCGACGAGCAGGACGGGCGCCGCGACGCCGATGCGCTCATAGGTCGGCAGCAGGCCGATCGTCACCGTGCTGATCGCCATGAGGATCATGGTCAGGGCGAGCGTGATATGGCGTCCCCGCACGTCGGCGACGCGGCCCAGCACCAGGCTGCCCACCGGTCGCGCGACGAAGCCGACGCCGAACACGGCGAACGACGCCAGCAACGACGTGAACTCGTCCGCCGAAGGAAAGAAGTTCTTCGCGATAATGGCTGCGAGAAAGCCATACACCCCGAAGTCGAACCATTCGAGGATATAGCCGACCATGCCTGCGCCGATGGCGCGCCTCTGTTCAGCGCGGATCGTCGAGGGCGAACGCGCGTCGAGGGCGCCTGCGTGAGAAGAGCTGCTGTTCATGTTCGCTTCCGGTTTGTCAGTGGGAGAGGCGCCGGGCGCGCGAGCCTGATACGCCCGGTTGGCGCGCTGCCGGTGTGCAGTTGCGTACAGCGGCGTGAAGTTGCGTACAGTGCCATGCAATGGCGTGAATCAGAACTTGTGTCGGATGCCCACGCGCAGCGCGAGCTGCTTGTCATTTCCAGAGGCCGGCAGCGTCACGAGCACAGCCCGGGCGCCGCCGTTCGCCTTCTGGTAGTTCGCGCTCACGTAGACATCGGTTCGTTTCGAGAGCAGATAGTCGAGCACCGCATTGAACTCGTTCCAGTTGTACGGTGACATTCTTGAGTAGCCGTAGCCGCCCGCAACGATGAGGTCCGGACGCAGATAGCTATGCACGACCGCGTTGATGCTTTGCATGGTGGAAGCATTCGCACCCGTTTCATAGCGGGTGTTGGTGTACAGCGCGGACACGCCGACGACCCTGAAATCGTACGAAGCGCCGATGCCGGCCGTGCGATACCGGTCCACGACGACTGCCGTCGACGAGAACGCGACGTCCACGCCAAGAAAACTGCCCACGCCAAAACTGCTGCCGGGCGTCACCGTGTAGTGGTGGATGCTGGTGGTCGCCGCGCCGATGCTCAACGGGCCGTGCTCGTAGCTCGCGCTCAGGCTGTAGGCGACGCCGTAGCTGTTGGCCGGCGCACTCTGCGAGTTGAAGCTGTACTGCGCCGAAAAGCGCAGGCCGCGGATGGTCGGGCTCGTGTAGGTCACGACGTTGTTGAGCCAGTTGCCGGAGATCCGGTCGTGATCGCCGGCGTCGAACGCGTAGATGCCCGACCAGTAGCCGGAGTGGTAGCGGATCAGTGTCATCGTCATCTGGTCGTACGTGCGGCCGAGCGTCACTGCGCCGTAGCGATCGCTCTGCAAGCCGACATACGCCTGCCTCCCGAACTCGAGCCCGCCCTGGCGCGAGGCGCCCGTGTTCGGATTGAAGCCACCCTCGAGATTGAAAACTGCCTTCAGGCCGCCGCCCAGATCCTCCACGCCCCTGAAACCGAAGCGGTCGCCCTGGCTGATGCTGTCGTCCATCCGGTATGCGTGGTGGCCGCCCTGATTCGACACGTACGTCAGGCCGTCATCGATCACGCCGTAGAGGACGACCGACGATTGCGCGTGCGCCGCCGCGCTCGCGGCCAATAGTCCCGTCAGGCCTGCCAGCATTTTCCATTTCATGGTTATCTCCGGTACCCGTCGTGAGGAATGCCGGCTGAGCTCGCGTCAGCGCGGCCTGTTTAATGAACATCGTTATATTGGACAGTGAACAATAACGGGTTATATGGCGATCAAAATAGAAGTGCAAGCAGGAATTGAATGGAGCTCGCTGCCGCGCGTCGCGGCAACGCGACAGTTGTGCGGTATACAATGGGATTCTTGTGCGACCCTTTTTTCGCCCGCAGGCACGGGGCGCTTTACCGCGGATGGCCCACACGTGAAGAAAGCAACGACTGGAATGGAAGTGGCCACAAGGCCGGCAAAGACGGGGACGAAAGCAGAGGCGAGAGCAGGGACGAAAGCGGAGGTGAAGGTAGCGACGAAAGCGGGGACGAAGGCAGGGTCGAAAGCAGGAACGAAAGCGGGCGCGAAAACGGGCACGAAAACGGCCGCCCGGCCGGTCGCCGCCGTCCCGGCGAAGCAGGCGCGCGTGGCGGCGAAGAAAAAGGCCGCGCCATCTGACAGGGCGCTGACCCGCGAGCGGATAGTCGCGGTCGCCATCGAGCAGATCGACCAGAACGGACTGACGGCGTTCAGCCTGCGCGAGGTCGCGCGCCAGCTCGATGTGTACCCGGCGGCCGTCTACTGGCACGTACCGAACCGTGATGCGCTGCTCGCAGCCGTGGTTGAGGCGACCATGTCGGGGGTGACGCCCGAGATCGGCAAGCTGGAATGGCAGGACTGGTTCCGCGAGCTGTTTCGCCGCTATCGCAAGTCGGTGCAGAAGCATCCAAACGTCGCGCAACTCGTGGGCGCCCAGCTCGTCTCGAATGCGAGCCTGAGCCCGCTGCTCATCGACCGCATTCTCGCCGTCCTGCTCGATGCCGGCTGCGGCGAGGAGCGGCTCGTCGACATGTACAACGTCGCGGTCGCCAGCATGGTCGGCTTCGCGACGCTCGAACTCGCGCCACTGCCGACCGACGATCTCGACAACTGGGCCAGCCAGTTGCAGGACAAGGTCCATGAAATCCGCGCACTGGAGTATCCGACGCTGGCGCGTCACCTGCCGGCACTGGCCAATCGCGCGTTCATCGTACGCTGGCAAAGCGGCAGTGAGGTGCCGCTCGATTCGAGCTTCGAGGCATTCGTCGAGGTCACGATCGCCGGCATGGAACGCGTGCTCGCAAAGTGACGGGCAGGTTCAGACAAAGGCCAGCAGGCGGCGGGGATTGTGGATGAGCAGCGTATCGATCTCGTCCTGCGTGAATCCGCGCCGTAGCATGCGCGGGACGATATTGGCGAAGATGTGCTGGTAGCCATGACCGCCATAGCGGCCCAGACGCGTGCGCGTGCAGATGTCGTGACTGATCAGCACGCGCTCGGCATGCCCGCGATCGAACAGCGTGCGCGCCATGCGCAGACGCGCGCCGTCGTTGGGCATGTCGATGTCCGACATCGGATAGGCGCTCTGCTCCCAGCCGAACAGATCGAACTCGATCACGCAGCCTGAATCGGCGAGCCGCAACAGGCGCGCATCGTCAAAAATCGTCCGGTCGATGTGGCTGATAATGACGCGCTCGACGGGAAAGCCCAGGCGCCTGATCGTGTCGACGACCTCCTGCGGCTGATCGGGATGCCGTCCCGGATGAATGTTGAGGGCCGCGCCCGTCGCCTGCTGGGCGATCAATGCCCCGTGAACGACACGCTTTTCCAGTTCGGTCCACGGCGACTGGCAGCCGATCTCGCCGATCATCCCGGCGCGCACCTGCGTGCCCCATGCGCCTTCCGTGATCTGCCCGATCATCTCCTGCGCGAAGTCGTCGATGGACCGGGACGCATTGGCGGGATCCTGATATTCATGCACGTAGTGCCCGCATCCCATCACGACAGGCACGCCCGCCTCGCGTGAAATCTGCGCCAGTCCGGCGGGGTCGGGCTTAAGCCCTCCCACCGTGAGATCGACGATCGCGGCACCGCCGGCCTCGCGCATCCCGATCAACTCCTCGACCGCGACCTCCTTCTGGTCGAGCCGGTAGTTCTTCAGCGACGGCATTTGGCCGTACGCGATCTTCCAGCAGTTGCACAGGTCGATTTCCGTTTCGTCATGGTCGGCGTCTTCATCCAGCCGTGGCGGCACGAGATCGATCAGCAGATGCTCATGCATCAACGTCGGCCCCAGACCGGCCGGGTCGATGAGACCGAGTACCGTCTGGATGCGGCCTTTCCGTGGTTGGGAACCGTTCATGTTTTCTAGCGTCCGTATGGGGTTTCAGGTCAGCAAGGGGCGACAGGCCAGCTTCAGGCCAGCAGGGGGCTGATGGTGAAGCCTACCCCTGCGATGGCGGGCGTCACGCGCGTCGCCACGTCGTCGACGGCCGGGATGCGAGGTTCACGTTATTCCTGGGTTGATGCAGGGAACCGGCAAGAATAGATTTCATTGTACGTTGAACAACTATAAATTGTCCGGAGTACAAAAATACCCGATGTCGAACGCAGATTCAACAGGAGACGGCAGACATGAGCAGACCCAGAGTGATCGTGACCATCGCGCCCACGGGCGGGATGGCGAGCAGGAAGCAGAACCCCAGCCTGCCGACGCAGCCCGAAGACATCGCGCGTGACGTGTACGACTGTTTCAATGCGGGTGCGAGCGTCGTCGCCGTCCACGCGAGGCGTCCGGATGACGGCGCAACGTGCGACCCGTCGATTTACCGCGACATCAACACGCGAATCCGCGACAGGTGCGACATCGTCATCAACAACTCGACGGGTGGGGGCGTGCACGGCGACATGATTGCGCAGGCACCCAACGGGTACTGGGAAATCCTCTGGGAAGAACGTCTGAAGGGGCTCGACGCCGGTGCGGAAATGTGCACGCTCGACGCGACGACGATCATCGCGAGCTTCGACGACCGGGAACTGCTGATGCATACCTCGCCGCAACGATCGAAGCATCTCGCGGCGGAAATGAAAGCGCGCGGCATCAAGCCCGAGTGGGAGGTGTTCAGCCCCACCCACATCGTCCAGGACGTGGCGTCCCTGACCGCGGCGGGGTTCGACGAGGAGCCGTTCTTCATCAACCTCGTACTCGGCGCGCACCGGGGATTCCAGAACGCCATGCCGTATTCGCCGCGCATCCTTCAGTCGATGGTGGACCTGCTACCGCGGGGGAGCATCTTTTGCGTGAGCGGCATTGGCGCTGCGCAATTGCCGTCGGCGATGAATTCGCTGCTGCTGGGCGGACATGTGCGCGTCGGGCTCGAAGACAACCTGTACTACGGACCGGGAGAACTCGCGACGAACGTACAGTTGACCGAGCGGGTTGTCCGGATGGTACGGGAGATGGGGTATGAGCCCGCCAGTCCGGCCGAGGCTAGGGCCATGATGGGCCTGCCTCGACGTACGGGCGCGAAACCGGCGTTCGCCGCAGGCTGATACGTCCGCCACCGGCGCACGCGAGCAGGTATGATCGGGCGGTCGCCACACATCCTGTTCCCATGTCGCGCAACTCTTTCTCCCCGCTCCTGATCTCCGCACAATCGCAAACCATACCGCTGCGGCCCGTCGTAGCAGGCGGGCGCGAAGGTGATTACAGTGAGGCTGACCTGCAGCGCCTCATCCACGCGCATCCGTCCTGTCTGCCGATCGCTGAAATCGATGCGGTGTTCTCCGAACCGATTGCCATCTGCACCGAGCTTGAAACACATGCCGGTCGAATCGACAATTTCATGGTGACCGCGTCTGGCTTGCCCGTCCTCGTCGAGTGCAAGCTGTGGCGCAACCCCGAAGCGCGTCGCGAAGTCGTCGGTCAGATTCTTGACTACGCGAAGGAGCTAACGCGCTGGTCGTCATCGGACCTGCAGCGCGAGGTCAGGGACCGGCTCAATCGGGGCGGTGATCCGATTCTCGAGATGGTCAGGGCCGTGTCACCCGACACGGATGAAATCCAGTTCAACGATGCACTCACTGCGAATCTGCGGCGCGGGCGCTTTCTGCTGCTGATCGTCGGCGACGGTATCCGTGAGGGAGTCGAGGCGATCAGCGAGTATCTCCAGGCGCACGCGGGGCTTCACTTCACGCTCGGACTCGTCGAGATGCGCCTGTTCGCGACACCGGATGGTGGGCGCCTGGTCATTCCGCGGGTTCTCGTTCGCACAAGGGTCCTCACGCACACCGTTGTCGCGGTCCCGGACGGCCATATGCTCGTCGCAGGCGACGCAGACGATGCAGACGCAGGCCCGGCGAGCCTCGACCCGGCGCGCGCCGAAGTCATGAGCGAACAGCAGCAGTTCTGGAGCGGCTTCCTGCAAAGGCTCAGGCTTGACGATCCCGAGCAGGGCATACCCAAACCCGCCCGCCAGGGTTATCTGAACTTCATGCTGCACAACAACGCCTGGCTGAACGTGTACCGGAATCAACGCCGCAATGAAATCGGCGTTGAGCTGTCGTCAAACCGGAACACGGCTGGTGAGTACGCGATGCGCGCCATCGTGGATGACTGGCCAGACATCAGTCGCGAGATTGGTGGAACGGCCGCCGTGTTCACCCGGGCAGATGGCCGGCCGACTGTCCACGACTGCCGCATCTTCCCGAACGCCGACGCTCCCGGAGCGCGGGACCAGATGTACGACTGGCTGGCTGAGCGAACCAATGCGTTCGTCAATGCGTTGCGACCACGCGTGCGCTCTGCGGCCGCCGATTTCCAGCGCAATGAAGCCTGAGACGGGAACAGCGAGTTCAGACGGCAGCGGGCGCAGCCAGTAGCGCCTCGTGCTCAAGTCCCGCACCGTACGTCTGCATCAGCCCGACGATGCGCCTGACGTACGGATCGTTGGACCTGCACAGTCGCGGCATCAGGGCGGCATTGTCCTGCAGCAATCCGGGCTTCGAGTACTGGCGAAAGAGGGCGTCGACGACGGGCGGCGCATGGGGAACGAGTTTTTCCGCAAGCCGCTCCCTGACGCGCAGATACTCGCACAGTCCCACGGGATCGTAGTCCGCGCAATGCCGCACGGCGGTAATGGCCGGACACCGGCCGAGCCACGCGAGCATGCGCTCGGAAATCCGGCCGGAATACAGGACAACGGCCGCAACCTTTTCCGCAACCCAGTCGTACCGCATGAAGAGCTCGGGGCCTTCAACGAGCGCTATGGAACCGGCGAGTTGCGGCTCGTATTCGCCTCCCAGTACCACGGAAATACATCCTCGCTGTTGCGTCTGCCTTGCCGCGTCCGCATCGTGCCCGTCGCACGTGAAGGCCGCATCATCAAACACCCGCACATGTGCGAGTTCGAAGTCGAGTCCCCCCATCGCCTTGGTGTCGCGAAAGTGCGTCAGCGCGCCCGTCCGTGTTCCCGTCAGGACGGCGTCCTCGACCAGCAGGCCGTTCGGATAGAGGTTGGTGGCGAATGACCGGAGGATGGCCTGATTGACGCATACGACAGTCTTGCCTGCGCCACTTCGCTGGATCTGGAGCGCGCCAGCGTCAAAAGCCGCCTGCAGCCGTTTGTGTGTCAACGCGGACAGCGCGCTCAGTGGCGCACTCTCGCCCTCGAGCAGACGGTGGAGCAGTTTCGCAAGGGGATCAAGCGGCTTCAAGTTCGTCATCGGGATCCTGGCGTCGGATACGGTGCTTCGGTTCAAGCACGGCGCGCCCCTCTTTTGCCCAGTGCACAAAGTATAGGGTGTCGGCGACCGCGACGGGCGTGGTGCTCGCCAGGACGGGTACGAATCCCAGACCCGTGGCCGTCTTCACCAGTCCCTTCAGGTTGTCCTCGTCGATCTGGTTGGCCTCATCCAGGTAAAACGGAATGGCGAAAGTGCGGTCCTTTTTCATCATGTCGCGCATCAGCATCATGTTGACGAGCGCCTTGATCATCATCGTGGTCCCGTTGGACTCGATGGCGTCCAGCTTCGAAAAGGTCTTGGTGCGGCCATTGGCATATTCGACCACGAATTCGATACCAAACAGATCGAGCAGTTCGACCTTGCCGGTTGCGCCGCGAATCAGGTTGCTGACGTCATCGATGGCCTGGCCCGTCTCGGCGCTATCGCCAAAAATCCCGCCCGCGTTGAACAGCGCCTGGTAGGTTCTGATGCGCTCGCGGTTTTCGACGATCTGCATGGAGATCGATTTGAGGTTGGACACGGTCACGCTGCCCAGCCGACGGCTGAAATCTGACACCCGGTCCGACAGCCGGATGACGTCGCTGAGCATCTCCCGGATAGAGGACTTGATTTCCGTCACCAGTCCACTCCACAAGGCGTCGTAAGACGCCTTCTTGTCCGCCAGGCTGTCGATTGCGTCGATCGCCGACGCGGCCTTTTCTTCGGGGCTGGCGCCCGACAGTCCGTCCTGCATCCGGCTTTCGACCAGTGCGATCTGCGTTTCGATGGTTCGCGTCGCCTCGCGCTCCGCGGCATCCGCGCTTCGGTAACGCTGCAAAAGATCCGGGAACGACATACCGGAGTAATCGGGTGGAACGTTCGCTTCGGGCCACGTGTCATCCGGCGCAGCAACGTGTTCACGCTCGATCCGGGTGATATCCGCGTTGATCGCGTTCCTGCGGTTCACTGCCTCCACCTTTTCGCCCGACAGGGCGTCGATCAGCCCGGCGATCTCCTCCTGGCGGCTCTCCATCGCGTCACGTCGTGCAGTCAGTTCCTCTACCGTTGCGCGCTGCGACGGCAGCGCGTTAAGCCGCTCAAGCAGCGTGAGATATTCATCGATCTGCTGCTGGCGTGCAAAGATTTCCTTCTTCCTGGCGTCGATTTCGTTCTTGAGGGTTTCACGGGCCAACGCATCCTCGAGATGCTGCCTGCGGGCCACAAGCTTCTGTTCGAGGGCCGCGATCTCTTCCGTCAGCCGCGTGAGGTCGGGGATGAGTGACGTTGGACCGGGAACAATGCGGACGGGAAACGAAATGCCGTGGCCTGAAAAACGCTGGTCCTGCGGACTGACAAGACTGTCGATGTGGTCCAGCGCCCTGACCAACGCCGACTGATCGTCAATCCTGATAGCCTCGTCAGACACCTCACGTTCCAGCAGTTTCGGATTCAGGACGCGGAAGACGTCCCGCAGCTGGTGCTCGCCGAGCTCCCTGACGAGGTATGAGCCGAGAAGCCTGTGGTGACCGTCGCGGATGCGGACCTTCTCCGCATGCTGCTGCTCCAGGTCTGCGATATCGCGTCTGATCACGGCGACCGGGTCGCCCGACTGGTGGTATTTCCCTTGCAGAACTTCGAGTTCCTCGACGAGGTTGTTGAGCGAAGACTGCTGCAGGTCCTGTTCGAAGTACGCATACTTCTCCTGAAGCTTCAACGTTGCGTCAACAGCCCGTTGCGCATCCGTGAGCGGCATCATCAGGCCCGTCTGTTGCCCGCGCAGGGCACGCGCTTCGGCCGTGAGCACGCCGTGACTTGCGTCGGCATCGCCGATGCGCTTCGAGAGGGCATTGCTGCTGGAGCGCAGGTTTGCCAGTGCTTCGTCGCGCAGCTGACATAAGGCGCGATACATTGGCCTGAGTACGACGCGCGAGTGTGTCTGGTTCTGGATGGCGATCCGCAGTTGCGACACCAGCGGTGCGATGCCATCAAGCCGGTCGATCGCCCGCTTTTCCAGTTCCAGTTTTGCAAAGCTGGCTTCGTGGTCTTTCTGCAGGTCGATGGTCGGCTTCGTGAATTCGCGCCGGTATATCTCGACGAGGGTCTGTTTGATGGTCTCCTGTTCCATCTTGTTGAGTTCGAGCAGGTTGCGAAACAGTCGCGTGAACCGTTCGTTGGACGTGCCATCTCGCAGCGGGACGATGCCGAGGTTCAGGCGCCGGTCGTCCCACGCGCCGACCAGGCACGCACGCATGTCTTTCGGCTCAAGCAGCCTGAAATGCTGACGATGGGCCATGATGTCGGCCTTGATGCTGTCGAACTCACGCACGACGTTTGCGTCGTCGACAAACATCGAGCGATCGTAGCGCCCCGGAAATGCAAACCGGTCATAGCGGTAGGAGCCGATCGGACCGAGCCCACGCAGTCCGATGGTCACGTAACTGTGCGTCTCGGCCGACAGACACTCGAACAGGATGTAGCTGGTCGGATGCCTGAAGTAGTATCGCCTCGTGTCTTCGTGCGTGTAGGCGCCAAAGTGCATGGCGTTCTGGTCCGGGACGAACAGGAACTGCACGGCCGCGATAATCGACGTCTTGCCGACGTTGTTGCGACCGACCAGGTGAATGGGACCCTGCAGATCGACCTCGGCGTAGTCGTAGTTGCCCGAGCGGATGAAGATCATCCGCTTGCATCCCGGAATATTGATCAAGCCTGTTCTCCTTCGTTCGCGGGGCTTGCGCCATCCGCCCGGGTAGTCCGTTTCGCCAGGTCCAGGCACACCTTGAGAATCCGGCGCGTGGGCGACAGGAACTGGATCCGGTCAGCGTTCTGGCGCACAAACCCTGCGCGCTCCATGTTGCTGATGATCCGGTTCAGGTTCACCTCGTCGTCGCCACCAATCTGGCGAAGATACCCCCGGTAGCGCTCGGACTTCAGATGCGGCAGATCCCGGATGGGACGGGCGACGCCGAAGAGGCCGTCTTCAACGCCATGATCGTTGTCGCTGAGCCAGTCAATCATGATGTAGGTGAAGAGAGCATATTGCTCGACACCCTTCGCGAGGCCCTTTTTCGAACCGTTGAAATAGTAAAAGCCGTGAGGGTCGGCGATGAACTCAAAGCCGAGCGCAGCAAAGATTTCGCGATACCGGCCGGTATGGGCCGACAGAGACGTGAAGACTTCGCCGTCAACGCTGCTGATATGCCGACCTCGCGCGAGCTGGGCGAACGCGTCCTCAAGCTTGTCAGGCAGATCCATCTTCGATCCTTATCGGGTAGTAGCTGTAGCGCACGCCGCAAAACAGGGCATGGGTTTCTTCGTCCGACCAGGCCGCCGCCAGACTGCTGTCGCTGGCGATTTCCTGGTAGGCGCATAGCAGTTCGGTTTCGGACTGGCCGCAATACGATGCGAAGAGCCAGGCGAGCACATCGGGGACGGGGGCGTCCTGACGCAGCCGGTCGATGACTTCATGCATGTAAAGCGGATCGGGCGCTCTCGCGACACCCGACGTGTCCAGCGTCACCAGCGGCGGGATGACATCCTCGGTGTATTCCTGGACCTGCCACAGATGGTCTTCGAGCGCATAGTCGGTGAACAGCGACTCCTCCGTCCAGTACGCAACGGGCATCTCTGCGACCATATTCCAGCCGCCCGAGCCCCTGCGTCCGAATGCCTCGAGGACTATCGCGGCGGAGGCCGCCAGCTCATGATCCCGGCGAAGCTTGCTGTAGAGGGGAAACACCTCGTTATACGATTCGTGAAAATTCCTGCGCGCATCCCGCTTAAGTTGCAGCACGTGCGCACGAAGCCGGCGTAGCGGGTTCGATGTGGTCACGCTCGCGTCGATCAGGTGGGCGGCCTCGCGACTGATCGCGAGCACGCGGTCGAGCAATGAATCGAGCAGGCCGTCAGAATCGACCAGATGCTGCATATGTACGAGGTGTCGTTCGTAGATGTCCCTGATATAAACATAGCGTTCGCGCAACGTTCTCCGGTCGTCGCGTGTCTTCACCGCTGCGACGGCGGCGAGGACGGCCGAGTGGTGGTCGCCGCACAGCTTGTGCGCCCGCTGCACATAGTCAATCAGCCGGAGCGCGACGCCCTCAAGCAACACCGTATCCTGGGCCCGGACGAGGCGTGCGAGGGCGTCGGCCTCCTGTCCGAGGTCGCCAAGCAGACCCTGCAACTCGCCCGGGGCGAGAAGCCGCTGGCGCCTGGCGAGATGGAGAACGAAGTCGGCAACCGCGGGCGGGATTTCCCATTCACCGTCCGCTTCGGGCGATGGCTCGAGCAGGCCATTGGCGGAGAGGAGTTCCGCGACCGCGTGCGCTGACGGCGCGCGCCCGGGCATGACGCTCCAGAGCGTGTCATGCAGCAGGCCCAGTGAAACGCCGTGGCCGCGATGGGCGAGGGCCTCCAGGGCGCTGAAATACTCTGCCGCGAGTTGAAGCGTTCTTTTAGGATTTGTCGCTGGCATCGGGATGCTGTTGCAGGTACAACGGCTTAGTGGTCCGAAAGGCGTGCAGTGCCAACTATAGACGAATGTCCATCACGTCGGCCAGGATTTTTGCGGTGGGCCACGCGCATTCCAGGCACGCGCATTCCGGGCACGCGCCACTACCCGGGCGCATCCGGCCATGCGGGGGACGCGGGGACGATGCGCTGGTCTGCGGGTTTCGCCTCGCTTGACGCGGGGCAGGGTTTTCGGCACGACAGGCGGGCTAAAACACGTCGGCCTGTCCATCAGTGTCGGGGAGGTGTCTGCCGCGATCCCCGCACAGGCAGGCCGTCGGTGAGCGGCCAATCAATCGCCCCGACGGCGCCGGTCGCAGCAGAGGGCGACCGTTAGGGCCGGCTGCCAGGGGTGGCCGGCTGGGGCGGTCATTAGCGCGGCTGGCCGCGCTCGCGCTGGCGGCGCAAATGCTCCTTCCAGGCTGCGGTGCGGTCGCGAATGAAATCACTGACCTCCGCCGCAGAAGTGAGCGTCGGTGTGGCCTGCTCGTAGTGCCCCTTTTCGCTTCTGATCGGCAGGGCAGCAACGCGGGCCGCGTGGATTTTGTCGAGCTTCGATGGAGTCGCCGAATTCGGATGGTGGACGGTTGATACTGGCACCTGGACGCCATCGAGCGGATCGTCGGTGCGCGCATTGGCCAGCGTGAGGACATCGGCGAGCGACGCTGCGGCCTTGTCGCGGTCAGTGAGTGGTTGGGTGCCCCAGCGCTCGTGAACTGTCTTCAGGATCGACGTGTGATCGATTCGTCCCGCTTTCGCACGAAAGACCGTGTTCTGCCTGATCAGGGGCGAGACGAGTACGGCGGGCACACGCACGCCAAAGCGCGTGAAGTCGAATCCCTGTTCCCCGACCGAGCCGTCGTTGGGTGGGGCTGCATCCGTCGGCGGCGCGACGTGGTCATAGTTTCCGCCATGCTCGTCGTAGGTGATGACAAGCAGCGTGGACGCCCAGTTCTTGCCGTTGCGCACGGCATAGTAGACATCGTGAATCAGCTGCTCGCCCGCAGCCACATCGTAGTTCGGATGCTGGCTGTTGCCGGCCGCGTCCCAGCTCGGTTCAAGGAAGGTGAAGGGCGGCAGGTTACCGTCGGCGGCGCGCTGCTGGAAATCCCGGAAATGCCCGAAATGCGATTCATCGGCGTGCTGGGTGTCCGGGAAATCGTGACGCGTGAGCGGATCACGGTTGTATCCGTATATCGCCCAGTCGAGCGTCGCGTCCGAGAGTCTTCCGAAAATGCTCGGGCAGGTGAAGATCTTGACGTGATCATCAAGATGGCCCTGCGACGTGCCCGCGAGCGCGAAGGCGCGGTTGGGCATGGTCATCGTGGGAACAGACGCGAACCACGCATCGCATACGGCATAGCCCCGCGCGAGCCCTGAAAGAACGGGAAGCAGTTCGGGCGTGTACATGCCCATGATCTGCGAAGCCACGGTGCCGGGGAGGGTGTCCTTGTAGTGCTTCGCGAGATCGGACGCAATCGCCGACTTGAAGTTGAGCACGAAACCCCGGTTGGTGGGTGCGGCGCCAGGCGCGGGGTCGTCGTTCGAATAGAGCTGGTAGGTCGTATTCAGGAAACCCTCGCCCGGATCCGCGCCAGGCATCAGATAGACGTGGGTGTCACCCTCCTTGATCTGGTACACGCTGATCTCACGCCCGTGGTCATCCGGATTCGACTCTTCTCCCGTAAGGCCATCGAAGTGTTCAACCGATGCGGGTCGATCCGTGCTGTAAAGAAAACCGAGCATCTGGTCGAACGACCGGTTTTCCAGCATGAGCACGACGATATGCTCGATTTTCTTGAGTATTGGTCACCGTTTGTCTCCAGGAAGAAACTCATTCGGGCGGTGCATCGATTGCAATGAAGGCAACGAGGAAAGGCTGCTGCTTCTGCGCCCCGTTTGCCCCGGGGAGCACGTGCTTCAAACCGGCGAGAGGTCGAGCCGTGCGACATATGTCCTGGCGTATGCCACGCGATTCGTGTTGCGCCCAGGCTCGTTATGCACCTGGACTTCGTGTTGCACCTGGGCGCGCATGGCCGCCGATGGACGCGAACAAGGTTCCTCGGATTGCGTGATGATTATATGAACGGGAAGAACGCCGGCAGGGTGCATGCGCAAACGCAGCCGCATATCTGTCCGCCTTTACGCGCGTGACATTGCCACGCGCATGCGCCGGCGCGGCTTGCTGGGCAGCTGGTCAGGTTGCCCCTGCCGCCTGCACCGATGCCTGCGGCCAGCGCAGCCGTTCGACGGCGATCTGCCGGCGCGGCGCCTCGCCGACGAACGCATCGAGCGCATCGCGGATATCGCGGTCGATGAAATCGGCGCGCTCGGCATCAATCAGCACCGTCGCGTGATCGGGGATCTGCGCGAGGCAGCGCGTGAGCATCGGCTTCGACAGAAACGTCGCGTCCTTGCGCAGCACCAGCAGATAGTGATCGTCGTGACGCGTCAGCGTGAACGTGCGCGACAGGTTCGCGCGCATCGCCAGCAGCGCGCTCGTCGCGATGCCGATGCCAATGCCGATCAGCAGATCCGTCGCGAGCACGCCAACGATCGTCGCCACGAACGGCACGAATCGGTCGACACCTTCGCGTGCCATCGCCGCGAACAGGGCCGGCTTCGCGAGCTTGTAGCCCGTGTGGATCAGGATCGCCGCGAGACACGCGAGCGGAATCAGATTGAGCACGGCCGTCAGCGCGAACACGCTCGCCAGCAGCAGCACGCCGTGAATCACGGCCGACATCCGCGTCTGCGCGCCCGCGTGCACGTTCGCCGAACTGCGCACGATCACGGCCGTCAGCGGCAACCCGCCGAGCACGGCTGCCACCATATTGCCGACGCCCTGCGCCTTCAGCTCGCGATCCGGCGACGCGCGGCGGCGCTTCGGATCGATCTGCTCGACGGCTTCGAGACTCAGCAGCGTTTCCAGGCTCGCGACCACGGCCAGCGTCAGTGCGACGCGCCACACGTCGGGATTGGCGAGCTGCGCGAAGTCGGGCATCGAGATCGCGCCCGTCAACGCCGCGAACGAATCGAGCGATGCCAGCGCGACCCGATGCTCGACGGGCAGCGCAAACGCGGGTGCGAGCCAATCGAGCGCGAGCGTCACGCCGATCCCGAGCGCGACGGCCGCGAGCGGGCCCGGGAGCATGCGCACGATCGCGTAGCGCTTCGCACGCGGTGTCTCCCACGCGAACAGCATGGCCACAGACACGACGGACAGCAGGATCGAGACGACGGATATATCGCCGAAAGGCGTCGGGAACGCGGCGACATGTGCAGGGTGCGCAGCGCGCATATCCGCGCCTGTGACAAACCCGCCTGTGACAAACCCCACTGCCAGCGGAATCTGCTTGACGATCAGCATGATGCCGATGGAAGCGAGCATCCCCTTGATGACGGCGACGGGCACGAAGCTCGCGAGCCGTCCCGCGCGCAGCAGGCCGAAGCCGATCTGCAGCGCGCCCGCGATCAGCACGGCGGCGAGAAACGCGGAGAAACTGCCGAGCGACGCGATCGCCGACACGACGATCACGACCAGCCCGGCCGCGGGGCCGCTCACGCTCAGATGCGAGCCGCTCAGCAGCGCGACGACCAGCCCGCCGACAATGCCGGACACGAGCCCGGCAAACGGTTCGACGCCGGACGCGGTAGCGATGCCGAGACACAGCGGCAGCGCGACGAGAAACACAACGATGCCCGCGAAGACATCGCTGCGCAGGTTCGATAGACGGGAAACGGGTGGCGTGTGCATGGTATCCGCAAGGTCGAGTTGGGCCCTGTCGCGCGGCGCGAGGCACCGGCGGCTCGTTGTTCCTGGCCGTGAATTCGTGAAAAAGGAAGCGCCTGAAGCGTCGCTACGCGGCGTCGCGCACGGCGATGGATTCGCGCATATCAGCGCGCGATCCGGCGTGGGTTCCGGCAATCTCGCGAGCTTCGTCCATATCGGTGAGTGGCGTGAGCAGCCCCTCGCGTAGTCCGAAAATCCAGCCATGCACCTGCGGCGGACGCGGTGCGCGCCGTATGATGGGCGACTCGCGCAACAGGCGCGCCTGCTCGATCACGTTCAGTTCGGCGAGCCGGTCGACGCGCGCATCGAAATCCGCAATGGCCAGCAGTTCGTCGCGATGATGTCCGGCGAGATCGCGCAATCCGGCGATGCGGCGATTCACAACGGGCAGCGCATCCGAAGGCGGTGACAGCGCGGCGCGCACGCCGCCGCAATGATGATGTCCGCAGATCACGACGTGCTCGACCTTCAGCGCATGTACCGCATATTCGATGACGCTCGACGCATTGCCGTCGTCGGACGTGTAGAGGTTCGCGATGTTGCGATGGACGAACAGCTCACCGGGCTGCGCATTGGTGATGCGCTCGGCGGGCACGCGGCTATCCGAGCAACCGATCCACAGAATGGGCGGCTGCTGCCCGCGCGCCAGGTCGGCGAAGAACTCGGGCTCGCGCGCCGAGACTTCCTGCGACCAGGCCAGATTGGACAGCAACAGGCGTTTTGGATGATGCATCGTTCGTTCTCCTGATGGGGTCAGACAAGGAAGGTCAGTCATCGTTCGCGCCGGGATACGATGGCGGCGGCGATGACGACGGCGATGACGGCAACGGGTTTGCCGAAGGACGGACAGGGGTCTGGTCGCCCGACGTTGCGAGGCAAACAAGAGGGACGCTGAAACAGGGAATTGGCCCATGAATCTTCTGCCCCGCGAATCCTGTCTGCCGGGATACATGGCCAGTCTGTTGCTCGAAACGTTCAGTCCCGTGTGACCCGAACAAGGCTAATCGTCGAACATGGAAGGGACTTCAAGGATTTGCTGAATGCGGATGGAGACGCCAGTAGCAACGTCCGCATCATTGCGCCGATGAGGTCATTCACATGGCATCAATTCGTCCATCGGCGTGCTGCATCCTGCCGGATCGGTGCGACGCGTGCTCATGAAAGCCGTTTTCGCACAGGGCGCTTTGGCCTGCGCCAACCACAGGGCGCCAGGATCGTGTCTGCGTCGTGCTTGCGCTGCGTGAATGCCGGATGCGTATCGACAGCACCGACGGCTGTTCCCGGGTCGGTGAGTCACGCCTGCATCGAGATCGCATCGCGATTGTCATTGCCACCCGGTCCAGCCTCCGCTAGCCTGCTCGACCTTCGGCGTCAGCTCGTTTTGGAGGTCGATGCCAAGTTGCTGGCCTTCCCGCTGGAGACAGTTTGTTATGGCGACCTGTGTTTGCGCGACCACATGAGCCGGGATGCTGGAGGCGCTGGCGCCCTGGGTCGCGACCGCGAGGATGATCGCTTCCAGCGTTGCATATCCGGCGGCCTGATAGCCCTCCGCCCAGCACTGCCGGGCCGCACCTTCTACGCGCGCCCGAAGCCGCGCGTCCCAGTCTGATGGCACGTCCATGTACGCGACAAACGTGTTCTCCATGTGGCGCCACTGCGTACCATGTTGCGTGCAATTTCTCGGGCAACCGCTGTGATGGCACCAGGAAAGATCCCAGTCCATTGCCAGGCACCCCGTCTTCGACTGTGGCGGTGTGAACGGGTCGCGCAGGGTCGCGGCGAAGCATCCAACCCGGCCGGCGCACGGACTGGTGTCTGATGCGGGAGGAGGCGGCGCCACTTCAGCGACAAAGGCATCGGCCTGTGCGCGCGTTGCCCGGATCGCTTTCGGCATGTACACGCGCGTGAGGCTGTTGACCACGTCGCGCCCGACGGCATCCTGTACCTCGATAAACCGGCGGCCTGTCGGGCTCTGATAGAACGTCGTCAGGTCATCGAGTTCGGCCGCAGTGTAATGGCGGTCGTAGGCGCTGGCCTGGAGTGCGATCGCGTCATTCTGAAACTCGACAGACCGGAAGATTTGCCCCGCCGAATTGACGAGCGCCGGGATCGCATTCTTTTGCAGCCCCGGGACGGCAGCCTGCTTCTGCGCCTCTGTGAGTGTCGTGTTTTCGGTCAATGCGTCCGACAGGATCGCTGGCACCAGTTGCTGTGCCTGCTTGCGCGCGTTGTCGGCGATGGCGCCTGCCAGCTTGCGCGCATCAATCGCTGCGAGCACCCGGTCAATGGCGTTCCGCTTTCCTGGATCGCCCGCGTCGGACGCTGCCGGTACCTGTGACGTGACCTGAGGCGGGGTGCCGGGTGCCTGTGCGCGCGTTGACAGGCACGCGAAACCCACGGCCAGCAGCATCGCTAGGGGGAGAAGGAGGCGCTTCATGTGAGCATGGCGTTCGACGTACGGTACGCCCTCGCGTCAGCTACGACGCCGGACCATTCAGGTAGCCGTCGCACAGCCACTGAAACGCGGCGGATGTCACGCCCACACTCTGCCCGACGAACGCGACGCCACTCCCGAGTCCCGACGGCAAGAGACCAAATTCTAGCGTCAGCGATGTTTTCTGCGGCGGGTCGAACGGCTCGCCCATCGCGTCTCCGAATTCGACGTCCAGGGTGTATGTCGGACTGTGAAAATGCGGCTGGTAAATCTGGACCTTGCGCCACATTTCCGGCCCCACATCGGGCGCCCCGGGATACCGAAGGTCAATCCCGACATCCAGCGCCTCGTAGTAGACGAGCAGGGGGGTGGGCTTCACTTCCGGGATCCCCACCTGGCGGTGCGTCATCTCCACAAATCCGGTCACGTTTTTGCTGATCGTATAGGTAATCCGGTAGGGACTCGCGCCGCGCTCGATCCCCCAGTGCAAGGGTGTCGAGAGGTTCAGTGCGGCCAGCACGATGGTGGGGGTTGCTTCAGCGAACCACTGGTCGATCAGGGACATGGCGGAGCCTCCTCGTAGACGTGGCGCGCGCCTGCGTTGCGATACGACAACCGGCCTCTAGTAGGGCGCACCAACTGCGTGCGACCCCGGGGAGAGCCGTGTCATGAGCACCTTCTTTGTCAGGAGAAAGGGGCAAGGGCAGTATGGCCGACGGCGTGCGGTTTTCAAGCCGGCTCGCGCCTGTCTGTGCGCTACCGCACGTAGGTCATCCGTAATGCTTCGCGCGGGCGCGCTTTCATGACACGCCGCGCGCGCCGCGAACGCAGGCGCCGCGGAAGGCGCAGCCTGCCATGGCGGAAGACAAGGTGTTCGCCGAGACGATGGCCGCACGGTTAAAGCTCGCCAGAGAGGGCAAGCTGCTTGAGCCCGCACAGTCTCAGGAGAGAGCGGGTGTGAGTCGCCGGGCGATCCACCAGCAGATCCGAACCGGGTCGCTGTTCACAGTGGATGGTGCGAAGGGTGTGAGCTATTAACCTTCCTTTTTCGCCGACACAAGGTACGACCGGACTTCCGTTCGTCGCGTCGCGCGCGCTCAAGGAATTGCCGTGCGCCAGCAAGTGGATCTTTTTTCACGCAGCCGCGAGATTCGCTGGGCGGGCTGACACCGCTCGAGGTACTCAGCGGGGCGAAGCCCAGGCGACGCGAGGGCGAGAGGTCTGAAGGCGTGGATATCGGCCTCGCGTCGGTGCTTCGTGCTGCAGCTGCCTACATGGAGGAATAAGGATGGCCGCGCGTATCCTGAGCACCGCTTCTGCAGTTCAGCCGCTCGCGCTGAACGTCATGGCTGTCCCGGCAGAAAAGCTCACGCCACCGACCGGTCGCGTCCCGCCCGGATTTCCTCCGCCGTGCTGCTACCGGCGCTCACAAGACGCGGCCCGTGCGGCCCATAGACATCCGCCGGTTCAGGGAAGAGTCGAAGCAGGCTCAGGTACAACGTCGCAGCAAGCACCATCGTCACGGGCAGACTGACATCGACGCCGCCGGCAAGATTGCCGAGGCGGCCGACGAACTGTCCGGGTACGTTCACAAAGCACAGACCCAGTGCGGCGCTTGGAATCCATGCGCCCAGACCGCGCCAGTTCCAGCCGTGATGGAACCAGTACGCGCCGCCTTGCTGCCCGCGCGTGAAAACCTGCAGGTCATCGGCCTTGTAGAAACCCCGACGCGTGAGATAGCCAAGCATCATGATCACCATCCACGGTGTCGTGCAGGTGATGATGAGAACGGCGAACGTCGAGACGCTTTCCACGAGATTCGCTGCGAACCTGCCCACGAAAATGAACGCGATCGATGCGATACCGATCAGCAGCGTCGCGCGTGCGCGCGAGAGCCGCGTAAATACGCTCGACATGTCCAGTCCCGTGCCGTAGAGCGACGTGGTGCCCGTCGAGAAACCGCCGATCAGCGCGATCAGGCAGACGGGCAGAAAGAACCATGTCGGTGAAATCGCAAGCAGACCCCCGACGTAGTTGTTGTCCTTGATGTATTGCGGTGCGTGCGTCGCCACCAGCGTTGCGGTGACGAGCCCGAAAAAGAAGGGAATCAGCGTGGCGATCTGCGATGCGAACGCGGCCAGCATCACGCGACGTTTCGGGGTGCTCGCGGGAATGTAGCGGCCCCAGTCGCCGAGGAACGCGCCGAACGAAATGGGATTACTCAACGCGAGCACCGTCGCGCCGACGAACGAAGGAATGAACATCGCGCGCGTCACGGCGTCGGCGGAGGCACCGTACTGGCCCGCGTAGTTCGGATCGAAATCTGCACCGAATGCGAACACGCCCAGCAGAAACAGTGCGCTCGCGCTCCAGACCGCCACCTTGTTGACGTACAGCATGAAGCGGAATCCGTAGATGCAGATGACAAGCACCAGCACCGAGAACAGGCCGTAAGCACAGCCGAGCGTCACGTTGTTCTCTGGCACACCCAGCAGACGGTGAGCGCCGCCGACCAGCGCATCGCCCGAACTCCACACCGAAAGAGAAAAGAACGCGATCGCGGTGAGGAGCGACAGAAACGAGCCGACGATCCGGCCATGCACACCAAAGTGGGCGCCCGACGACACCGCGTTGTTGGTCCCGTTCAACGGGCCGAACACCGCCATCGGCGCGAGTATCAACGCGCCCAGCACGACGCCCGCCACAATGCTTGCCGCGCCCTGCCAGAAGGACAGGCCGAACATCACCGGGAACGCGCCCAGTACTGAGGTTGCGAATGTATTCGCGCCGCCGAAGGTGACCCGGAACATGTCGAGCGCCGTCGCTGTGCGCTGGTCATCGGGAATCTGTTCAACGCCTATCTGCTCGATCGTCGTGATTGACGACTCTGACAAGGATGCCATGCTCGGGTCTCCGCTTGTGAGTTCCTGCAGGCGGAGTGTAGAAGCGGCATCGCGTGGAAAAAAATTGCCAGATGCGATCTGTACTTCGACGCGTCTCGATGTATCGGTCGCATCGGAACCGATCGATGCAAACATCGACAGGTTGATCTTTAAGCGCTGGCGCATTCGTAGATACTGAACGCCGATTGCCCTGTCGGGCAGTCGCTCTCATCGACAACCACAATCCGGGGAGATCCGATGGTGTCTGTTCAGGAACTGGAAGTGCACGAAGCCGCGCAGAAACTCGTTGCGGCATTCGGCAGCCATGATACGGAGCGGTACTTTCAGGCGTTCGCGCCCGACGCGACGTTCGTGTTTCATAACGTACCCGGGCGCCTTGAATCGAGAGCGGCCTATCGGGCGCTATGGAAGGACTGGGAGGCTGAAGGGTTCACGGTGGTTGCGTGCGAATCGTCGGATCAGCACGTGCAATGCGTGGGAGACGTTGCGATCTTCGTCCACTGCGTGAGCACGCGCATCAGGTTCGGGACGCAGGAAACGCATTCGCGAGAGCGGGAGACCATCGTTTTCAAACGGGATGGCTCCAATCGCTGGCTAGCCGTGCATGAACATCTATCGGCGGCAGTGCAACCGGACAGTTGAGGCCAACCGCGTCGCGCCTCATGTTGACGGGATGCGGTTCACGTCGCACTCCGGGGCGTTGCTGACCCATGACATCGTTACGTGGTGCCGCTGCGCGCCCGCGGTTTCCGGCCAGCTTGAAACATGCTGAGCTTGTCACGCCGACGAAAGTCGGTGCCGCCGCGATCAAATCTCCTCCAATCCTGAACGTATTCTGCGCATTATCTTCACAATTCCACTTCAACTTTCTCTGGACGCAAAGTTCCGATTGAAGAAAGGCTCGTGAGCCCACGCGCAATCACCGTTGTGCCAGTCGCGCTGCTCACGTTGCCCGGAGCAGTCGTGGAAACGAAAAACGTCCGGTCGGTGGACCATACAATCCTCGAAAGACCATTCACCATTTCGACGACCGGCCATCAAACCGGCCACAACGCCTTGAGGCGGTTTGGAACTACTCCAATATTGAAAGCCCGGACGTCGAGCGCAACGACGCCGACCTGCATACGCTGCGGTGTTGCGCAAACTGCTTCGTCATTTTGCCCGTCATGCGTCTTGCATGAAATGTTGTATCGTCGCCTCGACTTGCATGGTTTGACAGTTGTTACTAAATGTTTCTGGTACATTACGCGCGCTAACAGAACTACCGTAGCGTACAAAAATGACCAAGAGAGCTTACCGGCTTGTATCCAGCCGGATCCGGGGAACACTGGCCGCTGTCAAAAAGACGGCGCCCAGCAAACACAATCGGCGTAACGCACACATCGCGAAGACCAGGCGCCGATGTGTGCCGCCTGTTGCGAGCGTATGGCTCGCAGCACATGCGCTAGCGCCACAGTAGTTTCGCCGCCATGAAGAACAATAATCCTGGCCGGAGCACCCGGCCCGGCCGGCGCGCGCACGTCCATCGGACCACGATGGTTATCTCTTGGCTCGGACGACATCGGGTAGCTCTCCTTTCTGGAGCGCTCCTCGCTTCGGCACAAATCGCACATGCGCAGGTCGCCGATACACTCGGCGAACAGGAGCAGCGTCGGCGCGCTCAGGAGCAGGCGATCGAGCGCGAGCGCACGCTGCAGGCGCCCAAGGTCGAACTGCAGCCGGCCGTGCACCCCGAGATCGACGACGGCAAGCTGCCTGTCGAAACGCCGTGTTTCAAGCTCGACGAACTGACGCTGGAAGTGCCACCCGGGCTGAGCGACGCAGTCGAAACAGCCGGTGCGCGCGCGTTATCGCCGAATCCTCTTTTCCCTGGCGAGCTAACGTTTGCCCGGGACTATCTGCAGCGCTACGTCGGTCAATGCGTCGGTCGTGAAGGGCTCAATCTGATCGTGCATCGCGTGATGGCGCGCATCATCGAGAAGGGCTATTCGACCACGCGCGTCGTCATCGGACCGCAGGACCTGTCGACAGGCAAGCTGAAGCTTCAACTGATTCCCGGCGTGATCAGCGACATCCGCTTTGCCGATCCGTCGACATACGGCACGTGGCGCAACGCGTTCCCGACTCGTGCGGGCGACCTGCTGAATCTGCGCAATCTCGAGCAAGGTCTCGAGCAGATGAAGCGCGTGCCCAATCAGGACGTCGACATGCAGATCGTGCCCGGGCCTTCGACGGGCGAAAGCGATGTCGTGATCGCGGTCAAACGCCAGAAGCCCTGGTCGCTCACAGTCAGTGCAGACGACAGCGGCCTCAAGTCGACGGGCCAGCTTCAGGGCAGCGTGAGCCTCACCGTCGATAATCCGTTCGGTCTCTCCGATCTGCTCAACATCGGCTATAGCCACGACATCAACGGGCACGAGAGCCGGTACGGCACGCACGGCAGCAACGCGTACTACTCGATTCCGCGGGGCAGCTGGACCTTCACCGCGACGGCGAGCCAGTACGACTATCACCAGCAGATAGCGGGTGCGTTCACCACGCTGGTTTCGAGCGGCAAGTCGGAAACATTCGACGTCAAGACCGAGTACCAGTTCTATCGCAACCAGGTGCAGAAGAACTCCCTCGAATTCCGCTTCGGCAAGCGCTTTAGCGAAGCGTTTATCGACGGCACGGAAATCGACGTCCAGCATCGCGATAACAGCTACGCGGAAATCGGCTGGGAGCACAAGCATTACTTCGGCGCGGCGCAACTGGACAGCACGATCGCCTATCGATGGGGCGTGCCGTGGTTCGGCGCGCAACCAGACCTGCCAGGTGTGGGCAGCGGCACGCCGACCTCCTACTACCAGATGGAAACGCTCGATACGACGTTGAGCGTGCCATTCACGATCGCCGGCTTTCCGCTGCGCTACACGGCGACCGTGCGCGCGCAGAACACGCCCAACGTGCTGTATCCCACCGAGTACTTCTCGATTGGCAGCCGCTACACGGTGCGCGGCTTCGACGGCAACACGATGCTCGCCGCCGAGAAAGGCGTGTTCATGCGCAACGACCTGGAGTTCCAGTTTCCGCGTTTCGGCCAGGCGCTGTACGTCGGCCTTGATGGCGGCGAGGTCTTCGGACCCGAAGCGAACAACCTGCTTGGCCGCCGCCTTGTTGGCGCAGTCGTTGGCCTGCGCGGCAGCGCATTCAGACACGTCAGTTACGACGTCTTCATTGGCGGCCCTCTGTATCAACCTGACCGTTTCCCTAACCACTGGCCGGTGGCGGGCTTCAGCGTGAGTTTCCTGCTATGAACAAGAACATCTTTCGCGTGATCTTCAATGCAGCGCGTGGCCTGTGGACGGCGGTGCAGGAAACGGCAACGGGGAACGGTCGCGGCCGCACGGTCGGCACGCCGCGTCGGGTAGCGATTCCTGAAGTGCGCGGGAGCTTCGTCGACATGCTGTCGATGCGCCATGTCGCGTTCGCCGCACTGTGTGTGCTCGGCATGCAACCGATGCTGGTCGACGCGCAGGTCGTCGCGGCGCCGACTTCGGCGGGCAGCAAGCCGATCGTCGGTGTGGCGGGCAACGGCGTGCCCGTTGTCCAGATCGCGACACCGAATGCGGCAGGCGTGTCGAACAACGGATACACGCAGTACAACGTCGGCTCGCAAGGCCTGATTCTGAACAACTCCCAGGGCAACGTGCTCACGCAGCAGGGCGGCTACGTCGCGGGAAATCCGAATCTCGCATCGGGCGCTGCGCGTGTCATCGTCAACCAGGTTGTCGGCGGCAGCCCGAGCCAGTTGCTGGGCTATACCGAAGTGGCGGGCCAGCGCGCTGAAGTGGTGATCGCGAATCCCGCTGGCATCTACTGTAACGGTTGCGGCTTCATCAATACGAGCCGGGGCATTCTGACGACGGGTACGCCCGTGTTTGGCGGCACGGGTAGCCTCGATGCATTTCACGTGACGGGCGGCCAGATCCAGATCGGATCGGCGGGCCTGAACGGCAGCAATGTCGATCAGGTCGACCTCATCGCGCGCAGTGTGGCGATTAACGGCAAGGTCTGGGCTGGCCAGTCACTCAATGTGGTGGCGGGCAACAATGACGTTCGTCACGACGATCTGAGCGCGCAATCCCTTGGGCCAGATGGCAACAGTACGGGCGTTGCAATCGATGTCGCGCAACTGGGCGGCATGTATGCCGGCAAGATCAAGCTGGTCGGTACCGAAGCAGGCGTGGGTGTCAACAGCGCCGGCACGATTGCATCGCAGGCCGGCGATCTTCAGCTAAGCAGCCAGGGCAAGGTGACGCTGTCGGGTACGACGAGCGCGAGCGGCAACGTAACGGTTGCAGCTTCGGGCGATGTGTCGAACACCGGTTCCGTCTATGCGACGCAGAACACCACGCTCAGCAGCCAGGGCGTGATGAGCAATACGGGCACCATCGCAGCGCTGGGCAACACAGCAGTCACAGGCGCAAGCGTGAACTCTACGGGCGCGCTTGGCGCGGGTGTCGACGCAAACGGTAGCGTCACTGGAAGCGGCAGTCTGTCGGTGACGGGCACGGGCGCCGTGACCACCACCGGCCAGCAGATGGCAGGCGGCAATCTCGCGCTGTCGGGCAGCAGCGTGAACATGACGGGGGCGCAAACGCTGGCGAAGGGCAATGTGTCCATGGCCGCGACGGGCGCCAACGGCGACAGCGGCAACATCACCCGTACAGGCGGCGCGTTGCAGGCAGGCGGCAGTCTGAATGCCAACGCAGCGGGCGCGTTCTCGAACGATCAAGGGCAGTTGAGCGCCGCGCAGCTGAACGTGACGGCGGGCAGCATCTCCAACCGGGGCGGCACGCTCTCGCAAACCGGTGCGGGCGACATGACGCTCGTCGCATCGCACACGCTCGACAACACTTCCGGCACGGTCACGACAAACGCGCAGAACGCCACGATCCGCGCGGGCAGCCTGACCAACGTGAATGGCCAGATCAGCCACTCGGGTACGGGAACCTTCAGCGTCCAGACGGGCGCGCTCGACAACAGCCAGGGCAGCATCGCGACGAACGGCGCGGCGACCATCGCGGCTTCCAGCGTGAAGAACGCTTCGGGCTCGTTGACGTCGGCGCAGTCGGTTCATATTGCGTCGAATGGCGATATCGACAATACGGCGGGCCGGGTCGAAGCGGGCGGCGCGGTGAACGTATCGGCGGCGAATGTGCAGAACGCGGGCGGGCGTATCGTCTCCGAAAACGCCGATGGCCTCACACTGTCGGCGAGTGGTCAGATCACGAATGCGGCGGGCACGACGGCGCAAGGCGCAACGGGGGGCGTGATCGGCGGCAACGGTGATGCGACGATCCACGCTGCGTCGCTGACGAACAGCGGAACGATTACGGCCGCGCAGAATCTCGGTGTGACGTCGGCGGGTACGCTCGACAACAGCAACGGTACGCTGAGCGGCGCGACGCTCGCAGCCAACGCCGCGTCGCTGAAGAACGTGAACGGTGCGATCAGCGCCGACACGGTTTCCGTGACCGTGCCACAGCTTGATAACACCAGCGGGCAGATCACTGCAAAACAGCTCACTGTCAACGCGACCAACCTGACGAATGCACATGGATCGCTGACCCAGTTGGGATCGGGCGCGATGGGCATGGACGTCACGGGAACGCTCGACAACTCGAACGGCGGCCTGATCCAGACCAACAGCACCGACCTGACGCTTGCACCCGCGTCGCTGAACAATAGCGGCGGCACGATCACCCATGCGGGTACGGGTACGTTGACGATCGATCCCGCTAACGGTTCGGGCACGGTCACGAACGTGGGCGGTTCGATCGTCAGCAATGGACAGACGTCGTTGTCGGCGGGAAGCCTCGATAACACGAGCGGCGCCATCGGTGGGCAGACGGGACTCGTCGCGACCATCGCGGGCGCGCTGAACAACTCGCATGGGCAACTGGCGTCGAACGCGGATCTGAACGTCGCGAGTGGCGGCGCGCTCACCAACACGGGCGGCACGATTGCGGCGACGGGCAATGGTTCGGTGCAGGCTGCGTGGCTTATGAATGGCGGCAACATCACGGCGGGCCAGACTCTCAATGCCACGGTCGCAGGGACGCTCGACAATGGCGACGGGACGATCAGCGCGCAGTCTGTGACGACCTCGTCTGCAGCGTTCAAGAACGCGAACGGTTTGGTCAGCGGCAACACCGTGTCGATGACGGCTCCGCAGTTCGATAACAGCAGCGGCCGGATCATTGCCAATCAGCTCGCGTTGACCGCAACGAACCTGACGAACGCGCATGGCTCGCTGACGCAACTCGGCTCTGGCGCGATGAATCTCGGCGTCAGCGGCACGTTCGATAACTCGAACGGCGGCGTCATCCAGACCAACAGCACGGACCTGACGCTCGCATCCGCTTCGGTGAACAACAACGGCGGCACGATCACGCATGCCGGTACGGGCACGTTGACCATCAAGCCGGGCAATGGCGCGGGTTCGCTGACCAACGTCGGCGGTCGCATCGTGACCAATGGGCAGACTTCGGTTCAGGTGGGCAGTCTCGACAATACGGGTGGCACGCTCGCTTCGCAGGGCACGATGTCCGCCGTCGTTCAGGCTGTGTTGAACAACACGAACGGGCGACTGTCGTCAGGCACGGCGCTGAAAGCTTCGGCCGGCGGCGCGCTGTTGAATGCGGGCGGCGTGATTGGTGCCGGTGGTGCCGCAGCAGACAGCACGCTGAATCTGAGCGCGGCTTCGATCGACAACTCGGGCGGCGCCATCACCAACGTCGGGACGGGTGCAACGACGATCAGCGGCGGCAGTCAGATCACGAACCGGAATGCGGGCGCAGTGTCGGGGATGGGTTCGATCAGCGGTAACGGCGACGTCACGGTCACTGCGTCATCCATCTCGAACACGCAAGGCGGGCAACTGAGCGGCGCGAACCTGCAGATCAACACGGGCAATCTCGACAACACGGGCGGCGCAATCGGCAACGCCGCCAACACGACGGGCGACGTCGGCATCTCGACGGGGACGCTCACGGCCACGAACGGCCAGATCAACGCGTCGCGCAATCTTTCGGTGGGCGCCAGCACGCTGCTGGGTGGCGGCCGGTACAGCGCGGTCAACGACCTCACGCTGAACCTGCAAGGCGACTTCACGACGGCGCCGAACTACAGCTTCAGCGCCGGCCACAACCTCACCTTCTCGTTGCCAGGCACGTTCAACAACGCCGGTGCTTTCTCGGCGGTGAACGGTCTGACCGTCAATGCGAGCAACATCACCAACTCGGGCACGCTCGCGGCGGGCGGATTGCTGACCACGCATTCCAATACGCTGACCAACACGGGCACGATCGTAGGCGGCAGCGTATCGCTGAATGCCACGCAGACCCTGTCGAATCTCGGCACGAGCGCATTGATCGGTGCGACCGATAGCGCTGGCAAGCTCGAACTGCTTGCACCCGACATCGAGAACCGCGATGACACCACCTACGGTGACACGCAGGCGATGACGACGATCTATGGCCTGGGTCAGGTGGTCCTCGCGGGCGGTAAGGACGGGAGTGGCAACTACGTCAACGCGAATCTGGTCCGGAATCAGTCCGCCCTGATCCAGTCGAGCGGTGACATGCAGATCGCAGCAAACCTGGTGACGAACACGCGGCGCGAGATGACCACGTCCGGCTTCACGTCGTCGGTCGATCCGAACCTGCTTGCAAGTCTCGGCATCAGCCTGTCCGGCCAGACCGGCCAGGTGGGTGTGAAGGACCCGAACAGTATTGGCGGCGTCTATACGGAACCTCCGCACGGCGGCCAGTGGAACAGCACGTACGAATTCACGACCTATACGGGCGTGGCCGTCGCCAACACCGTTACCTCGGTCACGCCGGGATCGCAGATCATCGCTGGCGGCAATCTGAACGTTTCGGCGGTGGGGAATCTCCAGAATTACTGGAGCCAGATAGCGGCGGGGGGCAACATCGCCTCGCCGCATCATTTTGACCAGGACAGCTGGCAGGGCCAGACTGCGCCGCAGGTGCAGGTTACGTACTCCGGGCAATATCACTACAACAACTACGACAACAGCGAGCACGACTGGAAGTTGCCGTTCGGTGACGCACCGTTCGTCGGCTCGCGTCCTGGTGGCTATGCACAGGCAGCACCGGCCGACGTTCGCACGTATGCGCTGCCGGCGTATGAGTCCAGCTTTGTGGCGGGCGGGACGATCAGCGGCACAGGCGTCACCATCAACAACACGGCTGGCAATGCCTCCGTGACGCCGCTCGGGCTGCTGCCGGGGCAGAGCATATCGGGTAATGGCGCGGGATCCGTGAGCGGGACGATCGGTGCGAGCGGCGGCGCGCACGCAGGTTCAGCGTCTGTGCAGGGCGGCCACATCGCCAACAGCAGCCTGATCGATTTCAGCAACCCCGTCATCGCCCGCGCCACGGCCGCCAACGTATTGAGCAACATCCGGTTGCCGAAGGGCGGTCTGTTCAGCGTCGATACCGCGCCGAATGCGCCGTACCTCGTTGAGACGAATCCGGCCTTCACCAACCAGCAGCAGTGGCTGTCGAGCGACTATTACTTCAATCAGATGGGCATGAACCCCGGGCAGATCCAGTTGCGCCTGGGCGATGGCTTCTACGAGCAGAAGCTCGTGCAGGACCAGATCATGTCGATGACGGGCAAGTCGGTGCTCACGAACTACGCCAGCACGCAGGACGAGTTCCAGGCGCTGATGGCATCCGGCGCACAATTGGCGAAGTCGCTCAATCTTGCGCCGGGCACGGGGTTGTCGCCCGACCAGGTGGCGCAGTTGACCAGCAACGTCGTCATCATGCAAAGCCAGGTTGTCGATGGTCAGACGGTGCTCGTGCCCGTCGTGTATCTGGCGCAGGCGAGCCAGCAGAACATGGGCAACGGCCCCGTCATCGCGGCGACGAACATCGATCTGCAAAACGCCCAGTCGGTGACCAACAGTGGCACGATCAGCGCGACAAACAGTTTCTCGATTGGTGCGCAGAGCATCGACAGTTCGTTTGGCACGTTGCAGTCAGGCGGGCAGATGACGCTCGTGACGGCGGGCGATGTCAATCTGACGTCGGCGAATGTGAATGCCGGCAGCCTGGCGCTGCAGGCAGGCGGAAATCTGATTCTGGATACGGCGGCGAAGACGGTCAGTCAGGTCAGCGCTACTGGCGCGACGCGTGTCACGACGACGCTTGGTCCTACAGCTAGCATCAATGTCGCAGGTAACGCGGCAATCATCACGGGCGGCAATTTCGAGCAGAACGCGGGGAATCTGTCGGTCGGTGGAAACCTGGCCATGCAGATCGGCGGCGACTGGACGCTCGGTGCTGTGCAGACGGGTGAGCACAAGGTCGTCGAGCGCGCGAACGGGATATCGGATACGGATATCAACAAGGTGATCGGCAGTACAGTGAAGGTCGGCGGACAGTCGAACGTCGCGATCAGCGGTGATCTCACGGCGCGCGGCGCGCAGATCGACCTGGGCCAGGGCGGCACGATTGCCGCAAAGGGCAATGTGACGCTCGGTACGGCAAGCGCGACGTCAACCGTGAACAGCAGCAGTTCGGGTAGCGACACGAGCCGCACCTATGCAGAAACGCTGCACACATCCGATCAGGCATTGACAGGCACGACGCTTGAAGCGGGTAACACCTTGAATATCGTGTCGGGCAAAGACATCACGCTCAGCGGTAGCACGATCAGCCTGGACAAGGGCAACGCGAATCTGCTGGCCGCCGGTAACGTGAATGTCGTCGCCGCAACTGAAACTCACGAGCTGAACGGGCATGAGACACATAGCCATAGCGAAGTGGTGAGCGGTTCGAAAGTCTCCAGCAGCATCGATCAGACATTGACGCTAAGCCAGGGCAGCATGATTTCCGCCGATGGCGTGAACGTTGTTAGCGGCAAGGACATCAATATCACGGGCAGCAACGTTGTCGGTACGAACGACGTTAGCCTGAAAGCGGCGCACGACGTGATCGTCACGAGTTCGCAGGACACGCAGACGACGCAGACCGACTACAGGAAGAGTGAGTACGGCTTCCTGTCGGGCATGACTGTCGTGAATCAGCTTGACGGTGGCCTGCAAGGCTACAGCTTTGGCTCGCGGAAAACGACCGATGCACAGCAGATCACCCAGGTCACGAACAACGGCAGTATGGTGGGTTCGGTGAACGGCGATCTCACCATTAGCGCTGGCAACGACCTGCATGTGACGGACGGCGTACTGTACGCTGCGAACGATCTGGGACTTGCGGGCAAGACAGTAACGATCGACGCAGCGCAGAACACCTTCACGCAAAGCGAGCAGCAATCGTTCAGCCAGACAGCGATCACGGGCGGCGTGAGCAATCCTGTCCTTGCGGCAGTGCAGACCGCGAACCAGATGCGGCAGGATGTGAAGAAGACCAAGGGTGACGCGCGGCTTGAGGCACTCGCTGCTGCCACCACGGGGCTGGCGGCGAAGAATGCAATTGATGCAGTCGCGAGCGATCCGACTGCCATCGGCGGCGTAGGGATTAATGTGTCACTCGGTACAAGCCACAGTAACAGCAATTCGACAGCCACAATGAGTACGTCGGCGGGCAGCACGGTCACGGCCGGCCACAATCTGACCATTGCTGCTGCCGGCGCGGGTGCCGACAGCAACATCAACGTTATCGGCAGCGATATCTCCGCCGGCAATAACGCCACGCTGATTGCGCAGGGCGACATCAACCTTCAGGCGGCGCAAAACTCCGATAGCCAGACGAGCACGAACAGCGGTTCGAGCGCGAGTATCGGCGTGACGTTCGGCGTCGGAAAATCAAATGGTATTTCGTTCCAGGTCGGGGTGTCGGGCACCAAGGGCAACGGGAATGGCAGCGACACGACCTGGACCAATACGCACGTTACTGCGGGCAACACGCTCACACTGCAGTCGGGCGGTGATACCAATCTGAAGGGGGCGGTGGTGGATGGTGAGCAGGTCGTCGCGAATGTCGGCGGCAATCTCAACATCGAGAGCCTGCAGGACACCAGCCACTACGACTCAAAGCAAACAAGTGGTGGCGTATCGGTGAGCGTCTGCGTACCACCTATCTGCTACGGGGCATCCAGCGCGTCGGCGAACTTCAACCAGCAAAAGATGAACAGCGACTATGCCAGCGTGAGCGAACAGTCGGGCATCAAGGCGGGCGACGGCGGATTCCAGATCAACGTGAAGGGAAACACGGATCTCAAGGGTGCCGTGATCGCGAGCAGTGACAAGGCTGTGCAGGATGGTGTGAACAGCCTGACGACCGCGACGCTGACGCATAGCGACATCGAAAACCATGCGGCCTATGATGCATCGTCGGTCGGGTTGTCCGGTGGCTACGGCGGAACAATTGGCAAGGACCAGAAAGGTGTTGCGAATAACACGAATCCCGTCAAGGGGACGGAACTGCCGGGCTACAACGGCTTCTCGGCGACACCGCCGGTGGCTTTGAGCGCGTCTGGGAACGCCAGCTCGACGACAGCAAGCGCTATTAGTGGCGGCGCTATCAACATCACAGATGGGGCAAAACAACAGCAACTGACCGGACAGAGTGCAGCGGAAGCGGTCGCGAGCATCAGCCGCGACACAAGCTCGACGGCAAATACGCTCGCGCCCATCTTCGATAAGGACAAGATCCAGGCCGGATTCGACATCACGAGTCAGTTCATCAATCAGGTCGGCACATTCGTCAACAATCGTGCGAAAGAAGCGGATGAAGCAAGAAAGGCCGCCAACGATCCGAAGCTGACGCCGGAACAGCGCGCGGCGGCGCAGCAACAGGCCAATCAGCTTTCCGCCGAATGGGGCCCGGGCGGCACCTACCGTCAAGTACTTACTGCATTGACGGCGGCGGCCGGCGGGAATGTGACGGGCAGCGGCGCGCAATTCGTGCAGGCGGGTCTGGTGAACTACGTGCAACAGCAGGGTGCCGAGTTTATCGGCAAGCTGGTATCGGACGGCACGATTACAGAAGGCAGTCCGTTACACGCTGCATTGCATGCTATCGTGGCCTGCGCTGGTGCGGCAGCTAGCAGCCAAAGTTGTGGCGCTGGAGCCTTGGGCGCCGCGACGGCTAGTCTCTTGACCAATCTATTTAGCGATACCGATCCGAACGAGACGGAACAGCAGAAGCAGGCCAAGGAAAACTTGGTCGACACGCTGGTCGCAGGCATTGCAACCGTGGGAGGTGCATCGAGCACCGCGACGACAGTAAACGCGGCGCAGGCAGAAGTCGAAAACAACTGGCTGGCCACGCAGCAGATTGTGCAGGCCCAGAAGGACATGATCGCCTGTAACGGCAACGCACTTTGCCAGTTGAAAGCGGTCGGCAAGTGGGCGGGCGTTAGCCTTAAGCAGGATGCGTTGACGACGACCGGCGTGGCAAAAGGCCTTGCATCAGCAGGGCTGACTGACCTGCAAGGACTTGCGCAGTTTCTGTCTGATCCAGTAACGGGTCTGAACGGTCTTGCGGCGCTCATCTCTGATCCTCAGGTTCGGGAAGCGCTTGGCGCGCAAATTGTGACGTCGCTTCAAACCCAGATAAGCCAGATGCAAACCGCCTTGACGGTTGGAGGCGATGCGAACGCGGAACTCTTGGGCAAGGACCTGGGTAATCTGATTTATCAGGTTGCCAGCGCAGGCACAGTTGTCTACGGAGGAGCGAAGACCGGTCTTGCCTTGGCGAATGCCGGTATTGACGTAGGGATTGATGCTTTGGCAAAGGCAAGCGGAAAATCCGGAGAGTTCGGTCAGTTGACGAATCTCGCTAGCCTCTTTGGTGCGGATGGTGCGCCACTAATGGATTTCACCGCACTTACCAGCGCGCAAAAGGGGATGGTCGGTGAATTGCTGGGCAGCGCCACAATCGATAATATCGCACCGGGCGCCGTAAAACTCGGTCGTACACAGGCAGTCGGGCAGAACGGGATTGATGATCTGTACAAGGTCAGCAAACCGGGCGTGGACTATGTGGTGGTCGAATACAAGTTCGGTACATCCAGATTGGGATCGACGCTTGACGGGTTACAGATGAGTGACGACTGGCTCACCGGGGCTAACACCGGGATGAACCGTATCTTGCAGTCCGTTGGTGGAAATCGTGCTGCCGCAGAAGGTATCCAGGACGCGATGATGTCCGGTCGTGTGGAGAAATGGCTGGTGCATACCGATCCCTTTGGGAATGTAACGGTCGGCATGCTGGACAGTAACGGAAAATTCATTCCTCAACCGGCATCCGCGTTAGTCGGAGCGACAAAATGACGAGAGATCAGCTTGCCACCCATGCATATTGGGATCGGTGGATCGAACATTCGCGCAAGCGAATAGACACGATGTGGGCAAAATCCAGGGAGCCGTCTGGAGATCGACGCTATCGACCACAGTATCTCTTTGAAATTGCGAGAGAGTACTGGCAACTGATGTTCGAGCGATATTCACGCGGCGACACAGTTAGCGAGTTGGCTCAGTATTTTCCGGGACTTCTTGATGCATGGGAGCAATCTGAGCAGTTCGGGATGGAGGTGTTTTCACCGGAACAACAGGTCTCGCGCCGCAGCTGGACCACAAACCTCGACAAATACATTGTGTGCTTCTGGCTGACCGGTCTGGCACTTGCTCTCGACATTCCTGACGATCAATGGAACCGTTTGACGGCCTTGATGGGCAATGAGGGTGAAGACGTGCTGCTCGACCGTATCATCTCAAGCCGCGATCATGGCCGGCGTATCGGGACTGTGTTATGTCATCCAAAGCCATACGCCCGATTGCTCGATGCGATCAACGCACGGCCGCCCGACCAACCGCATATGCTTCGGCAGTTTGTCGAAAACTGGTATGCGGAACTCAATCGATCGGCAAAAAAAGGGGGGGGCGTTGCAATTTACGATCGCCCGTATTGGTACGGGTTTGATGAACTTATTGAGGGCGGTGCGTACTTCGGTTTCTGGTGTGTTGAAGCTGTGGCGGCGGTCAAGGTTTTCCAGCTCGACGACAACCTGTGTTTGGGTCTACCGCACTATCCTGGCGATTTGCTACGCAAACCCGGCACGACTTCGGAAGAACTCGACGAGCTTGCTGAGCATTTGACAAAGACGAACCTCTCTCCTGTTCGACGAAGCTTGCTGAGGCGCTTTTTCAGGAGGGAGTGAAAGCACTTTCCCTGCGACGACGAACTCTTACCTGCGCGCTGCCCTGCTTGTTGATTGGTGGGCGTTAGCATATCCGCCAAATGCTTCCGTTGATCCGACATATCGCTATCGTTCGAAAAAAGTGAAACCATTCTTTCATGCGACTCTTAGCCCCTTAGAAGGGGGGTGATAATTGGATTGCTCTTTGCGGTCGCGCTAGTGGTATTCGTCGGGCTGCCTGCAGTTCCGCGAACGGCGGATAGAAATGCTGGCCGTCTGATCGCGCAGGCTCGGGCAGTCGCATCGTTCGGAAATTCAGTCTTCCGTTCGGGCGGGGCCTTCTATCGGGTGAGTGTCTACGAAAAGCGATTCGTTGTTTGCTTCATGGCTGCGCGTGCGTACTCATACGCCGACGTTCGAGTGATCTGCGATAAGTCTGCGCAGCGAGATCAGTTGATGGTCGATCTGAACGGACAGCCTTGTGGGTTGTTTTCCACGCGGTGGGTGGCGCTAACGCGCGAGGGCTGGCACCGCCCGGATCCCGAACCGCAGGTGCATGTCCTTGCGGCATGCGTTTTCGATGTCGGCGAGGGACGCCAGTTCGTGCTCGACGTAGCTGGCATCGAAGGATGCCGCGTCTGCTGCTTGCGTCTCGAGATCGGTGTGCCCATCCTCCGCAACAACTTCGACGGCGGTGTCTGCGCCATCTGCGTTGCCGGCGACGCGCGCCGCCTGACCGATGAGGCCGCGGAACGCCGATACGTGTGTGCTGACCATCTCCGCGAGCGAAGCGTGACCCTTGTAGTGCGCGATGTCAGTCGCGGCGAGTATGGAAAGGATCTCGGCAGACTCGACCATGAGGCGGTACGGGCAGGTGGGCTGGTGATGACTGCCTGCTCCTGCATCCGCGCGGCAGGTGCACAGTTGCGAACAGACGGCGGCGCTGAGCACCGCGTTTGCATGCTCATGGGTGATGATCCACGCGGGAGTGCGCGCGTCGTGACGCATCGGTGCAGGACGCTGGGTCTGGGGTGTGGCGGCATGTGGAATCGAAAAAGACACTCTAGGCGACTCGCGCCGCCTCGCAAGCGAGAGTAGCAGCGGCGGCGCGCGGCGATCGGCGGAAACCATCGATCTGGAGCGGATTATTCAACTCCGCAACCGCTTAATTTCAGTGAAAGGTTGCCGATAAGAAGAGTGCTGCTCCTGAAACTACACGTGAGAACCGATGAGAAAATTTGCAAAGAAGCTTGTCCCCGCCGTCATGCTGTTCGCGGCGGCGTCCGTATTCTCGAAGGAAGGGATCTATTTCCAGTCGAACGGGAAAGGCGACTCTTCAGTCATCCAGCAGGCCCTTCAGTCGGCCGGATATGAACTGCTCCCGCCCGAGAGTCGTAAGGGCGACGCGTTCGTTGTCACGGTTATCTACATGACGGACGTCCAAAAGAGCAACCGCATCGTCCTCACAGGTTCGACCAGCCACGTTTCGTACAACTGCGACGTGGGCGGCGGCAAGATCCTGCCGCTCGCCATCGACGTCGGAACGGATATCCGGGCAAACACAAACCTCACCGCGAAAGGATTGGTGGATCTCCAGCAGGATGCCGCGAAACCTCGCATCGCGGGAATCATCGATGCGTTGCGCAGCGACGACGCAAAAGACACCAAAAACACGTGTGCCAGCTTGAAGAGCCGGCTCAAACTTTGAAATGTCGAACGCGGTGGCGCGGCAATATGCGCGCCGCCCACCGGCGTCCCGTCGCCCACAATCAAAACACAGGGAAATGAACCAGTTCGCCGAGAAGTTCGTTCCTGCCGTCATGCTGTTCGCAGCGGCAACTGCATTCGCGAAGGAGGGCATCTATTTTCTGCCCCGAAGACGACTCAGCAGGGTCCGTACTACGCCAGGCACATCTCGTTCTCGTCGTCCAAGTACAACAGGGGCTTCGCGGTGAGCAATGTACATTGACGGCGGCGTGCGCTCTGTGGCCGCCCTGGCGTCGTTGAATAAGGCGCTTGATCGTCCGGTTAGCACTGTCGAACTGGCTGTCCGTGCGCTTGCCTGGGCGTTGCACCAAGATGGCTATCCACCGCGGAGTCCGCCCGGGCCAAGTCGAACGCGCTGGTTGTCAGAAGCCTCCCACTGGTTGCATCAGGGCCGCGTCGACCGAGGGTTACGCAACAGGCGGGAACCCCGTTGCTGCGCCGGGCGGTCGATCCAGACGATTTCTGACGAAACCGTGAGATTCCGTTGGATGATGTCCCCGCCTGGGGTGGCGAGGACATCGCACGTCGTCAGACCGCCCAGTCAATGGAACCGGGTTCGGGACAAGTCCAGGATGCGCGCAGGCGGGCGCGCATTTCGGCCAGCGTAGTCTCGGCGAGCAATTCGCCGTTGCGGAACACGGGTACGAGCTCGCCGCCGTCGAACTGTTCGAGCGTCTGTTCTTCGTACAGCACGTAGTCGTTGCCTACCTTCTCGACGCGCAGGAGGCCCTTCGCCGACTTCTTGGTGCCGTCGTCGGTTGCTGGATCCTTGTAGATTGCGATCTGCTCGTCGCCGACTTCTGCGTAGATGGCCTTCATCGCCCAGCCGAACGTGTCTCGCGAGATCATGTTGTACGTGTACGAGCCGATGCCAAACACGACGTTGCACGATGCGAAGTTCTTGCGCACGAGTCGCAGCAGGATGTCACGCGCGCGCGGCAGGCTGATGGAGTCGCCGTAGATGAGGCCCACGTGGCTGTCGAGCACCTTGAAGCCCTTGTCGGTCGTCGTGCCGCCGAAGATGTCCCACAGGCATTCGACCGAGCCCTTGCGTTCGGCTTCGGTGATTCGCATGCCGCTGCCATCGTTCACTTCGTACATGCCGTCTTCGCCGGCGACCGCGGTGCCGACGCTGTTACACACCAGCTCGTCGGCGAAGTAGCCCGTCAGGATCTTGACCGGGTCACCCGAGTCCGGACGGAACACGATCTTGCAGCGGCCGAGTTCGTCCGGCTGGCGAGCGAGGATCTCGTCTTTCAGGTCACGTGCGACCGCCGTGATCGTGTTCCAGTAGTCGAACGAGTCCGCGACAATGGATAGCATACCCGCCGGATAGTCGCGTGTTACAAGCTCGCGGATCACTTCACGTTCGGCTATGCGTCGCAGAGCCTTTTCGCTTTTGCCCGCGTTGGCCGGGTCGCTCACGATGTGCTTGAGCGTGAGCAGGATACGCAGCGTCATCACGCTGTGCTCGGTGGCCGGGATCGAACCGCCGACGACTTCCAGATCGGAGTTCGCACCGTAGAAGTCTTCGAGGTAGTCGATCGAGGGAATCGTATCCGTGCCCGTAAACGACAGGTCGTGGCCGCCGCCGCAGCGCATCGCGTCGTGCACGCCGCTCATGCCGCGCATCGAAAAGTCGTGGCCCAGCCAGTCGATGAGTTCTTCCGGCGAGCCCGTGAGTTTAGCGAAGTAGGTGAGCAGCTTGCGGAATTCGAACGCGATGGTCGCGACAGTCGACGGCTTCCAGTTTTCGGCGCTGAAGATCGTTTCGATGTACGTTGCGACCCAGGGGAAGTCGTCGTGCGTGCTGATAAAAAGAACGGGCGGCACCTTGATGTTCACGCGTGCGCCTTCGGGCAGCGCGCGCACTTCGAGGGGGAGATAGCCCAGTTCGTACAGCGCTTCGAGGTTGTCGACCGACACGACCCCTTTGCCCAGTGCGTTATCCATGCGGCGCCGGTACTTGCGAACTGCCTGACCCTTCGTCTTTGCGCCGAAGAATTCGCGGTTGAACACATCGAGGAAAAATTCCTTGATGAAGCCCTGCAAGCCATACCAGACGATCTTGCCGTCGAAAAGCTCCGGCAGCACGGGCGCATATTTCGCCGAGCGCGGTGTGAAGTTGGCGACGAGCTTTGTCGTTTCAGCCGGGTACATCGACGGGTGGCCAGTCTTGTAAAAATCGGCGAGGTTGAACGGAACAAGGCCGTTGGTTTCGAGCATGACGGGGCTGGCGGGAGCATTCATTGCGGTTCTCCTGGCATTGTTCGTGTTCAGACCGGCACGCAGCGGCTGTCGCTGGTCCAGTTGTTTCGTGCGAAAACGGTGGCGTAGCGGGTAAGCAGCGGATCGAGGCCCTTGCTGAAGATTCCGTGCGTCACGTACAGATACAGTTCCTGTTGGACGCCCTGCGCGGCCTGCCGCGTGCGCAGCGCGTCGGCAAGTTCGGTGAACGTGCGGCCACCGTCGCAGATGTCGTCGACCACCAGCAGTGGCGCGTCGGGAAGTTCACCCTGAATCTGCGTGCCCGTGATGGCCCCCGTGCGCGTGTCGCGGGTCTTGTCCGCGAATACCACGTCAAGTTCGAGCGCCTTGGCAAGCGTGAGTACGCGCTTGCGGGCGCCAGCGTCGGGAGCAACCAGGGCGGGGCGCGCGACACTCGCCGCCACGGCCCGGCGAAGCGCCGGCAGGGGATCTTCAATGACAACTCGCTCGAGCAGCGCCGCAACGACGTCGCTGTGCGGATCCTGAATCGTCACGCGGCGGTATCGCTGGGCGTTGATGAGGTCGCAGAAGACCTTGACGCTCAGTGCTTCACCCGGGTTCGCCACGCGGTCCTGGCGTGCATACGGTACGTACGGCATGGCGAGCGACAGCGGCGCATCGGTGTACGCGCGGCGCAGCGCATCAGTGACCAACAGCAGGGTCATGACCGTTGCGGAATCGGGCAGATGCGCGGTGATCAGCAGTTCATCGGCGGCAACGTTCGCATCCACGGTGACGTGCATCTCGCCGCCCGGGAACTTCAAAGTTTTCAGCTCGACCGGGTGTTTGCCGGCAGCGCGTGAGATGGCAGTGACTCGAATCATGGTAGCGGTGGCCTGTTACTTAGTTGGTATTTGCGACTAACGTGGCGCCAGTATAAACCTATATAGTTGGGAAGTGCAACTATGTGTGGTAGGATTTTTCAAACAGTTGCTGCAGAAGGGGGCAGAGTGGTCAAGTTCGAAAAACCTGATGTGAGCGTGGACGTCGTATTGCTGACTGTCATTGACGGCGCGCTTCACGTGGCTACGCACGTGCGGCCGAAAGAACCGCAGGCGGGGAAGGCCGCGCTGATCGGCGGATATGTTCACGTCGACGACGCGCGCGAAGAGAACGTCGAGGACACGGCGTTTCGCGTTCTGCACGAGAAGGCCGGCTTGCGGCCGAGGTATCTTGAGCAGCTGAAGACCTTCTCGGGGCGAAGGCGCGACCCCACGCGTGGATTTACAGTGGCAATCTCGCACGTGGCCCTCGTGCCCTACGAAGAGCTTGTCGCGGAATGCGCGGGCCTGCTGTCTTTCTACGACGTTGACGCGCTACCGGAACTGGCGTTTGACCACAACGAACAGGTGGCCGAGGCGGTGACGCGCGTGCGAAACAAATCGAGCTACTCGACGCTACCTTGCTGGCTGTTGCCCGAGAGATTCACGCTCACACAGTTGCAGCACGTCTACGAACAGATTTTTGGCGAGATCGTCAACCGCGCAACCTTTCGCACGCGTCTTGGATTGAAAAATGTTGCCGAAGTGAAGGCGGGCGAATCCGTTGATGAAGCGGGCGTCATCATTGCAACGGATGAGTTTCAGGGAGGCGCCCAGCGGCCAGCCAGGCTCTTTCGGGTAGATCAGCTCGGCCTGTACCGTCGCGCGAGCTGGTAGGGCGCCGCCAGCGGCGGCAGTTTTGGCGACATTACATACGGGTCTATGCCCAAGATCCAGAAACGGTGCGGCGCCTTGCATCGGTGCGGGGGTTGCGGGCGCAATCACTGGTATCGCGACGACGGCGTGCCGCTTGTCAACGGGCGATCACCAATAAACAGCCAATATGCAGTCAAAAACTACTCTGCCGAAAATTTCCCACCTGACCTCCGGGCGAAGTATCGAAGGGTTTCCGGACATTTCTCCGTAAGCCAAGGCATCCCCGGGCTCACGGGTGACTATAAAACCGATGCCGCTCTCGCAAACAATATGGCCGGCTTGTCAAGTACACCTGCTGGGTTCGTATGGCATCACGTCGAGGATGCGAACACCATGCTGCTCATACCGCAAGATATTCACAATGCGATGCCCCTTACGGGCGGCGCCGCAATTCTCAGATAACGAGGTGGGCATGAAGATTGAAACACACGGCTCGACTGCGCCACCTTCCGCAAGTGAAGCTCGGACAATTCAAGCCGCTATTGGGATAGAACTATTAAAGGATTATCTTGACTTTCTGCAGCGCTTCAATGGGGCATTTTTTTTCGGACAATGTGTTTGGCATTGCGGGGGGAAATCATTCGGGAGTCACGCAAGCAATTCCGTTTGAAAAAGTTCCATATGAAAAATCTCTGATCGATCAGACAGGCGATTTTGGATTTATACCTGTTGCATACGCCGAAGGTGGGAATTACGTTTGCTTCGCCACCCGGGGAGGTGACGCCGGGAAGATTTATTTTTGCGATCATGAGATTCCGGGAAGGGAAGCATTCATCCTGCTCGCGGGGTCGCTGACAGAGTTTCTCGACTTGTTGGAGCCGTTTTCTGGAGCTAGTGTCCAGCCTACTCGAGAGCAGACCGAGCAAGGACGTGTCTGGATAGATCCAGAATTTTTGAAACAGATAAAAGGTAGCCAATAACTGTCGGCTCCTTCAGTGCGACATCCGGCGGCTTGTCCTTGGTGGTCGAATACGGGTTCGGCACATCCAGATTGGGATCGACGCTTGACGGGTTGCAGATGGAGTGACGATTGGCTCACGGGCGCTAACCCGGGTTGAACCGTATCTTGCAGGCCGTTGGTGGAAATCGTAATGCGCAGAAGGTGTTCAGGACGCGATGGTCTCTGGTCGCGTGGATAAATGGCTGGTACATACCGATCCCTTTTGGGAATGTAACGGTCGGCATGCTGGACAATAACGGAAGAATTAATTCCTCAGCTGGCACCCGTGTTAGTCGGAGCGACAAAATGACAAGAGATGCGCTTGCCCCCCAAGCGTATTGGGATCAATGGATCGAACATTCGCACACGCGGATAGAGGCGATGTGGGCAAAATCGGGGGAACCGTCCGGTGATGCACGCTATCGACCACAGTATCTCTTTGAAATTGCGAAAGAGTACTGGCAACTAATGTTCGTTCGGTATTCACGCGGCGACACAGTTAGCGAGTTGGCTCAGTACTTCCCGGGACTTCTTAATGCATGGGAGCAATCCGAGCGGCTGGGGATGGGGGTGTTTTCGCGGAGCAACAGCTCTCGCGCCGCAGCTGGAGCACGAACCTCGACAAATACATCGTGTGCTTCTGGCTCACTGGTCTGGCACTCACTCTCAGCATTCCTGACGATCAATGGCAGCGTTTGACTGCCTTGATGGGCAATGAGGGTGAAGACGTGTTGCTCGACCGTATCATCTCGAGCCGCGATCACGGTCGACGTATCGGGACCGTGCTATGCCATCCAAAGCCATACGCCCGGTTGCTCGCTACCGTCAACGCACTGCCGCCGGACCAGCCCCGCATGCTTCGTTCGTTTGTTGAAAACTGGTATGCAGAACTCGATCGACCCGCAAAAAAGGAGGGGTGGCGGCAATTTACGACCGCCCCTATTGGTACGGATTTGATGAATTTATTCAGGGTGGGGCGTATTTTGGGTTCTGGTCTGTCGAAGCAGTGGCGGCGGTCAAGGCTTTTGCAACTCGACGACAGCCTATGCCTCGGACTACCGCATTATCCCGGCGACTTGCTCCGCGAAGCCGACCCGACTTCGCTCGAAGCCGACGAGCTCGCAGAGCCTTTTCTGGAGGGAAACCGCGATGGTAGACGCAGCCTTCTAAAACGCATTTTCGGGAAAGCGTGAACTGACTTCTCATGAACAGTAATTGCGTGCCGCTCGCGGTCTATTCGGTTAAGCCTGCCGTCACGTCCAGGCATCAGAACGGAGGCGATCTGCGTACCGGAGCGCGGTGAAGGCCCCCACATCGCCGGGGCCTAAATCCTGAACCGCGCTCACCAGTCAATGCGGTGCCTGTCATCGGTCTCCTTATGCCTGCGATCCTCATCGACATGCAGGTAGATACTGGTCGTCGTCAACGACGCATGCCCGAAGTTGTCCCGTACGTGCCGCAGATCAACTTTATTGTCGGCCATGTGCGAGCCGGCACTATGCCGCAACCAGTGCGCCGAGGCACTTTCGAGCAGTGCAGCGCGTCCTTCGGTTTCCGGACCGCACTCCCGTAGCCGGGCGGCGGCACCCGCAAAAGTGGTCTTGACGATGCTGTGAACCGCGGCTCGCGTCAACGGTCGGTGGGGAGCACCGCTGTGCGTATCGCGATCGGACATTGCCGTCGCGTCTGGCGTTTTCCCGATCGGCAGCAGCAGTGGCGTCTGTTCGCCGGGTGAGGGCAGGGCCGTCATTCCCAGCGACTGACGGTAGCGCGAGAGTTCCGCCATCAGTTCCCGCGTGGCCGGCACCAGCCGCTCCTTGTCGCCCTTGCCGCGCACCGTCAGCCACCAGCGCATCGCGCCATCGGCGTCGCGCCGCACGAAGAACTGGCCCATCGTATTGCCGCCGACCTCGGCGATGCGCAGACCGCCCAGATACAGAAGCGTGAACAACCATCGCACTCGATGGTAGTGCGCCCGCGCCCGCGCGGTGTCCTGCGGCATTGATGCGATGAAATCCTTCACATGCTGCCAGACTCCGGGCTCGAGGTAGCGGATGATACGCGCGGCGGCCCTGGGCGCGCGCCGCCGCGAGAGCGCGAGCGGGTTGCCGGCCAGATACCCGGCCTGCACAAGCCACGAGAACAGCACGTTAAGAATCACCGTCGCCTGCCGGATGCTGGCGGGCGAGAGCGGTCCGTGGAAGGGTCGCCAGCGCGGGTCGCCGCGCGGGTGTTTGCGCCCGCCGCCTGCACCGGCGTTCGCCACCCAGGTAGCGGCCGGCTGCGGATCCGTGAGAAAGCGTTGGTAGCGCAGGCAGTCCTCGTGCGTGAGCGAGGAGAGCGGTTTGCCTAGCTCTACCAGCGACCACAGCAGGAGCCGCTCGGCTTCCTTGCGATAGCACTCGAAGGTCGTCGGCGTGTCGGCCACGCGCGCGAGCCATGCCCGGATCGCATCGAGATCGTTGTCTGCGGCAATCTGCGCGCGAGCGCCCGTGGCGCGGTTCGCGCCGGTACGCCCGTCAAGCGCCGGGGGAATCGCGATCGATTCGAGCGGCGCGGGGCGCAGTGCTACGGCGTGGCCGTATTCGAAACCGGATTCGGTATCGGACATAAAGGTGAAAGTTTTCGGGAGCGCGCCAGTGTCGCACAAGCGCAACTGAGTTCAGTGGGTCAGCGGTGTGGTGCTTCGCTCGCTGTCGCTGCGCGTGGTTGAACAGCAGGACGGCGGTGCACTTCTACTGGCGCGGCAGCACGACGATTTTGCTCCAGGGGGCTGGGAACAAAATTAGTTTAAAAATGGATACAAATTTAGTTTAAGCAACGTCGCGCGTTCGGATCGGCGGCGTCGCGATAATTTTCGACATTATGGGTGTAATGTCAAATTACTGCGATCTTTCCGTTGTATATTTAACGTTTTACGTTATATTATCAACGTAAATTCCGGAATTACCCGTCATGTCCGACCTTCTGTCCGAAGACACCCGCCTGGCCGCCGAAATCGAGCGCCTCAAAATCGCTTTCCCCAAAACGCGGGAGCTGTATCGCGAGGTGTGCGCGCTGCTGTTCTTCCGCTTCGGGCAGGCGCCGACCGCCAACCGCCTGTATCAGTTGGTGAAGCGCGGCAGCATGGGCACGCCCGCGGCGGTGCTCGGCGAGTTCTGGGCCGAACTGCGGGAGAAGAGCCGCGTGCGCATCGAACACCCGGACCTGCCGGCCGATCTCGGGGCGGCCGCGGGGGAACTGGTCGCCACGCTGTGGACACGGGCGACGGCGTCTGCGCAGGCTGAACTGCAGGCGCTGCGCGCCGAAGTGGAAGGCCAGCGGGTAGAAGCCGAACAGCACGTGGCCGCCGCGCGCGGCGAGCTCGAACGCACGGAAGTGGCGCTGGAGCAGCGCACCGCGGCGCTGCTCGCCGCGCAGGTCGAAGTCCGCCAGATCGAGAAGGCGCAGGCCGAGGGCCACGCCGCGCGGCAGGCGCTCGAGGCGGAGGTCAGCCGCCTGAAGGCCGAGGCGACGGCGCGCGACCGTGAGCTGGAAAAGGTGCGGGAGGGGTTTTCGCGGGATCTGGAGAAACTGCGCGAGACGGCCGAACGTGCGGAGGAGCGCCTGCGCGCGACTGAGAAACGCGCACTGCTCGAAATCGACCGCGAGCGCGGTGCTGCCGCGAAGCTGCAAAAGGAGGTCGAAGAAACGACGAAGCGGGCCGACAGGCGCGAGGCGGACCACCGACATGCAGTCGAGGCGCTGCAGGCGCAGCTTGGCGATGCCCGTCATCAGGTCGGCCTGGTGCAGGGACGGCTCGACGCAGTTCAAGCCGCAAATGCGACCCTCCATCAACAGCTGGCTGCGCTGCGCGATGTGGAGCTCCGGCGTTCCCGACCAGCAGGTGGCAGGACGGCAGCCGCACGCCCAACCACAACAGGTTCGGCGCGCAAGGGATCGGCGACGACCGGCAAGACCATATCGGGACGTAAGCGCAGTTAGAGAACTTTCCCCACCGGCGCACTGACGGCGGCCATCCACATCCACGGCCTGGTGAACTGCTTACGTCACGTGCGGAACCGCAGGCGTCGACGACGCAGCGGCGATGTCGACTGAGCGAAAAAGCCGCCGCCCCCCTCCATGTGCGGTCCGGCCCGCGCGCCCATGCCTGTTGCGTGAACATTTCCGATCGCGCATGGATCGCGCAGACAGCGCGCCCCAGACGCGCCGGGAGGTCCACCGGGAGAACAGCGTTGCGAAGAAGCGAACCACGCGACCAGCGATATTCCCGCTTGGCGACGGCCAGTCCCAAGGCAGCCCGATTCGCCGCTATTTACCGGCCATGGATTCGACCTCGCAGAACAGACCGCGCCCGCGTCTCATATGATCGCTGCCGGGTGCTCACCATTTGGTCTTAGAATTGAAAGCCGAATCGGATGGCTTTCTGCGCGGCTCGTCGCAGGGCTTCGCAGCCCGACATCCCGTGCACCGAAGGTGCGTCACACGCCATACATTGCAACGGTTATCAAAAGTCAAACAAGATGAATGATCGAATGCAGCAAGACGATGTAATGCCGTCAATTCTTGACAGGGAAATTTCAAGCGCGAACGAGGACGCATTTGGTCATCGCCATTTCGCGCTGGCCCTGCGAAGCCTGATCGAGTCGGACGATCACCAGCCGCCTTTCAGTATTGGCCTGCTAGGGGGGTGGGGGACTGGCAAGAGTAGTATCAAGGAGCTTTATACCAACCAGTTGCGCGACGACGCCACGAAGACTGGTGGCCAGACGCGCGCGCAGCGCATCCACTGTATTACGTTTAATGCGTGGCGGTTCGGCGGGCGCGATCAGGACATCAAACGAGCGTTGCTACGGCATGTGTTCCTGGAACTTGGTGGTACCGAAGAAAACCTCCAGGACAGGCTGTTCCGTCAGATAAGCGAGACGAGGGAGCAGCCGAAGTCATTTCGCGACATGACTGTCGATCTGTTGCGCGCGTGGGCATTGCCACTTCCCGCGCTCGTCATAGCGTTCGCATTGCTGTTTCTATTACTTTTCGTCGGCGACCTCATATTTCGCCCTGGCGATCTTTTGCGCGCGGTGCTCTTTGTCTGCATCTCCTTCCTATACGCATACGTTCTGAAACATGTAAAGCCTTCGGAGGTCAAGGCGTCTCATCCGCTGACACGGGTATCGCTGCCGAGCACGACCTCCGAGCAGTTCGAAGACATGCTGCTCTCCCAGTTGCAGCGGTACAAGGACGGGACAAGCAAGTCTCCGGATGGTCGAGTCGGGAAGACCTGCGAACGCCTGGTGGTATTCGTCGATGACCTCGACCGCCTGTCGGCAGACGAGATGGTGCTAGGACTGGATGCAGTCCGAACGTTCATGGAAATTCCGAAGTCTCGTCTGCCCGACGGACTAGGGCTCGTGTTCGTCATATCGTGCGATGAAGGGAAGGTTGCCGATGCGCTGGCCAAGGGCCGCCGTTCTGGAGAACTCCCCGCAACTGTCTTCAATCATTTTGATGCCCGTCGCTATCTTGACCGGATCTTCCAGTTCAGGCTTGAAATTCCTCCGCCTCCCCGTAACGACATGCGCGACTACGCCACAAGGCAGTTGAAGAGCCTGACGCACATTTCGTCCGATCTGGAAAATCGCGGTATCGCGTTTCCACCGCTCATTGACCGGATGATTCATGTAGGGGTTAGCGACCCTCGAAACGCGCTACAGATCGTCAATGCATTTGCGCAGTCATGGTGGATCGCGATCCGACGGGAGCGTGAGGGAGTGGGCAGCAGCCGGCCAGGCGGCCTGCATGAAGGCGCTGTCACAAGGCATCCCATCTCATTGGGCGCCCTCAGTGCGATGAAGGTCAGCTTTCCGGACTTCTATCGTGACCTCCAGGAAGATCCCCTGTTTCTGCACGCATTCACAGACGTGATTGTCCGGGGACGTGCGCTCGACGGATTGCCTGAATCGTCACGCAAGCGGCTTGCAGAACGGTATCTGTTGCCGCTGTCACAGCAACCCGAAACGATCGAACTGAGACCCGAGCATCGCCCGCTCCGGCAGTTTATTGCCAGCCTGGGAGGCGTACGGTGGGCTGACCCGCTTCAAAGCCTTCTCCTGCTTTCGGAGGATCCGACCACCCGTCGGCTTGGAGCGAACATCTCCGCAGTGTACGGCGCCTTCGTGTCAGGCGACACGAGGGGAGTGCTTGAGGGCATGGGCCGTCATACTGACGGGTCGATGCTGAGTCAGGAGCAGGCGCGCAATCTGTACCAGTTGTACGAGGCAACCGTCAATGAGACCAGCGCACGTCGCAGCAATGCGGCGCGGGTAGTCGCAGACCTGATCGGCCGTGTGCCGGATCCACTGGCCGCGGTGCTTCTGGGGGAATTGTGCCGTGACCTCGATAACAGCCTGAACCTGCGCTCACAGCTTGGCCCGGAACGCATCGTGGCGCTTATGTCAGAAGCGGTGCCTTCTGACAGGAAGTCGGTCACCTCGCGACTGATAGAAGACCTGCTGACGCCGGGACGACCTGTTGCGCTCCAGTTGGAATCCATGGGCACGCCGAATCTCAACGAAGCGGTCGACATGGTGCGGACGCTCGTGCCGTGCGCCCTGTCAACCCGGGCAGCCGGCGGCCTTGAAGCACATGCGGAGCAGCTACTGCAGGATTGGCTCATCGAGCGTAACGTGCAGGCGGGAGGCAACGCACTGATCCAGTTGCCTTACCGTGACCTCGAGTCCTGGCTTTCAGAGGATAGCGGGAACGTCGCGGAGGCTCTGGGGGTCCGGTATCTGGGCGCGCTTGCCGGCGAGTTGCAGAAGGACGAAAATTACACGTTCGACGTGAAATCCGCACTGTCGCGGATGAAAGCGATCTCCTCGAAGTTGATGCGGACAGGGGAAGAAGCACGGCAAGAATTGTGGCGCCTGCTGCCGACATATGTCAGCCTCAGGGATGTTCACGCTGTTCAGGTCGCGTGGGAAGTCGGGGTGCCAGCGCTAGGCAACGTCAATGAACAGCAAGCGTCAGCCTTCATTGGTGAATTCGCACAGAGGCTGCAGCAAGACGACGTCAGTGACGATGACAACATCATTGACCAGGATGTCGCGTTCGGGCCGATATCAAATGCTGTTACTGAATCACTGCACGCCCTGGATGACACCGCGCTGGCTTCGGTGACGAACCTGATAAATCACTGGAGCACAGGCGACGAAACGGCCGGGTACGCCTGCGACATGGCGGGCCGGCTTCTGCCCCTCGGCCGGGAGGTTGAAGAAGGCATTCTGGGAAACTGGGCACCGCGCCTCCTTTCAGCGCTCCCGGTACCATGCGCGCGGTATCTTGCGTCCCGGTTCACTGACCAGGGCAAAGCCGTGCAGGGCAATATTGTCTCGGCGTTGCAGCAGACCATCAGCGTGGACCAGATCGGCGACGCCATGCGGCTACGATTTGTAGCGTTTGTCGGCGCAGTACCCGCTGTCGCCTGGGGGACGCCGCCGCTGCTCGACTACCTGAACTCACTGCTAACCCAGCTCGCGGCGAGGTTCAACAATCCGAATGGATATCTGTCGGCGATTCTGCCAGTTGTCGCACCGGTACTCCTCAACGCTACCCCTTCGGTTTATGGACAACAGGTGCAGCAACTCTTTTCCCAGGCGAAGGGGCAAGCTGGTCATTACCCGCTCTTGCACAAATGCATGACAGGCTACTGGGCTGCGCAATCTTCCGAGCGGAACCCGTACAGTCCGGCATCGATATATGACGACGCCAGAGCGTTTGTCCAGACCTTTCCATCTCCGGAAAACGTCAGCATCCTTGGCTCCATGAAAGATATGCTCCAGCGCGGGCTTGTACCGGAAGCAGGGCGCCCAAAACTGATCGACGCGATAAGTATCGTCTGGAAATCGGCGCCGTCAGAAACGGTCGATTTCGTCGCTGATTATCCGCAGTTCACAGCGCAGCAGGCATACGCCCTGTTAACGTCGGTTGACGCGGCAAACCCGACACAGTTCTCCGCGCTAAAACGAGCATGGCTGCATGTTTCGGAGACGATGGAAGAGCCAGGTATCGCTGAAACCATGCGCATGCTACTCGTGAATGGGCCAGTCAACGCTTCACAGGAGCAGGACATAGGGTTGGGGTTATGGCTCGATGTGCAAAAGGATCAGGGCAGGGCGTTACTTTCCAGATATCTGCTTGCGTCCGACATCGCCGACGAACAGCGGCTGCGAACGTGGCGTCATGCCATCGGGCGAGCCAAGGCGCTGGGAGCAGCATTCTTTCTGGAGATAGTCCCGCAGCTGGTGATCCTGCCAGGAATTGACCTGACGGGTAAGGCGCTGTTCGACGATGGCGACGCCATTACGGCGGTCCTGGGCAGCAGGGACAATCAGTCGCAGCTTGCCCGCATGCTGATGAACGCCTTTCCTGAGGCTAAAAGCAACACCGTGAAAGGCCAGATCTGCGCATATTGCATGAAGCTCGTGGGCCAGGCCGCGCTCAAGTCTTTTAAACCAGACGTTCTCGCCCAGGAAGAATTGCAGATCATAGAAGGAGCATTCGGCGCATCGAATGACATCGCGCGCCTGCGACGCCTTGTCACCCAATCCTGAGCGGAGCAACGGAGCAGCCTCCGCGCCGGGAAGTGCCCCCTGGTTTTCCGCATCAACATTCAGACCTTTCCATCGGCGCGCAGGGAGACTGACCGCCGATCGCACGCCAGCGCCTGACGCATACAGAAGGATGCGTCAGGCGGCCCCCGTTTGCCTTGCGCAATTCCTTGAGAAAACCTCCACATTGTCCCGATACACTACACAAACCAATGCCGACGCGGTCGGCGGCGCCCAGTTTTGTCCGTGTTTTCACCTCCATATCGCACGCGTTAAACATCATGCATATTGCATAGGTTCGGATACCATACGAATTCTTGCGATCTTCCTGTCATTTCACGGAAAGAATGCAATTCTATGCTTATGGAGCGAGTAGAGTCTGAGCCAGATTAAATCGCGGACCTCTTCGAATTGTGCGAACCGTAAGACGGTACGTCTTCGTATTTCTCTCTGACCTCGCCGGAACAATCCTTTAACCAGGTGTGAAGGAGATGTGCGGATGCCCAAGATATTCCTTGGTAACGCGGATACGGAAGCCATGGTTGTCTGCCCACAAAGCCTCAGCAAACGGTACAGACAATTCAGCGCGAGCGCGTCGCGGCGGCATTTCTGGATGATGTCTCCACGGGATTTAATTATTCTCCCTTCCGCTGGCGATCTGGAACATATCCGCTATGTTGAGGAGATGTGCCAATACGAACACGATTCTCTCCAGGCTTTATATGTATGTGGTCAATCTGACGACCCACATCCGTTGAGTCTGGATGCTCTTAAACCTGATTCATTTATTCAAGACGTCAAGAAAATCGGTATTGAGGGGCATGACTGGTCCATAGAGCCATATATTGCAGATCAGGTGGCTTTCGATTTCGGTGAACTGGTCGGCATGCCGGTTCGCTTTGGCGCATCGGGAACACCCGCCCGCGAAGCAGCAGATCTCTTCAATGACAAGCGGGTCTTCCGGGGATTGGCGGCAGGCCTGCGCGTCCCGGTCGCTCCCGGGCGAACCTGTGCTTCACCGGCGCAACTCGTGCCGGCGCTGGCGGAACTCATGCCGCTCACCGGTTCCTGCATCGTGAAGCTTGACCGGCACTCCGGGGCCGAGGGTAACGTGCTGGTCACGCGCGATGACATAACCAGCGCGCCGGGGACGCACAAGGTTCATCATGTGCCGGATCAGGAATACGAACGCGTTGCGCAAACGGTGTATTCGGAGCTGAGTCGGGAACAGACTCCGTTTCTTGTCGTGGAGAGCTACTACCGTTCGGTACATTCCGTTGGCGTCCACTATCTGCTGCAAGACGATTCGGTCGTATTCAATGGGATCGCCGACATCCGGCTTGCGCCAGCCTACGCGGGGATGTTCTGGCCTACGACCTTATCCGATACGGTCGTGCATAAACTTCAGGCCGAAGGGCTGAAACTTGCGCACGATATCGCCCGGTTCGGGCATCGGGGGCCGATAAGCGTTGACGCGATAGTGCGTCAGGACGGGGATATCCTGATCAACGAGGTGAATGCGCGTCATGGCGGTTTCACGGCGGCCAAGGCAATACTCGAACGGATCGTGCCGAAAGAGAGGGGCGATGCCCTGGTCGCCGCTACGCGCACGAATCTGACAAGCGATATGGATTTCCGGTCGTTGCGCGCGCTGCTGGCGCGGGAAAATCTGGGCTTCACCCGGGCACGAGGAACCGGCGTCGTCATTTCTGTCGAAGATCTGCGGAGCACCGGGCGAATCGAGATTCTGACCGTCGCGGAATCGCGAGCCGAACTGGAGCGCATCGAAGAGCGATTTGTGCGGCTGGCCTGTCGCTGACCACGACCTTCCAAGAGACCCGACCAGATGCTGGTAACTGAGAAACAGCTGCCTCATGCCCTGAGCAGACAGAAGGTGCGTGGTATCGCGTTCATGTGCGGTGCGATTTTTCTTTTCGCGGTGGTGGATGTGATCGCGAAGCTGGTTTCGACCAGGTATCCGGCGAACGAAATAACGTTCTTCCGAATGTTGTTCGGATTGATCCCTGCCGCCTTTATATTTCGGCTCCGCAACAACCAACGAAGGGAGCTGACGCTTCACCGGTTTTTCGGACACTTCCTGAGAGCTATTATGGCGCTCGGCTCGATGGGACTGTTCTTTGCCGGCTTGCCACATCTGCCATTGTCGACCGCTGTCACCCTGCAGTACACGGAAGCGATTCTTATTGGTCTGTTCGCCGTCGTCTTTCTGTCTGAACGCTTCCGCGTCGCTACAGCGGTAGCGTCGATGGCCGGATTTGTTGGCGTCATTCTGGTCTCATCGCTCTCCGGCAACCACGCTTCCCTGCTTGGCACCGGATTGATCCTGCTAAGCGCCATGTTTGGCGCAGGTTCGATCATCCAGATCAAGAAACTGTCGCGTACCGAAGAACCGGCCGCAATTGTCCTGTATTTCACGGTCATCGCGACCATCGTGAGCGGTGTATCGCTTGTTGCTTCGTGGACCACGCCGGACACCAGGGATCTCGGATATATGGCCCTGCTTGGGCTCACGGCAGGTGCCGGTCAGCTTTTGCTGACGGTGGCATTCAGGAATGCCACGGCGTCACTCCTTGCTCCATTCAGCTACTTTGGGGTGGTGTGGGCGATCATATTTGGGTACATGATCTGGGGCGAGGTCATAACGGCACAGGCAGCCATCGGTTCCGCGGTAATTGTCGGTAGCGCGCTCTACCTCGGCATGTCCGACAAGCGCATGGATGCAGGCGACGGGGGCGCCTGATATAGGCGATCGGACCACCTTGTTCGCAATATATATTAAGGATTACATATATATGACATTGAATTGCAGCATCGGCGAGGGCCGCCTCGGTATCCTTGGGGGGATGGGGAGCGAAGCGACGGCGTACTTCCTTCGCACGCTCGCGCAACGCTCACAAGCAACATCCGATCAGGAACACATCCCTTTCGTCCTGCTCTCATGCCCGGAAATCCCGGATCGTTCGTCCGCGATGGAGGCAGGAACCGTAGATGTACCGTCGATCATCCGCTCGCGTCTGGAGCAGCTCGAGGACGCGGGCTGCGGGGCGGTGGCCATTCCATGCAACACGGCCCACTACTGGCGCCGGGACTTCGCCTCATCGCTGCAGATCCCCCTGATCGACATGGTGTCGGCTACCGCGCAGCATGCCGCACGGCTGGGTGCACGCAGTGCGATTGTTCTTGGCACCCGATCGACCATGAAACATCGATTGTATGGCGATTCACTCGAGAAACTGTGTATCAGGCTCATGGACGTCGAAGAAGCGACTATCCGTGCGACGGGTTGCGCAATTGCACTTGCCAAGTCGGGAGATCCCGACAGTTCATGGAAACAGTTGGCGCACGCGCTGCACGCGTGTCGCGCGTTACACCCCGACGTGATCATCCTTGGCTGCACCGAACTGCCTATGGTGGTACCGCCCGGCACCATGGCCGTCGACCTGGTCGATTCAGACGCATGCCTTGCTGACGCGTGCGTCCGTTGGTGGCAGTCGCTGTCAACCGGGGTCGAAGAGCCTGACATTCAATTTTCTGAGGAGATCGCGAATGAGCCGTGAACGTTCAACGAACCGCCGTCCGGTCACCGATGTGGAATATGGATGGCGCGGCTGGCTGGTTGCCGATGATCCCGATCTGGATCAACTTGTGGACGCGGAGTGCAGACGACAGGAGAGTGCGATTACCCTGGTGGCTTCCGAAAATTTCTCCTCCCCACGGAGCCGGGTACTGGAAGGAAGCGCACTGGCGGACAAGAATGCCGAGGGCTATCCCGACAGGCGGTTCGCCGCTGGGTGTGAATATGTGGATGCCATCGAGAACCTTGCTATTGCCCGTCTGAAAAAATTGTTCGGGTGCGAACACGCCAACGTTCAGGCGATGAGTGCAACCATCGCGAATGTCGCGCTCCTGCAGGCGGTGCTGAAGGCCGGCGACCCGATACTCTCAATGCGTCTGTCGGACGGTGGTCACCTGAGCCATGGTGCGGCGTTTCATATGAGCGGTCGCCTGTATCACGTGTGCCATTACGGATTAAACGAGACATCGGAGCGGATCGACATTGATGAGGTTCGTCGTCTTGCAAAGGAAGCCAGACCGAAACTGATTGTCTGCGGCGGTTCCTCGTATCCCCGCAACATCGACTATGCTGCGTTCGCCGATATCGCCAAAGAGGTCGGTGCGTTGCTTTGGGCAGATATTGCGCATGTCGCGGGACTGATGGCCGCGCGCGTCGTTCCTTCAGCCATACCGTACGCTGACTTCGTGACGTCTTCCACGCACAAGACATGGCGAGGCCCGCGCGGCGGGTCAGTCCTGATGTGCCGGCAGGAGTGGGGGCATGCGATCGACCGGGCGATTTTCCCCGGGATTCAAGGCGCGCCCAAAATGGACATGATTGCCGCGCGGGCTGCGCATTTCATGGAAACGGCCGAGCCCGAGTTCACCTTGTATTCGAAAGCGGTTCTGGATAACGCGCAGGCGCTTGCCGAGGGTCTTCGTCAAGAAGGCGTACGGCTGGTCACGGGCGGTACGGACACCCATCTTGTGCTGGCGAACGTGACTGACCTCGGACTGACCGGGCAGCAGGCAGAGCGACTTCTAACGGAGGTTGGCGTCACGACAAACAGGAACATGATTCCGTTCGACAGACAGCCCCCGAGTCTTTGCAGCGGCGTGCGAATGGGTAGCGCCGCCATGACCACGAGAGGACTTGATGAGTCGGACTTCCTCCGCATCGGAGCCCTCATTGGCTCGCTGCTGAATAATCCAGGAGATCCGGACAAACAGATCCGGGCGAAGGCCATTTTCGGGGAACTGGTGCAAGGTTTGCCCCTGTTTTCGGAGCGTTGGCTTCCGCAGCATTCGCCGACGGCTGCCGACGCGCAAGCGCTCGGTTGACGCGCTCAGCTGAGACAACGAAGGGGGCCGACCGGTGCCAGGCACAACATAGCCGGGCGAATCTGTTCGAAGATCTCGTCGGGGCTGACCGGCCTAGAACTGAAAGAGCGATTCGCGGGACCGCTGATTGTCGCCGGGCCGACCGGTGGCTTCGGCGCGGCGACTGTTCGTTCACCGTGACAGAACACCCTGTGAGAGCCGCCAACAGGGCTGGCAGACGCGAAACATCTCCATCCAATCTGCATTGGTTCGAATCTATTTCTCAAATAAAACTTGATTCGAGGCGCTTACTATCGAATCGCGCTGAAATGATCAGCGTGAAACGCTGAAAGCGCCTGTTCGGGTTAATGTCCCGTCTTCCGGAGAACGGCAAATGTATTTGCGAGCGTCGCTGATTTCTTCAACGTCCCGCCCGACAATCACTTCCTGGTCACAAACGCGACTGGCTGAAAAACCGATGACGTCATGGCGAGACGCCCGCCGCGAGAAACGCGCGCAGTTTCGCGCAAAGCTCCTCCGGCTTCGCCAGCTCGCATTCCCAGACCGTCAGAACGTCCCAACCAGACACAGTCAGCTTCGACTCATTCGATGCATCCCTGGCGACATTGCGCGCGATCTTTTCTCTCCAGTAATCGGCGTTGGTTTTGGGACGACGGGCTCCTCGCCTGCAGGTGTGTCCATGCCAGAAGCAGCCATGCACGAAAATGACCTTGCGTCGGCCTATAAATGCGAGATCCGGGGATCCCGGTAAATCCTTGCGATGCAGCCGATATCGGTATCCGAGCCCGTAAACCATTCGCCGAACTGCCAGTTCAGGCTGGGTATCGGTCGACCTGACTGACCGCATGATTTGCGATCGATCCATGACCCGTTCAAAAAACCATAAAAAGAAGCATGCGCGATGCAGTTTCGAATACAATCGCTGGCAGATTAAAAATCTGCCGAGAATAAAGAGACCCGGGGCTCCGTTCGTGATATCCGATAAATATACCTTCTACGAGTTTTTTGCGGGTGGAGGGATGGCGCGCGCTGGATTGGGGAAAGAGTGGGAATGTCTTTTCGCCAATGATGTCGACGAGCTGAAGGCCACTACCTATATCTCGAATTGGGGGCGTGATCACTTCGACGATCGCGATGTCCGGAAGGTTACCGTCGACGACCTGGACGGTCATGTCGATCTCGCCTGGGCTTCGTTTCCCTGTCAGGATCTCTCGCTGGCAGGTAACGGGTTAGGAATCGGGCGAGCGGACGACGGGTCCGAGACCCGATCCGGCGCGCTCTGGCCATTCCTGACGCTCATGGAAAATTTGCGTCGCACCCGGCGCCATCCCACGCTGCTCGTCCTGGAGAACGTGGTCGGCCTGCTGACCCTCGATGGCGGCCGTGACTTCGCCGCGATCTGTGATGCGCTGGGAGCGATTGGATATCGCTACGGCGCAGTCGTCGCCGACGCGAAGCACTTCGTGCCGCAATCGCGCCCGCGCGTATTCCTGATCGCCGTGCGTCGTGAACAGCAGGTCAACGGAGATCTTTGCTCCGACGGTCCTACCGAGGCGTGGCACACGCAACCCCTCATCCGCGCCTTCGATGCGTTGTCCAGCAAGTCGCAAAAAGACTGGATCTGGTGGGACGCCGGGACTGCGCCCAAACTCAGGAAGAATTCGCTCCTGAGATCGATTGATCTTGACGCCGTGGGTTGGGACTCTGCAGCAGAGACGAAACGCCTGCTCGATATGATGTCGCCGGCGCATCTCGCGAGGCTGCACAAAGCACAGGCCGAAGATGGGCCGCATATTGGCAGCCTGTATCTGCGGATGCGACGCGAAGGCGAGAAAAACCGGCAGCGCGCCGAGATAGCGTTTGGGCCGACGCTCGGATGTCTGAGAACGCCACGAGGCGGCGCATCCCGTCCTCGCATCATCCATGTCGAGGGCAAGACGGTCAGAACGCGGCTGCTCACGGTAACCGAGGCGGCCAAGCTGATGGGGCTTGCGCAGAATTACGTGCTACCCGACGTCTATTACCGCGCGTTCAAGGTCATCGGCGACGGCGTGGTCGTTCCCGTCGTCCGCTTCCTGGCTGATCGTCTGCTTGAACCGATCGCGGCCAAAAAGCATCAGAGTGGCGATCTTGCCGCATAAAATCCAGCGCCGCGAATAGCCATGAACTGGGTGCCGCCTAAGACGTTCGAAGATTGGGAAGACCGGCTGGTCGCCCACTTCCTACGTATCGGGCCCGAGGGCGACGCCAGTACAATCCGGAGCTTCGAAATAACGGACCGGACGCTCGCGCAAGCGTGTGGTGCGCCTCTTGGCAACGAGAAGGCCGTCGTCGAGCAGCTCAGAAATGCGCTGTTGCAAAATAATTTCTTCCTCGACGCCTTGAAGCACGGCTCGCCGTTGCTAACGACGCGGGCGCGCCCCAATCTCTTTACATATCTCGTCGCAACGCTGTATATCGACGGTCTGCTTGACTCCGGACAGTCAGACGGCGCATATCGCGCCAAGCTTGCAAAATGGCTCGCCGTCGACGGCACCTTCCAGCAACTGCAGGGTGTCGCACACATGTGGCGCGACCTTGTGGTCTGGCTTGACGCCCGCATCAGCGCGGGAGAGCCATTCCGTCGACTGGTGCTTCCCGCGATACCGTCAACGTGGACGCATATCGGATACACTCGACGCCTGTCCTTCCCAGGCAAGCCCGACGTGCGTTTGCTCGAACGCTTCGTGTCGCGCAATCCGGCCGCACTGGATGACCCATCCAGGCTTATCACCCTGTTCAGACCCATTGAGGCGGACCCGCAGACCTCATGGGGCCTCAGAACCGCCTTTGGCGACTTCTCAAAAGCATATCTCTCGCGAAAGCGTGCAATCGCGGATCACCCATTCTGGAGTCTGCTGACGCGCGTTGCCGCAAACGCGGGAACGAAGATCAAAACGCTGGCGCATCTCGACATGGTTTTCGACGAGGACGGCGATCGCACGTTTATCGTTGGCGAGTCGACGATACAACCGAACCGCGTTCACCCCACGCTCGATACTGCGCTTCGGGACGAGACCGTGAGGGACAGCGTGAACCTGGCCAGCGTACCTGGCCAGGGCATCGTGTTTTTCTATCAGTGTGGCGCCGGTCGCTGGAGAGCGGAAAGCCGACTGAGGCGCAACGCCGTCAGGATTCACGTCGCCTTCGAAAAAAAACTGGTCACGAGCATCGGTCCGCGACTCGGATCACTTTTGCGCGGCGGCTCGTGGTTCTTCACTGAAGCGCCCCAGGCCCCCGACAGGATTGAAGCGCTCATTAAAGGTACCCGACTTGTCCCGGGCACTGACGATCACATCTTTCGTGCGGCCGTCCGTCATGGAATACGCGTCAATGGCGCCTGGCTGGGCCGCCCCGGATTCTTGCCAGAAATCGATGCTGACACATCGGACTTCACGATCCGTGCGCTGTCAGAGCGCAGCGGCCTGATCGGGGTCGACGCAAACACGCCCGGACAGCTGGTTTGCCAGACGCCCGTCGAGGGCCCGTTTCTGATTGAACCAGCGCGTACCACGAGTGAAGACCGTTCGCACTGGCGCATCCGCGTGTCGTTCGTCAGGGACGCGATGCCACGCAGCATGCAAGCATCGGCAAGCGACAACCTGCGGCGTCTGGTCGACTGGCGGGCAGATACGCGCTCCTCCGCCGCCGTGGGATTCGTCCGGGACGAGGATATCTCGTGGGAGCAGGGAGATCCGCGGATCGATAGCCTCATCGAAGCGCTCTATGCCGATGGTTCTTCCGGATGGGACGAGAGCGAACTCGTGCGGCTGGTCTCGCGTGCGACCATCGACGCGACGCCCTGGACGCTGATGCGCGTTCTTCATGACAGCGGCCTGATTGAGCCACGCTTGCGAAGCGGCTGGAGGGGAAGAGTGTGGACGCTGAGGGCGCCGCAGATTCTCTGCATGCGGCATGGCGAGCAGCAACTGGCTGTCGTTGAAGGCGCTGTCTGCGTGCGTCTGATCGACGACTTCAGGATCGCTGTCGAGTCGCTTGGCGGCGCCGTGTTCCGTCGAAACGGCGTAGGCGCGTGGTCGCCGCCGGTCTACGGCGCCGTCGTCGCTTCAGCCGCCGCCGTCGCCGAACGGCTGCACTGGCCGGTCATCAACAACGCCTGCGCGCCGTCAGGCGTTCTCGAGCTGGAACAGACACCGCATCTTGGCGAGATGCATTCGCCAGCATCATCCTGGGACTGGAACTCAAGCCGCTTCACACGCAATGCGACGTCATCCGGAGCGGTGAAGCTCACCCGGCTCGTTCACGGCGGTGGACGCGATCACGATCTGTACAAGGTCGAGTGTCGTGGACGCACAGCGCACTATCTTTCGCGAACCTCCGCGATTGTCGCCGCTCATTCGATGATGAAGCTTCCGTTGTTCGAGGCGCGCGACGCTCTGCTGGTCAGACTGGCGGGCGAGGGTGGGCTTCCAGACGCGCTCGCCGAATGGCTAAGGCGTCGACATCTCCGTTCGCCGGGGCTGATCGACGGCGCCTACGTATATCCGGTTGGCCACGAGGATAGGGTCTTGTTGCACAGGCTCTTGCCTGGCTGCATAGGTGAACTGACAAAAAAAACGACCGATAGGGTCGATCGACTTTCGATCGCGCGTCGGTCCGGTGGACGCGTCCGCATGCAATGGCGGAACGGGACGCTCTGCGGGTAAGGGGATCAGGATGAGCACCGGTTTCAATGAAGGTAATCTTTGGTATGCCGGCCACTGCGTGCGGCATAACGATATCGTGGCGCACGTCGCCGTGACGTCCATAAAGGGCGACCTGGGCTGGTCACCGGTTGAGAATGCGACGAAACTCTTTCCGAAGTCGGGGGAAGTCGAGGTTCGACAACGCGGAAAGCCAGCGCTGCGCGTCGGCGACTGGGTTGCATTCCGGATCACCTCTCCCGCGCCAAAAGGGCGAAACCAGTGGCAGGCGTCGAAGCATCGTCCGCTGCATCATTTCACGCAAGCGCCGTCGAACACCCTGGATGACCTGCGCCGCCTGCTAACCGTCGAGGGCCTGTCGTCAACCGGATCGCCCGGCGCGTGGATGGTCCAGATCTCGCAGACTGAAGCCGTGAGGGTTGACCTGACACGCTGGAATGGTGGCAGGCTCTTCGCTAGCCCGAACCAGAAGGTGACAGTCTACGCATTCGATCCAGACGCTGTCATGCCCGTTTCGGATCCACTGGGCTCAGGGCTTTATGACCTTCCCGCTGACACCACTCCGAAGCAAACAGTCGACTGGTCCACTGAGGAGGCGTTCCTTAACCGCTGGGCCCGGGCCTTGTCGCGTCAGGGCGACAAGCGGACTGATGTGGTCATTGACTGGCTTCGGGACCATGCGGACGCGACGCGAGGCGCGCTGACGTTCGACGTTGCGGACACGGCGGCCGTCTTCGACATGATGCGCAGCGGCGAACTGGCCGATCGTCTCTCTGGCGATCGTGAACTGCTTCGCTCCTTCACGAAGATTTTCCAGTCGCTTCCGCGTTTCGCGAATCTGCTGGATGCGCAGATCGCCTCAATGGCGGAACAGGAGCGGAAGACCATCCGGGCCCGGACCGAGGCCGAACTGGCGAGCGATGTCGAACAGCAGCGTCAAGAGCGCATGAACGCGCTTGAACAAACGCTCAAGGCCTGGGAAGCGGATAAACGCGCTTTCCTAGAAGCAGAGATGCGGCGCAACGAGGAAGCGCTCACGGTCGAGATCGCAAACAGCCGCGCCGCCAGGGAGCAGGCGTTGCATGATGAGTTTCGAGGACGTCAGGCGCAACTGAAAGAGGAAGTCCAGAATCTGCAAAGCGCCCGGGACAGGCTTCATGCCGAAGCGCGCGATCTCGACGCCTCCATGGCGGATCTTCGCACGCGGATCGAAGTGCTAAAGACTCGCGAGAACGAAGCAAAGGCCAATGTCGACCGGCTGTTGCTCGCCGCCGGCGCGCTCGAAAGGCCGTCCTCCGGAGACCGTAGCCCCAATCAGCCGTCCTTGCGCGCGCCTGATGCGCGTGAAGGGCGAGCCTCGGACCTGCGCAAGTCGCTCGCAACCTGTCCGCTGCTCACCGACCATGGCAAGACGCTCATGCTGCAGGTCGTGGCGCTGTGTCTTGCAGGCGAGGTTCCCGTGTTGACAGGACAGGGGCGAGACGCGTTCCTGATGGTCGCCGAAGCGCTCCTTTCCGGAGGGGAGTCGGCGCGGATTTTCGCCGACCCAACCCTCATCACATATGAGGACCTCTGGTCGCGTCCCGGAACGGCTGCCCCAACGCCAATGGCGCAGGCGTTCGATCTCACACGGACGGGCGATTGCTCCATGCTGACGGTAATAGAAAACGCCGAACGGTCTGGCGCACGCTTCTGGTATCCCGCATTGAAGGACGGGATCCGTCGGGGCGGCTTCCCGCGGCGGCTGTTTGTTTGTGCAACGGTCGCAGACACAGACGCGGAGGAGGCCCACGTCATCAGGAGCAGCGGTGTCGTGATTGACGTCAGCCTCGCGATTACTAAAGGCGCATCGGCAATCGCAACCCAGGGCATCTCGAAAAGCGCGCGGATGCAGTTCGCGCCGGATGAGCCTCCCTCCGACCTGAGCCAGGGCGCATATGTCACGGGCAGCTTCGTTGCAAAACTCGATGTGATACGCGCATTGGGCGCTGCCCGCACAGCGGCAGAAGCCATCATCGTTTGCGGCGACAGCAAACATGCTGGCGTAGAAGGCCTGGCTGACCTTTTCTCAACGACTGAACAATAAATAATTGCGAATTCTGGGGGCTGACAATGCTTGATCCTATCGGCGGCTTTAATCGCATCAAGGACTTTTTCGTATCGTACGTGGAGACCAGTTTCCGGATCGCGGATCCGGTGGTCGCTGAAACACGGCGGCGTCTGTTGCAAACTGTGAACGTCTTTGCGACCGAGCCACTGATTGAACCCGTCTTCCGCTATACGTCCAGCCCGAAGCGGCTTGAGCAACTGGCCGCCGAAGATGGCGATGAACTTGGTCCGTTGTCCGCGCAGGGAAAGATCGCATTTGCTGAACTCGCCCTGAGCGGCCTGTTCAGGGGCGAGCCGGCGGACGGGCCGATACGTAGAAAATCATCATACGCCCCGTACACCCATCAGGTTGCGATGCTGGGCAGAGGCATCCGCCCAGGGAAACCTGGCATTGTCACATCCGGAACCGGCTCGGGAAAAACCGAGAGTTTCATGCTCCCGCTGCTCGCCGCGCTGGCCGACGAAGCAGTGAAGTGGAAAGCGCCTGCACAAGGTTACCTGCAGGCGGACTGGTGGACCGAAAAAGCCGGGAAATGGCAGTCGCGCCGCACGGGCGAAACCCGGCCACATGCGATGCGTGCGCTGGTTCTCTACCCGATGAATGCGCTGGTGGAAGACCAGATGGTCCGTCTGCGCAGAACGCTTGACTCTCCCGAAGCGCACGAAGTGATGGATGAGCGCTTCGCGGGAAACCGGATTTTCTTCGGCCAGTACACAAGCGCCACACCCGTCACGGGATACGAAACGCACCCTCGACTCGCCGGTGACAAGCAGGAGAAGGAGCGCCGCGCAAGGCGACTTCGCGAGTTGCGCGCCGCAATGAGGCGAATCGAAAAGAACCAGCAGGCCGCCCGACAGCACGATCGCATCGCGAAGGAAGCCAGAAAGCCAGGGGAGGAGGGGCCCGACGAAACCCGCTACATTTTCCCCTCCGTCGACGGAGGCGAAATGTCGTCGCGTTGGGACATGCAGAAAACGCCTCCCGATATCCTGGTGACGAACGCGTCCATGCTCGGCGCGATGTTGTCGCGGGAAGTGGAGGATCCCATCTTCGAAAAGACGAAGGACTGGTTACGGTCTTGCGAAGACGCCTATTTCTACCTGATCTTTGATGAACTGCACCTGGTCCGTGGCTCGTCCGGCACGGAAGTGGCCTTTCTGGTCAAAACGCTGATACAACGGCTCGGGCTCGACCAGCCGGGACTCCGGCACAAGTTGCGAATCCTCGCGTCGTCCGCCTCGCTGCCGATGGAGGGGACGCAGGGCGAGCAATCGATGGCGTATCTGCGCGATCTGTTCGCGCCGTTCGGCACCAGCGCGGGCAAAGATGACCTTGGCACGACGGACGCCACGTTCTGGCGTGAGTGCGTTGTCAAAGGCGAGCCCTTCATGCCGGTGTGGACTGCGGGACCGGTATCACCGGAACCCTTCGCGAAGCTCATGCAATGCGCGTTCGCGGATGATCAGGGGTTCGTCGCACGTATCGGCGCATCCGGGCAGCTACTCCCAGCGCTGTCAGAAGTGGCGAAGGAGCTTTCCGTTCCGCATGCCGTGGCGGAGGGAGAACTCATACAACACGTCGCTCAGGCGGCAGCTGCGCTGCTGGCATACGGGTGTACCGGTCCAGAAGGAATCCGGGCAACGGTAGCGTCCGAAATCTCGTCCCGGGTGTTTGTCCCGACGGCCGCAGACGCTGATCTGGCTGATCTGGCATTGCGTGGACTGATGCTTACGCGAGCGCTTCCTGAAAGCCGGAGATCGGAAGTCAGTCTCGCTGTTGAAACACCGTCATTCCGCGTGCACACGTTTGTGCGCAATATCGAGGGGCTTTTTGGCGCACCCGGACTGACCGATGGGTCGCTAGGCTTCTCGGGGCTGACAGTCGAACGGGGGATTTCGCACGCGAGGCCAGCGAAGGGCGTGCGACGTGGCGCGCGACTCTTCGAGCTTTTGTATTGCGAAGCCTGCGGAGACCTCTTCCTCGGAGGGCAGAGGGGGCAGAAACTTGGCTCCAGTTCGGCAACGGAGCTCCTTCCTTCATCTGCCGATCTGGAAAACCTCCCTGAGCGCGCCAGCGCGGAATACTACGACTCGATGACGCTCGAAGATTTCGCTGTCTTCTGGCCTCGTCGGGAGCAATGTTCGCTTCCTGAGCGTGACTACGACCATTGGGAGCCAGCGTATCTTGACGTCGATACGGGCGTTGTGCGAGTCGATCCTCATGGCGATGTTCCCGACGGCAAGATCGGAGGTTATCTTTATTACCAGAAAGAAGCCGCCGTCACGGGCCCCAAAGGAAAGATCACCGGACGACCGTCGGCGCAACCCTTCTGCTGCCCCAAATGCGGCACCGACTATTCAAACCGTCCGTCCACAAATCGCTCCCGATCCCCCATCCGCGCGTTCCGCACTGGCGTGACGAAGGCGTCCCAGCTTGTTGCGACGGAGCTTTTTGAGCTGCTGCACGCTATCGGCGCTGAGCCCAAGGGAATCGTCTTTTCGGACAGCCGGCAGGACGCGGCCAATCAGGCGCTTGAGATCGAGCGGTTGCATCTGCGCGATCTGCGTCGTGAGGTGCTTGTGACTGCGGCCAGACAGGCAGCTCAGGCAGCGTCTGACCAGTGGATGACGCAGGAGGAATTCTTCGCGCGTTTGGGTCAGATTCCCGACAACGACGAAAACGTCGACAGGCGCAACCAGTTGATAACGCAATACGCCGCCATGCAAGGGAAGGCCAGGCCCGTCGATGGCGGCAGATGCGTGAAACTGGACCAGCTCCTTCAGTATGCGGCCTCGGACGGCTCCACGGGCGCTATTGTTAGCGAGCTGGTGCGAATGGGCATACACCCATTCGATGAGGCAGGGCGCACACCTTTCAAGGGAGAGCCGTGGTATCGCCTGTTCGAAGCAGACTCCGGCAAGGTGCGATATCGCTCGACCCTTGCTCAGGCCGCAAAGGACGAACTCAACGGACGGATACTCGACAGGCAGTATGAGCTCATTGATGACGTCATCTTCGCAAACACCTTTTTTGCGCTCGAAGAAACGGGGCTCGCTTACCCGTCAATATCTGACAAACCGGGGCAGGAGGACGACAGGCTCGATGCATGGCTTCGGGTTTTTGCGAGCGCATACCGGATACGCAACAATCGCTATGCCGACGAGCGGATGACTGAGTGGGTCACTGGCGATTCCGTCTCGAACCGGCGAACCGTGCGTTTCGCGAAAAGCGTGTTCGGCGAAGCCAACTACATTGATGGTCTGACTGGCGTGCTCGACAGGTTTGCAAGCCGCGGGCACAAGAGCGGCATGTTTGAGATAGGCGGTCTGTACCTCAGGCTGGCCAAGGAGACGGATCACTACTGGCGCTGCGCAAACTGCAAGCGGGTACATCTCCATCTCGGGGTCAACCTCTGCACGCGCTGCGCCTTGCCGCTCGACACCGCGCCCTCAGGCGTGGTCAGCGACTTGTGGCAGGAGAACTTTCTGGGGTTGCGGATACTGCGCGGCGAGCAGCAGGGCGTCAACCGGTTCAGGCTGCGTGTTGAAGAGCTCACGGGACAAACCGACGATTTCCCGGAGAGGTTGCGGCGCTTCAAGGGGATCTTCGTCGACGGCGAAAGCGAAATCCAGAAGCTCGCGTCAGAAATCGACATGCTCTCTGTCACAACGACGATGGAGGTCGGGATTGACATTGGGGCCTTGCAAAGCGTGTATCAGGCGAACATGCCGCCCCAACGGTTCAACTACCAGCAGCGTGTCGGCCGCGCTGGGCGCCGCGGACAGGCATTTTCGTTCGTCGTCACGTTTTGTCGCGGTCGCAGTCACGACGCGTACTATTTTGCGCACCCGAAGGCAATTACGGGTGACCCGCCGCCACCGCCATTCCTCGCCGTCAGCCATGATCCGATACCGCTCAGACTGCTAAAGAAGGCATGGCTGAGGCAAGCGTTCGCACTGCTCAGACGGGAGTGCGCGGCCAGCGGCAGGGAGTTTCCCGGCGATCGTCTCGTGCCGCCTGACGTGCACGGCGAATATGTGACGACAAGGGATTACTACGATGACGCAGATGCAAACTGGCCAGAACGCCTGCGTGCTGCGCTGGAGCGCTCCACGGAAGTTCGCGACAGCTTTGTCAACGCCGCGACGTTCAGCACTGACCAGAGACAGCGCTTGCTGAGTGAAGCGACCGTCGGGAATCTCGTTGGCGAGATCAACGGACTGCGCTCCCAGGCGCCCCAAGTCAGCATCGGACTTGCCCGCTTCCTGGCCGAAGCGGGGATCCTTCCCATGTACGGGATGGCGACGCGGGTTCGGGAACTGTATCTGGGGCTGAGGGCGGAAGAGGAAAAGTCATCGACAGACTATCAATGGTCGACGATGGATCGCGACCTTGACCTGGCGGTATTCGAGTTCGCACCGGGTGCAGTCCTCGTAAAGGACAAGCAGAGACACAAGGTCATTGGCTTTACGGGAGACCTCGCCGAGCCTCTTCGGAGAGGAAAAGAGGTCGAACTGCGCGCCGTGTCAGGGTGGATCGAGTCAACGACGTATGTTGCGCTTTGTCCTCACTGCGGATCGGCAAGGCATGAAGAACAGGCGCCCGTCGAACCACGCACCTGCGACGACTGTCACGGGACCATTGCAGCGGACGTGTTCAGGCGGTATGTGACGCCCGCTGCGTTCCGCACGGATTTTCACCCGAGGAGCGATTCGGAGGAGACGGGTCGAATGGCGACAAGAACGGTCGCTACCGTGTTGCGGGAAGGCGATGGGCCCAGGTGCGGACAGGTAACCGTCCGGCGGGGAGCGGATGTCACCATCATGCAACTGAACGACGGAGTCTCCGGGGACGACGGCGAAGGCGAGCAGTTCTCGGTGGATCTGGTGGAAGAACGTGCGGTGCCTGTTCCGCTAACGTCCGGGTATGCGAAGATCGATGGAACGCAGGCCATCGATTCTGCGATACGTGAGAGCCAGCGTGGCTCACGCTGGTCGCCTCAGGGCTTCGGTCAACGCTTTGGATTGATAGCCCGCAAAAAGACCGAGGCGCTGTACCTTCAGCTTGACGAATTCGACTCGCGCCTCTCCCTGCGTAGCGTTGCCCGTCGTGGTCAGTATTCCCACTTGCCGACTCGCGCCGCCGCTATCAGCGCCACCCAGATTCTTGTCCACAAGGCGGCCCTCGAACTGGATGTTTCCCCGGACGAGTTTGAGGCGCTGGAGCCGCGACTCAGGGCTGGCAAGCCAATGCTTCAGATCGCCGATGCGCTGATCAATGGTTCCGGTCTGTGCAGAAGGCTTGGCGAGACAGAAAGGGCATCCGGCTCGCCCCGGATCATTGACATCATTCATTCGATTCTCGCCGACACACACACGTGGCCGCTCCAGGACTTTCTCGGAACTGATTCGGATGGCGATCATGCGCGGCAGTGTCAGACATCCTGCTATCGCTGCATTCAGCGTTATGGCAATCGCAGGTACCACGGACTGCTGGACTGGCGGCTCGGTTTGTCCTATCTGCGCGCCATGGCGTCACCTGGCTACAGTTGCGGGCTTGACGGGCGCGACCTGCATCTGCCCGAGATAAGCGGGTGGCTGGAACGGGCGCATGAGCTGACCCAGGAGGTAGCGGAAATGCGGCGCGGCACACTGTCGTACGAGCGTCTTCCAGAATCAGGGTTGCCGTCGCTTGTTATCCGAACGGTGAACGGAGCGATTACAGGTCGCGTTGTAGTTCTTCATCCGCTCTGGCTCGATACGGACGACGTTACAAGGAGGTTGCTGGGCTCTGACTGGCGGGCCGAAACCCAGTACGTTGACACCTTCAACCTTGAGCGCCGCCCTCTTCGCAAACTGGCCGATCTGCAGTCCGCGGCAAGCCGCAGCGATTGAGCCGAATGGACCGACAATCGCCGTCACGGTGTGTGGCGGCGAACACGGTCATGTCAGCGGGTGGGCGGCCGGCTCGGGCAGTCGCGGCGGCCGGCCGGTGGTTCGCATAAAAAGGCGTTTCGTCTTCAGCGAGTCAGGGAGCGCCGCGCCAGCGATGTCTGGATCAATATGGATTGCCCACGCGGATATCTCGCACGCAGAAGCGCGATCTGCAGCGAACCTGCGATACCCCTGTTCGCCCGCGTAGCTCGTTCGGAAGGATGGCGTTTGTTCAGCACCGGTCTAGCATGAGGCGGGGGCGTCCGGCGACGCAGGGTCGTCGGAGGTTTCGACTCTGCGCTGGACATCACGATGCCATCGATCAACCGAATCATCCTGTTTGTGTTAGCGTGGTCAAAACTGTGCGTGCATAAAGGGAAATAAATCGGGAGATGTCTCGCAATCCCGATAGCTATTGGCGCTGCATTAGGTGCAGCAACTGGAAGTGTGGGCCTTCCGCCGCGCTGGGAGCGGCAATAGGTGGTCAATTGGGAGCATGCTCCAGGAGGCCGCCGCGCTGGTAAAGGAGACATCGTGACGGTCAAGCGTATGGACAACGTCGGCATCGTAGTAGCCGACATTGATGCCGCCATTGAGTTCTTCACCGACCTTGGCCTTGAGCTTGAGGGACGCGCCCCAATCGAAGGAGACTGGGCAGATGGCGTCACTGGCTTGCGCGGCATGCGCGTCGAGATTGCCATGATGCGTACGCCGGACGGTCATAGCCGGCTCGAGATCTCCCGGTTTCTCGCGCCACCCGTGGTCGCCGATCATCGTAACGCCCCGGTGAACGCGCTCGGGTACCTGCGTGTCATGTTCACTGTCGAGGACATCGACGATACGCTCGCCCGCCTCGGCAGACACGGCGCGACCCTCGTTGGCGACGTGGTGCAATACGCAGACACGTATCGGCTCTGCTACATCCGGGGTCCCGAGGGAATTCTCATCGGGCTCGCCCAGGAACTGGGACTGCAGGCCTCGCGCGCGAAAGCCAACGGACATACGCAATGAGATGAGAAGCCTCACGGGTACCTGATACATCTTCTTCGTCCGTGTCGCTCGCCCGCCATCTGATCTCCAGATGTTCATTCTTCTCCATTGTTCACGCGCCGTGTACACAAAACGGAATTGAGCAAACGGGCGGTCCCTTTGTACGGTCGTACGCCTGTTTCGCTGCTACACGCCTGAAACTCGCTGCCAATGTTCTTCGCGGTGTAACCGTCGCCGCATCCTCCAATAGCCTTGCGCGGTTCCTCAAGAAAACTTCCACGCCGCCCCGATACGCTCGTTGACTTCAGCGAGTCGGCCTGCTGACTCACGCGAGTCAGCGCCTTGCTATCGCTTGCCCAACCCGATCACATGTCGCTGCCGTTTAACCCGGTATTGCCGGTCCGTCAGCGGTGCAACGGGAACGATCCCGGACGCGTCATGCAACCGCAGACATTGGGGCATTGGGGCGATGCGCATTGAGCCCGTTCGTGGCCGGCACAGTGATGGATGAACTCATATGAACAGCAACGCACTTCACGTACTGATCCTGGATGGGAACCGGGATCTTTGCGCAGGTCTTCGCGTCTTCTTCACGAATAGCGGGGTGACGGTATCGATCGCGCACGAGGCACCGCGTCTCGACTGGTTACTCGAAGAGGTTCGGCCATCGATCGTTGTGCTCGATGTATCGTTGCGACGCCCCGATGGTCTCGCCTTGCTCGCGCAGTTGCGCGCCGGGCACGAATACATGCCGGTGATCGTGCTGAACGCACGCGCCGACGCAAACGAGCGCATCGTGGCTTTCGAAATGGGTGCCGACGACTGTCTGGGTAAGCCATTTTTCCCACAGGAACTGCTGGCAAGAATCCGCGCCGTCATTCGGCGCGTCTCGCCGCGTGCGGAGGCACTCCCGACAGTCACAGGCACGCCCCATCGCACCGTGTCGTTCGGCGCGTTCAGGCTCGACCTGACATCGCGGACCCTTTTCCTCAACGGCGAGCCCGTCGAGATGAAGGAGCGTGAGTTTTCGCTGCTTGAGGTCTTCGCGCGCTATCCGAGACAGGAACTGCCTCGTGCCAAGATCCTGGCGCTTTTACATGGCGCAGGCACGTCGGTGCTCGAGAGGAGCGTCGATGTCCCGATCTGGCGGCTGCGTCGCGTGCTGTCTGCTGACCCGTCAGCCTCACACTACATCCAGACGGTGCGAGGCGTTGGCTATGTGTTCATCCCAGGGTGACGCTCTACGCGAACGTCTCTGGTACGCATTCGCCACCGTAGGGAAACCGTGCCGTCAACGCTTTCCCGCATCTGCGATCGTCGCTCTCGACGGGAACTGGCGCCCGTCTCGCCAGAGAATCCTGCGATCAATAGCGGGACGGGCTAACCGCTATTCCAGGGTCCGTATTGAATTGCTGATACCTCTCGCGCAGTCGATAACGGCAGGCGCGAGCTTCTGACGCGCATCATCGAAAGTCCATCTACTCGTAGGCGCAACCACATGCACGGCAGCAACAGGCCGCCCCTGACTGCCGACCACGGGCGCGGCGATCGACATGTCGCCGATGAACAGCTCCTCGCGGTTGGCTGCATAGCCTTGCTGACGCGCCTCCGCGAGTCTTTCGCCGAGCGTGGCGAGTTCCGTCACGGTGTTCGGCGTGAACGCCACCCGGTTCATCTGTTCGAGCCGCGCGAGCGCTTCGTCGACGGGTAATGCGCTCAGGAACGCGCGCCCGCTGCCTGTGCAATACATCGGAATGCGGCTGCCGATGGGCATGTGGATCGGCACGAACTTCGTCGACACGAAACGTGACACGTAGACCATCTCGTCGTCGTCCGGTTCGGTCAGATTCGTCGTCTCGCCCGTGATGTTCGTCAGTTCCGACAGGAAAGGATTCGCGACATCGATCAGCGTATCGGCGGCGAGATAGTTGAAGCCAATCTGCATCACGCGCGGCGTGAGCTGATAGCGGCGCGTCAACGGATGCTTGCGGATATAGCCGAGCTTTTCGAGCGTGTAGACCATCCGCTGCGCCGAGCTCTTCGACATCGACGCCGCTTCCGCGACTTCAGCCAGCGTCATCGTGCGGCGCTTCGCGCTGAATGCGCGCAGCACGCTCAAACCCTTTTCCAGCGACTGGTTGAAGAGCAGGTCGGGGCCATTCGGGGCACCGTCGTCTGCAGGCGAAATGTCCATTGTCGTCTCGATCCTGAACGCGATATCGCAGCATAGTGTATCGCATATCGATATGCAAAAATCTCTTTGCGATTTTTTTGATTCGATTATTATGGTTCGGCGGTCACAAAACGAAATCAGCCGGCGCTCGTCGCTGACATGCCGGCCCCTGCCTGGAGATATGCATGGTTACGTTCGTCAAACGCTTCACCCTGTTTGCAACTGGTCTTGCCGCTTCTTTCGCGATTGCGTCGGGGGCCGCGCATGCCGCCGAGCCGACCTACAAGATCGGCGCAACGGCCACGGGCGTGCCGTTCACGTTCCTCGACGTCAAGACGAACTCGATCCAGGGAATGATGGTCGACGCCATCTCCGCCGCCGGCCGCGAGTCCGGCTTCAAGGTCGATGTGCAGCAGAGCGTGTTCTCGGCGCTGATTCCGTCGCTGACCACGCAGAAGATCGACATCATTTCGGCCGCAATGCTGAAGACGCCGGCCCGCCAGCAGATCGTCGACTTTTCCGACACCGTCTATTCGTACGGCGAAGGCCTCGTCGTGAAGGCTGACGATAAAGGCCATTACACGTCGATGGACGACTTCAAGGGCGAGGTGGTCGGCGCGCAGGTCGGCACCGCGTTCGTCGATGCGCTCAACAAGAAGGGCATCTTCAAGGAAGTGCGCACCTATGATTCCGTCGCGGACATCATGCGCGACGTCGCGCTCGGCCGCATCAAGGCGGGCTTCGCGGATCAGCCGATCGTCGCGTATCAGCTGCAGCAGGGCGCGAATACGCAGGTGCGACTCGTGCCCGAGTATCAGTCGGCCGTGAAGGGGCAGGTGTGCTTCATCGTGCGCAAGGGCGACACGGCGACGCTCGAACAGCTCAACAGCGCGATCAGGAAGATGAAGGCCGACGGCACGCTGCAGCAGATTCTGCAGAAGTGGCACATGAGCTGAACGGCACGCCGTATCGCAGCGTTCCAACCGGTCCGCGCCGCACTGCGGCGCGGACGATCTGCCTGGCGTATCAGGAGGCGCGATGTTTTTGCAGAACGCGATCGACTTTCTGCCAATCCTGCTGAAAGGCGCGGTCATCACCATCGAGATCACGGCCTGTGCGTTCGTGCTCAGTTCCGTTCTCGGTCTCGTGCTCGCGCTGATGAAGGTGTCGCGCAATCGCGCACTATCGACGTTCGGGAGCACCGTGATCAATCTGATCCGCGGGCTGCCCATCATCGTCCAGCTGTTTTATATCTACTTCGTGCTACCCGACATGGGCGTGCAACTGTCCGCGTTTCAGGCCGGCGTAATCGGCCTCGGCATCGCGTACTCGGCGTATCAGGCGGAGAACTTCCGGGCGGGCATCGAGGCGATCGATCACGGACAGATCGAAGCGGCCCACGCGATCGGCATGCGCGGCCCGCTGATCATGCGGCGCGTGGTGTTGCCGCAGGCGTTCAGGATCGCGCTGCCGCCGTATGGCAATACGCTCGTGATGCTGCTGAAGGACTCGTCGGTGGCGTCGACGATCACCGTCGCGGAAATCACGCGCGCCGGGCAACTGATCGCATCGTCGACGTTCCAGAACATGACGGTCTACACGCTCGTCGCGCTGCTTTACCTCGTGCTCAGCCTGCCGCTGATGTTCGGCGTCAACCGGCTGGGCAAGCAACTCGCGCTGAGGAAAAGCCGATGATCGAGATCAATGGAATCCACAAGCGCTTTCACAACCAGGAAGTGCTCAAGGGCGTGAGCCTCAGCGTGAAGGCGGGCGAAGTGGTGTGCCTGATCGGCCCGTCGGGCTCGGGCAAGTCGACGGTGCTGCGCTGTATCAACGGCTTCGAGACCTACGATGCGGGCTCGATCACGATCGACGGCGTGCGTGTCGATGCGAACGCGAAGAACATCCACGAGTTGCGCATGCGCGTGGGCATGGTGTTTCAGCGCTTCAATCTGTTCGCGCATCGGACCGCGCTCGAAAACGTGATGGAAGGCCCCGTGTACGTGCGCCACACGCCTGTCGCGCAGGCTCGCGAACAGGCGCGGCAGCTGCTCGACAAGGTCGGGCTTTCGCACCGGATGAATGCGTATCCGTCGGAGCTGTCGGGCGGTCAGCAGCAGCGCGTCGCGATTGCGCGTGCGCTTGCAATGGAGCCCGAAGCCTTGCTGTTCGACGAACCGACATCCGCGCTCGATCCCGAACTCGTCGGCGAAGTGCTCAACGTGATGCGCTCGCTCGCGCGCGACGGCATGACGATGGTCGTTGTCACGCACGAGATGGCTTTTGCGCGCGAGGTCGCCGACCGCGTGTGCTTCCTGCATGGCGGCACGATCTGCGAGACAGGTCCTGCGCGCGATGTGCTGACGGAACCTCAGCATCCGCGCACACAGGAATTCCTGCGACGCCTGCTTTCGTCCAGCGACGCCCACGCCACTGCCCACCAGAACTGAACATGATCGAAGTGAAAGAAGGAGCAGCGCTGCCGGATTCGTTGTGGGCCGCGACGGCGCAGCCTGCGCCCGACACGCCGCCGCTGCGCGAATCGGCGTCGTTCGATGTGGCGATTGTCGGCGCGGGTTTTACCGGTTTGTCGACGGCTTTGCATCTGGCCGAGCGTGGCGTGAAGGTGTGCGTGCTCGACGCCGCCGAGCCGGGTTGGGGCGCGTCGGGCCGCAACGGCGGGCAGGTGATTCCTGGGCTCAAATACGATCCCGACGAACTCGTGCAGCGCTTCGGCGAAACCGCGGGCAATCGTCTCGTCGAGGTGGTCGGGGGCGCGGCGGATAACGTTTTCGATGTGATCAGAAGGTACGGCATCGAATGCTCGGCGGTGCGAAGCGGCTGGATTCAACCGGCGCCGTCGCCCGCGATGCTCGAAACCGTGACGCGACGCGCGCGTCAATGGGAAGCGCGCGGCGCAAAGGTCAGTCTGCTCGATGGCGCGGAAGTGTCGCGGCGGCTCGGCACGAAGAGCTATATCGGCGGATGGATCGATCATCGCGCGGGGAGTATTCAGCCGCTGAGCTATGTGCGCGGGCTGGCGCGCGCCGCGCAATCGCTTGGCGTCGCCGTACATGGGCGAACAGCTGTCTCGCGCCTGAAGCGTAATGAGCGCGGCTGGCGCGTCGAGACGCAGGGTGGCGCCAGCGTCGAAGCGCAGCGGGTCGTGATCGCCACCAACGGTTATACGGGCGCGCTGTGGCCGGGCTTGCGGCAATCGGTGATCGCGGCGAACAGCTTTATCGTCGCGACGCGGCCACTGCCACCGGCGCTGGGTGACGACATTCTGCGCGCAGGCGAAGTCGCGTCGGATTCGCGGCGTCTGCTGCTGTATTTCCGGCGCGATGCGGCGGGGCGTCTGCTGATGGGCGGGCGAGGGCCGTTCTCCGAGCCGCGGGCGAACGGCGACTGGGCGCATCTGGAACGCGCGGTCGAGCTGATGTATCCGCAACTGAAGGGAATCGTCTATGAATATCGATGGGCTGGGCGCGTTGCGATCACCGCGGATTTTCTGCCGCACGTGCATGAGCCGGCACCCGGGCTGAGCATCGCGCTTGGCTATAACGGGCGCGGTATCGCGATGGCCACGACGGTCGGCAAGTATCTGGCCGAGCGCATGTGCAGCGGATCGGCTGCAGCGTTCCCGTTTGCAGTGACGCCCGTCAGATCGATTCCGTTTCATGGCCTGCAGCGTTTTTACATCACGGCGGGTGTGGCGTGGTATCGGCTGATGGACGCCATCGCATAACGTGCGTGACGAAATGCACCCTCCAGAGAACCCGCTGTCGAAGGCCCTTCGGTCCAGGTCGTCAACCCTGAGAACAACGCCATACGACAGGACCACGTTTATGGGGATCGTTGAAAGCGCGTTCGGAGCAATCTCGCAGGCGCAACGTAACCCCCAAGACTAACAGTCAGCCGGTCCGGCGGTCGGTTTGACGTCGATCCGTTGTGAACACGAAACCGGCGGCGCGACATGCCTGTTGACGCAGGCTCTCGCGATGTTCGCTACACGACCACAAATGAAACCTGCCCGTGGCGTCAGACGGGTCGCGCACGGCGGCCGCATCAGGCTGACAGGCTGAATCGGGCAACAGGACTGGACGGTCCTACAGCATGGTCCTTGTCATCCGCAAGCCCTATAAACGTAGTCCTGTCGACAAGAATGGCGGGCTTCTGTGCACGCCGACAACATCGCTGTTGTGGCACGGTCAGGGCTTGAGCAACCCGTCGCGGATGCGCAAAACTTTCGAGAGACTGCATAGATATCCACGATAATCCCGAGCAGCGAGTCGACGGCCACCGACAGCGACGGGCCGTGATGCGCGCGCCGCCACGCTGTCGTCGCACGGCCGGGCTGCGTTCTGTCAGCATCTATAACCTACACAGAGACGAAGCAGATTGAACCAACTTGCAGCACTGGAAAACCAGCTGGAGTCCCTTATCGGGCGCCCGACCGACCTCCGCCCATTCGTGTGCGATGGCTCGCCACTCGATAGCGAGGTGTTCATCGTCGGGCTAAACCCGGCATCGGCCATGGTGGAGGATTTCTGGGACTTCTGGGAACCCGGCATCGGCTTCGACAAGCCACGGTGGTTTGACGCGTACAAGGCGGAACGACAGCGTCGGCCATTAAAACCTGGGCGCACGCGTCGCCGTCTGGTCAGTCCTTCCCGGGGAGTCATCGAGTGGATCAACGCGTCGCTTGGGCCGGTGAAGGCGCTGGAGACCAATATCTATTCGGCCGCGACAGAAGAATATCGCGATCTGGCTCAACACAGGCGCCTCACCGCGCCGTTCGATTTTCTGCTGGAGGCGATCAGGCCACGGGTCATCGTCGTACATGGCGCCGATGCGATCTCGCACATCCGGCAGAAGCGTCTGTCCGCCCACATCATTGAAGTGAAGCACTTTTCACGTGGATGGTCAGAGCGCGCGGCCCGTGACCTGGGGCTGCAGGTGCGCGCAATACTCGGCCGGTAACGGCTTACACGCGGCAACCGCATTCCGTCGACATGGTGCGCGAATCAGCCGGGCAGGGCAGTCGCCCGGTGGCGCAACACCCGTCTCGCCCGGAAGTTTTTTCGGTTGTCTTCACTGGGCGCGTGAGCGCGCGCCGCCATCGAAGCATTACGAGGCACGGCACCGCACGCTACTCACTCGTGCGTTCAACCTGCCGCGTCTGCGGCTTCGGTGGCCGTCGTGCCTTCATTGAAGGAAGCAAAGACTTCCGCCATGGCGTGCTCGCGCCAACAGTTATGTGCGACGTAGCGGGGATGACTGGTGCGATAGCAGACGGTTCGGCCCAGCCGGAACTTCCAGAGTCGCCGCGGTGCAATCCTCTCGCTAAGCGTCCTGTCGGGAAAGAAGCTGCGCAGGTGCGAGTCGTACCCCGCACCCGTCGTGAAAAGAATGGCATCAGGACGGATAACCTCGATCTGGGCGCGGAGCAACTGCATCGAAAGCGCCTGAATCTTCCCGAAGGTCGTCGCGCCGACCGGGCTGCCGCCGTGGTGGCTCACGCAGAAGAGATTCCCCCAGATCACCGAAACCTTGCCCGTCGAGACGCGCCTGTTCGCCGACCTTGAAACCTGTTTGAGAAACTGGAGAAACCGGAATCGTCCGGCACCGCCTGCGAGCACCCGCGCCTGCACAGACATCGCCTCCTGCACCGACGCGATCGTGGGCAATTCGCCGGCCTTGAACGGGCATCTGTCGTCACGCCATGCCCGGGTCTCCATTCCGACCACCATGACGCGATGGACTGCATCGTCGATGCCCGCGGGTACGCCAGCGAGGAAAAGTCCCGAAAGCGCGGGCACCTCCTGGAATATCTCACCGAGGGTGTGCTGTGACAGGATTTCAAGATAGCGATGGGCCAGGGCCAGTGTCACCGGCGAGTCGATGGCTTCTGGTGGTACGGGTTCGAGGTTATGTTCCATGTCTGGAAGAGACTGCAAGCGGCGCTTCGGCCGGGTCGAACGGAGAAACCGTCTTGCCGCTCATGATGAAATGGGCCAGCCGCCGTTCGGCCTTGACGAGATCTCCCGCACGCGCGCTCGCAAGTTGCGAGTCGTGAACCTGAAGAACCACTTCCAGCGTCGCCACGGCAGACGGCTCGAGTTGCCACGTGCCTTTTTCATCGGCGCGCCTGATGGCTGCTTCGAGACCGGCCTCCGCCATGCGGTACAGATCGGGCGACACCGGCATGTAGCCCATTTCGCCGAGGTAGAACGTCAGGTAGACCGCGCGGGTCAACTCATTCACGAGATGCGACGTCCCGTCGGTACCGGCACACGCTGCAAGCGCCAGATGATATCCCAACGAAATGTCATTAACCCGGGCTTGCGAGAGCGGGAGGAGCGCATTTTTCGAGAGGGCAACCCGGCGCTTGCCAGAGCGTCCACTGTGTTTCGAGCGAGGCATCGTAAGGGCTTCGTGAGTTGACTCCGTGACATTGCTGACCGTCGCGCGGGCATATCCGCTTTCTCCGGCGCAGGCACGTCAGGTGAGAACATTCAGGATAGCAAACATGGATATTTTCACAGATCCGCACCGAACGCGAGCAAAGTTTTCCTGGGACACCGCATTAACAGGAAGATCACTGATCTGCTACGCGTCGGCTTATGATCAACCGGCCCTCGATCCCGTCTTTGACTCACCCGTCAGGCGAGCGGCGCAAAGCGAAGAGCCAGGGCAGCAAGCTGGTCCTTCGATCACCCCGCGCAGTCTCGCCAGCATGAGCGGCCTATACAACATGCAGCCAGCGAGATTGCCGAGCCCTGACCGCCAGGCATGCCATACCTGGCTCTGGTCACCTTGCGTATTGGGCCGTCGCAGTTATGACCGGACTGACGGATCAATCCGCCCTATAACGCCTCGCGAAACAGCCGTACACTGCGACGTCGCGCGGTCATAACGCGCGACGTCGAGATTCCGCATGAAAGGGAAGGGGCACCGCTTATGAGAAAAGGGATTGCTGCGAACACCAGCCAGGCATTTTCGCGGCCGGCGCGCCTGCTGAAAATCGCTTCCTGGACTATCGCGATCGCCTTCGCGATCTTCCTGAACATGTTGGGCTCACTCGTGATCCGCGATCTGATGTACGCGCCGCGTGGCGGTCCACCGGATCCCTCGCAGTTCAGCGAGGCGGCAACCTCACAGCTCGAAGCGCAGATGCGTGATGTCCAGCTTCAGCGGGACGCACTCAACGACCGGATCGAGACCACTCGCATTGCTCACGACCGGGCAGGCAAGCTGTATATCGAGGCGCGGGACAGTTTCAGGAACTGGATTGCGACCAGGCAGGCTACCGGGGATAGCCGCAACGATCCGGAATTGCTTGCGCGGACACAGCGGCTCGACGAACTTCAGGCGAGCGTCGCGGGTTGGCAAAGCCAGCAGAATGCTCTCTCCGATGAGGCACGGCCGATCGATGCGCACCTGAACCAGCTGCGCACCGGGATCGCGGCGGCAAGGCAGGCCGCCGGCAAGCGCTACGACGCGGCGAGCCGCCATTACGAACTCGTCGTGTTCGGGTGGCGTCTTGCGTTGACGCTCCCGCTTCTCGTCGTTGCCGTATGGCTGTTCATCCGGTTTCGCAAGAGCAGGTACTGGCCGTTCGTGTACGGCTTTGGCCTCTTCGCGCTGACGGCGTTCTTCGTCGAGCTTGTCCCGTACCTGCCCAGTTTCGGGGGATATGTACGCGTGCTGGTGGGCGTCGCGCTCACCGTCTTCGCCGGGATCTACACGCTCCGCGCGTTCCAGAGATATGTCGAGCGAAAACGCGCAGAACTGGAACAGAGCCAAACGGAACGCGCACGGAGCGTCGATTGCGAAAAGGCGCTCAGCACCTACCCGAAGAAGTTATGCCCTTCGTGCGACAAACCGTGGCATCTTGGCGGCGAGCAGGTCTCGTACTGCATCCATTGCGGCTTGAATCTTTTCAAGGTCTGCGCCTGCGGCGGCCGCAACTTTGCCTTTTTCCCGTTCTGCAACCAGTGTGGCGAGCCCGTTATGGAGACTGCCCAACTCCGTTCCGCAGGATCCGGCGAGCGTCCGCCTGACAGTCACTGAAATACCCATCTTTGTGGCCGTAGTTGCAGTACCCTGGGGCCTCACTCTCCCGGCGAGATTGAAGGCTCTTCAACCGCAGCGGTATTCTGAGACTCGACCCGCGGTGACCGTCCACGTTCGATGGCCGGCAAGCGCTGTGGGCTCCGGTGGTCGAACGAAAGGAGAATGGCAAAAATGGACTTCGATTGGCATGGCGGCCATATTACGCGGGCCACATTGGTCGACGCCAGCTACAGAAACACACAGAATGTGCGTCGCTTTTTGAGTGCCGAGTGTGGCGTCGATTTCAGGCTCGACCGGGATTTCATGGCATGGGTAATCGATGGAGCGCCCAAGAGCATGGGCGACGTTGCCGACGAATGGTCCCGGCGACGCAATCACCTTAAGTGAACCTGCAGCACCAGGGATACCCACGGCTACGGCGCGGCGTTGGGCGGCGTTCAGGCTGGGTTGACAGGTTCGACAGGGCAACCTGGATCGTCGACAATCGCATGACGAAATTCGGGGAAGACTGAGGTGTATGAAGGACGATCAATGGGAAGAAATGCGTGCTCGCCGGGCACAGCTTGACGCGCGCGTGAAAGTGGCGCCTCGGGTGACGATCGAAGGTGTCTCAGATGCGATCGGCATGGCGGCGTTGAAGTTCGAGGGCGATCAGCAATGGACCCTGCAATTGACGCTGGAGGCATGGCGCCTTGTCGGTGGGACGTTGCAGGATCGGCCTCTGTCATTGAAACGACAGGCAACCGAAGCGGATGTGAAGCTTTATAAACACACTCTAAGGCCATTTGGCCGGTACCGGATGCAGGTGCGTCTCTTGATGGACGAAGATTTGCCAATGCCCGAAGCCTTGCTTGAGGCCTTACCGTTGGACATCGAAGATCCCGATCTGGAACAATGGGCCCGTCAGCTCCAATTGCCGATAACGTACGAGGACGAACTGTTCGGAACCTGTGTGCTGGACAAGCGGATCAGGTTGTTCAAAGCCGACGTGCACTGGAGCGGAACCAGGGCCTACCTGTACCTTCATGCAGATTCGATAGACACCTTACAGCCAGTACTGAAATGCGCTTACGAGTTATGGAATAGCGCCGTGAACTGGAGATTGCGTGTATTCGATAGAGCAGTCGCTGACCTGCTGGACCTGAAAAATAGTACGTGGCTGGGAAAGGACGAAGATCCGGTGTCGGCCGACGAGTTTCGACAACGACTCTCGTTGCAATCGATAAGCGTTGACAAGGACGGCAGGCTTGAGTTTTGTTGTACCGACGGGGATCTGTTTTTTGGGCATAGCATTTTGGTGCCGGGTAGTCTGGAGCAGGGATTAACGACAGCCTATATCGCTGGATGATTCATCCGGTAAAGGCAGGGCAGAGCCTGGCCAGAGGCTGATGATCGCTCCCGTCCCTGGACCGATCGCTTTCCCTCGGAAAGCAGCCCCTCGCGATACCTTCCAGAAATGCGTTCTTGCGGGCAGTAGCCGCCGGCGATACCACACCTGTTATCGATTGACGGCGCATTCAAATCTCGCGACTTGCGTACCGGAACAGGTGATTAATATGGAGACAACGCATGCCGCTTGACTGGCGACTCATCAACAGCGAGACGCTCGCAGCAATCAACCTCGACGATCTCCTCCGGGATGTCGAGCGGTTTGTCTGTGATACCTACCGCGATGAAGTTTCGCGACTGGAACGCGATGACGTTCGCTGGACTGCGGAGCAGCGCGAGTGCTTGCGCTTCGTCGGCGCCGTCCTGACGATGGCGCTCCGCTCCGATCAGCCTACTGAGCCTTTTGGGCCAATGTTCGTGATGGATGGGCAGCGTAGCGCAATCCCCGCTGACTTCCCCAGGGAGGTGCTCCAGAACCTGCAGGGATGGGCAATGTCCCTGACTGACCCCGAGCTTCGCGCGCGATTTTTGGACGTGTTGTGGACTCAGGCGCGTTTGTTTCCAGCAGCCCGGGGGGCAGCGGAGGCGTATCTGGCGTCGGCGCTGAGGTTGGAGCATCCGAAAGAGTGGCCGCCCTGCCAACAGCGCCTGGAGCGAGCGCTGCGCCTGTCGGCAGGGCTCGGCAAAGGTGGCGCAGACCTACGGCTGCGGGTGTTAACTGAGATAGAGGCTATGTTGCAACGGCACCGTGGCACTGACCCCCTGTATCTGACGTATCGGCTCACCCGGTTGCTGCTGGAGTTCAAGCATGGTGATGCCAGGCAATTTGCCGGGTTTGCCAATGCGGCAGCAGGGGCAGCAGAGAAGATGCACGACTTCTGGAGAGCCAAGGACTATTACCATCTTGCATCTGAGTGCCATCGTGCCGCGGGCGACCCGGATAGCGAGGGCGCAGCGTTGCGTAATTCAGCAGAAAGCCTGGTCAAGGAGGCCGAACTCGCGCGCAAGCAGCCTGGCCGTGGGGCGATGGTCGCGGCATCGGTCTTGTCAGATGCGGTCGAGGTGATGCGTCAGGCACCGGGGGGACGGGAGCGGGCCGCTGAGTTGCATGAGAGGCTGTTGACCCTGCAGAAGGAGTCTGTAGCTGAATTAAAATCCGTGTCGACCAGTATCGAGGCCACTGAGCTGGTTCAGCGCGCGCTTGCGGCCGTTCGAGGCAAGCCTGTCAACGAGGCCGTCTACGCACTGTGCACCATGGCAAAGCCGCCGTCAGTGGCAAAGCTCAAGCACGAGGTCCACGAGCAGGCGCGTGTCGCTGTTCTCGGTAGCCGCCTTTCCAGCGATGTGGTCAATTCGCGAGGTCGGGTCGTCGCGCGCGCTCCCGGCGTGGAGGCCGAAGTGGACGACCCCAAGCACGAAGGACTTCGATGGCGGATGTTCCGCCATGCGCGCCTGGGCAGAAGCCTGACCGTACAGGCGATACTCAATCCGGCGAGAATGGAAATTCTTGAAGCGAATAGCCCAGACCGGCTGGACCTCGCCAGCCTGATCCAGCACAGTCCGTGGATTCCGCCTGCTCACGCAGAAAGCGTACTTCGCGCTCTGGTAGCGGGTTTTCACGGTGACATGCTTGTCGCCGGGCATCTGGTTCCCCCGCAACTTGAGGCGATGGTGCGCCATATCGTCGAATCGCGTGGTGGTGCTACCTCAATGCTTGAGCCCGGAGGCGTACAACCCGAAAGACCGATGGGCGCGCTGCTCGAGACTCCGGAGGCGCTCGAGGCCTTCGGCGCGGACGGTATATTTGAATTGCAGGATCTGCTTGTCGACCCTCTGGGCACCAATCTCCGAAACGAGGTTGCACACGGGCTGCTCGACGACTCTGGTCTGTTCGGGGCCGATGTCTTGTACGCGTGGTGGCTGCTACTGCGATACTGCGTGCTGACGTCCAGGCCAGTCGAACGAAAGCAGGCGACGTCGGCGCACCCCAGCGCCGCATACGCAACCGATATGCCGAAGGATCGGGATCGCCCTGTACACGGAACCAACGAGGACACCGCGCCCGATTGCCACCAGTAACCGCGTTCTTCCAAAGCTGAAAGCCTGCATATCAAAAGCTGAAGGCCGTTCGCTCGCTGCGGTAACGGCACAGCAAGTCAGGAAGACGCTCGAAGAGCGCCGCATGGTCGGATCAAGAAAACGACACGAAGAGTTGCCCACTCAACTTATTGGCGAGGCGTATGACGCACGGGTCGACCTACTACGAAAGCCGGGGATTTTGCATTTATTGCGGCGAGACGAACAACCTGTCGGACGAACATATCGTCCCGTATTCACTGGGCGGTGTGCACGTCCTGCGCAAGGCGAGTTGTGCCCGATGCGCCGATATCACGAAGAAATTCGAACAGAGGGTTAGCCGGGACCTTTGGGGGGACGCGCGCGCTGCGTTCAACGCTCCGACTCGACGGAGGAAAGAGCGCAAGACGCACATCGAAATCCAGGACCGCAAGAATGTCCGTAACACCTTGAAGTTCCCGGTGGGTGAATATCCTGCCGGCTTCGTCTTTTACAAGATGACCAAAGCAGGATTTCTCCTCGACCTGCCCGATGATCTCGATCTGACCGTTCACTGGCAAATGTCCGTGATTGACGATTCTGGCCGTCGCGAAAGATTTCTGGAAAAGCACCCGGACAATCTGATCCTGAAATTTCGACATGTACCCTATGACTTTGGCCGGATGCTGGCGAAAATTGGATATGGACAGATTCTGACTTCGCTCGATCCCGGAGATTTCAGACCTGTTTGCCTCCCGTACATCCTTGGCACGAAAACAAATGTATCGTTTGTTGTTGGCGGATCAATGGATGACCAGGCTCCGATGGACATCGGATATAGCCTGGAGACGGCAGGCTTCGGTAGCTTGCAGCGATTGATTCTCGTTGCGACGATACGTCTCTATGCCAACACTGCGTCACCCGCGTATCACGTTGTAGTTGGCGACATCGAAGGAGAGGAAAACGTACGACGCGTTATGCAGAAGCTCGAGCTAAAAGAAGGGACCGGTAACGTCGTTTTAGGCGATCACGGAGATAAACATTGGTCGCCGGTCAAACCCTTCTAACCGGGGGAACGTTGTTCAAACAACGCTGCTCAACCGACCGGATGATTGCCTCTGCCATGTCATCCCCCGACATGTCCTGTGACGAAGGAAGGGCGGCCGCACACGAAATACTCCCCGACCGGCGCCTGCCGTGTCGACACGTGTGCGGCGAATCGCAGATGGCGCGTCAGGTCTGCCCCTCGATCCCGCGCAGTTCGCGTTCGCGCTCGTTCGTCAGCTTCGCGATGGGCGGTCCCGCGAAGTTCCTGCGCACGCCCGCGCCGTACCAGATGGTCAGCAGAACCGCCAGCAAACCAGCGATCACATACACCACCTTCTGGTTCGGCGGCTGGATGCCGACATAGGCAAGCACCAGTGCGCCGAATACGGCGGCAATCGCGAACGGTTTCGACATCACGCCCAGCTGGAACGGGCCCTTGTCGGTCCATGTGCGGCCTTCGGCGAAAATACCTGCGGCAATCGGCATCGCATACGACACGAAGAGAAAGACCGCGCTACCGGCGCTCAGCACCGTGAAGGCGTCGCCATACAGCGTCACAGCAATGGCCAGCGCGGCAGACGTCCAGATCGCGGCGACAGGTGTGCGATGGGCGGGATTGACCTTGCGCAGCCACCTTGAAGCGGGCAGGCCGCCGTCGCGTGCGAACGCGAACATCATGCGCGAAGTGGAGGTCACGGCGGCGAGGCCACAGACGTAGTTGATGAAGAACATCAGCAGCTCGATCGCGATGCGCAGCGGCGTGGGGATCGGTGCGAGGATCGCCTCGAAGAAGCCCGTGCCCTGTTTCACGGCCGCGCCAATATCCGGCATCACGAGCACGAACGCGCACACCATCACATAGCCGAACGTCGTCGACCAGAACACCGAGCCGATGATGCCGCGCGGCACGTTACGCGCGGCCTGATGCGTTTCCTCCGAGGTGTGCGCCGAGGCGTCGAAGCCGGTAATCGTATAGGCCGTGAGCAGCAGGCCAGACAGGAACGCCATCGCCATGGTCTGCTTCGGCCATGCGCCACCGTCAACGCCTGTGAAGTTTGTGAACGTGACGAGGCGCGACAGATCGACTTTCACGGGGGAGAACACGAGCAGCGACGCCACCAGCAGGATCGTCACCACGAAGATCAGATAGCCCGACAGGTCGGTGATCCGGCTTGTGATGCGAATGCCGCGATGATTGAGGAACGCCTGCGACGCGGTGATCACCGTGAGGAAGAGTGTCTGGTCCCACCAGCCGAGGGCATCGGGCTTCACGCCGAACATCGGTGCGATCAGCGTGCGAAAGAAGGGATCGTAGGTGCCGTAGTTGATCGCGGCGACGACGAATACGAGACCGAGCAGATTGAGCCACGCCGTCAGCCACCCCCAGGTCTTGCCGCCCAGAATCGAGCTCCAGTGATAGAGCCCGCCCGCCGTCGGATACGACGAGGCGATCTGCGCCATGGCCGCTGCGACCACCATCGCGAACAGCGAGCCAAGCGGCCAGCCGAGTCCGATGGAAACGCCGCCCGCGGCCGACAGTCCCATCTGGAATGACGTGATGCCGCCGGAGAGGATGCAGATCAGGGAGAACGACACCGCGAAGTTCGAGAACGCCCCCATGCGCCGGGACAGTTCCTGTGCGTAGCCCATCTTGTGCAACAGCTTGACATCGTTGTCGGCGGCTTCAACCGACGGCGCTGCGGTATTGACGTCCATGACGCGATCCTTCAAACAGGGTTGTGTCGAAGCGGCGCAGCAGCGTGAACGCGCGACAGAAATCGGCTCACGCAGCCGTGAAGCAGTTATCGACGAACAGATGGGCGCCGTTGACGAAGCTCGCGTCGTCGCTGGCGAGAAAGAGGGCGGCGCGTGCGACTTCTTCCGGCGCGCATAGACGGCCCTGCTGCACCGACAACGCCGCCTCACTTGCATCGAAGCCATAGTTCGCGAGCGCGCTGATTTCGCGGCGTCCATGCGGGGTATCGATGAAGCCTGGGCACACGGCGTTGCAGCGGATCCCACGATCGCGGTACTCGACGGCGATTGCACGCGCAAACATGGCGCAGGCGCCCTTGGTGGTGCAGTACAGCACTTCGAGCGGCGTCGCCGCTACCGATGAAATCGACGCCGTGCAGACAATCGATCCGCCGCCCGCGGCGAGCATGTGCGGCAGCACCGCGCGCGTCATCATGAACATGCTCTTCACGTTGACGTTCATCAGCCAGTCGTAGTCGTCGTCGGTGGTATCGAGAAACGGTTTCACCACGATGCTGCCGGCGTGATTGAAGAGCACGTCAATGCGCCCGAAGCGGGCAACGATGCTCGCGACGGCGGCGTCCACGGCGGCGCGCTTCGATACGTCGGCCATGAAGAGCTCCGCGACGCCGCCCGCCGCACGAATGCGCGTGACCACTTCCTCGCCCGCATCCCCATTGATATCGACCACGGCCACGCGCGCGCCTTCCTGCGCGAACAGTAGCGATGCTGCGCCACCTGCACCCGTTGCGCCGCCCGACACGATCGCGATCCTGCCTTCCAGCCGGCCCGTCGTTCTGCCCATATACGCCTCCCGTTCCCGTTCGTTTCTTGCGGACAAGGTAGGGGTGGCAAAAACGGGCGACTATCCAAAATTGGCAAAAACATTAAAACTCCGTAAAAATTGCCCACTGACGGGCGCTGACCCGGCCAGCGGCGCATGCCGGATGGTTCGCACCCTTCGATGTTTTTTGGTCGTCTACACTGGTCAGCACGGAGCCTTATGGAGCGTGTCATCAGGAATCGGGAGAATCGATGGAGCCGGTCTCTCAGCCAAACCGGGCAGTGCAGATCCGCAGCTGCCGCAATATCGACGAGCAGGCGCTGCTGCTCGACGCCTGGAACCAGAGCTACTGCCAGATCTCGCGCGGCGTCTTTGACGGCTCCGTGAGCCTGTTTGGCGCAGGCGGCGTCAAGGTGCTGGTCGAGCGGCTGAACCGGACCGTGTACCAGCGCGGTCAGGTGTTGCCTTCAAGGCTCGCCGTGGGCATTCCGTTCGAGCTTGAGGGGCATGCGCTGCTGTGCGGTCAGACGAGCCATCGCGACGGCCTGCATCTGTTTTCGGGCGAGGGCGGTTTCGAGTTCCTGTCACCCGACAGGCATGTCGTGGTGAATCTCGAGATTGAGCCCGACGCCATTCGTGACGCCGTGGCGCGCTCGCAGCTCGATGACATCCGCACGCTGCTGGGCGCGAGGCCTGGCGTGCTGAATGTCGATCCCGTCCAGCTGCAGGCGTTTCGACAGGTGCTGAAGCAGATCCTCGATACCGTTTCGGACATGCCTGCCTTGCTCGACGACACGGGCGTCGCAGCGGCGTTCGAGAAGTCCGTGATTTTCGGTCTCGCGGATGCGCTGCACGATGTGCGAGCTTTCGATTCACAGGGGCATGTCGAAGCGCGGCATGCGCAGGCGCGGCTTGCGCGCAGCTGGCAACTCGTGCGGCGCGTCAGGGATCTCGTTGAAGCGTCACCGGAATGCCCGCTGTCGGTGGCGGATCTGTGCGCGCGGTTTCGCGCGAGCCGGCGGACCTTGCAGTACGCATTCGAGGAGACTCTCGGCGTCAAGCCTTCCGCCTACATCCGCGCCGTGCGGCTCGACCATGTGCGCCGCGAGTTGCGTCATGCCGGATCGGTAACCGAGGTCGCCACCCGTTGGGGGTTCTGGCATTTCGGGAATTTCTCGAGTGAGTACCGCGGGCAGTTTGGCGAATTGCCGAGTGATACCTGGCGGCGGTGGAGAGCACAGGCGGCATAGCGAAGCGCCACCGCACACCCGCGTGGTCACGATCCATCTGGGCGCAGCAGGGAATGCAGGGAATGTTAAAGCGGCCCAGCCCACATTGCGCCCGCTTGCGCTACCCGGATCGTGTCTCGCAGTGCTCCTCTTTGGCGCGGCATCTATCTGGCATGTCTGCCGCGGTTCCGACACCCGGCTTTCACATTACTGAAGTGCGTTATCGACCGCGAGCGTCGGCGGCATGTCGGTCTCTACCGGCGCCAACGCTGACTATATTGATGCCTGACCGCAACGCCCTGAATCGAGAGATCCCTGGCAGAACATAACTGGTGAGGGTGCGGCGGAGGTTGCTGCCGGTCAACTGAAGGCAGATGCGCGCGTGCGGCGGCCCGCTATGGGATGAATATTTCCTGGCGGTGCCAGTTAAGGTAGGGTTTGAGGTCGTCGAAATGTCGTATGCGCAACTGCATGTTGCGGTCGATCCCGAGGTGCACGCGCTGTGCGTCTGTCAATCTCGAACTGATGCAGATCTTGAAATTGTCGTCAAACGTTATATATCCGCGGTCGAAAAGACGATCAAGCGTCGGTACCAACAGCAGGCCATTCGATACGCTGACACGCTCTTTCGCAACTTCGCACCTGCTCCACGGCTTGATGTGGCTCGCCGTGAGCAGTTCTTTGAGTTTGACGTTCGTGACGGAACAGCCGCCCCAGCGCTCGAAAAGCGCATCACGATAGGGGCCTTGCCCCACGCGAGCCTTGATGACAGCATCGCGCTCCGTGTCATCGAGCGTCTGGACAAACTCCTGGAGCAAGGGATCATCACCCAGGTCTGCAATTCCCGACTCCTCGTCTTCGACGCGACGCTCCGGGGGCAAACCACCGCGAACCAGGCGATATCGACCGCTAGTATCGTCGTATTCGTGGACCCACCAGGTTTCCGGGTCCAGCGCGCGCGCCGAAACCTCTGAGCCTCGATCGGCCTCGGCTTCATCAACGTCATCCCCATCCACAAGGATCACCCGAACGGGCTGCGTGTGCTTCAGCGCGGACTGAATTGCCAGATCCAGCTTCAGCGATTGAAAGGTCCACCGCTTCAGATTTCCACGTATATCGCTATGCCGTTCTCCGCGATCGCGATCAAGCAGACGCTGGCGGTACGCCCGATCGTTTCCGACATAGAAAGTACCGGCGTCTGTTATGGTCAGCGCGTTGAACCATATGCAGGCCACGAGAGGTTCACCGTCCTTGCCCGGAAACACCCACGCTGTATTTCGTGACGTGTTCATATTCGGCCTGACGATCACGCGATTGTCTTTTGTCAGGCCCCACGCGGACACGTCTTGTCCCGCCTCAATCAGCAGTTCGCGCACCTGGCGTGGGCGGGTCGGGCGAACGGGGGGAAATGGCTCGCTCATCACGAGTGAAGACTGAAAAGTCTCAGTGTGCTCGCTGGGTGGGCCGTGCGGGCTCATGATTATTTCGCGCCGGCGCGAATTCCCGCTGTGATAAAGCTCACAAGATGCTCCGTTTTGGCTTTAGACATCCCAGCTTTTATCTTGCCCCCAGAGATGCGCTCAATTCGTCCGTCGAGTGCGCTCATAACCAGGGCGCCAACCGCGAATAAATAGGCCCAATGCGCATAGCCAGAGCCTTGACGCGGAAGCACTTCGCTTATCGCCTTGATGAACTCTGCGGCGAATGGATCGAAAAAGTCCCTGACGATCCCACGTTCAGCTTCGCGGGGGTCGGACGCCTCACGCGCAACAAGCTTCGCGTACGCCAGTCCTGCTGCTGTATTCTGATTTTCCATTACCGGCAGCACGAACGCTCGAACGATGTGCTCCAGCAGATCTTCTCCTCTCGTCAGCGGCGCGTGAAGCATCGTTAGCCGGGAATCGAGCACCGTTTTCCTGCGCTCGAACAAGGCACGGTACAAGTTCAGCTTAGTCTCAAAATGATAGACGATTAGAGGCAAGCCGACCTCGGCAGCCGATGCAATATCGCGCATCGATACGCCATCGAAGCCACCTTCGGCGAAAAGGCGCTCGGCTACGTCAAGTATCCGCTCGCGTTTGGACACCTCGACAGCTTTCGGTGGAGTTTGTGCGGTCTTTTTCCGACTGATCTCTTTTCCTGGTGCTTCGTTTGACCGCATGGCGTCTCCGCGTTGGTGTGCCTCGATTGTACCGATGAATGAAGCTCCGCTCAGTACCCCCGGCAGTTTACACCATTCACCCTATGCTGTACGATCGTACAGTCAGTTATGAGCTGGGGGTAAGCATGACTTTGCCTTCCTCCCGGACCTTAAATCGAGCCTCGCTGGCATGCGATTTCAACGCCGCGGCACGCGGCAATCCTCGAGGCAGCAAGGCCTTCAAGTTGGTCATGCACATCAGGAGCGGCAAAACATGGCACGAAAATTCGTCGATCTCTCAATTTTTCTGGAAAACGACGTCATTTCCGACCCGCCGGGCTACGGGCCGAAAATCGAGTATCTGACTCATGAGGCCACAGCAAAGGACGTCGCCGACTTCTTTCCAGGACTGCGGCCATCCGATCTGCCTGACAGCGAAGGGTGGGCGATCGAAAACGTTCGGCTAAGTACCCACAACGGCACACATCTTGATGCTCCATACCATTTTCACAGCACGATGAATGAAGCGACGGGGAAGCGTGAACGGTCGATCACCATCGATGAGGTGCCCCTGGAGTGGTGCTTCCAGCCGGGTGTGAAGCTGGATTTCACCGCGTTTGACGACGGGTACGTCGTTAGTGCGATGGATGTCGAGGCCGAGCTTGCGCGGATCGGTCACGAACTTAAGCCATTCGAAATCGTCGTGGTCAACACGCGAGCTGGATCGCGATACGGGCATCCCGACTACGTTTCGAGTGGTTGCGGTATGGGGCTAGAGGCGACGATGTACCTGCTGGAGCGGGGTGTCCGTTTGACGGGAACAGACGCGTGGAGCTGGGACGCGCCTTTTGTGCACACAGCTAAGCAATTTGCCGCGACTCACGATGCATCATTGATCTGGGAGGGTCACAAGGCAGGGCGAAATATCGGGTATTGCCATCTGGAGAAGCTCCATAACCTTGAGTCGCTACCGCCTGACGGCTTCTTTATCTCATGCTTTCCGCATAAAATCAGGGGTGGCTCCGCAGGCTGGACCCGCGCAGTTGCGATCTTTGACGACGCGCTCAATGCTGATGTCTGAGCCAACCTAACGCTGCGGGAGCATCATGAATTTGAATCACACGCACGAGTTGTCACGACGCAGTTGGTTGGCGTCAGCAAATGAAGTGGGCACCGATTTCCCCTTGCAAAACCTGCCCCTGAGCGTCTTTCGCCGCCGGAACAGCGCGGAGCCTTGGCGTGGGGGCGTGGCGATTGGTGATCAAATTGTTGACCTCGCAGCCTTGGCGCAGACGAACTGTTCGCGGGGAGAGGCCGCGAAAGCAATAGAGGCTGCGGCCGCGCCGAAACTTAATGGATTGTTGGATCTGGGGCCGAATGCGTGGCGAGCGTTACGTCACTCGCTCTTTGCGCTTCTTGAGGTAGGCTGCACGGATGAGGCAACAGTGCGGGCAACGCTCGTGGCACAGGGAGAAGCCGAATACACAGTCCCTCTCAATATTGGTGACTATACAGACTTCTATACTTCGTTGGACCACGCGCTGAATTGCAGTCGCCCTCTCGGGACAACTGTTGGCGCAAATTTTGATTGGCTGCCTATCGCTTACCACGGTCGGGTGTCGTCGATTGACGTTAGCGGTCAGCAAGTCTACCGACCGATGGGACAGTACGTGAGTAATGGGGCGTCGGTGCCCGTCTTTGGCGCATGCCAGCGGCTTGACTACGAGTTGGAGATCGGCGCGATAATCGGCACAGGAAATTCTCGTGGGACGCCTATTCCGCTTGCCGAAGCACAAGAGCACATTTTTGGGCTTTGCCTGCTTAACGACTGGTCGGCCCGCGATGTCCAGGCTTGGGAGATGCAGCCGCTTGGGCCTTTCCTCTCCAAGAATTTCGCGACGACTGTATCCCCTTGGATCGTAACGACGGAGGCGTTGTTACCCTACCGCGAGGCATGGTCGCGCGTTGCTGCACGGCCGCAACCGTTAGCGTATCTGTGTTCACCTTTCAACCGCGCGTGGGGTGCTTTCGACATCAACCTGGAAGTGTCAATTCTCGGCGCGCAGCAACTGGCGAAAGGGCTCCAGCCTCGTTCCCTGACTCGCACCAGTTTTCGACACCAGTACTGGACGCTGGGGCAGATGATTGCGCACCACACCATCGGCGGTTGCAATCTCCAAAGTGGCGATTTGATCGGGAGCGGAACAATCTCCGGCCCGTCGGAAGGCGAAGCCGGTGCGTTGATTGAATTGACGGAAGGCGGAGCCAAGCCGGTGGATATCGGTCATGGTGAGACACGCCGTTTCCTCGAGGACGGTGACACCGTAATCTTTCGCGGGTGGTGTGAGCGAGAAGGATACGCCCGCATCGGTTTCGGGACCAACTATGGTACCGTGCTGCCGTCGCCGGTTTGCGACTGACGTTAAGTTCCCGTTTGATTACTTCCCGCTGGCGAGACCCCTGCTCAGCGGGGAGTAACATCAATACTCGCACATCCCGAAGCAAGTGTCACTGACCGGCATATTCGAGCCATTCCGGGATCGGCGTAATCGAGCCACCGGATGATCGCCGCAATCGAGCCAGTGCATGATCGGCGCAATCGGGCCACTCGATGATCGGCGTATTAGAGCCACCGCAGGATCGGCGTAATCGAGCCACGTAGCGGGCTCAGTGTTCTGTCGGGCGGCAGCCCGAAACGCATTTCGAATTTCCACAACCCGGTACCTTCAGGCTTTTTGCCCGGAGGGCCGATGAGTCGAAGGAGGTTCGAAGTGTTTGAGTATCGACAGGTTCTGGCGCGCATGCGTCAGGGCGATTCCGACCGTGACATTGCCAGCGCACGCCTGATGGGGCGTGGGAAGCTGAAGACCGTCAGGCAGGTCGCGCTCGCTCGGGGCTGGCTCGATCCCGGTCGGCCCTTGCCGGACGACGCCGAACTGGCAGCGATCTTCGGACGCAATCCGAAGCTGCCGCGTAGCTGCGTCTCCACGATTGAACCGTTTCGCGATCTGGTGCGCGGCTGGTATGACGCCGACGTGCAGGGCACGACGATCTTCAACGCGCTTCAGCGCAACCACGGCTATACGGGCAGCTATTCGGCAGTGCGGCGCTTCCTGCTGCACCTGAAGGCCGAGCGCGGCGCGAGAGCGACGACGATCCTGGAGTTCGCACCGGCCGAGGCCGCACAGGTCGACTTCGGCGCCGGTCCGGTGCTCACGCATGAGTCCGGGGTTCTGCTCAAGACATGGTTCTTCGTGATGACGCTGTGCTGGTCGCGTCATCAATACGCCGAGGTCGTGCTGGATCAGACGGTCGAGACGTGGCTGGCCTGTCACCGGCGCGCCTTCGAATGGTTCGGTGGCCGCGTCGAACGCGTGATCATCGACAACGCCAAGTGCGCGATCACAAAGGCGTGCATGTACGACCCCGAGGTACAGCGCTCGTACGCCGCGCTGGCCGAGGGGTACGGCTTCCGGATCGATGCATGCCCTCCACACGATCCTGCGAAGAAGGGCGTCGTTGAGGCCGGAGTCAAATACATCAAACGATCCTTCGTGCCGCTGCGCGAATTCCGCGATCTCGCCGACGCCAACCGTCAATTGCGCGACTGGGTGATGCAGCAGGCCGGCACGCGCGAGCACGGCACGACGCGCGAGCAGCCGCTTGCACGTTTCGCCATCGAGAAGCCACTGCTCGCCAGACTGCCCGATGTGCCGCCAGTGCTGGCCGTATGGTGCGAGGTCAAGGTCCATACCGACGGGCACGTCGTCTACAAGAAGGCACTGTATTCGGTGCCGTTCACGCTCGTTGGCAAGCAGCTGTGGCTGAAGGCGACCGACACGGTCGTGCAGGTGTTCCACCGCCATGAGCTCGTCGCGACCCATCCGCGCCTGCGCAAGCCCGGCGATCGCCACACGGTGCGTGACCACCAGCCGCCTGAAGCGCAAGCGTGGCTCGAGCACGATCCACAGTGGTGCCTGGCGCGGGCAAAGGATATCGGGCCAGCCTGCCACGCGCTCGTTCTCGCGATGTTCAACGACAAGGTGCTCGTCAACCTGCGCGGCGCGCAGGGCGTCTTGAGGCTTCGCGAGAAGGTCGGCGATCAACGGCTGGAGGCTGCGTGCGAGCGTGCGCTCGTGTTCGCCAGCCCCAAGTACCGCACTGTCAAGGCGATCCTCGACAAGGGGCTGGACAGCCAGCCCACCGCAGCACCAGCGCCGACGCCGGCGCCTGCCGACACCTATCTGAACGGCGGCCGCTTCGGCCGTGACCTCCATTCCCTTCTGATCCATTGAACGCCTATGCATCCCAGTCCAGAACTGAACACGATCCTCAAGCAGTTGCGCCTCTCGGGCATCCTCGACTCGCTCGAGCAACGCAACCGTCAAGCCATCGACGGGCAACTTGCCTACACGGAGTTCCTCGCCACGCTTCTGCACGACGAGGTCGCGCGGCGAGAGCAGAAGAAGCTCGGCGTGCGGCTCGCCCGCGCTGGCTTCTCCCTAGGCAAGACGCTCGAGAACTTCGACTTCGACCGCGTGCCCAAACTCAACCGCGCTCACATCTATGATCTCGCCGCCGGCCGCTATATCGACGAGAAGGTCTGCGTGCTGATGGTCGGCCAAACCGGCGTCGGCAAGTCGCATCTCGCGCAGGCCCTGGGCCACTGCGCCGCACGCCAGGGCCGCGATGTCCTGTTCATCACGCAAACCGAATTGCTCAAGAAGCTGCATGCAGCACGGGCGACTGAGCTCTATGAACGCAAGTTGCAGCAGTTCGTGCGCGTTCCGGTGCTGATCGTCGATGACTTTGCACTCAAACCCCTGCGTGCGCCCCACGACGAAGACTTCCACGACCTGATCGCCGCCAGGTATGAGCGCGCGGCAACTATCCTGACGTCGAATCTCGACTTCAGCGAATGGGGCGACGCATTCCCCGACAACCGCATCCTCGGTGCTGCCACGCTCGATCGGCTACGGCACGGCGCCTACCGTGTCGTCATTGAGGGTGAGAGCTTCCGCAAGCCGAAACCGATGCCCGAAAACGGCGAAAACGTGGTTGCAAAATCAGGCAAAAAAACGCATTCTTGAGTCCCTTCGAAATCGCGTTTCGGGGCCATTCCAGGTGGCCTCATTACGCCGATCATCCCCGGCTCGATTACGCCGATCCGTGACAGCAAGGGAGGTTTTCAGGTGAGCTGCGCGGAGTCCACGTCTGGGCGTTCGAGCGTCAATCAATAGTCGTCGAGCCGTCGGCTAATTTGGCCCGGCCTCGATGCAGCCGCAATGGTTTTAGTTAAGAATAGTCTGGAATCCGCATGGCCGGTCGTTCCGGTCCCGATGGAAAGACACACCAGTTTCCATCTCGATGGCGAAAGAAGAACATCTCCTTCGAGCCTGTTCCGTTGTCTGCGGTAACACACGCATAACGCCCAATCGCGGATCGCCCATAGTGTCTGACTCTGAAACCCCGCTCAGGGTCCGGCGACAACCAATAATGGACCATTGCCCTTAACGATCGTCCTTCTCTTTCCATTGTCCCTCTCCACCTACTTCAACGTCATCACTTCCAGAACGGGTTCAAGAGGAGTGGTCGGGCTTTTAGCCCACGACGCTACTGACCGGGATTATTTTGGTTGTGTTGGTATGCGGTGAGTCCGTCGAATCGACGGCCCAGCACTTCGTTGTTGGCGATGCCCCTGCCAGCTGGAACAACTTTGCGCAGTGCGGCGAGAACTTCTTACGACGAGATATCTTTGTCGAAATGGGCTCCGGCATTCGCGGAGGCGACGCACGTTGCACCGTGCGTACTTTGGAGCCTTGCAGTCGCCCGCTGCCGGCCGGCAGTTTGCCTGTGAACTAAGCCATCTCTGCGAGTATCCTGGCCAATTCATCGGGCCTGTTGTTCGCGACCATGTGATTGGTATCTATCTCGAGATACCGCCATGCCGGAGAATCCTTAGCGTGCCGGGCGGCCCGCCAAAACGCTTCGTTTCCGATATCCCCTTCCGGCGCCAGTTTCGCCTTAATGTAAGTTCTTTTGAACGGAAATGACTCAAGGGCCTGTGAAAGGAAAACCGGCTCCGTGAACGTCCCGATTGGTTGCGTCGTTCGCCGGGCGTTCATCCATTCAGCTTCGGCGGGGCTGTCAAATTCGCGAGTGGGACCATTCAAAAGCCAATCCTGCCCGAGTTCGACCTTTGTACGGCCCTCGCGCCCGATGTGTGAACTGACCGTTTCTCCACTACTCGGGACGAATGCATCAAGATAGACCAAGTGGGAAACACGCGCTGCGATGTGCTCGAGCGCGCCAGTCACGACGAAGCCCCCGTAAGAGAAGCCCACGAGGATGATGTTGTCCAGGTCCTCGTACAGTATGTGGTTGACCACGTCACGGACGTGCGTTCCAAGACCGACCTGGGGACTAGAGAGGTGTACGCGCTCACCAACGCCGGTCAGATTGGGGGTCGACACTTCATGTTGCTCAGCGCGGAGCAGCCGACGAACATGACGGAAGCCATTTGCGCCGCCCCATGCGCCGTGAACTAATACATACGAACTCATTCGAATTCTCCTGACTTTTTTGAACGGGTGAAAAAGAAAAATGGATCGTGCAGAGATGCGCCACTGGTCCCGGTCGGCCCTGGCGATTCGGGCTATCCTCGCAATGAGTAAGCTGAATGCACAGCTAATCGGGCGCGGGTGCAGCCTCTATCCTTTCCCCGTCGCGATGGGTCCAGCAAGCATTTCCGAGTCCTGCTGGTCAATGCGCCCGAACCGCGGTAGCCGAAGTATTGTGATAGCACTGATTGCACGCAATGCGGCCGCAGCCCATAACGTAGTTCTGTAGTTTCCTGACATATCAAATGCCCTGCCTGCGGCGGCGGGTCCAATTGCGCCGCCGATTGCGAACATCGAATAAATGACGGAGTACACGAACCCGTACCGTAACATTCCGAAATAACGGGCCGTCAAGTAGGCCATCAGATCGATTTCGACTCCTAAGGAAAGTCCGGTCAAAGCGGCGGCGAGAGGAGCCGTGGTAGTTCCAGTGAAGAGTAGTAATACGAACGAAATGGAAGTTAGCAAGAACATGCATGCCGCAACGTAAGGCGCGAACAGATGGTCGACGAGATAGCCGGTCGCCAGGCGCCCAACGATAGCCCCGATCCCGACGAATCCAGCCACGCTCGCGGCGGCGAGCGCGCTCAGTCCAGCGTCGCGAAGCATCGGCACCAAGTGAACGATGACGGCGCCTACAGCGATAGCGACAGCTGTGAACGCGATTCCGATAATCCAGAACACAGGCAACCGAAAGACGCTGGTATCTACCATTATCGTTTGCTTGCGAGCGGCAGAAACTTTTAGTCCACGGGTGAAATGCAGGACAAACGGCCACGCGACCAGCACCAATATTGCAAGTGTTACGTACCCGCCGCGCCAACCGTAAGCTTGAATGATGGTGGCCAAAAGCAACGGCAATCCAGCGGTGGTGACGGCGACACCGGACATGGCAATGCCCAGCGCCAAGCCTCTCGCTTTATCGAAAGCGCCCGCCACAATGTGCGTATATACGACCGGAGTAGCGCCCAGCCCGAGAAGTGCGGCAAGTCCGTAGAGGCTCTGGAAAGCCAGAACGGATCTTTCGCAGCGGCTTATTGCGAACAGTACGGCCGCCAGAAGGGGAATCGAGAGGAGCGCCAGCTTCCTAACGCCGTAACGGTCGATCAATACTCCAAGCCCTGGCGCCGCGACCGACAGGACGACGGTCGCCAATAAATACGCCATTGATATCTCGCCGCGGTTCCAACCAAATTCAGAATGCAGCGGCCCAATAAAACTGCCGAGACTGTAAAACATGATTGGAACCAGGCCCACTGCGCTCCCGACGGTAGCTGTTAACAGCAACGACCACCCACGACGAAATTCTGCTAGCTTGCTTACCGCGCGCTCCATACATTACCTCCCATTGCAATTTCGGGTCGAAAGCACCGGCCCCGTGCCACCTTTCGGTTGCACCGGGATGGCCTCGGTAACATCCTGCTGTTCCTTCGCCTCTAGCGATCGCGTACACGTCGGGGAGGCGAGCGGATGAACGAGAAGGCCTGTCAGAAGACGTGGCGAATCCCGACAGTCGCACCGAGCGTGGTTCCTTGCACGCCGTAGAACGCGCCGTTGATAGAGAGGCCGGTGTTCATGGCACCGTGGTTGTTCACGGCGGCGAACTGCGAGTAAAGTGCCGTTCGCTTCGAGAGGTTGTATGTTGTCCCTACCGCTCCCATGATCGAGTGATTGGTGGTGTGATTGCGATCGCTCGCATAGTACACTCCACCGTTAATGTTCAACGCGGGCGTCACATAGGAATCCAAGCCGCCGCTATATACATTCTCATTGAACGATCCCGCGACCTTGTAGTTTACAAACTGCACTTTCGCAGTCACGACGCCGAAGTTGTACGTCAATCCAATCGTGCGACCCCAGAATTCGACCGTTGAGGGAACGGGAGTCTGTGCCGTACCACCACCCTTGCCAGAGTACACGGCGGCGTTGACCAAAAGGCTGCCATTCTCGTATTTCAAGCTAGCCGAATACTGCCGACCGGCCTGGAAATTGCCTGGCTCGCCACCGAATGCAAACAGAACGCTGCCTTGAAAGCCATATAACGTCGGGCTCGTATACGTGATCGCGTTCGAATTGAACATGCCGGTAACTAGAACTTGATCGGCGTAATGGATCACTCCGCTTCCGAACTCGCTTAAGCGGCGCGCATCAGTCTCATAGAGCGCGATGAAAAATGGCGAGAACTGCAAGCCGGCGGCTACGGAGCCGTAATCGCTATCCAGTCCGACGTATGCCTGACGGCCAAAGAAGTTGCCGTTTGAGTCGTTTAATCGACCGGTCATCATACTGATACCGCTTTCGAGCTTGAATTTCACCTTTGTGTTTCCACCAAGCTCCTCCGTGCCCGTTATTCCGAAGTTCGACGGCGACATTCCGGTGCTGATTGCCGAGAACTGATGGCCGGCGTTTTGGCCGGTAGTTTCGTTGAGCGTCTTGCTGGTGTACAGAAGGGCAGCGTCCGTCAAGCCATAAAGGGTTATGCTGCCTTGTGCGTAGGCCACGGCATGTGAGAGAGAAAAACCGCCAGCGATAAGAATTCCGATAACGTTTTTGCGGCTAACGATACTTTTTCGCACGATGCTCATGGTGTGATCCTTTGGTGGTCTCTGGATTTGATTAAAATATGTGAATCAATCGAATGAAAAACTTTCGACTGGCTACCGTCTGGTCCTGCGATTATTGAGTAAGATATGTTTTTAGATATATAGGTATACTTAGTAAATGGCGTAAATCTTGTCGCGATCTTGGTCTAGTGATCTACCGGGGGTAGCTTAAAAGTCTCAGACAGATACCAACGCTAGAATCAAAGGACGAAGCACGCTTCGTCCAACCATTGACGATCGCAAATCCGAGCGATATGACTCGCTTGGTCGTCAAGCGAATGCTCAATCGTTTCAAGCAGCCCGCAATGCCCGGGCGAATTGTGTCGCCGCTCACGTCTCCGTCCGTCGCGCGTGCGCGGGCACTTCTTGACTCAAGACCGGTTAATAGACTCGCTCCACTTCTCTCACCGTCGCAGGAATTTTAATTTCGGAACTGACTGTACGTGTGTCTAGTTTGGAGCGTCAAATTGTGGCTTTCCCGTAGGTAGCATTCCTGGTCAGGTGCGGATGCTCTGCGGCCCCGGAATGATCTCGACGTTGATCAAGCCCTGATGGTCGGTTACCGAATTCGAAGGGGCGTCTCACGGCGCTCAGGTCGATGCTTCCGTATGGCCGGTACCTTCGCGGCCGATAGCGTCACGTTTTTCCATGTAGGGCCATCTCAAACGATTCTTGACTGCACAAATCACGGATGCGTACAATTGACTTGACTGCACGTACGTACAGTATCCAGATGGCGAGTAGAGCAGGCAGACAAAGGGCGGTGCACGCTGGACATGCCGCGGCGCTGGCGCTTTCCGTGGCGTCGAAGGAGGCTGCCGTAGCGGCGCTGGCGCTCCGAAGGTGTCTGCAAGGTATATGTGATGCGGTCGTACGCCGCAGGAAAGGCGTGGTCGCAAAAGTTGAGAGCCGAAGCGGCATACCACCAACTGTCATATCAATCCGGTGCGGAAGAAGGGCGCCAGGAGACGAGGAGAGAAAGCATGGTCTACGCAGTTCAGCGTGAGGAAGGGATGGTCGTCGAGCGTGATGTCGCGATCACAATGGATGACGGCATCGTCCTACGCGCCGACGTATTTCGGCCCGACCGCGACGGGTGCTATCCCGTTCTTATGACCTATGGTCCCTATGCGAAGGGGTTGCACTTCGAAGACGGCTTCCCGTTTCAGTGGAACATGCTGACCAAAAATCACCCCGAGGTGATGCGTGATACAAGTTCCCGTCACGCCAACTGGGAGACGGTCGACCCGGAGCGTTGGGTTCCGCATGGATACGTCTGCATTCGCGTCGATTCTCGCGGGTCCGGGCAATCCCCGGGCTTTGTTGACCCATTCTCGGAACGCGAAACCAAGGATTACTTCGACTGTATCGAATGGGCTGGCGTACAACCGTGGTCTTCGGGAAAAGTTGGCTTGCTGGGCGTCTCGTACTTCGCACAAAATCAGTGGCAGGTCGCTGCACTCCGGCCACCACACCTGGCTGCAATCTGTCCATTCGAAGGGGCCGCTGATCTCTACCGCGACGCCATCCGTCACGGCGGTATCCTTTCCACCTTTCAGTTGCAATGGTACCCACGGCAGGTTGAGAGCGTCCAGTATGGGTTGGGCGAGAATGGACCGCGAAGCCGTGTCACGGGTCAGCCAGTCGCCGGCGATGAAACGTTCGATGCGGAGACACTTCGCGCCAACCGAACCGATCTTGAGCACGATCAATTGAGTCATCCGTTGCTTGACGAATGGTTTGAGCGTCGGGTCCCTGATTTGTCGCGCATCGAGGTGCCACTACTTTCATGCGGGAACTGGGGTGGGCAGGGCTTGCATCTTCGAGGTAACGTCGAGGGCTTTGTCCGTGCGGGATCGCAGCAGAAGTGGCTTGAGATGCACGGGCTGGAGCACTGGACCGAATTCTATACCGACTATGGTGTCTCGCTTCAGAAGCGCTTCTTCGACCATTTCCTGAAGGGCGCCGAGAATGGTTGGGATCTTCAACCACAGCTCCAACTTCAGTTGCGCACAACGACTGGTTTCATCCAGCGGCACGAGCATGAATGGCCCCTGGCTCGCACCCAATGGACGAAACACTACCTCGACGCGGCGGCCTTTACGCTGGAAGACCAGGTTCGCAGCGAGGAATCAAACACTTCGTTCGTTGCGATGAGAGATGTAGTTACGTTCAACGCAGCGCCGTGTGACACTGAAACCGAGATCACGGGTCCGCTCGCAGCAACGCTCTACGTTTCTTCGACGACGGAAGACATGGATCTCTTCCTTACCTTGCGGTTGTTCGACCCGGAAGGGAAGGAAGTACTTTTCGCCGCCGCCGTCGAACCGAACGCACCAGTTACGCAGGGCTGGCTTCGCGCTTCCCATCGGGAGCTCGATTTGGAGAAGAGCACGCCGTGGCGGCCATGGCGTGCGCACAAATCCACCGAGCCCATCGTCCCGGGGCAAGTCTATGAGCTGGCAATAGAACTTTGGCCCACATCGATTATCGTACCGGCCGGGCACAGGCTGGCACTCACGGTAGCGGGTCACGATTTCGATCACGGACTCCCGGAACCTATGCCGCAGATCTACGGTCGGTCACAGCGCGGGAGCTCGGTATTTCTCCACAACCATGATGAGGATCGTCCGAGTGCCCTGTTTGGAGGCACAACGAAGATCTACACTGGGACGCAGTACCCGTCGCATCTGCTCCTGCCGGTGATCCGCGGCTAGTCTACGCGGCGATCGCATTCTGCGCGACATTGCGCAGTGTGCGAAACATCAGCGAGGGACCAGTAAATCGCGTGTTCGTAAGCGACCTCGCAAGGACGTGCTGGAGAGGATGCAATGAGCTTCAGGCATGACGAAGCGTTCGAGGGCGCGCTGCCAACCGTCGATCGCGTGTAACTCACTGCCGAGCTGCGTGCGGGTGCGCCCGAAGTCGATATCTTGACCGGGCGCGAAGATCTACCTGGTATGCTCGCTCACCTCACCGCACTGATCTAAGCGAATCCATTCATGCGGTCCGCAGGCATGAGACACATTTGACGACGCTACGATTTGGCGAGTCCTACGTTTATTTCAATCTGTGGACTCTCTGCGATGACAGACCTGGCGGATTCGGTCGAGCTGATCTTCGAAGGGAAACAATTCAAATGAGTCGGTCGTCCTTGCGCATATCTGGAGACAACCAATGGTGAGTATGTTTGACGAAGGCCTTGAACGACGTGAGGCGAATCACGTTTCGTTAACGCCGGTGGACTTCGTTGCGCGAGCGGCGCAGGTATACGGGGACCGCCTCGCGATTGTGTATGGAGACCTCCGACGGACGTGGGAGGAAACATATGAGCGGGCCGTGCGTCTCGCGAGTGCGTTGGAGCAGACAGGCGTGGGTAGGGGCGACACCGTCGCGGTACTCTTGCCCAACATCCCGGCGATGGTGGAAGTCCACTACGGCGTGCCAATGTTGGGTGCTGTACTCAACACGCTGAACACGCGGCTCGACGCATCGTCGCTAGTGTTCATGCTGCGTCATGGCGAGGCGAAGGTCTTCGTCGTTGATAGCGAATTCAGCGATGTCGCGCGTCGCGCGAGCGCGGAATTGCCAGAATTAAAAGTTGTCTGCGTAAGCGACGTCACCCCAGCGGAACTGCACCGCTTTCCTCGCGCGATTGACTACGAGGATCTAATAGCATCCGGCGATCCGAAATACATGTGGTCGCCGCCGACGGACGAGTGGGAAGCGATCGCTCTGAACTACACCTCCGGGACGACAGGAGACCCCAAGGGCGTTGTTTATCATCATCGAGGGGCGTATTTGAACGCCATCAGCAACATTCTCGAATGGGATATGGCGAAGCACGCCATATATTTATGGACCCTGCCAATGTTTCATTGCAACGGCTGGTGCTTCCCGTGGACGATCGCCGCCCGCGCTGGCGTCAACGTCTGTCTGCGAAGGTTCGACGCGAAAATGGTCTACGACCTGATTCGCGAAGAAAATGTCACCCATTATTGTGGTGCGCCGATCGTTCAAGGCGCTCTCGCGAACGCTCCGGAGGAGTGGCGAAAAGGAATTACGCACCGGGTATCGACGATGGTGGCGGGTGCTGCACCGTCACCAACCGTCATTGCGAGAATGGAGGAAATCGGATTCGACCTAACGCACGTCTACGGCTTGACGGAAGTGTACGGTCCAGCTGCGGTGTGTGCGAGGCAGGAGCGCTGGGCTACGTTCAGTCAACAAGAGATTGCGCAGTTGAATGCGCGACAAGGCGTGCGTTACCACTTACAGCGCTCGGTCAGCGTAATGGATCCTGATACGCTGGCACCGGTAGCGAACGATGGAGAAACGGTCGGCGAAATCATGTTTCGAGGCAATATTTGCATGAAGGGCTATCTCAAGAACGAGTACGCGACCGAAGATGCCTTCCGCGGCGGCTGGTTCCACACCGGTGACCTAGGTGTAATGATGCCGGACGGATATATCCAAATCAAAGATCGGAGCAAGGACATCATCATCTCAGGCGGAGAGAATATCTCCAGCATCGAGATCGAAGACACGTTATACAGGCATCCCGCTGTCGAAGTCGCCGCGGTTGTTGCAATGCCCGACGAAAAATGGGGTGAGGTGCCTTGCGCATTTCTCGAACTGAAAGACGGGGCTAATGTAAGCGTGGACGAGCTTGTCGCGCATTGCCGGTTGTTTCTGGCAAGTTTCAAACTTCCCAAATCGATCCGCTTCGGTGTGTTGCCGAAGACATCGACGGGGAAGATTCAGAAAGGCACGTTGCGTACTATGCTCAAGCAAGAGCTCGGACGAGCCGACGGATAGCAGCACCCTTCGATCGTGTTTGGAAAACGCGCAATGGCCACTCGTCGTACATGGGGCGGGATGCACGACGAGGTGGCTGCCGGGTTCGTTGTCAGGGGGTCGAGCCTGAAGGCTCTCTGAGTTCGAGGCGCGTCCGTTCCATATCAGGAACCAGATGTTTGTTTTCCAGAAGCTCGCGGCTTGTCCAACCAATATTGCCGTGGCTGGTCAATCCATATCGAACCAACGATTCGTCGTCGAACGATCTGATTTCTGGAATGTTGAGCCACACCCGCAGAAACAGTCGTTTCTGATCCGCCGGTGTCTGCTCATTCTCATCGTAGGCGTGTCGTCCGTGCAGCACTGTATAGTTGCTCGCGAAGTACAGATCGCCTGGTCGCATCTGCAGCGGTAGCTCATGTTTGTGAGCCATTTCATCGAAGAAATCCAGGACAGCCGCCTCGCGTTCGGTGAACGGCACGCCCCTTCGCACGGACGCAGCATTGATCCAGTTACGGTTGTAGCGGGAGCTTAGCGTGCCGTTTGAGATCGAGAAGACGGGGATCTTTCTCGGTGTCATGGGTTCTTCCCAGTCTTTCTGCTCGCCGAAGCGGTCCCAAAAAAAACCTTCAAAGGCTGTTTCAAGCAACTCAGGACGCTGGCGAACGAACTCGTTGTACACCATCGACGAGCTGGCAAGGGTGCTTATGGCACCGTTGTTGGCCTGGCGAACGCCGAGCAGACCTACAACGTCTGCAAGGTCAACGTGCAGTAGTGTGCCGTGCTTGTTGCCGTATGCACGGGTGAGTGCATTGACGGCAATACCCTTCTCTCTGACATCGGCGATCAAGGCACACTGGCTGTCCTGACTCACGCATGTTCCGAGATGTCGCGATAGGCCAAGGTACATCAGCCGCACGTCATGATCGGAAAGACCTCCGACGGGAAAGCCGCGCACCACGACGAAGCCCGGACCCGTAGTTACAGCTTCGGTTATTGTCGTGATCAAACGTTGCATCCCGTTGCCTGCAGGAAAGTGCGGCTGCTCAACTTCATTTAATGTGAGGTTTTCGTGTCTCAGCCGCTGTAATGCGGCCAGCAATTCGGTCCGTTGATCCTCACTAACGGTCACCGTCCAGCTTTCGGGATGGTTGGCGATCTTGGATCCGCTCCAGACCGTTGGATCTGAAATCAGAGGAAAAGCCGCTGATGACATTGATACTCCGTGGTGGTGAGTGGCGTCGCATCGCGTTGAAACGGCGCAAATACGGGCACGTCATCGCTTCGCGATACCGCCTAGCCCGTTGGCAAAATTGACCGGCTACGGCGCGCTTGACGGTTTGTCGACCGTCGCCTCCGGGAGGAGTCGCCGCGAACGGCGGCTCTTTCAGGGTTGAATGCGTCTCCAATCTTCGGCGAGCGGGCGGGGACCTAGGACGTGGCGCTGGGTACTGTCGAGCTTCTAATCTGCCGGTATCAACGGCTGTCGGTGCCGGAGCTCACCAGTCGTCCCGTGTCGGACTGCCGCGTCTCGTTCGCCCGTGCGAGCTCGTCGGCCCGGTCGATGGATCTCAGCGAGACGCCACGCGTTTCACGGTAAGCAAGCGCGGCAATGAAAGAGATTGAAGCTGCCCCTGTCAGGTAGATGGCGATCGGGACGTACGTACCATACGAACGAAGCAACGTCGCACAGATGAAGGGGGCCAAACCGCCGGCCACGATGGACGTCAACTGATTAGCGAACGAAACACCCAGATAACGTACGCGCGTGGGGAACATCTCCGGAAGCATTGCCGAATAGGGTGCGTACATCAGTGAATCGACGGCGAGTCCCAGCACGATCGAAATAAAAATGAGGATCGTTGAGCCCGACTCCATCGCGGGGAAACTGACGAACGACCAAACAATGACCAGCGCTGCGCCGCTCAGGAATACCGGCTTTCTGCCGAGTTTATCGGACAACCTGCCAACCAGTGGGACGATCGCGAAATGAATCACATTGGCGACCATCATGAGCGACAGAATCGTGTTGACATTGCTCGCGTGCTTATACAGCAGATACGTGATGGTGAAGGTCACGACCACCTGATAGAAGATGTTTTCCGTCAGTCGCAAGCCCATCGCAACGATCAGCGCACGGGGGTGTTGACGAAAAATATCGGTGATCTTCGGCCGCTCGTCACGACCACGCTCCTCCTTCATCAACAGTTCTTTGGCGATCGGCGCATCTTCCACGTTCTTGCGGATGTAGGCGCCAACCAGGGCGATCACGGCAGCCAGCCAGAATGCGCAACGCCATCCCCAGGAAAGAAAGTCGTCACCGGGCAGCGCCGCAGACAGCAATCCGAGCACGAGCGTCGCCAGGAGATTACCCAAGGGGAGGGCAGCCTGTGGCCAACTCGTCCACGATGCGCGTCGATTATCAGGCGCATGCTCTGCAACGATAAGAACCGCTCCACCCCATTCGCCACCAGCGGCGAAACCCTGGACGAGGCGGCAAACAACGAGAAGGCCCGGCGCCCAGTATCCAGCTGTGGCGATGGTGGGAAGACACCCGATGGCGAAGGTCGCAATACCGGTAATGAGGATGCTCCACTGGAGCATCGGCTTGCGTCCATACCGATCCCCGAGATACCCGAAAACGATCGCGCCAAGAGGTCGGGCGATGAAGCCGACCGCGTAGATCAGCAACGCGCCGATGACACCACTCATCGGGTCGCTGCTTGGCGGAAAGAAGATCTTGCCGAAAGCTACAGTTGCTGCGGCTGCGTAGATCAGGAAGTCGTACCACTCGGCCACCGTCCCGATCATTGCGCCGATGACGATCCTCTTCAAGTCTCGGGGATGGTGAAGGTTCGACTCTGCACTCGTACTCATATGCGTCTCCATTTAGTCTGCTTCTCTGATATCTGTTACGACTCGCGTCTCAGCGTGCAAGGCAGGGATGCGCTGGCTACACTCTTGTGGTGACTTTCAGCCGATAGACCCTACGAAAACCATTGCTCCTTTTTCGTCTGCATCACCTGGAGGACAACCAATGTTGCTGCCCCTTGCTGATAGCGACGCGGATTTGGCGCTACATCTGTGCACCGATCATCCAGGGAACGGTTTCTTCGTTGCCGATGCCCAAGAGTTCACTCTTGGACTTTTCACCCGATGCGACGGCAAGCATTTTCCGGAAGATTTCGCGGCCTTTTTCCTCCACCGTACTGCTTCCATCCATGATGTCACCGCAGTTGATGTCCATGTCGTCTCGCATACGCGAGAACATCGCACTGTTGGTGGCCAGTTTGATCGATGGTGCTGGCTTCGAGCCGAAACACGAGCCGCGGCCAGTGGTGAAGGCCACGAGATTGGCACCGCTGGCAATCTGTCCGGTAGCGCCCATCGGGTCGTATCCCGGCGCGTCCATGAATACAAGACCCCGTGACTGAATTGGCTCGGCATATCGGTAAACGCCCGTCAATGCGGTCGATCCGCTTTTGGCGACAGCCCCCAGCGACTTTTCCAGGATCGTTGTGAGCCCGCCTGCCTTGTTTCCCGGCGTGGGGTTGTTGTCAATGCTTCCTTTCTCACGCACCGCATAGTCTTCCCACCAGCGGATCAGATCAACGATCTTCTGGCCGACTTCGACGGTACTGGCACGGCGCGTCAGGAGATGTTCGGCGCCGTAGATTTCGGGGGTCTCGCTCAAGATTGCCGTTCCGCCGTGTGCGACGAGCAGATCGACGGCGGCGCCGAGGGCCGGATTCGCTGTGATGCCTGAATACCCGTCCGACCCTCCGCACTGCAACGCAACCGTGAGGTGGGCCGCTGAGACACGCTCTCGCGTTGCCTCATTGGCGACAGACAGCATTTCGGATATCGCCTTGATGGCGGCGTCCACGGTCTTCTGCGTTCCCCCCTGATCCTGGATTACCAGAGGAACGATCATTCCGGTTGGAGCAATGCCCTGTGCGAGGAACATGGCGCCCATCTGATTTGCCTCACAACCGAGGCCAACGACGATGACGCCCGCGAAGTTGGCATGGGTGACATAGCCGCCCAGCGTACGCCGCAGCTGGTTGACGCCTTCGCCGTGATGGTCGATACAGCAGCCGAAGCTGTGCGTGATGGGAACGACGCCATCAACGTTCGGATACGAAGCGAGGCAGTCGCTACGGGCGAAATGCTCGACCACCATTTTCGCGACCGTGGAGGAGCAATTTACGGTACTGACAACCCCGATGTAGTTGCGCGTTCCGACTCGTCCGTCAGGCCTGACGTAGCCCATAAACGTTTCGGGATCGACCGGCGCAGAAGGATATTTTGCATCGCTACAAAATAAGTATTCCTTATCGACAGCGCCGATTTCGAGATTGTGCGTGTGCACGTGCTGCCCTGGATCGATGTCTTTTTTCACGTAGCCGATGACCTGACCGTAGCGGCGCACGGCATCGCCTCGCCTGAGCGGGACCAAGGCGAGCTTGTGTGCCGCAGGGATTTCATCAGCGACCGTCAGGCCTTCGAACTCGGCAAGTTGCTGGCCGGCCCGCAACGGGCTGCGCGCGATTGCGACGTTGTCGTGCGCATGTAGGCGAAGCGGGGAAAGTGCTGTTGTCTCCATATTGCTTATCTTCCTTACTTTGGGAATCGTCACGCTCAACGCAATCTGCGTGCTCATGAATACGTATACAAGCACGTCATTTTGGTAAGGTCAAGCACCGGTTGCAAGTTCGAGAATTCAACTTCACTCGTTGGCGGAAGTCTCGATTGCCCGCAGGCTCTCTTGTCTGCGTTGCCGCGGAGAGGCCCGCTGGCTGTTTAGAGACGAAGCGGCGTAGGCAGTGTCAAAAATCCCTGTATTTGCAGATAGCTATCACCTGGACGCGGACCGGCGCGGGGCTGAGAGTCGCCGCCAGACGGATTTACGTCCAGTGTTTCGTCACGTCATCGGCTGGTAATCACACTAGCCACCGAGGGATTTCCCGTAGTGACGACCTGCCACCATTCTGTCTAAATTGCGCCTATGAATACGTATTCATAAAAGGGAACAAATGAACCAAGTTTTTTCTGTTGTCGAGGAAGCCGCCCGCCGGACCCCCGTCCGGTACGACTGCGACGTGATCGTCCTCGGGGCCGGTTCCGCGGGCGCTGCGGCCGCGTTGGCTGCGGCTCGACAGGGTGCCCGGGTTCTGCTGATTGAGCGGCACGGGTTTGTTGGCGGCATCATGAGCGCGTGCAGTCTCGGCACGATCTGCGGTCTGTATGGGATCGACGCAAACGACGAGCCATATTCGCTGGTAGGCGGCATCCCGGCTGAGGTAGTCGAGAGACTTCACGCCTTGGGCGGCGCCGCAGCGCCGAAGCGTTGGGTCGGGGCCGTCACCGTACCTTATGACCTGTTTCTTCTGAAAGTTGCGTTCGACGAGTTGCTGCGTGAGGCTGGCGTGCGGGTAGCGCTGCATGCGCAGTTTGTGGCCGTCAGCAGCGCACACGGGAGAGTGGAAGCGGTTTTCATCGAAGACAAAAGCGGCCGATGGGCCGCCCGCGCGCCGATGATCATTGACGCGACGGGCGATGCCGACGTCGTTCATGCTGCAGGCGGAGCCTTCGAATACGACCTGAGCACGCTGCAACTGCCGACAACAACGTTCCGCCTGGGAGGCGTGAGTGAGGCCGTTGCACGGAGCGTCGGCCGGGATCAGCTGAAGGAGATGCTAGAGGTTGCCAATGAGCGCGGCGCGGGTTTGCCGCGCACTTGCGGCGGCGTCTATTTCCAGACGCCAGGTACGCCTCACCTGAATCTCACGCGCATCACGCGAAACGGCAATCCGCCGAATCCGCTCGACACCTTCGAACTTTCGGACGCCGAGTTCGAAGGGCGCCGACAGGTGCTTGCCTATCACAAGGCCTTTCGCGAATTTGTGCCGGGTTATACGGACGCGTTTGTCGTCGATTCCGGTATTCATATCGGAGTGAGGGAGAGTCGCCGCGTCATCGGTGACTACCAGTTGACTCTCAGCGACGTTCAGGATGGGCGACGCTTTGAGGATCCCATCGCCCTGTGTTCGTGGCCAGTGGAAGTGCACGAGTCAGGCACCCAGACCCGCTGGGACTGGTTGCCGCCGGGCGTCTTCTATCAACTGCCGTGGCGCTGCCTGCTGCCGCGCGGGCTGGCCAACGTAATTGTGGCGGGTCGTTGTCTGAGCGCCACTCATGATGCCCATGGCTCGGTGCGGGTCACTGCCACTTGCATGGCGATGGGCCAGGCCGCAGGAACGGCGGCGGCATTGGCCGCCGCTGGCCAGCTCAGCGATATACGCGCACTTGACTATCAGATCCTGCGCGAGTCGTTGGTCGCGCAGGGGTGCCTGCTTGATGCGGACCCGGCCCGTACCGCAGCGACATCGTGCTGTGAATAGCAGCCGGGATGCGGGGCCGGAATGTCGCGACTTGAACATCGAAAGCGCGTCTCCCGGTCGGCGCCAGGCAGTTCCAACGAAGCAACCACCCACTGAAAGACGATCATGACCAAATCACCACTCAGAAGCATTTTCGCGCCCGGCAGCACCCGCTGGGCTGTCCGGCGTGCCCAATGGAAAGCCTTGGGGTTGAGCGACGAGGACTTCGAAAAGCCCAAGATCGCAATCGTTAATACGTCCTCGGAGCTGTCCAGTTGCTTCAGCCATCTCGACGGCATCACGCCAGTCATCAAGGAAGCCATCAGAAAAGCGGGCGGCGTACCGTTCGAGATTCGCACCGCGGCGCCGAGCGACTTCATCACTGCGGCGGGGAAGGGTGCGCGCTATATCCTTCCCAGCCGCGATCTTGTCGCCAATGACATCGAGGTGGCGGTTGAAGGAGCTCTGCTCGACGGAATGATCTGCCTTGCCTCCTGTGACAAGACCGCTCCTGGGCAACTGATGGCCGCCGCGCGGATCAACATTCCGAGCCTGTTTGTGATCTGCGGTTACCAGGGGCATGGTGTCTACAAGGATCACGAGGTCGATATCGAGGAAGTGTTTGAGAGTGTTGGCAAGCTGGCGTCGGGGGGAATGTCGCTCGAAGACCTCACGGGCATGTGCGACGTGTCGGTGTCTGGGCCCGGCGTCTGCTCAGGAATGGGCACGGCCAACTCCATGCACATGGTCTGCGAGGCGTTGGGCATGTGCTTGCCCGGTAACGCGCCCGTCAGGGCTAACAGCCAGTCGATGTTCGAATATGCCCGTCGCGCCGGCGAGCGGATCGTCGGCATGGTGCACGAGGATCTGAAGCCGCGCGACATCATGACGCCAGCGGCATTCGAGAATGCTGTTGCTCTCATGCTCGCGGCGAGCACCTCCATCAACTGTGTCAGGCACCTCCAGGCGATCGCCGACGAAGCGGGGCTAGCTGACGTGGACTTATATGAAATCGTCAATCGCCTTGGCAAAGAGGTACCGCTGCTGGTGGCGATTCGTCCGAACGGCACAGACAGGGTCGAGGCGCTGGAGGCAGGCGGCGGAGCGCGCGGTCTACTCAAACGGCTGCAGCCGCTGCTGCACACGGAGGCTCACACCGCAACCGGCGGAACATTGAAGGACGATCTGGAAGCCTATAGTCTGCCGACGGGCAGCATTATCCGACCGCTTGACGCGCCGCTGTCGCGCCAGGCCGCTCTCGTGGTGATGCGGGGCTCGCTGGCTCCCTTGGGCGCCCTGCTCAAGCTGGGCACCGGATCAGCCAACAAACTGCACTTCAAAGGTCCGGCGCGCGTATTCCACACCCAGGACGATGCGATCACCGCACTTGGCGACGGACGTCTGCAGGAAGGCGATGTTGCCGTGCTCCGGTATCTGGGTCCGAAGGGGGGGCCAGGCCTGGCCTATGCGTCCTGGTTCGTAGCCGCGCTCGAAGGTTCGCCACTGAGTGAGAAGGTTGCGGTGGTGACTGACGGCCAACTGTCCGGCCTGAACCGGGGGATCGCGTGCGGACAGATCGCGCCGGAGGCAGCCGAGGGCGGCCCGCTGGCCCTGATCGAAAACGGCGACACCATCGAGATCGACGTCGGTCAACGTTCAATCACGCTGCTGGTCGAAGAAGCGGAGCTGGCCCGACGGCGCGAGGAACTCAAACCCTGGGTGCCGAACTCGGAGCGTGGCTGGCTTTCGATCTATCAACGACTCGCCAAGCCCATATATAAGGGGAGCACGCTGACGCCGGAGTGACGTCTTCGCGGCGCATCATGGGGAGGGGCTCGCCCCTCAATGTATAATTTTCGGGTCGACGCCGTCGTCAGATGGCGTCGGAATCGGGCCTTTCCCTAGGGCACCGGATGGGTCGCTGCGCTGCCAGCGGCAGATCGTGGATAGGCGCGCTTGGAGCCACATGAATACAGATGCCAGAAGCCCCTTGCCGACGAGCAAGGACGTCGCTCGAGTTGCTGGGGTGTCGCAGGCGACGGTGTCGCGCGTACTGTCCAATCACGCGGTCAACCCTGAGACGCGTGAACGCGTGTTGAAGGCGATGGAGAAAATTGGCTATCGCCCCAACCTTGCTGCGCGCGCGATGCGTACTAGCCAGCTTGGCATAGTGGGCGTCGTGGTGGCCAGACTATCGAACCCCCTTTATCCTGAACTTCTTCAGCATCTTGGCTCGGCGCTGCGCGCGGCGGGCCAGCAGATGGTGGTGTGGCACTCTGAGTCCGGCGGCGAGGAAGCGGCTTTGAACGCGGCGTCCCAAGGTCTTGTCGACGGGGTCATCTTTGCAGCTGCAACCGCAGCATCGGTGCGCTGCATCGTCGGGATGGCCCGGCTAGTTCCCGTGGTGTTGGTTCACAGGGGGATCGAATCGTTGGACGTCGACCAGATCGAAGTGGACAACTTCGACGGCGGGCGTCTCGTAGCCGAGTATTTCTTGCGAGCCGGCAGGCAGCGACCGGCAATCATCGCAGGCGACCGCACGATCAACACTGTACGGTCCCGAGAGGATGGGTTTCTCGCCGCGATGCAAAACGCCGGTCGAGCGTCCCACCCACGCGTGCGAGTAAGCTTCGCGTCCTATGAAGAGGGCTTCCGCGTCGCCCGGGAACTTGTCTCGGAGTCGTCGTGCGACGCGATTTTCTGTGTCAATGATGTCATCGCGTTGGGCTGCATGGACGGCCTTCGGAGCCACGGGCTGCGAATTCCTGAAGACGTGTGGGTCGTGGGCTACGATGACGTGGCCATGTCACGATGGTCTTCGTTCGACCTCACCACGATCGCGCAGCCCCTGCAAAAAATGGCCGAACTCGCAACAAGTACGTTGTTGGGCAGGCTGGCAAACGCGACGCAGGAGGCAGCACCCGCGCACATCGTGCTGCCTTCCGTCCTCGTGGTGAGAGGCTCCACCGCAAACCATGCGTGGCCCGATCCGACGCAGCTGAGTGAGCGTGCTGAAAAATCTGAGCAAACCACGCTTTCCAATTCGTGATTCTGCTGCATCTCGTCGTGTCTGTGACTGATATGAGATTCAACTCAGCCCCAGCTTTGCAGCAGCTTCGAAGGCGGCTTCGATTTCGTCCGCGGGTGTTGCTTCAAGTTGTCGTTCGAATGCGGCAACGATACGGCAGATCGCCTGCACCTCGTCCTCTTCGAAGTTCCAGTTGCCTCGCTCCAACCCGGATATGACCACCCGACGGATCGTAGCCTCCGCAGCTCGACCCGTCGTCTCAGACATCTGCCCGTAGCCAAGCTCCGCGAGCAGGCCCGATACTATAACCACCTCCAGCAGAGTCTTCGCCGTCGAGGCAGTCCCGTTTGCCGTTCTCATTGCATGCAGTGCGAGATGGCACCGGGTTGCGATGAGATTGGTGGTAAGACCGGGCAGCGTGCTGGAACGGATTTTCATGGCATTAGGCGCAATGCGCGAATGCAGAGGTGGCTTCGAGAGATCGCGGACCTTCGGTCCCGAGATGTTACAGGCGGAAAAGGGCGTAACGTTTTTTCACGCTACGCCGTTAGGATGTATCAGAACCCTTTGCCGATGTACTGGGCCGCGTTATCTTTCGTGATCAAGGTCGATTGCAGCTTGATGTCTTTGGGAACCGGTTCGCCTCTCGCAACCTTGTACGCTGTCTGGATTCCCTCAGGAGCGACGAACGGATAGATGAAAGTCGCCGTTAGCTTCCCTTCAGCGACGGACTGGATTGCGTTGTTCGCCCCGTTAATACCAACGACGATGATACCGTTCAGACGGCCGGCTGCCTCAAGTGCCTGGATTGCCCCAAGCGCCATCTCGTCATCGTGCGCATACACCGCCTTGATCTCGCCCGGTTTGAAACGTTGGATCTGGTCTTCCATGAACTTCATCGACTGTTCGCGCAAAAAGTCGCAGTTTTGGAAGGCGACAATTCTCAAGCCCGGATATTTTGCGATCGCCTCGCGGAAGCCCTTGTCGCGATCGATAGAAACTGACGCGCCGGCCGTTCCTCCGATCTCGATGATCGCGCCTTGGCCGTTCAGCTTTTTGGCGATCAGCTCGCCGGCCTGACGTCCGATAGGAAGGTCTTCGGGTCCCACATGCACCGTCACGGGCGTATTGACACGCCGATCAAGCGTAACGACCTTGATGCCATGATCCATTGCCTGTTTGACGACGGGTGTCAGCGCCTGTTGGGTTAGCGGACTGATCATCAAAACCTTGACGCCTTGCGCCATCAGGCTTTCGACATCTGCTGTTTGTCTGGTCGCGTTGTTTTGGCCGTCCGTGACGATCAGCTTTACGTCTGGATAGTGGCTCGCCGCGTACTTCTTGTTACCTTCGGTTTGCGCTATGCGCCAAGGATGGTTAAGCGTCGACTGGCTAAAGCCGATAACAATTTTGTCATCTGCCATAGCGCACAACGAATATGTAGCGACTGTGGCTGTGGCCACTATCGTTAAAACGCGTCGTGTGACTGCCTTCAGGTCCATGATGCTCCTCCAAAGTTGCGTCGTATAATGTCAACTATAATTAGTACAACGTACTTCCATTGACATGCGTCGTCATGCTCTCGTTTTATTGCCGGGTTGATGAAATCCAAAACTGTGCGCTGCAACTGATGTTGCAGCGCTCATAGAGAGATTAGAAAATGAAACCGGTGTTCAAGAATTTCGAGTGATGATCTGAAACAATTGCATTTAGCAGCGCCTTGTTATCGTCTGTTTCTTTGGTGGCAACCATCGCGCGAATTGAGAATGCCCGGAGCGCATCGGTCACTGAAAGCGTCCCTTCTGCGGAGTCTTTGCGGCCCGCGAAGGGAAAGACGTCCGGGCCACGCTGGCATTGGGAGTTGATGTTGACCCGACATACCTGATTGACCAAGGGATCGACGAGCGCGCCGATCTGAGCGGGGTCATTTCCGAAAATGCTGACCTGCTGTCCATGATCGGATGTGATGACATACTCAAGCGGAGTCGCGATGTCCTCGAATGGCATGACCGGAATAATCGGTCCAAACTGCTCTTCGCGATAGAGCATCATTCCTTCTTCGACCGGGTACACCACGGCTGGGTAGAAGAGCGTCTTGCAAAAAATGCCACCGCCCTTGTTCACGACGTCTGCGCCTCTTGCTCTCGCATCGTTGATCGCCTCGGTCATGTAGGTCGTGCGATGCATGCCCGGTAGCGGCGTAATCGACACGCCCGGCTCCCACGGCATCCCGACCTTGAGCGTCTCGAGCGCTGCGGTGAAGCGTTCAAGGAACGTATCGACGATCGACCGGTGCACAATCAGCATCTTGAGAGCGGTGCATCTCTGCCCGTTGAACGACAATGCTCCGAGCAGGCACTCCTTCACGGCAAGATCGATGTCGGCGTCTGGCAGCACGATTGCAGCATTTTTGGCATCCAGCCCAAGAATAGCCCGGAGCCGATGTGACTTCGGGTGTTGTTTTTTCAGATGATCTGCGACCTTGCTGGACCCGATGAGGGCTAGCACGTTCACTTTTCCTGAGGCCAGCATATGCGGCACCACGACGGCGCCCGGGGCGTAGATCGTGTTGATGACACCTCTCGGGAACGCCGTGCGAAACGCTTCAAGTAGCGGGTAAAAGAGCAGCGTTCCGTACTGTGGCGGCTTGAACACCACCGTGTTGCCCATTAGCAAAGCCGGAATGAGCGTGGCGAAGGTCTCGTTCAACGGATAGTTGTATGGACCCATGCACAATACGACGCCAAGGGGTGTACGTCGGACCTGGCCGATAGTGCCCTCGGCAAGGGTGAAGCGCGAATTGCTGTTATCCAGTTCTTTCAGCGCCGAGATAGTGTCCTGCATGTAGCTGACCGTTCGGTCAAACTCCTTTTGAGAGTCGGCAAGGCTTTTGCCGATTTCCCACATGATCAGCTTTACGATCTGGTCCCGCCTGGCCACCATACAGCGGATGAAGTCTTGCATGCAGCCGATGCGCTGGGCAACTGTCATGGTTGGCCATTCGCCACGGCCGTGATCGTAAGCGCGTACCGCCGCATCTAGCGCAGCATCGCTTTCCGTTTCGCCCATGACAGGATAACTGCCGATGGTAAGCTGCTCCACTTCGCCCGACTCCACGCGGACGCAAACCGGGGAGAGGACGGTCTTGCAGGTCCCGTCCCATCCCTTCAATTCTCCGTCGATCAAGGATACGCGCTGATGGATCGGCTCACCGAGCCGGGCCGCTTCCGGAATGTCGACCATGCGTGGAAACAGTTGCTGCAGATTCTGGATGTCAACTACTGCCACGATTGCTCCTTACTCGAACATCACGAGGTGACCCGCACGTGCAGGTCGTCTTTAGGGTTGAAGATCAGCGCGCAGGCGCAAGCGGCACGCTTCGCGCCTGCGGCGCGCGCTTGACGCTCGATGCGAGACAAACGGATACGAGAAGCGACGCTCCCATGAACAGGTAGGAAGAAGTGGGGTCGCCGGTGAGTCCAGTCAGATAGCCGACGGCGTAGGAGCCCAGAAACGAGCCGAGCGCGCCGACGCTGTTGATCAATGCGAGTGCGCCACCTGCGACCGTGCGCGGCAGGACTTCCGGCGCGATCGAGAAAAACGGCGGGAAGACCACATACATCAGAATGCCGGCGACCGTGAGCAGGCTGAACGACAGATAGAAATTCGACGCACCCACGAAATAAAGCAGGAAGAACGCGATGGCGGCGACAAATAACGGCGCCATGACGAAGAGCTTCCGGTTCTGGAGGCGATCGGACATCCAGGCGCATGGCAGCATGAAGATCACCGCACCCAGGTAGGGAACCGCAGACAGCCAACCGGTGTGAACCATACTCAGCGTTGCACCATGCCGGAGAATCGACGGCAACCACAGAAGAAATCCATAAAAGCCGAGGCTGTGGAAAAACAACGTGCCGGCGAGCTTCCACACTGTGACCGTGCGGAACGCTTCGCGATAGTTGCGCACGGGCGCGAGACTCTTCTGCTCATCCGCAAGCGTAGTCTCGATCCGCAGCTTTTCATCAGCCGTCAGCCACGAGACCTGTGAGGGTTTGTCTCGTGCCGCGGCGAGCCAGACGAATGCCCACACCACTGCGGGCAGACCTTGCGCGATGAACATTGCACGCCATCCCCACTCCTGCGTCATGTATCCGGACACGACAGACATCCAGAGCACGGTGGCGGGATTCCCAAGCAGAAATACTGTGTTGGCGCGCGAGCGCTCCTTGCGCGAAAACCAGTTAGTCACGTATACGAGCATGCAGGGAAGCACGGCCGCTTCGACAATGCCGAGCGCAAATCGTACCGCCATGAGAGTCGGAATGCTCGAGACAACGCCTGTCAGCGCGGCAAGCGCGCCCCATGCGATCAGACTCACGAAAATCAGCTTTCGGACGCTGCGCCGTTCGGCGTAGATGCCCCCGGGAATCTGAAAAAAGAAGTAGCCGAGAAAGAAGAGAGACCCAATCAGCGATGACGTAGCGTGACTGATACCAAGGTCACGGTCGATTCCTGCTGCGGCTGCAAAGCCGTAATTTGCCCTGTCCAGGTAGGCGAGGCTATATGTGATGAAGGCGAGCGGAAGGATGATCCACCATCTCTTTGCGGGCAGGCTTGCGCCAGACATCGTCAATCTCCTGTGATTCTAGGTTTTGCGAACGTAAAAAGCGCGGCTGCGGTCGGCACGGAAATACCGGTGCAGACGAGATCACCCTGTCGGGCGCCCCGCCGATGCTTTGGATGGCATTTCACGTTACGTGACAACGCAGATACATTCGCCAGTCTTGTTCTGAGACTGGGCGAGGCGGGCAATCTAGAGCCGTCACCACGGCATATCGTTTCTGTCCGTGTCGATGTAGCGCCCGGTGTCCTTGATGGTTGCACCGTCGATGGCAAGCTTGACGAGCCGGGCGCTGTCGTTCGCCAGATTCGGCGCGTCGGAGCCCCCCATCGATGTACGCATCCATCCCGGGTGAATGAGGAGAACGGTAATTCCGTCTTTCTCCCAGTTCTGCGCGATTCCACGCATCACGCTATTGACGGCTGCCTTTGACGAGCAATAGTCGTAAGCAGTCCCCGGGTGACGGGAGACGGAGCCCCAGTCACTCGAGATCGTGATGAGCTTGCTGCTTCCCGCTGCAACGAGGCTTTGGCGAAGCGCGAACGACATTCGGGCGGGCCCGAGCGTGTTGACACGAAGCGTTGTTTCCCAGTCGTCGAAGGATACGAGATCTGGAGGTGACCATTTGCGGAAATGCACACCGGCGTTGTTGACCAGAATATCGAGCGACTTGCCCCGTACTGCGTCCGCGAAGGCAGCGACCGAGCCGTCGCGCGTAACATCGAGCGGTAGCACGGTCACGCCTCGAAACTCCGTAGCAATCTGGTTGATCTCGGCCTTGCCGGGATTCAGACAACCGGCCAGAACAGAATGCCCTTCGCACGCGTAGAGGCGCGCGAGTTCCAATCCCAAACCTTGTTCCGCTCCCGTGATGGCGATTGTCTTCATCGATGACCTCCCACACGGCTGACGCCTGCCTTCGCATAGATAGCGTCGATTGTCATCATGTTGCCCAGCGAGTCCTGACCTTCAGTCGGCAGAGAGTTTCCGTCAACAATGGCCCCAACGAACGCTTCGATCTGGTAGTCGAATGTTGTCGATCCTGCGACAGTGTATTGGCGCGTAACGCCGTCGACTCGCTCAATGATCGAGTGACCAAGATGAGGCAAGAGGCTGTTTTCCGCAACGACGGTACCGCGTTCACCCTCAATCGTGAAACGCGCGTGGTACTGCCAGCCCGGTGTCATGCACGCTTCCACACTCGCTTCAACTCCGGCCGGAAACCGCAATCGCGCTCGCATCTCTTCGTCGCAGCCGTTTGAGGTGACCAGCGCCTCCGCGCTAATCACTTCGGGCTCTGTCCGCAACAACGAACGGCACCAATGGACCGGATAGCAGCCCAGTTCAATGAGGGCGCCACCGCCCATTTCGGGATTGCGCCGGAACTCCTCGGGCGCTTCGGGAATCGTGTGATTGAAGACCGCGCGAAGCGACTTCAACGATCCTAGCCGTCCCGACTCGACGAGATTCAGCAGATGACCGAACACGGGATGATATCGGTCGTGAAAGGCCTCGACGATGCGACGGTTAGCACGGTGCGCAGCGCTTTGCATCGCGCGTGCTTCCTGCGCATTCATGGCAAAAGGCTTTTCGCACAGCACGTGTTTTCCGGCCTCGAGGGCTTTGATCGAAAACTCGGCGTGCAGGTGTGGCGGCAGCGGATTGTAGATGACGTCAATTGAGGAATCGTCCAGCAGAGCTTCATAGCTGTCGTACGATCGCGCTATCCCATGCGCCTGTGCGAATGCCGCGGCTACGCCGGGCCGACGCGCTGCCACTGCCGCAATATTAACGTCGTTACGACGGGTTGCTGGTTCAAGCAGAGCCCAGGGAACAATTCTCGCCGCCCCTAGAATTCCGAATTTCAGCATTGCACTTTCTCCAGCGAGCAATCTTTCAGGGTTGAGATGCTGCAATTAAGCTTGTGTCGCCGCCTCGTGCTGTTCCAGCTTCGCGCGCGACGGCAGGCCTTCCGAATCTCCAATCACCTGGATAGCGAGAGATCCGATCCAGTTACCCCGCGCGATTGCTTTCGTGACGGATCGCCTCTCCAGCAGCGCACTGATGACACCAACAGCGAAGCCGTCACCAGCGCCGACGGTGTCAACGACTCTGCTGACGGGACAGGCCGGCACGACGCCCGCATCTTCGGCATTCTGGAAGTACGCGCCGCGTTCGCCGAGTTTGATAATCACCAGTTTGGCGCCGCGATCGAGGTAGAACGCAGCGATGTCCTCCGGCGACTCCTTTCCCGTGAGAATTGCCCCTTCACCAAGTCCTGGCATAACGATGTCGGCATGCGACGCCAGATCGTTGAGAGTGTCGGCCATCTCGGCGCGGCTTGCCCACAATGCCGGTCGCAGATTGGGGTCGAAGGAGATCGTCTTACCTGCCGCGCGCATCTCGCGCGCAGCGTGGAACGACAGTGCTCGCGTCTCGCTTGAGAGCGCAGGGTTAATTCCCGTCAGATGAAGGTGCCGCGCACGAGTGAAATAGGACGGAACGAAGTCCGAGACAGACAGCGCACTGGCGGCGGATCCCCTCCTGAAATACTCTGTTTTCGGGTCGCTTCCGTCGTCGCTCTTCGTTTTGAGCATCATGCCTGTCGGGCGCGACGGATCAACCTCTACGCACGTGGCGTCAATCCCTTCCGCTGACAGCGTATCCAGCACAAACTGTCCAAAGGAATCATTGCCCACGCGACTGACCCAGCCCACCTTATGGCCCAGCCGTGACAGCCCGATCGCAACGTTGAGTTCGGCGCCGGCGGCACGCTTGACGAACCGGCTCACGTTGGCCAGAGGCCCACTTTCGGATGCAGCGAAAAGTGCCATCGCTTCGCCGATGGTCACTACGTCGAGCGGGGTAGGCATTTCGGAATCTCGCATTTGCAGATGGGGTTGATTCGACAGCAGATACCGCCGTCTGCCCAGCGGACAGAACGACGGCAAGCCAGAGAGACAGCGTGTTCAGTGGGTATTGCTTTTACCCGACGTCGCGTCGCGAAGTGCCAGCAGCGCCTTCAGGAAGTAGTAGTCCCCGTATCCGGTCGACTCGTCGATGCCTAGCCCATGCGGCAGGTCCGCCGTGGCGTGTGCGAGGATCGATTCGGCTTCCGACGAGGCAAGGCATTGCGCCGACAGCGCGTCGAGAATGGAACGGGCCAGCTGCAGATAGCGGTCGTTTTTCGTCACGCCTGCGAGTCGGATCAGGCCGTACGCCGAAATCGCGCCAGCGGAGGAGTCAAGCGGCTCATCGTCTCCGGTCACCGCGTAATCCCATTTCGGAATGAAGCTATCCTTCAGTTGCGACTCGATGAAAGCCGCAACCCGCTCGGCTGCTGCAACGTATTCGGCCCGACCCGTCATGTCCGCGAGCATGGAGAGACCTGCTACCGCCCAGCCCTGGCCGCGCGACCACGCACTTTCGGGAGCCTTGCCCTGATAGGTGTCGCCACGCATCGGTGCTCCGGTCTTCTCGTCGAACACATAGACGTGATAGACGGACCCGTCCTTGCGCTGATGGTTGCGAAGGGCGGTTTCAGTGTGCCTGTACACGACATCGAGCAGTTCGTTGCTACCACCGTTCTGGGCGGCCCATACGAGCAGGGGCAGATTCATCAACGTGTCGATGAGCACCGAGCCGGCCCAGTTCTGTCCGCCGAAGAATCCCCAGCCGGGAATGAAGCCGGCGTCCTTGTTGAACTGTTTTGCGAGGCTTTCGGCCGCGCGCACGGCAGCGGCGCGATATTCGTCCTTGCCCGTCAGTCGCCAACCGACCACGGCGGTTGGATAGAACATGAAGCCGAGGTCGTGATTAACTTCATCACTCGCGCGCGGCAGAAGACGCTGCGTTAGACGCTCTGCCTCGAGGAGAAATTTCTCGTCTTTCGTTTCCTTGTACGCCAGCCACTGAAGCCCGGTCCAGAAGCCGCCCGTCCACACGCCGTCTTCGGTGTAGACCCATTTGCCGCCCTTCGTGATGTGCGGAAAATCAGCTTGCCTTGCGCGTTGCCGATCGATCCGGTCGATAACAAACTGGATCGTCGGTTCGATGAAAGAGTTGTCTTGTGCGTTCGTCATGACTCGTTGTGCCTGAATTAGGCGTGAAGTTCGTTGGATTGGATGATCTGCGGTGCGCCAAGGGCGACGACCTCTTGCTGGCTCAACGCCGAAATGTCTTCGTTGCTGTAGCCAAGCTCATGCAGCACCTGCTCGGTATGCTCGCCGCACGACAGCGCGACAAACCGCATGCCGGGCTTGGTACCGTTGTAGGAGATCGGGTGCCTGACGAGGGTCGCGACGTTCTCTTTGACCACAGTCGACTCGAACACCTCGTTATGCCTGGCCTGCGGATCTTCGAAAAGCTCATCGTAGGTATTGACCGGCGCATACCAGATCGAGTACTCGTCGAACCGAGCCGACACCTCTGAATATTTCAGTCGCGACAGGACGCGCGCGGTCGTCGCAGCGTATCGATCCCGCTCGACGTGACGGTCAATCGAGGCGATCGCCATCAGATCCTCACTCTCGAGTGCCTTGGCAAATTTGACGGGATCGACATTGGAAATCGCGATCAGCTTGCCATCGGCGAGGCGGTAGACACCGTAAGGAGCAGCATGGAACCATGTGCCCAACTGGTGAGCCCGGTCGAGCTTGGATTTCTGGAATCCACCGGAGTAATAGTTCGCGAGCGCCTCCTGCTGCAGATCGATCCCCGCGTTGAAGAGGCTCGATTCCACCCGGGTGCCTTCACCAGTGCGCAGCTTGTGGATGTAAGCGCCCAGGATACCCATTGCGAGTAGCGAGGCTCCGTGCTGGTCGACAGGCGCACAGCCGACAGGGGAGGGGTGCGTGGAATAGTGACCCGTTGCCGCGATCAGGCCTGTGCGAGCCTGAACCAGCAAGTCCTGACCCGGGCTATCCCGCAGCGGTCCCGAAGCGCCGAAGCCCGTGGCCGACGCGATGATGAGGCCGGGGTTAGCTGCACGCAGCTCCGCCTCACCCAACCCCAGTCGCTCCATGACGCCGGTGCGAAAGTTGTCAACGACGACATCGGCCTGGGCGACCAGCTTCAGGACGATTTCCCGGCCCCGCGCCGTTTTCAGGTCGAGCGCGACACTGCGGCAATTACGGTTCGCCGCGAGGTAGAAACCACTGACGCCGTCGATGAACACGTTGGCGCCAGACCAGTGGCGCTCGAAGGCGCCGTGGCGTGGTTCAATCTTGGTCACCTCTGCACCCATATCGGCCAGGTACTGCACAGCGGCAGGCCCCTGAAGATAGTGGCAGAGGCTCACGACCTTGATGCCTTGCAGCGGAAGCCGCCCGCCGGATTCTGCGGCGCCGCTTGCAGATTCGTTCGGGGTGTTCATGCCTTCTTCCCCTTGCCGCGATACATTTCGAAGAGAACGGCGACGATGATGATGGCGCCTTTGATGATCTGCTGCGTGAAGGGGCTGATGCCGAGCAGATTCATCACGTTCGCGAGGACCGCAATAATCGCTGCGCCAAGCACGGTGCCCATGACGCCACCTTCGCCACCGAACAGACTCGTTCCGCCGATGACCGTGACTGCGATCGCTTCGAGCTCAAGCCCTGTACCCGCGGTGGGTTCGCCCACCGTCAGACGTGACACGTACACGATGGCGGTGATGGCGGCGGCTAGCCCGGAAATCACGTACACGATGAAGCTGATGACGCGCGTGTTGATACCGGCAAGGTGAGCAGCTTCCGTGTTGCTGCCGACCGCGTAGACGTATCGGCCGAACGACGTGTATCGCAAGACGAGGAAGGCGAGAAGTGCGATTGCGGCGAACAGCCACACGACCACCGGAATCTGCAGAAAGTCGCCCGAGCCGATGAAGTCGAAGCCAGGCGCGTCTCCGACATTGATCGGCTGCCCGTTCGCAATGGACAGCGCCATGCCGCGGAACATCACCATCGATCCGAGCGTCATGATGAACGCCGGCAGGCGGCCGATTGCGATGCCAAGTCCATTGATGGCACCCAGCACCAGCCCGAGAGCGATCGCCGCGAGCACGCACAGGTAGACGGGATAGCCTTGCGTCAGCATGAGCGCGGTGACCACCGCGATGAGCCCGACTATCGAACCGACCGACAGGTCAATGCCGCGTGCGAGAATCACGAAAGTCATGCCTATGCCCACGATGCCGAGCAGGGCGATCTGTCGAAGTACGTTGACCAGATTCATGACGCCAAGGAAACTCGGCGAAAGCCATGTGGCAATGGCGCACAAGCCCAACAGCACCCATACGAGGCCGTAGCTCTTAAGTACTGCTAGGAAGTCCCGACGATGCGTGGGCGTTGTGGGCTGGTTCTGAACCGTGGTGGTCATGGTTGTCTCCTAAAACACTTTTAGCTGCGATCAGACCGAGCAATGCTGCTCAAACCTGTTGCGAGCCTGTAGATAAGCGATGGCCTGGGCCATTCCGCCCACATCGCAGGACGCAAAATGAAGCGGGGCGATTCTCTTGATGGCCGGCATCGCGTTGTCGACCGTCAACTTGACGTCAGCCCAAGTCAGCAGAGAAAGATCGTTGTCACTGTCGCCAATGGCGGCACACTCCGACCTCATCAAACCGCGTTGCCGCGCAATCTCTGCCACTGCGCGGCCCTTCGATACATCTGAAGCAGTGATTTCGAGCAGGTCCGCACGCGACATCGCGCATACCGCCCGGTTACCTATCGATTCCGCGATGCCTCGGAATACCGCATTGGTATTAGGAAGGGTGCTGATGCAAAGCACTTTCAGTACGGGAGCGGCGATGTTGCGCACGCTCTGTACTTCCTTCGGCACTTCGCCGGTCCGACTGCAATGCGTAACGACCGTGGGCGTGATACGGGTGACGAAGATTTCGTTCGCGGTGTAGTAGAGCAGCTCGATGCCGTCCGCTGCACAGGTCTCCACCACATGGTCGACCACATCGGGCCGCACCTGGCCGAGAACCGTCGCGTCACCGCCGCGGAGATCACCGACCCAGGCTCCGTTCAGGCAGATGCACAGGTCGGTGACACCCAGCTCTTCTGCATACGGCAGGACCGCCATCGGCGGGCGCGCGGTTGCGAGGATCACGTCGATACCCGATTCCTTCGCTGCACCCACCGCATCGCGAACCGCCGGAAGGAGTTCATAGGTATGGGTAAGCAGCGTCCGGTCAACGTCGCTGAAAAGCACGCGAATCATTCGGACACCGCCGGGGCGACACCAAAACCGGTTGTGCGTTTGCCGGTGTGAATCAGAATTGACTTGAGCGAAGTGAATTCTTCGAGACCGGCTTCACCCAGTTCCCGTCCAAATCCCGACTTTCCATTGCCGCCGAACGGCAGTTGCAGTGCGCCGTCGAGCGCAGTGTTCGCCCACACGATGCCCGAGCGAAGCGCCTTCGCAACCGTCATTACGGTGTCGATGTTTTTCGACCACACGCTATTGGCGAGACCGTATTCGGTATCGTTGGCAAGGGCGATCGCTTCTTCGATGGAGTCGAAGCGCGTCACCGCGAGCACCGGACCAAAGACTTCCTGGCGGAACACGGACATCGAAGGGCTCACCCCGTCGAGCACGGTCGGCGTAATGAGCAACCCATCTTCTTTCGTGCCCGACAGTCCTCCGCACAAAACCGCCGCGCCTTCCTTCTGAGCGGTCTCGATGTGGCCGATGACGCTTCGGAAATGGTCGCCGTGAATCATCGAGCCGATGTCGGTCGATTCATCGAACGGGTCGCCGATCCGCAGCCCTGCCATTGCCTCCACCAGCTTCTTGAGGAACGTGTCAGCAATGCTGGAGTGAACCAGCAGGCGGGACCCGGCCACGCAGCATTCGCCCTGGTTGAAGCTGATACTCATCAGCGCGCCACTGACAGCATCGGAGATGTCAGCATCGTCGAAGACGATCGTGGCACCCTTGCCGCCGAGTTCTACCGCAGCACGCGCCGTGTGTTCTCCAGCACTGGCGATGATCTGCTTGCCTACGCGCGTCGAGCCCGTGAATGACACCAGGTCGACCCCGTTGTGGCCCGACAGCGCATTGCCAACGGCGTGGCCGTAGCCAGTGACCACATTTACGACGCCTTCGGGAATGCCGACTTCTGCGGCCAGGCGTGCCAGTTCCAGCGCGGTGCCGGAGGTGAACTCCGAGGGCTTGACCACGCAGGTGCAGCCCGCCGCCAGGGCGAACGGCACCTTCTTGGCGAACGTCTCGGCCGGGAAGTTCCACGGCACGATGACGCCGACGACGCCGACAGGTTCACGGAGCACGACGCCCGTGCGATTGGGGCCGATGGATGAGTAGGCGAGGCCATGCGAGTGCATACCGAGCCCGGCAGCGTAGTCGATCAGCGCGCAGACGGTGTCCATGTCAGCGCGAGCGTAGCGGATCGGCTTGCCGACTTCCTCGACTTCAATGCGAGCCAGCTTCTCGCGATTTTCAGCAATCTTCGCCGACCACTTGTGCAGCAGTGCTGCACGTGCGCCCGCGTCCATTTTGGGCCAGGGGCCCGTGTCGAATGCCTGGCGTGCAGCGCGCACTGCTGCGTCAATATCGCTGGTCGATCCTTCGGCAAACCGCGCGACCGCCTCACCATTCACCGGCGACACGCGCGTGATGAAATTCGGCGAATCGGCGTTCGTGAACTGGTTAGCGATGAAATGTCCGTATGACCTGGTCAATTGAAGCTCCTTAGTGGTGCGTTGCGTGGTGCATGATGATTTCTTCGGTTGCGCCTTGCCGCGTCAACTCAGCGGTCAGTTTCCCTTCCCGCATTACAAGGATGCGGTCGCACATACCGAGGATCTCGGGCAGTTCTGACGAGACCATGAGGATTGCCCGGTCTTCCGACTTCAGTACCTCGATGAGCACTTCGTAGATGTCGCGGCGGGCGCCGACGTCGACGCCGCGCGTCGGTTCGTCGATCAGGAAAATCTTTGTGCCCGCGTTAAGCTGGCGCGCGATCGCGCATTTCTGCTGGTTGCCGCCGGAAAGGTGTCGAACGTCCGCGTTCACCGACGGGGTCTTGATACTGAGCTTGCGTACATAGCCGCCAACAAGCTCTTTCTCTTCGCGTTTTTTGATGGCACCCGGCCCCCCGACCGTCGACAGCTTCCCGATCGTGACGTTGAAGGCGACGCTCTGGTCGAGGAAGAGGCCGTCGACCTTGCGGTCCTCAGACAGAAGGCCAACGCCTAACGATTTGGCGTGACGAGGGGAACGAATCGAGACGGTCTTTCCGAAGAGCTCGATCTGCCCGCCGTCGATCGGATCTGCCGCGGCGATGGCGCGCAGGACTTCCGTGCGTCCGGAGCCAGCCAGTCCGCAGAGACCCACGATTTCGCCGGCACGCACATCAAACGAGATGTCATCGAGCACGCCCTCGCGGGTGAGCCCCTTCACCGACATCACGACCTTGCCCGCTTCGCGATCCTTTTTGGGGAAGATATCCTTCAGTTCGCGGCCAACCATTTTCCGGATCAGGTCGGCCGAGGTCACCGCTTCGATAGGCTGCGTATCGATGACGGCGCCGTCGCGGAGGACTGTGACGCGTTGGCAGATGTCAAAGATTTCGTTGAGGCGGTGCGAAATGTAAATGAACGACACGCCGCGATCGTGCGCAAGCTTACGCATGACGCTAAAAAGGGTCTGGAGTTCGCTGTCGGCCAGCACGGCTGAAGGTTCGTCCAGGACGACCAGCCGCGCATTTTGAGAGATTGCCTTGGCGATCTCGACGATCTGCCGCTGGGCAACGCTCAGATCGGCGACCCGCGCTCGGGGATTCAGATCGAAGCCGATTCGCGTGATGACTTCCGCAGCGTTGGCGTTGAGCGTCTTCCAGTCGATGCCGCCGAGCCGGTTCTTGGGCGCACGACCCAAGAATACGTTTTCAGCGACGCTGAGATGGGGCGCTTGCGCCAGCTCCTGATAGATCACAGCGAGGCCCTTCTCGCGCATCGCGTGGGTCGTCGGATGCGACACGGCCTCGCCATCGATCGACACTTCGCCATGGTCAGCGACATAGGCACCCGCAAGCACTTTCATCAGCGTCGATTTCCCGGCGCCGTTCTCGCCGACAAGCCCGTGGATCTCGCCACGACGGACAGTGAAGGACACGCCGCGCAGGGCGTGGACGCCACCAAAGTGCTTGCGGATGTCCCGCATTTCCAACAGATTTTCCGACACAATGACTCCCGGTTCGCCTGATCGCGATCTGGGCCCGACCGTGGTATCTGCCACGGCAAACGAGCGGTTGAATGCAGCCAGTAGTGACAGAATGCGCTGCTGATAACGTTTTCTCAATCAGGATGAACCCTGGCGGATAGTCATTACATTTCGCTTGCTCTCCTTCTATAATGGGCAAGGCAGGGTTTTGGAGGCATGACGCGCGAAGGGCATCGAAGTAAAATTTCGATAACGTTTTCAGCGAGAGAAAGATGAGCAAGGTGGCGGATGTTGAAGAGAGCGTCGTAAGCAAGCCTCGTCAGACCAGGAGTCGCGCAGGTCGGCCGGAGGGCAATGTCACGCTGGTGGACGTGGCGCGTCTGGCCGAGGTGTCGATAGCGTCTGTTTCCCGTGTCCTGAATAACCCGGACAAGGTGACACCAGACATACGAACGCGCGTGGAGGCAGCGATTCGCAGATTGGGGTTCGTCCCCAATGGCGCAGCGCGTGCGTTGCGTTCAACCAAGGCGAGACTTGTCGGCGCCATCATCCCTACACTCAATTACGCGATTTACGCCAGGATGGTGGAGTCCCTCCAGCAACGGCTGTCAGACCAGGGGATTTCACTCATTCTGAATTCGTCTGGGTATTCGATCGAGACGGAGTACCGTGAGGCGCGGCTGCTGGCGGAGCGAGGCGTTGAGGTGGTGGTGCTCGTGGGCGATGTTCAGCGTCACGATACGCTGACGCTACTACGAGAGCAGGGAATAAGCTGCGTACTCACCTACAGCAACTCTGAGGATCCTTCCGTTCCCTCCATCGGTTTCAATAACGCTGAGGCTGCCGGCGAGGTAGGGCGGTATCTGCATTCGCTGGGTCATCGAAAGTTCCTCATGATTTCCGGCATGTCCCGGCACAATGACCGGGTGCGCGATCGCAAACTCGGCTTTCTCACGCAACTCGGCGCCCTTGGCGTCCCGTCGAGCGATGTGATCGTCGTCGAAGAAGAGTATTCGATGGCAGCAGGCTACGCGGCAATGCAGCGACAGCTTGAGGCCGGTCGCGAATTCACCGCCGTTTTCTGCGGAACGGACGTTCTCGCGGCTGGCGCGCTCAAGGCCTGTGACGATGCTGGACTCAACTGTCCTGAGGACATTTCTCTGGTTGGCTTCGACAATCTCGAGTTCGGGGAGTACCTGAAACCGAGCCTTACGACGGTGGATGTTTCCGGCGTTGAGATGGGCAGGCTGACGGCGAATGCCGTTTCGCAACTGTTGGCTGGTGGTAGCGAGCGAGTGCACGTCAAGCTGGAAACGCCATTGATCGTGCGCCACAGCACTGGTCCCGTCATCAAAGACAAGTCATAAAAATGCGTGGCGCGCGAAATCGCGCGCCACGCATCATCGGGCCGTCCGGGCCTTCTACGAAACGAAAGTGATTCGATGATTGGGGAGGCCGGCCACGCTTTTTGACGAGGCCGCTGTGGACGCTGAGAGCGAAGTGCGTGTGGGAAGAGACGAGCGAGCCCGGAAAGCGGGCTCGCTCCTGCTTCAGGAGTGGTGTATTTCCGTGACGCGCTCCGACGCGCGAACTGTCGATTGCACGGCTTGATCCGTGCCGTTCAGCTTCGCGGCCAGCCGCTCGGCAATCATGATGGTTGGGGCATTGGTGTTGCCGGAGTTCAACTGGGGCATCACGGAGCAGTCCGCGACCCGGAGTCCATCAATGCCACGGACGCGAAGGTCGACGTCCACTACCGCGCCGTCATCCATCCCCATGCGGCATGTTCCTGCCGGATGGTAGCCGGTCCGTGCCTGTTCGCGCACAAACCGCTCGTAGTCACCTGGGCCCTTGATCGCCGAGCCTGGGAAGTGTTCCCGTTTGATGTACCTGGACAGCGCGCCTTGTCGCATGATTTCCTGGCCCACCTTGACGCTCTCCACGGTGTAGGTGAGGTCGTACGGATCGTCCAGGAAATTCGGATCGACGACGGCTTGTGCGAGCGGATCAGCTGAGCGCAAAGTCACGCTGCCCCGCGACCTTGGCCGCGTCAGATAGGCGTTGAGGGTGCAGCCATTGCCGCCCGGTACGTCAGGGATCCCCGCCTCGATGCCGGCGCCAGCAAGAAAGTGGAACTGCAGATCGGGATCGGATTGTGTCTTGTCTGCCCACCAGAACGCACCGCCTTCGACGACGTTCGATGTGACAGGGCCTGACCGGAAAAGCGCATATTGCAAACCCGCCGCAACCTGCCAGTGGAACTTCTTGTACTTGTCGTAGCTGTGCGCGCCCGTGAGCTCGTAGATCATGAACACGTCAAGGTGGTCGTGGAAGTTCTGGCCGACACCCGGAAGCGCGTGTTGCACCTTGATACCGAGTTGAGTCAGATGGTCGGCCGGGCCTATGCCGGAGAGCATCAACAGCTTGGGGGAGCCGATCGTGCCGGACGACACGATGACTTCAGTCTGGGCGCGTGCGACTTCGCGCTTGCCACCGCGCAGATACTCGACACCTACAGCGCGGGTACCTTCCATCACGACGCGCGTTGCAACGGCGCCTGTGATGACGGTCAGATTCGGGCGCTTGCGCGCCGGGCGCAAATAGCCGACCGCGGCACTGCAACGGCGCCCATCCAGGTTGGTGATCTGGTAAAGCCCGGAGCCCGCCTGTGACGCGCCATTGAAATCGGCGTTGTAGTAAATGCCAGCCTGCTGGCAAGCCTGAACCCAGGCCTTAGTCAGCGGGCTGGTGTACCGTTGGTCAGAGACGCCGAGCGGACCATCGATGCCGTGGAATTCATCGGCAAACCGCTCGTTGCGCTCTGCCTTCCTGAAATACGGCAATACGTCGCGATACGACCATCCGGTACACCCGAAGTCGCGCTCCCAACGGTCATAATCCGAGGGAACGCCGCGCGTGTACACCTGCGCATTGATCGAACTGCCTCCGCCAAGGACACGCGCTTGCGTGTATGGGGTGACGATATTGTTCTGGGCGCGGCTAGGCGCAGTCTCGAGACCCCAGGTCAGGGAACCCTTGGCGGTCTTGTAATACGTGACCGGCATGTGGATGTAAGGGTTCCAGTCGCTTGGCCCGGCTTCGAGGAGCAGGACCTTGGCATCAGGATTTTCGCTTAAGCGCGCAGCAAGAACACATCCAGCCGAGCCACCGCCAGCAATGACGAAGTCATACATATCGAACCTACTTGTTGACCTTGTTTGCGTTTGCCCACTTCAGCAGACCCGTCGCAACACAGACTTGCTCAGACCGCTGATTCGTTACTTCGATCGACGCGCTCGTCCGGCGTTTCACCGTGTCGACTTCTTCAATGCGATATCGCACCGTGACCGTATCTCCGAACAACACGGGGCGCAGGAAGCGGATACGATCGTAACCCAGCGCCACGGGCGTCTCGTCGAGCCCAGGAATCTGCTTTGCACGCGCGACCATTGCGGTTGATGCCGTCGACATGAACCCGACCATCAGCGCGCCATGTGCGAGTCGCTGGCCGTAGGCCGACTTGCTCATGTATTCCGCATTGGTATGGATCGGTGCAAAGTCGCCGGTAATGCCCGCGAAGAGATAGACATCGGCCTCGGAAACAGTCTTGCTGAATTCGACGCTATCGCCCACGGAAAGATAGAAGTCTTCTTGCATGATGTGCTCGTGATAGTCGGGAGGGTCACGGTGCCCGCAAGCACCGTGACCGGACGGGATTAGAAGCCCTTGCCGATATACTGCGAAGCGTTGTCCTTCGTGATCATCGTCGACTGAAGCTTGATGTCCTTGGGTACGCTCTCGCCCTTGGCGACCTTGTATGCCGTCTGGATGCCTTCCGGCGCGACGAACGGATAGATGAATGTTGCCGTCAGCTTCCCGTCGGCGACCGACTGGATCGCGTTGTTCTGTCCGTCGATACCGACGACAACCACGTCTTTCAGTCGGCCCGCCGCTTCGAGTGCCTGGATGGCACCCAGGGCCATCTCATCGTTGTGCGCGTAGACGGCGTTGATTTCACCCGGTTTGAAGCGCTGGATCTGGTCTTCCATGAACTTCATCGCCGGTTCGCGCAGGAAGTCGCAGTTCTGGAACGCGATCACCTTGATGCCAGGATACTTCGAGATGGCTTCACGGAAGCCCTTGTCACGGTCGATTGCGACCGACGCACCGGCCGTGCCACCGAGTTCGACGATCTGCCCTTTCCCGTTCAACTTTTTCGCGATCAGTTCACCTGCCTGGCGTCCGATCGGCAGATCTTCGGGGCCGACGTGCGAGGTCACGGGCGTATTCACACGGCGGTCGAGCGTGACGACCTTGATGCCGTGATTCATCGCCTCTTTGACCACCGGCGTCAGGGCCTGGCTCGTCAGCGGGCTGATCATCAGAACCTTGATGCCTTGCGCCATCAGAGCCTCGACGTCGGACGTCTGCTTCGACGCGTTGTTCTGGCCGTCAGTGACGATCAGCTTGACGTCAGGATAATGTTCCGCAGCGTACTTCTTGTTGCCCTCCGTCTGGGCAACGCGCCACGGGTGGTTCAGCGTCGACTGGCTGAAACCGATGACGATCTTGTCGTCGGCTGATGCGTTCAGCGCGTAGGCCGCGACTGCGGCGGCTGCGACGATCGTCGCGGCGCTGCGAATTGCTGTCTTCAACTTCATGGTGCTCCTCCGTATGGACTGCAGCCCGTATGGCTGCTGTTGGTTTATTTCGCTGGTTACTGCCCGGACTGCTCTTGCCAGTCGCGTCGTTCTCCCGACCTGATCGCCTTATGCGCTTCGAGCGTCACGACGTCTGCCTCGTCATATCCCAGCTCGCTGAGAATTTCGCGAGTGTCCTGACCGGGGCGCAGCGCGAGGCGGCGCAAGGGAAGGACCTGACCGTCGTAACGAACGGGGTGATTGACGAGCACGACTTCGGAGCCGTTGATGTCGACGCTTCGGAAAACGCGGTTGTGCTGGATCTGCGGATCATTGCGCAGGTCACCATACGTCTGGACCTTTGCGAACCACACGCCGTGCGCGTCAAGCGGCCCGGCAACTTCGTCGAAGGAGCGGGTGCGAAGCACCTCCTGAAGCGCATCGGCATAACGGTCACGTTCGGAATACAGATCGATATCCGATAGCTGTCGCAGCGGCTCACTATCGAGCGCCTCTGCCAGCACCTTCGCATCCGTCAACGGGAGAACGATCGCGCTGTCGGCGAGCTGATACAGGCCATAGGGAGCCTGATGCAGCCACGTCGCGAGTCGGGGGTGGCGGGTGAAGCGGTCGGTATCGAATTTGCCGGTAAGGAAGCTGGTGATGCCTTCCATCTGGAGGTCGATCCCCGCGTTCAGCAGGTTGCCTTCGACAAGACCGCCCTGGCCGGTAGCGGCGCGCTTGACGAGTGCCGCCAGCACGCCCATCGCGAGCAACGCTGCCCCGTGCTGGTCGATTACGGCGCCGCCGACGGGTGTCGGCGACGAACCGGTAGCGGCCGCAAGCCCGCATCGAGCCTGAATGAGCAGGTCCTGTCCCGGCTTCTCGACGAGCGGGCCCGACGAGCCGAAACCGGTCGCTGCGGCATAGATGATGTCTGCCTTCAGGCGTTTGCAGTCCTCGAACCCAAACCCAAGCCGCTCGAGCACGCCAGGTCGGTAATTCTGGATGACAACGTCCGCGTTCGCGATGAGCTTTTCGACAACCTGCCTGCCTTCAGCCGATTTCAGATCGACTGCGAGGCTGCGGCAGTTCCGGTTCGCGGCGAGGAAGAACACGCTGGTTTCGTCTACATAAAGATCGGCGCCGGACCAGTGACGCTCGTAAGCGCCCGAGATCGGTTCGACCTTGACCACCTCTGCGCCGAGATCGGCGAGGTACTGCACGGCGGCAGGCCCCTGAAGGAAATGGCAAAAGCTGACAATTCGCTTTCCATGCAGGGGAAGAGCGGCGGTTGCGCCCGATTGGTCCGACATTCCAGTCTCCAAAATTCGTGAAAGGATGTGTGATAACGTTTTCTCGGAGTGTAGGCATCGCCATGGAGCCAGTCAATGACGGAACAGACGGTGTTTTCCCTAGGAAGATAACGTTTTCAGAAGTTTCTATATTTGACGAACGCCGGACTGACGAGAGGAGGGGGTATGCAGAAGGAGTTTCTGGGCGCCGAGCGGCAGGCAGCATTGACGCACGCGTTTTCGGGCGGTTGGGGAGCGATCTGCGATGCGGATCGGGAACTGCTGGTCGCAGCGCTAGGCGCGCTTCTGGAGGAGCGATCTCGCGCGTTTCGCATCGCACATGAGGTCGCCATCGCTCAAAGCAGGCAACCGCCCACGATTGAGGACTTCGATTTGAGCGGAATTCTTCGCTTGCAGCGTCGCATTACTGAAGCGAACGTTGTCTGAGGGGCGGCGGAGTGCCGCTGCACTTCCTGGCGTCCAGCATGCACGGGTCAAAAAGCGAGAAGTGCAGGCAGGACGCCTGGGGCAATGCATCTGATGCAACTTTCCAGACTTGCATGTCGGCCGCTTCACGGCAAAGGCTTCGACCGGCTCGACCGGTCGAAGCGCTGAGGTGCGAGATCTGAACTTCAGTCAGCTGTCGCCAGCGGCATGATCCGTGCGCGCTCAGTGCGCTTCACACTGGAGGCGAATAGTGCGGACACAACGAGCGCTGCCCCCATGAAGAGGTACGAAGAGGCGGGATCTCCGGTCAATCCGGTCAGGTAGCCGACGGCATAGGAGCCGAGAAACGAGCCAAGCGCGCCGATGCTATTGATGAGCGCGATGGCGCCGCCTGCCACTTCACGAGGCAGCACCTCGGGAGCAATCGAGAAAAACGGTGCGAACATCACGTACATCGAGATTCCAGCGACCGTCAGCAGACTGAACGACAGCCAGAAATTCGACGTGCCCACGACGTACAGCAGGAAGAAGGCAGCAGCAGCAATCGACAAGGGCACTGCGACAAACAGCCTGCGGTTCTGCAGCCGATCGGACAGCCAGGAGCACGGCAGCATGCAAAGGACCGCACCGAAGTAAGGGATAGCGGAGAGCCATCCCGTGTTGACCATACTCAGCGATGCCCCGTGCCGGAGAATCGAGGGCAGCCACAGCAGAAAACCATAGAAGCCGAGGCTTTGGAAAAACAGCGTGCCCGTGAGCTTCCAGACCGTCCTGCTTCGAAACGCCTCGCGATAGTTTTTCACTGGAGCCAGCGAGCGCTGTTCGTCAGCAAGCGTCGTTTCGATATGCAGCTTCTCTTCTGCCGTAAGCCAGCTAACCTGCGAAGGCTTGTCGCGCACGACGGCGAGCCACACGAATGCCCACAGTACGGCCGGCAGGCCCTGAGCGATGAACATGGCGCGCCATCCCCACTCCTGCACCAGGTAGCCGGAGACAACCGACATCCACAGGACGGTCGCCGGGTTGCCAAGCAGGAAGACGGTGTTAGCGCGGGATCGCTCTTTCCTGGAGAACCAGTTGGTCAGATAGACGATCATGCAGGGGAACACCGCGGCTTCCACGATCCCGAGTCCGAACCGTACTGCCATGAGCGCGGGGATATTCGAGACGACGCCAGTGAGTGCGGCCAGGCCGCCCCAGGCGATGAGGCTGACGAAGATCAGCCGGCGCACGCTCCGCCTTTCGGCATAGATACCGCCCGGCACCTGAAAAAAGAAGTAGCCGAGGAAAAAGAGGGAACCGATCAGCGACGATGTGGAGCGACTGATGCCCAGATCGTGGTCGATGCCAGCGGCCGCAGCGAAACCGTAATTTGCACGATCCAGATACGCGAGGCTGTAGGTGATGAAAGCGATCGGCAGGATGATCCACCACCGTTTCGCGGGAAGCGTTTTTCCGTTCATACATCGTCTCCTATTCATTTGTGCAGCAGCAAGGTTTTCCGTTCCCAGGCGATCCCTGACTACTTCGCGTCGCCTGTTTGCTCATCTCTCAGGTTACTGTTTATTGACCAATTGAATTAGGGGTACTAATTAATATGAATTTATGATGTTGTTTAAATTCCATGCTGGCGCCACCTCCTGATCTTTCGCTTGCGGCTGACCTCTCACCGAAACGTTGTTTCGCGTCCCGACGCGTTCTGGCAGCGCGTCGAGAAGCGTGAGGCTACGCGGGCATACTCCAGGACAATGTTCGCGGCCGAATGCCGAAAAATTCCACCATGAGATCGAGCACGCCATCGAACATTTGTGCGCCGGTCATCGTGTCACAGCCGCGAGCGTGAGCGGCTTTGAGCAGCGGCGATACCACGGGCACCGTGATGACATCGCCCACAAACGTTGTCGGTTTCAGGCGATCGGCGAGTACCGGCAGGGGATCTTCCTCACGCATACCCATTGGAGTTGCGTTGATGACGAGGTCCATGTCGGTCGGATCGGCTGGTCCGACTGTGACAGGGGCCTTGTCCAGGCGCGTGAGCATCTCGGCCAGCCTTTCCGCGCGTCGGGGATCCCGATCGTGCACGCACAGTTCAGCTATGCCCTCCTGCAAGAGGGCTTCGCCTATTGCGCACCCGGCACCGCCTGCGCCGACCAGAAGCACCCGGCGGTGCTCTATAGCGCAGCCTGCTTTGCGCAAGGCGGCGGTATAGCCGCAGCCGTCCACCATATCTCCGTGCCAGGTGCCGTTGGCGTTGCGCCGCATGACGTTTGCTACCTGCAAAAAATGCGAACGGTCCGACGCAGTGTCGCTATGCCGATAGCCCGCGAATTTGTGCGGCACGGTCAGCACAACCCCATCGACGTTGTGTGCGTGTTTAAGGCCATCGAGAAACGCATCGACTCCGTCCGTATCAACATTGAGAGGCAGCAATGCGGCATTGACGCCGAGTTGCGAGAACACGCTGTTGAACGCCCCGGGCGACTTCACCTGCGCAATCGGGTCGCCGACAATAAAGTACAGCCGTGTGTTTCCGTCGATCATGAATGTCGCCTTTTACTGGAGAGGGAGCGCCGTCCGGCTTCCCGGGAACAACGCCTCAGGAAGGGCTGAGGCACGCCTGTTCAGGTCCCATCCGATGACGTCATATTCGATCAGGCCGCGAGCCGAGAACGGATCTTCCTGCAGGATCTCAAGAAGGTCCTCCCGTGTGTCTGTCCGGGCGAGGATGATGCCACCGTCGCGCGGATGACGTGGTCCGGAGAGTACAAAGACGCCGCGCCGGTAACAGGCGTCAAGGTATGCCTGATGATCCTGCATTGCCGCGTCCATCTCCGGGAAAGGGCGGAGATATCGGGTGATGACGATATGGAACACCATGTCAGGCCTCTGCATGATCGGGCACGCCAACCACGCGTTGCTCGATGAGAGCGTCGATCGCGTCGTCCGGATAGCCGAGTTCGGTCAGGATCTCGCGGGACTGTGCGCCAAGTTTTTGAGGGGGAAGATACACAGGCGGCGCCTGATCGTTATAGCGTACCGGGTGCGATAGCACCCGCACCGGCGTGCCGGCGCTCGGCAATGCCGTTTCGATCAGATGGCCGTTGTGCTTGACTTGTGGGTCTTCGGACATCATCGCGTAATCGTTCACGCGGGTGTGCCAGATATCCAGTTCGGCGAGCCGCGCGAGCAGCTCATTGACGGAAAACCGAAGGCAGTGCTGTTCAACCAGGGCGGATATCTCTCTTGTTTTCGCGAACACGTCGCCCTCCGTGAACTCGCTGAGAGCGGGGCAATCCAGCGCACGCGCCAGCATGGCGGGCGTCGATAGCGAGATAGCCACGCTCCCGCCCTTGGCAGCGAACACGCCGTATCCACCTGGCGCTGACCAACCCGCTGTTGCGCCCGGCTGTCGGATGGATGCTGGCCTTTTGCCGTTGAGGAAACTGGTGATGCCTTCCTGCTGCAGGTCGAGCGCTGCGCCGAGCAAGCTCACGTCCACCCGGCATCCTTCTTCGCTTTGTGCTCTGCCGAGCAACGCGGCCATGATTCCCAGTGCAAAGAGGGCTGCGCCGTGATGGTCCACTACCGAGACGCCCACGGCGCGCGATTCATCAGGCTCGCGGCCAGTGATAGCCGCAATGCCTGACATCGCCTGAAGCAAAAGGTCCTGTCCGGGCCGATCCTTGTAGGGGCCGTGCGCGCCATAGCCGGTTGCCGCGGCGTAGATCAACTTGGGGTTGAGCTTTTTGGCCTGCTCGTATCCCAGTCCGAGCCGGTCCATGACGCCAGGACGAAAGTTCTCGGCGAGCACATCGGCCGACGCGATCAGTTTGCGCGCTACGTCTTTGCCTGACTCACTCTTCAGATCCAGTGCCAGGCTGCGCTTGTTGCGATTGGCGAACGCGAAAGTCAGCGAGTCGCCATCGATGAATTTGTTGCCGGAGCTCCAGTGACGCTGGAAAGCGCCGTCCAGTGACTCGACGGCAATCACGTCGGCGCCAAGGTCGGCCAGGATCTGGATGCCCAGCGGCCCCATGACGAAATGGTTGAAGCTGACGACGCGTATGCCTTTGAGGAATTGCATTTTTGTCCCGTGAATTAACGTGAAGGAAGCGGGCAGTTCAGCGGCCCTTGAAGACGGGCGCACGCTTTTCCGTGAAAGCGCGGATCGCCTCTGCGCGGTCTTCCGTTGCGAAAACTGCTGCGGTGGCTGTGCGTTCAAACTTCAGTCCGGCAGAAAGCGGCATGTCAAAAGCATTCAGCACCGCCTGCTTTGCTATGCGCACGGCCTGGGGTGATTTGCCGGCGATGATGGTCGCAAGACCCAGTGCCCGCGGAAGCAATTCGTCGGAAGCCGTGACCTCGCTAACCAGACCGATGCGCCTGGCTTCGCTGGCACTGATCGCTTCGCCGGTAAGAATCATCTGCATGGCGAGGGACTTTCCGATGATCCGGGGCAGCCGCTGCGTACCGCCATCGCCCGGGAATGCACCAAGATTGATTTCAGGAAGCCCCAGCTTCGCGTCTTCTGCGGCGATCGCGATGTCGCACGTCATAGCGAGTTCGAGTCCGCCGCCCAGCACGTATCCGTTGATCGCGGCGATCAGCGGTTTGGAAAACGCGGAGATGGCGTCTTGTGCGGCTAGTCGTCGTGGATCCTCGTAGGCGCCAATGCCTCGGCCCATGTCCGAGATATCGGCGCCAGCACAAAACGCCCGGCCGCTGCCTGTCAGAATCACGCATTTGATGTCGTCGTTGCGTTCCGCCGACGTGAGTGCGCGTTGCAGCGCGCCTAGCAGTTCAAGGCTAAGCGCGTTCAGCTTGTGCGGCCGGTTTAACTGTAGAAGCATCACGCCTGGAGCGGGCGTCGACGTCAGCAGGATCGGATCGTTGTCGGATGCAGTCGAGGTCATATCGTTTTCAGGCACTGGTGAGTTGCGCTGCTTCGGTGGCTCGTTCGCTGCCGAGCAACCCTGCACGGATCAAGGCATCGCGGACCTTACGAAGCTCCGTTTCGTCGAGCTTCATCAATGGCGGCCGCACAGTCGCACGCGGGAGTTTTCCGAGCATCACGAGCGCTTCCTTCATCCGGTTATGCATATCAACCCAGGGCTCTGAATAAAACGCTTCCGTGAGCGGGAACATGCGTTCCTGCAGTTGCCGGGCCGCCTTGAGATCATCAGACTTCACGGCGTCATGCATGTTCGACTGCAACTCTGCTGCGACGCTACCCATACCGGACAACAGGCCATCGGCACCGACCGCCAACGACGCCATCAGCCAGGCACTGTGCGTGGTGAAGACGGCGACCCTCGGAGTACGCGCATGCAGCAGACGCAACTGGCGTTCATGTAGCTGGACGTCGCCGCAGTTGTCCTTGATAGCCTTCACACTGCTCACCTCGTCGATGATTTTCAGCAGCGTCGGCAGTGGGTAGGACAGGCCGCTCTTGACGGGAAACTGGTACAGCACGATCGGCAGGCCATCGCTGGCTTCTTCAATGCGCCTGAAGAAATCGACCAGCATGCTGGCTCGCTGTCCGATGGAGATCACCGCAGGCGGAAAGACGAGCAGAGCGGACGCGCCGGCGCGACGCGACATCTGGGCGATGCGCATGGCTTCGAGCCCGCTTTCCGTGTAGACGCCGTTTATGAGCGGGACCCGTTCTCCTATCTCATCGACAGCGATTTCGAGGACGCGTTGCTGCTCGTCGAATGTGCACGAAGAAACCTCGGATGCGTGACCATTGACCGTGATGGCCGTGACCCCTGGCGCACGGGCTACGTCGTCCAGGTGCCGTCGCAAGCTCGGCTCGTCGATGGTGAGATCGTCGTTGAACGGCAGCAGGCAGGCGGGAATCACGCCTCCAGCAAGGAAAGCCGGGTGCTTTGACATGTACTGATCCTTGAGTTGATGTAAAGGCGACCGGGTTTCGGTTCCCGACTCGCCGAAGGCTTTAACGTTTTACCGAGCTTGATGGCGTGTTGCCCACGCCGTCGTTGATTTACTGCAATCGATTGCATTGAGGCCATGATAAGCCACCTTCCCCCGATGAAACGATCCAGGGAAAACACGGAAAAATAGGGGAATTTCGAGCGACGAAGCGGGGCGCGCCTAATGCAATCGAATGCAGAAGGCGGATGATTGGGAGGGAATTGATGCAGTGGCCGGTCGGCCGACAGACTCTATCGAGCTTTTTCTGTTCGTGCGGAAGCGGTCTTCCGGCTTGGCGGACCCGCAGTTCCTCGCGCGATCAGGCGCACTTCCAGTTCAGCATGGTCCGGCACCGGGTCGCCGTTTAACTTTGCAACAAGGTATTCGGCTGCCCGCTGACCGATTTCCACTGCTGGCACCTGCATTGTCGTAAGACGGAGATGGGCTGCCAGTTCGTGATCATCGAAGCCAATGATCGAGATGTCCTCCGGTACGTGCAGACCGAGGGCGTTGCATTCTGACAGAGCCCCGAACGCTAGAATGTCGCTACTGCATACAACTGCAGTAGGGCGTTTCCCTTTGGAGAGCAGATACCGCAGTCCTTCGCGCCCGCCGCTGATTGTGTAGGGTTGTTCGGTAATGCGATCGGGAGGGAGTTCCTTGCCGCGGGCGCGGTAGGCTTCCTTCACACCAGCCACACGGTCAGTAGCCCGGTCGTTATCTTTCGTGGCGCCCGATATCACCCCGATATCGGCATGGCCAAGGGTGAAGAGGTATTCGGCGATCTGGGCGGTAGCCTTACTGTTATCGAAACCAACGAACGGATGCCCCTCCGAAGGGCGGTAGGCATAGGTATTGATGTAAGGAATGCCTCTGATGCGCAGGAACTCATACAGTTCAGGATCGTGCATGCGTCCAACCAGCACGACACCTTCAGATCCGCGTTCGACGAGCATCTGCGTTTGCTGGAGCTCTCGCTTAAGGTCGAACTGCGACGTGGTGACCAGGAGCGAATAGCCCAGTTGTGACAGCCGGTTCTCGAGCGCGTTGACGGCCTGCGCAAAGATCGAGTGATCTATGGTCGGAATCACGATGCCTATGAGGTTGCTGCGTCGCGAACGAAGTGATTTGGCCGCGTTGTTGGGCGTGTATCCGAGCTTTTCGACCGCCGCCTGTACGCGCTTGATGACGTCCTTGCTTACCATGTCCGGCCGGCTCAGGGCGCGTGAGGCGGTGCCGGTCGCGCACCCCGCTAGCCGCGCGACATCGCTCAGTTTGATGTTTTTGTTAGTGCTGGACTTATCCAATCGAGTGGCCATTTCGTGAGGTGCGAACGCTCGCGAGCCTTCTTCTCGTCGCGAGTCCAATGCATATTAGCAACAACCACTGGCACATGTCTGCAATCGGTTGCAGACGGGGCATCAGCGTGACATCTTGACAAATAAAATAATTATTGTCACGATGTGCATATGGCTACGAAAATTTCAGATGAGGCAGCAGCAGCAAGAAGGGAGGGAATCTTGCTGGCTGCGCGGTGGTGTTTTCTCAACTTTGGATTCAGCAAGACTTCGCTCGATGACATCGCGAAGCGTGCATCCATTTCGCGTACGTTGCTGTACAAGACATTCCGGGACAAGGACGATATCTTTGCGGCCGTATTCGTGCACTGGCTCGTGGCGCGTCAGCCAGCGGCGATCGCGGCCTCACGAGAGTCAGGAACGCCGTTTCAGCGCTTGTTCGAGGTATGCCGCCTGTTGGTGATTGAACCGTGGACCGATATGGTTGGCGCGGCGATGGGCGACGACTTCTTCGATGCATGTGAACGTGTGGATCCTGAAACCACCGCGACACATCATCGGATAGCACATCAATGCGTGGCGGAAGTTCTTTCAGATGAACCGGCCGCTGAGGTCTTCCTGCTTGCACTCGATGGGTTGCTGGCCGACCGGCCGGGAGCAGAACTCTTGTCGCAACGAGTTCAAATCCTGTGTAATCGGTTCGTTCAGCCGACCCCGGATCAGAAGGAGGGCAGCTAAATGCCAATGCTTGCGCCTTGCAATACTCCAACGAGGAGTACCTGCGTATGAAGCTCATCCTATTTGGTGCCACAGGCATGGTGGGCGCCAGCGCGCTTCGCGAAGCGCTCGCGGAGGCACGCGTTGGGAGCGTGCTTTGTATTGGACGACACTCCTGCGGCGTGCAGCATCCCAAGCTTAGAGAGTTGCTTCTCGCGGATCTGTTCAGCTTCGCAGAAATAGAACAGCAACTTGTCGGCTACGACACGTGCATCTGGGCAATCGGCCTCAGTTCGGTCGGACTGAACGAGGCGACGTACGCACGCGTTACCGAGGAACTAACGCTGGTATGGGCGCGCGCGCTTCTGCGCCTCAATCCTGATATGTCATTCTGCTATTGCTCTGCCGGAGGGGCGGATGGTCCGGGAATGTGGGCGAGGGTGCGGCAGCGACTCGAGAGCGCTCTGCAATTGATGCCATTCAGATTCGTCGGGGCGGTCCGTCCAGGTTTCATCCGTCCCGGCCCCGGCATTCGGAGCCGTACGCGCGCTTACCAGGTTGTAGCCATGCTGCTCATGCCGACATATCCACTGTTTCCGCTTCTGGTGCGTCACTTCCCCTTCCTGTTCACGACGTCGGAGATATTGGGTCGCGCGATGTTGCGTGTCGTCGAGGGAAAGGCGAAGCAGTTCGTGCTTGAGTCTGCCGATATTAATCGGCTCGGCAATTCGATCCAGGCGACCCACATTCTTTAAATGCGTTGCGTCGCAAGCTGGTTTCCAGCAATGGTCAACGTATCATACAGAGGACTACAAAATGAAACCGGATATTTCAGAGAAAGTTTTCCTTCTCACAGGCGGAACAGAGGGTATCGGAAAGGCGGCGGCGACGGAGTTCGCGAGCAGGGGCGCTGACCTGACGATCGTTGCCCGCAACGAGGCGAAGGCAGAGCGTGTTGTATCCGAACTAAGGAAAAAGACCGGTAATGAGCGGGTCAGCTATCTTCTTTGCGACCTGTCCCGCATGGCAGATGTGAAGCGAGTCGCAGACGACTTCCGGCTTCGTCATAATCGACTTGACGTGCTGGTGAACAATGCAGGCGCAACTCTAAGAGAACCTATGCTTGGTCCAGACGGGATCGAATTGACGTTCGCCCTGAACTACCTATCGCACTTCCTGCTGACATCGTCCCTGCTTGACCTTATCCGCGGAACGAAGAATGCTCGCGTGATATCCACGTCGAGTGCGATGCAGGCGCGCGGCGCACTTGATCTCAGAACAACACCGACGTCCCTGGCCCCGACTGGTTGGCGCGCGTACGCTACGGCAAAGCTTGCGATGATCCTGTTCACAACAGAACTGCAACGCCGTTTGGCTGGGTCGACGGCGACCGCTAACTGCTTCGAGCCGGGCATGGTGCGTACGCAATTTGGCGGATTCGGTACGGATTTGGGATTTCTTCTAAATCTTGTTTACCTAATGGCCCGACCGTTCGCGAAGACCCCTGAGCAGGGGGCCGATTCCCTGATCTGGCTCGCAACGTCTCCGGAAGCACGTGAACTGATGGGACAATACGTCTCTCAACGCCGACCGACAGTTCCCGCCCAGCAGGCCCGAGATCCCGACCTCGCTGCACAGCTCTGGGTGACGAGTGAATCTCTCTGCGTAAAGGCGTTGTCATCGACCTGATGTGAACCTCTTCGAGTCTTCCCGTCGGGTGGCGGAAGCATCGCCGGAGGTTCCTAACCGATCAGAGGGCCAGTCGTCCGCCACCTTGGGGTTTGTCCTCGCAGAATTGGACTGGCTTCGTCCAGCGCAACCCCAGCGCCTTCCGAAAACGGCTCAGGTCTACGAGTTGCTGCGCCATGCGATTGTGTCCTGCCGGCTGCCGCCGGGGGAGGTCCTGAACGGAAGGAACTGTCACGTCAACTCGATATCTCCCGAACTCCGATTCGGGAGATATCTTACAGCTTCCCTAACGCCGTCCGCCATTCGTCGGAACCACCCAGAGCCCACGGCGCGACATCAGCACCGACGCGTTCGTCGCGGATGTCTGAAGCGTTGAGTGTGGCGCCATTGCGGATCCGTGGTTGATGCCCTTCGCGAACGTCTCCCATGTACGGCGCTGCGGGCGGTTTATGATCGGCATGGCCTGGCTGTGCCGGCCAGCTCGATCGAGTCCAATTCGAGCAGCCTGAGCCTCGATTTTCTCCCGTCCATTTCGTTGCTGTCATCGGTACCGGCAACGTACGTGAAACATCCCCAGTATCGCAGTGATATCACGACGCTCTCGTCGTCCGTCGAGGGTTACCCGACGAGACCCGGTTGTGCTGTAAGGCAAATAAAGGCAATCCCTCGTTCCCGGTTGTCCCGGACGGACCCCGTCGGTCAGTGCGAAGCGGATGTTTTGATTCAGGTTGCCTTCGCGCGGGTTTCCATACGGCAGCGACGATTGGAAGCGCGGCCCGGCGCCGTCAGTCCTCGGAGCCTTTGCTGGCGCGGCGTTGCGCGACATTAACGTAATTCCCTCGGAAATCCACACCATCATTTGGGGGGTCTTTTTTTGACTTGAACCGTTTGAAAATAACGCCGACGCTATTTCAAAGCGATTTCCGTTAAGTTTTCACAACGATTTCTGTTAATGCACTATGATTATCGGGCAAGCTTTATCCGGGAGGTCGCACGCTAAATTTTACATAAGATAAATTATCAACATTCTGGATGTAGCGGCAATATGAGAATGTCGGGTTCTAGCTCATTAGAAATGTCTGGTTTCCTGCTCCGGGGCTAGTTCGGCCAAGGGACGCGTGGAGCGCGCGCACCTGACGCTGCAGGATCGCCTCGTCAAGGAACTGCGCCTGAAGGGCATCAGCACGATCGCGCAGGCCAACGCGTATGCGCTCGCCTTCATCGAGGCCTACAACGCACGCTTCGCGAAGCCGCCGCGGAGCGCGTTCGATGCGCACCGGCCGCTGCGTGACATCGGGTTGCTACAACATGCGACGCACGCGATGTGGGCCGAGGTGATGGAGTCGATCGAGGCAGGACAACTAGCAGTCGAGGTTGTGGCAGCCGATTGGCCCGTCGGTCGGACTGCCGAAAGACAAACAGGACTGTATCGAGGGCGCGTTGGATCGTCTGCCCGTCGCTCGTCGATCGATCTCGTCATCCGCAGACGGCAGCGCCGGGCGCGTGAAAAAAACAAATGGCCTCGACAGGCCATTTGGTTCACCTACCACGACTGAACAGTTTATTGCGGCTGGATGTTGGCAGCCTGCTTGCCCTTCGGGCCCTGCTTCACTTCAAACGTCACCTTCTGGTTTTCCTGGAGCGATTTGAAGCCGCTCGACTGGATTTCCGAGAAATGCGCGAACAGATCTTCGCCGCCGCCGTCCGGCGTGATAAAACCAAAACCCTTTGCGTCATTGAACCACTTCACTGTACCCGTTGCCATTTGCAAAATTTCCTGAATTGATGTGTGACGCGTGCGGCGCCATGCCGGACACGCGTTTCTCTTTTATCACGAGCTCGGCTTCGCTCACAATAAGCAATTGCGCGAAGGGGTTTTACATCTGTCCGTCACACTCCGTCGTTGTGGGGAAGCTGTTTGGCCACCCTCATCGTCGTTAATTTGTTGCAACGATCCGTTTCTCCGAACCTCTCTGATCGCAAGATCCTCGCCGATCTTTTCGTCTGAACGGCCTCCGGTTCGGGAATAGCGGTCGAGGAGACGTCGGATTGTCAGTGCAATACCTGCGGGTTATGCTGCGCGCATGTTTCGCGGATAACCCTGCTGCGGCACGAGTGGATTGCACCTTGTCGCCTGCTCCTCCGTTCAGCCCATTTCGGGCCCCCGCGTCCCGGGCCGGACTGTCGGCGTCCCGGCGTCACAACCCGAATTGTCAACCGCTTGCTGCGAACGTTGGAATGAACCGAAGACAGATGTTGGCTGGCTGCGTGAGCGCCGGTGCGTGTCTCGCCACAGCGTGGACCGCGCGTGCGACGGTCGCCAGCGTGAGCACGCCGCGGATTGTGTTTCTCAATCCGGGTGAGGAGGTCGAGCGCGGCACGGGCCAGCACTGGCAACTCGTGTCCCGGTTCATGGCGGCGACGGCCGCGCGTTTTGGCATGCAGCTCGAGGTGCTGTATGCCGAGCGCGACCACCTGCTCATGCTGCGCCAGGCGGAGGCAGTGGCAGCCCGAAACGATCCTCCCGACTATGTCGTGATCGTCAACGAGAAGATGGCCGCGCAGCAGATGCTGCATGCACTTGCGCACTCGCCGGCGAAAGTTCTACTGATTCACAACGACCTCACCGACGCGCAGCGCGCCGAAACCGGCAACGAGCGCGGAACCATCAAAAACTGGATAGGCACGGTTACGGCCGACGCGTTCCAGGGTAGCTTCAGATTGATGGACTACCTGTGCCGTCAGATCGGGGACCGCCCTGCCCGCGTGATTGGCATCACCGGCGATCCTATCACCCCCGTCTCGAAAGCCCGTGCGCAGGGCGTGGCGGCTGCGCTCTCACGTAAGCCGGAGGATCGCGTCGAACAGCTCGTATATGGCGACTGGAGCTTCGCCGACGGCCGGGATAAGGCCCGCGTATTGCTGGCGCGCTACCCGAACGCGAACATCGTCTGGGCCGCGAACGATTCCATGACGCTCGGCGCCCTCGCTGCCGTGCGCGAGCATCGCGCGCCCGTCGTCGTCGGAGGACTCGGGGCGTTGCCGGAAGCGGTTGCAACCGTGATGCGAGGAGACCTTGCAGCCATCGTCGCGGGCGATCAGTTCATCGGTGCCTGCGCGATGGTCGCACTATACGACTACCATCACGGCGTCGATTTTGCACAACCGGACGGCCCACGTCTGAAGCTCGACTATCTGACGGTGCTCTCCCGCGACAACGCCTCGCGTTGCTACAAGATCGCTTTCGATCAAGGCACAGCTCCCGATTTCAGCGGCTTTTCGCGCTACCGGCGGCGAGCGGCCCGCTACGACTTCAATCTGCAGGTGCTGCTCGACCCGGCATCGAAGGCGGCCTGATGCGCGGCACCCTACGTCTACCCTGGTGGCTTCGCACGCTGCACGCAAAGCTGATGCTCTCGCTGGTGCTGCTGATTTCGCTGGTCGCGGGCAGTTCGGCCTTCCTGTTGTTCGAGCGAGCACAGACCCGCCGACTCATGGAAGTCGAAGAGCGGGCGAATCGCATCGCCGACCTGTTCGGTCAGTCGCTTGCGCAGCCGCTGTGGAATGTCGACCGCGACGCGATCGTACGTCAGCTCAAAGCGCTCGCGCCGAACCCGGAGGTGGTGCGTTTCACCGTGACGGCGACTCGCTATGGCGTGCTGGCCGACGTCAGCAATGCGCCGCAACCACCACTGCCGGAGACGATCGTACGGGTGCGGCCCATCGAGTACACGCCGCAAGGCGACGCCCGCGCGAGCAGATCGGCGAAGTGCGTGTCGTCCTGACCAAAGCCCTCACCCAGCGAAACTTTGCGGTCGCGCGTACAGCCGTTCTTGCAACGCTCGCGCTGATGCTGGCCGTACTCTATATCGCTACCTTTCTTTTGATCCGTCACCTGGTTCGCGGACCCATCGGGCGTCTGGAGGACATGGTCGATCGCATGGCCAGCGGCGATCTCGACGCGCGCTGCACGGCCGAGTCGAGCGATGAACTCGGACGTCTCGCCGCTCGCGTCAACGTGATGGCGGAGCGTCTCGGCGATTCGACGGCATCGCTGAGAGAGAGCGAGCGCAAATATCGCGGCATCATCGAAAATTCGCTGGAGGGCATATTCGTACTCGACCGATGCGGCGCATTGCGCGAAGCGAATCCTGCGATGGCGCGGTTGTTGGGATTCGACAGCGTCGACAGCCTGATGGCGGCGCAAGCGGCGCCATCGTCAAGTCAGGACGCAAAGCGCTTGCCGTTATCCGACGACGAGGTTGCCCGTCTGTTCGCGCTTCTGGAGGCCGAAGGAAAGATAGCCGGGCTTGAAGTCGAGATCACGCGAACCGATGGCACGACGGCATGGTGTCTGCTCAACGCACGTGATACTCGCCGGCGTGGTGTGAGTGCGGCGTTGCTGGAGGGACAACTGACGGATGTGACCGCGCGTAAGCATGCAATGGAAACGCTCACGCAACATCGCGATCAGCTTGAGCAACAGATCCGCGAGCGTGAGCGCACAGAAGCCGAATTGCGCGACTCGCGCGAGAAGCTGCGGCAGTTGTCGGCGCACCAGGAGTCGATCCGCGAGGAGGAGCGCAAGCAGATGGCGATGACCATCCACGATGAACTCGGCCAGCTTCTCACGGCGATCAAGATAGACGTATCGCTGCTCAGGCTGCTGTTGAGTCAGGGGACAGGATGGACCGGCAAGCTCGCCGAGATGGGCGAACTCGTCGAGCGGACCATCCACATCGTGCGGAACGTCGCGAGTCATTTGCGTCCCGCCGCGCTGAATTTCGGACTGGTATCCGCGCTCGAGTGGCTGATGCAGGACTATTCGCGTCACAGCGCGATCACCTGCCAGTTCCGTCTCGAAGGGCGCGAACCGACCCTGAGCGACGACCATGCAACGGCGGTGTTCCGCATCGTCCAGGAGGCGTTGACCAATGTGAGCCGTCACGCCCAGGCGTCACACGTGGACGTCGTTCTGCACGGCGGCGATGAGGGTTTCGATGTGACGGTGAATGACGACGGCATCGGTTTCGACGTAACGCGCGCGATGGAGGGTGGCTCGTACGGTCTGCAGGGAATGCGCGAGCGCGCCCGCATGATCGGTGCGCAACTGCAGGTTACGAGCGAAAACGATGTCGGATCGACGGTGCGCCTGAGCATCCGCGACATTGCTGAAAAACCGAACCCATTCGTTTGGTCGGATGAGGGAAGGTGAACATCCAGGCACCTGTTGCCCGCCTCTGTCCGTTTTGGAACATGGCTGCGCTCGAGTTCGACCGGCGAGCGGCTCGGTGATTGCGCGCATTTCGTGATTCGCTCGCGGCATTTCGAAGCCGCAGCGCAAGACTCAAAGCGCCGCGATCCGCTGCCGGAAACGCTCAGTTCCCGCGACGATCTTGTCCAGCACGGCATCGAGCGCCCAGAACCGTTCGCGCACGTCATAGTCGATCACGCGGCAGCGGATCGAATCGAATGTGCCGATGCGCTGATGGTACATCTTCGCGAGCGCCGGATAGCCGAGCGCTTCGGACACGGCCGCGACGACGAGGAACGTCGACAGTTCGTCGGCCAGCACGGGATCTTCCGCGCTTCGGCTGCGCAGCCATTGATACAGATCGGGGTGGAAGTTCGTGAACACACCGTTGAAGCCGGCCGAGCCCGCTTTCATCGCGTCCCACGCGATCGCCGCGTTCGCGTTGAGAATTTTCAGCGGCGAGCCTTGCGCCAGCGCGACGCGTCGCTTCACCGTCGCGAGGTCGCAGCTCACGTCTTTGAGCATCACGAAGCGGCCTGTATCGATACAGGCCTTCAGTTCGTCATCGGTGAGCAGCCGTCGATACGGCGCCGGACATTCATACAAGCCCAGCGGTATATCCGAAGGCAGTTTCGACAACAGCCGGTTCAGGCTCGCGAGAAACGTCTGCGAGCCTTCGCGCTTCGGGTCCAGGTGATTCGTCACCAGCACGACACCCTGCGCGCCCGAATCCGCCGCAACACGCAGTTCTTCGGCCTGCGCATCGAGGTCATCGCTGATATGGCCGGACGCGACGACGGGCACCCGCCCCGCCACTTTCTCGACGACGAAGCGCGCGAGCGCGCCGCGCTCGGCGAGACTCAGAAACTGCATCTCGCTCGACTGCGCGACGGCGAACAGCGCGTCCGAGCCTTTCGCCAGATACCACTCGATCAGCCGTTCGAGACCCGCGTAGTCGATCGTGCCGTCGTCGTGAAACGGCGTCAGCATCACAGGCACGATGCCCTCGATCGGGCCGTTCATTTTCGTTTTTTCGCTCATTGTGTTTGCCTTTTCCTTGAATAGCCGATTGCACGGCACTAACGCGCTCGCGGGATTGCCCTCACACAGGAAGCTCAGCGCCCACGCTCGACGTGTGATGCTCGGGAATGGGTTTTTTGACCAGCAGCAGATAGGCCATCGCGCCGACGAACGCAATACCCGCGGCCGTCAGCAGCGCGGGAACGAACGACGTCGCCTGCGCGATGAAGCCCGTCACGATCGGCGCGAGCGCACCGCCCAGAAATCCGCCGAAGTTCTGCATCGCGCCGAGCGATGCGATCCGGCTGGGCGGCGCGGCCGCCGTCGCCAGCGCCCATGATGCAGCGGACGCCGCATTCGCCAGAAAGATCACGACGGAGATGCAAGCGATCGCGATCGTATTGCTCTGCACGAGCGCAGCGGGAATCGTGAAGGCGACCATGCCGAGCATCGCGATCACGACGGCATTGCGGCGGCTGACAACGGGCGAACTGCTGCGCTTCGTGATCAGATCGGAGAACCATCCTGCAAGCAACGCACCGACGAAGCCGCACAGGAATGGCACCGACGCGGCGACGCCCGTGCGCGCGAGGCTCATATGGCGCTCCATCGTCAGATAGCCGGGCAGCCACGTCAGATAGACCCAGTTCAGGTACACGGAACCGAAGAAGCCGATGAGCATGCCCCAGGTCGTGCCGTAAGAAAACAGCGCGCGCCATTCGGCGAACGTCAGCTTCGGCGCGGGGCCGGCTGCGGGTTCGGCATCGGCGTCGAGGTAGTCGCGCTCTTCGCGACTCAGCGTTTGCGCATTCGGATCGCGATACAGCGCGAACCACACGGCGGCGACCACGAGACCGAGCGCGCCCGTCACGACGAACGCCCAGCGCCAGTTGAATGAGACGATCAGCACCGACAGGCATAGCGGCGCGAGCGCGCTGCCGAGCGGCGATGCCGAGTTGAAGATGCCCGTCGGCGTGCCGCGCGACTTCAACGGAAACCAGTTGCTCACGACACGCGCCGCCGACGGAAACTGCGGCGCCTCGCCGATACCCAGCACGATCCGCGCAAGCACGAAGAAGCCGAACGTCGATACGAGGCCGCCCGCGATCTGCGCGAACGACCACACGATCAACCCCGCGCCCAGTAACCGGCGCGGCCCGATCCGGTCGACGAGGCCGCCCACGGGCAACTGGCACAGCGCATAGCTCCACGAGAAGGCGGATAGCAGCAGTCCCATCTGCCCCAGCGATAGACCGAGGTCTTCGCGGATCAACTGGTTCGCCACCGCGAGCGTGCCGCGGTCCAGATAATTGACGATACCGCTCACCATCAGCAGCGTAAGCGCGATGGTCTGCGCGCGTCGGATGCGCGGTGGCGCGCTCGGGCGTTCAGAGGTTGTGTCCACGTTTGCTGTCTCCGTCTGTTGTAGGAATGCTGTCGTTGTTCACTGCCTGCTGCGCTAGCTGATTTCAATGCGGAGCATCGAGAGCCGCATCAAACCTCGCTGACGCTGTCTTCTTCCAGTTCCGCGCGAAACGGAATGGACGTCTGCGCACCCGCGCGCGTCACGCTCGCCGCAGCCGCGCGCTGACCGAAAGCAATCGACTGCTGCATCGATGCGCCGCGCGCGCGTTCGACTGCAAAACCACCGGCAAACGTGTCGCCCGCCGCCGTCGTATCGACGACGCGCACGGCGGGCGCTGCCATGTAGCCGCTGCCTTGCGCACCGGCCCAGATCGCGCCTTGTGCGCCCAGCGTGACGATCACGTTGCGCGCGCCCTTGCCGAGCAAGGCATCGGCGGCAAAGCGGGCGCACGGCACGCCGTTCACGTGGAGACCCGTCAGCAGCGCGGCTTCCGTTTCGTTGACGAGCAAATAGTCGATCTGCCGATACAACGTGTCGTGCAAGGGTTGTGCCGGCGCCGGATTGAGCAGGACAGGCGTGCCATTGCGCGCGGCGATGTCGATTGCGCGCGCGACGGTTGCGAGCGGGACTTCCAGCTGGCAGATCAGCATGTCGGCGCGCGCGATCAGGTCGGCAGCGGCATCGACATGCGCCGTGCTCACGCAGGCATTCGCACCCGGCGCAACGACGATGCTGTTCGCGCCGTCGCGGCCCACCGTGATCGACGCGATGCCGCTCGGCTGGCCCGCGATCGTATGCACGTGAGCACCGTCGATGCGCTCGCGTTGTAACGCGTCGCGCAGCGACGCACCGAATGCATCGTCCCCGACACAGCCGACCATCGCGACGTTTGCGCCAAGACGCGCGGCGGCGACAGCCTGGTTCGCGCCCTTGCCGCCGTTGACGGTCTCGAAGCGGTCGCCGAGCAGCGTCTCGCCTCGCGACGGCAAACGCGAAGCGTGGACCACGAGGTCCATATTGGCGCTTCCGACAACGACGATCAGGGGTGCAACGGTGGATGAACTCATGGTTGATGCGAGTGTTTTCAATTGACGGGCGAGACGGTCCGAAAGGCGGTCTTAGCCGAACCCGCCTCAATGTTAGCGCTTACATTTCGGTAAAATATTCATGGGAACCCATGCTTCTGCCATGACATACGGAACGCCACGCCAGATTGATTTGCAATCTTGAGAAGCGCGGACACGTCATGTTAGCGCTTACATTTTCGACTGATTTGCGCGAGAATTGCAAGCAAGATAATGTGGGCCGAGGGTAAACGCGCGCCCGCCTCGCGAGGACGACCAGCGCACCGTGCTGCAGCAGTGGCCTGAAGCAAGCCGAAGCGCATATCGCCCTGTAAGATGGCGGCGGCACAAGACGCGCGCCCAACATTTCGCACACGACAGACACCACGACCATGAGCAGTTCGCACGAGTCCGCGACACCCGATACGCCCGCCGTGCGCACCCGCCGCAACAGCGGGCGTGCCGTTCTCGGCGACGTGGCGCGGCTCGCGGGTGTGTCGACAGCTACGGTATCGCGGGTCTACAACGAGCCGGACAGGGTCTCGCCAGGCGTGCGTGAACGCGTGCTGCAGGCGGCGACCACGCTCAACTGGATTCCGAACGCAGCGGGCCGCGCGCTCGCATCGACGCGCACGCACATCGCCGGCGCAATCATTCCGACACTCGACGATCAGGTATTCGCGTCGCAAGTCGCTGGCATGCAGGCGGTATTTGCCAGCCGTGGCATCACGCTATTTCTCGGCTGCTCGAACTACGATCCGGCGCAGGCGTTGACCCAGGTGCAGGCGATGCTGGCGCGTGGCGTCGAAGTGATTGCGATCGTCGGCGAAGCGCATCCGCCTGAACTTTTCGACGCGCTCAGACAGACGCGCGTACCCTATGTGATTACCTATGCGTATCGCGAAGGCAGTCCGCATCACTGCATCGGCTTCGACAATCGCGCGGCGTATGTCGAGATCGCCGAGCACCTGATCGAACTGGGGCATCGCTCGTTTGCCGCCGTCATTCAACCCGCGCGCGACAACGATCGCGTCCAGGCACGTGTGACAGGTATCCGGGAAGCGTTGGCGCGGCATGGCATCGCGGTGCGCCCGTCGCATATGCATGAAGGGCCGGCGACCATTGCATTCGGGCGCGAAAGCTTGCGTGCGATCTGGCAGGGCTCGGATAAGCGCCCTACTGCGATTATTTGCGGCAACGATCAACTCGCGATTGGCGTGCTTCTGGAAGCTGCGGAGTTGGGAATCAAGGTGCCGCAGCAACTGTCCGTAACAGGTTTCGATGATGTCGCCATCGCACAGCAGATCCATCCGTCGCTCACTACAGTGCGCGTCGACACGGCGGAAATCGGTCGACGCGCGGCGCAGTATCTGCTCGATGTGCTCGATGGGAAGAACAACACGGAGTCGGGCGTCGTGCAACCCGTGCTGATGGCCAGGGAATCGACCGCGAGCGTCCCGCTTTCCGGGTGACCGGCTTCGCCCTAACGCGCATTACATCCGCATCACATCCATCACCGTCTTCTTCTTGTCCTTGAACTGATAGATGGTGATAGCCGCATCCTTCAGGTCGCCGTGTGGATCGAATGCGATCCGGCCGATGACGCCGTCATACTGCGTGACGGGCATCGCGGCAAGAATCTTCGCGCGCTCCGTCGAATCAGCGCGCTTCATGGCTTCGTAAATCACGTACACGGCATCGTAGGCAAACGGCGCATAGGCATCGATCGGCACCTTGTAGCGCGCCGTGTAGCGACGGTCGAACTCCTGCCCCTTCGGCATCTTCGACAGCGCGAGGCCTGCTTCCGAGCACACCACGTTGCCGATCGCGTCGCCCGCGAGGCTCACCATCTTCTCCGTGCATGCACCGTCGCCGCCAAGCACGCTCGCCGTCATGCCGAGATTCGCCGCCTGCTTCACCAGCGGCCCGGCCGTCGCATCGGAGCCGCCATACATGATCACGTCGGGCCGCATGCCCTTGATCTTCGTGAGAATCGCGCGGAAGTCGGTTGCCTTGTCGTTGGTCGCTTCGCGCGTGACGATCGTGCCGCCGTTGGCCTTCGCCGCTTTCGTGAACTCATCGGCAAGGCCTTGCCCGTAGGCCGTCGAATCGTCGATCACGGCAATTCGCTTCGCGTGCAAAGAATTGAGCGCATAGCGCGCGAGCGCGGGCCCTTGCAGTGCATCCGTCGCCACGACGCGGAACGTCGTCTTGTAGCCCTGCTGCGTATAGGCGGGGTTCGTCGAGCCTTGAGAAATCTGCACGACCTGTGCCTCGTTATAGATACGTGAAGCGGGAATCGATACGCCCGAATTGATATCGCCGACCACGGCCACCACGCCCTCGTCGACAAGTTTCTGTGCGACCTGGGTGCCTGTGCGCGGATCGGCTGCATCGTCCTGCGAATCCAGTTGCAGACGCACGGGCTTGCCGCCGATCACAGGATGCTGACTGTTGATCTCGTCGATTGCGAGGCGCGCAGCGTTTTCGCTGTCCTTGCCCATGTTCGCGAGTTGTCCCGTGAGCGGCGCGGCGTGACCGATCAGCACGACGGCGGGCGTGGCATCGGCGGCGTGTGCGGATGCCTGCATGACGGCCAGCGCGACGACACCGGCCAGATAGCGAGAGTTTTGATTCACGGGCTGCCTCACATCGGTTATGAAGTTGAATGAGCGCGCTCTGGATTTTGATCGCGCCTGAAATCCAGTATTCGTTCGCCGTAATTGCGCGTCCAACGAGAAATTCTTTTTGCCGGCGATAAACAAACGTTATGCCGTCGCGACGTCCGTGCTTTCACGCAGCAGCGCTTCAACGCTGCGACCGATCGCAAGAATCGATGCATCGGCGAGCGCCGGGCCGCATATCGACAGACCCACGGGCAGCTCGCCTTCGCGATGACATGGCAACGTCAACGCACAACCGTCCATGAAGTTCACGACAACCGGATTGCGCAGCACCTTTGCGTTGATCGCGAAGAACCCGTCGTCGTCGCTTTCTACTTGTGCGATGGCAGGCGGCACGACTGCGACGGTCGGCATCAGCCAGGCATCGAAGCGCGCGAGCCTCGTCCGCGCATCGCGCACGAAGCGTTCGCGAGCGGCAAGCAGGTCGATATAGTCGGCGGCGCTGCGCCCTTCCCCCGCCCGCAAACGCTTCAGCACGCGCGGGTCGTACGCGTCGGCATCGCGCGCGACGTGCGCGCGATGCTGCGCCCACGCCTGCGCAGCCGTGATGCCTGCGAGCGGATAACGTCCCGTCACTTCATGCAATTCGGGAAACGCAAAACGCTCGACCGACGCGCCCGCGCGCCGCAACATGCCGATCGCGCGGTTGAACGCGGTACTCACGGTTTCGTCGAGATCGTCGGCGACGTAATCCGATGTGACGCCCAGGCGAAGTCCTGCCAGCGCGCGTGACGACGTATCCAGCGCTTGCCCGGACACGATGCCGTCGATCAGCGCACAACAGTCGACGCTGCACGCGATCGGTCCGACTGAATCGAAGGATGATGAGAGCGGCACGGTGCCTTCGAGCGGCACGCGGCGCGCGGTCGGCTTGAATCCAACCAGGCCGCAGAACGCAGCGGGAATGCGGATTGAGCCGCCCGTGTCGGTGCCCAGCGCGGCAGCCACATGGCCGAGCGCGACCGACACGGCCGCGCCAGAACTCGAACCGCCTGCGAGACGCAGCGCATCAACGGGATTCAGCGGCGTGCCGTAGTGCGGATTCAGCCCGAGCCCGGAAAACGCGAACTCGCTCATGTTGGTGCGACCGACGAACACGGCACCCGCTTCGCGCAGACGCGCCACGGCAGCCGCATCGCGTACGGCGGGCGCGGCGTCGCGCAGTATTCGCGAGCCGGCTGTCGTCACCTGCCCTTTGATGTCGAACAGATCCTTCACCGAAACAGGCACGCCCGCCAACGCCGAAGGCACGTAGCCGCGCTCGCGAAAGGCGTCGCTGGCGTCCGCCGCTTCGCGCGCCGCCAGCCGGTCAATATGTGTGTAGGTCGCGCCGCCGCGCGCAAGGTCGGCGTCGATGGCCGCAAGGCTTGCGTCGAGCAGTTCGCCCGCCGACAGGCCTTTTGTCGCGAGCGACTTTCCAGATTCACGAATGGTGCGCATCGCCGTCACTCCATATGCGCAAGCGCATCGACACAATAGCGATGCCGCAAGCTGCGTCCGAGGACGGGATCATGCAGTTCCAGTTCGTACGCGTTCGCGGGCGTCAGTGCGCCTAGCACCGCCTGCGTGCCGCAGAAAAGCACCGTCTCGGGAATCATCGACGTCGAACCGAACGCGCGGCAGATCAGCGGCTCGGGATGCATCAGCCGCGCAAGCGTGCCTTCCTGATAGCGGATGCGCTCGCCGCTCGCATCGATACGCCAGCTGCGCGCAATCAGCGCATCCCAATGCGCGACAACGTCCGCATAGCGCCAGAGCGTCTTGCCGATCGGCTTCGCGCACATCTGCTTCGACACGGCGACGTCGTAGCCTTCGACCTTGCGGTCGGTGTGATCCGAACCGATGCCGACCAGCAAACCGTCCGCTTCCGTCTGCAGCAGCACGACTTCCACTTCGCCCGACGAATGCTCGCCGATCACTTCGATCCTGTCTGACGTCGTCAGCAAGGCGGGCGCGACTTCATAAAAGCACGGCACGCTCGACGGCCTGCGCACGCCGATCGCTTCCAGTTCGCGAATATGATGCTCGACCTCGGAGGAGTCGCGTCCCGCCCAGCCCGCAATCACGAGACGGCTCGCGCTGATTTCTACCGGCAACCCGCCCTCTACTTCGCATGACACTTTCTTCATTGCAGCATCCCTCTGTTTTGACAAGGTGCGCCCTTTCACCGGCGGGCATCCGTTGCAAAGTTTTGGCGCGCGCCGCAGGCGTGTCCAACAAATTAAAGTTGTCGCCCGGCTGAAAATTTTCTTGTCACCTGCTGCAGGACGCAGCGCTACACTGAGCCATTCGTGCTTGCCTCGACAGGGTTATGAATGAATCTGCGCTTTCTGGAAACGTTTGTCTGGCTGGCGCGGCTGCGCAGTTTCCGGCTCACGGCCGAACGCCTGCATGCGACCCAGGCAGCCATTTCGAGCCGCATTTCTGCGCTCGAACAGGAACTCGGCGTACGGCTATTCGAGCGCGGCCCGAAGGAAGCGACGCTCACGCAGGACGGCACAAAGGCGCTGCCGTTCGCTGAACAGATGCTGAAGGTGAATCAGGCGATGCTCGCGAGCGTCGGCGATCGCTCGAAGGTGTCGGGTTTACTGCGACTCGGTGCGATCGAGTCGATCGTGCATACGTGGTTGCCCGATCTGCTCAAGCGCATCCGCGACGAGTATCCGAACCTCGTGATCGAGTTGACGAGCGATACGTCCGCGAATCTGTCCGCGCAACTTGCGAACGGTCATATCGACGTATCGTTTCAGACGACGAGCGTCGCGGGCGCGGATATGACGAACGTGCCGCTCGGGAGTTTGCCCATGCGCTGGATGGCGAGCCCCGCGCTCAATCTGTCCGCGCAGGCGCTGACCGAGACGGAACTCTCGGCGTATCCCGTCATCAGCTTCGCGCGCCATTCGCCACCGCATGAATTTCTCGCTGGCCTGTTCGCAGCCAGCGGCGACGTGCAGGTGCAGATCAACTGTCTTTCGTCTGTGGCGGCAATTATCCGGCTGGTCGTCGACGGATTTGGCATCGCCGTGTTGCCGCCCGCGTTCGTCATGCGCGAACTCGAAGCCGGCCAGTTGCAACTGCTGCAGGTCACGCATCGTGTGCCTGCATTGCCGCTCGTCGCTGCCTACCGGCGCACGCCTGACAGTCTGCTCGCCGAGTCGATTACGCGGCTCGCGTTGAACGTCGTGCTCGATTTCAGCCTGAAACACGGGCCCGAATTCGCGTTGTTCCCGCCATCGGACGACGTCATCGCAAATGCCTGACCGATCCACTCATCGATACGAGTACGCTGACATGCTGACCGCTCTTTCCATCCCCGTCGAACCGCTCGAAGCACATCGCTGTGAACCCTATGGCTGGATGCTGGGTAAGCCCGTGCGTATGGATGGCGACGCGCCCGCGTTTGTCAGTCCGGCATCGGATTTCTGGCGCGAACATCTGTTCGACACGGGCACCGCGGGGGAAACCGAGATGTTGTGGGTTGTGTACCGCAATCGCAACGCGGAAATCGCCTCGCTCGAATTGCATCGTTTGACGCAGCAGGCGATTGTGCCGTTGACCGCGCCTGTCTTGCATATCGTCGCGACTTCGCTGGAAGACGGCGAACCCGACCTTGCTTCGCTGCGTGCGTTCGAGATCCCCGTTGGCAAAGGCCTTTGCATGCGTCCGAACATCTGGCATGCAACGCGTGTCGCGAATGCCGAGTCGACCTGCCTGATGCTGACTCGCCCTTCCACGACTTACGATCTCGTGGTTCATCTCAACACAGGCGCACCCGCCTGCGAAAGTGCGATCCGGCCGATCGAGACTCGCGTGCTAGACGCAGGCTCTGATTCCGGAATGTACCAATCCTGAACGCCTCAAAGCCACGTCCGACCGTCGAGCGACCAACTTTGCCGGTATAACCTCCCGCCAGGAACGGAGATTCGCTCGAACTTTGCCAAACTCAGCGGCGGATAGCAGCGATGGAATAGATCACGCCGCCTGGCTGTTCTGGTAAAGCGAACCACAGAGACGTCGCCCACTTGCGTCGCCCCAACCAGGATGGTCATCATGTTCCCTTTTCAGCTTTGCGCGATTACCGCCATTGGCTCGCTATGCGCTGGCGGCGCACGAAAACCCGCCGCTGGAGCGGCGGTACTGGCCTGTGTTGCGCTGATGTTGCCCGTCGCAGCGAAGGCGGGAGATCCCTCCCCATCGGCCCTCTTGCCTACAGACGTTAAGCCCTTCGCTGTCACAACGGCCACGGGCGTACAGATATACAGCTGCGAATTCGACAGCAGCCGTCATCTTGGCTGGGTGTTCCAGCATCCGAAAGCCACGCTCTACGATGCAGCGGGTCGAGCGTCCATTCAGCATGATGCCGGCCCGTCCTGGGAAGCCGTCGATGGCAGCCGGATTGTTGGGCGTGTGCTTGCCCAGGCACCGAGTACCAATCCGAACAGCATTCCGCAACTGCTACTCGAAACTCACGCTACGGCTCAAGGCAGCCTTTCTGCCGTGCGTTTCGTGCAACGACTCGACACCGCAGGCGGCACCGCTCCCGCCGAACCTTGCGTCGAAGAACATCAAACCGGTAGCTCCCCTTACTTCGCGCGCTATGTATTCTTCAAGTAGCGATTTGATATAAAACCCGATGCGACTCTCATCGGGTTCGATGGACGCAAACCCGAGGAGCCAGACCGCCCACGGCCGAAAGCTGTGTGCACAGATCGGCCGCGTACTGGTTGATGTCGGCGCCTGGCATGGATGACACACGCGCCAGCCGGAACGGCGATGTGCTCGCTTGTTGCCAACGCCCGCAGCATCGATCGCTCCCCGCCTCCCAAAGACATCCTCTCGTCGGCAGTTGCGTGTCGCACACTGTCGAATGTTGATCAGTATCCTGACTGCTTCACAGCCTGGGCCGAATCAATGTTCGAGCGTTTAGCAAGTATCCTGGCTTCCTTGCTGCTCGAATCGATTGAGAGTGCGTTGCTGGCATACTGCCCGACACACTGACGAAGGTCCTCCCCGCTACAACTGTGTGCTGCCTTCAATGCCGCATCACGAGCCCTTTCCCGCGAAACCAGATCCTGCTTCAGCAGGAGTGCATCGCGATTGTCCGGCTGCAGCGAAAGCGCCCAATAGACTCCCGATCGGGCTGTATGCAAGTCATTTCTGTCGAGACCATCGTGCGCTCGCGCAAGCGCGAGTGACATCAGTCTGTGAGGTTTGTCTCCAGATCCCTTGTCACTCAACGTCGAGCTCTGTGATGGAACTTCTCCATTCTCCGAATCGGAGAACGATGACTGTGCCGGTCGCGGCACTACAGTGGAAGCAGTCGAAGCAGGTATCGCTGGCGAAGCGACAATCGCGGGCGCGACATCGGCTGTCATTGTCGTGCTTCGCCCAGGAGGGGTCGATGGACTCATATCGTTCGACCTGACGATACCCTGCACGGTACTCGATTTCGCGCGTTGTTCGCGTACGTCAGAATCGTCAGTCCGCCGCAAAAGTAACGCTCCTCCGACCAGGAGGACAATCGCGAGTGACATCAGCGTCGCGCCCCTCTTGAAGCCCCGACCGTCGGTGCCACCGGGCGATGACGAAAGCACGTCGCGATATCGTTGGCTGACACCCGCCGACAGGAAAGACAGTGTCTGCCGCCACGGCCATAGCCGCTCGTGACGCGAAGCTTTGGCACGCCCGTTCACTGCGCCCGACGGTGCGACGTCGGCTTTCACTGTCGCCGCGCGACCACCGAATGCAAGCCGTGCAGGCGATCCGCAGTGGGGACAAAAAGAAACCGACCCTGACACGCTGCCGCCGCAACGCGCACAAGTTGCAGAAAAAATCGGGCCACGAGCGGCTTGATCGCTCACTGTTAAGCTCCTGCTCTAGGGACGTAATATGTCAGACCTGAAAAATGTGCGGAATGTGATGGGCACAGGTAATCGCTTCCTGGATGACGCAAACGAAGCGCTGGTTCAATATCAAGCAGCGCGAGCCCATCGTCAACCCCGCATCGTATATTCACATCGTCGGATATCGGCCCTCATCCACCAATTTGCGCACCACACGGGACGATCAACAACACGCAGCGAATCACCTGCGTGAGATTTTCCCAACTCATTTAGTTAGGATATCAATATATATTTTCGTCAGCTGTCAGGCCAATTGGCGATTAACGGTGCAGAAAGTGCAGGCGAAGAAGAAACGCTTTGGAAAGGATCTCCTCACGATGGCCCTGCTTGCCGGATTCCCGGTATGGGGCGCGCGAGATCCATTGCCGCTAAACAGCAACGCAACTGGTCAAGTTCGATCTTGACGCAGCGGTTATCCGACAGGGGACCTTCATGCAACGCTTATCGCATCGGTGCTTGCCACTTCGACTCGTGCTTTCCCGTTGCGTTTCGCTCGATACAATGCCACGTCCGCTCGACTCATCAAATCGCCCAGCGTATCGTCAGGCTCGCACTCGTCGATACCCGCACTGAAGGTGCAGCGAGGCCGATGTTCTCCAGTTGAACTGACGCAGCCTGACGACAGAATGGAGTTGATAAGCGCGGCTGCGTGCTGGCTTTCGGTGCGCGGAAAGAAAATTGCAAACTCTTCGCCGCCGAGCCTTCCGAAAAGATCCATAGGTCGCAGGCGCAGCGATACCTCCCTGGCAAAGTCCTGAAGCACCCGATCACCGGCTGGGTGCCCAAACCGGTCGTTAATGGACTTGAAGTCATCGAGGTCGATGATGGCAACCGAGAGCCTCGAACGGGAAGCGCGCGCTTCCTTCAAAAGCTGCTCGGCGCGTAGCAGGAGCTCACGCCTTGCCGTCAGGCCGGTCAGTTCGTCAACGGCTGCAAGACGCTGTGCATGGTCGACGAGCCTGTCGTTCGCCAGCATGACGAGGCCGATCGACAGCAGAAGCAGCGAAAGAATGCCTGCGGAAATGAAGGCTATATTCCACGCTGTCGGTTCCAGAGCCCTGGCGTTTGGATTTGCAAAGAATATGCACTCGACTGCTCTCGATACATACAACACGGTTCCCGCAGCCGCCGCCAGAATGACGAGCCAGTGACCGTACCGACGCTGACGCAAACCGCGGGAATTCCAGATGGTCCAGCCAATGGCTATTCTCGTATAGGCGAGCACGACTGACATCACTGCCGCCCTCGCGTTCTCGTCGGGTGCGATGATGGTCCAGTAAAGTATGGCGGCCGCGGTCACCACCAGGCCCAGGCACTCAATTTTTCTTCCCGATGGGTGCCCGGCGAAGCGACGACACCCGTGCAAGATGAGCACCGCCGCGGCGAGTACGCAGAAGCACGCAGTAAGGATGATCGGCGGGGTGTAGTTGCCGCGTCTCGAAACCAGTACACCGAATGCGACAAGAAGCAGGCAGTGAGCGGTGAGCCATCGGTCAAGACCCGCAATGCGATGACGCGCGAGGCTGGCAAGCACGGCCGCGCTTGCGATGCATGACACCATTGCCACGAGAAGCAGGACGTCAGTGGTGGACATTGTTTGCGTTACGTTATTACGCTTGAGAATCAGAAACCCCGCACCTGACGAATCGTCGTCAGAAGCTATGTCGCAAGCCCGCCATGAGTCCGAGCTGATTGGAGCCGCCCGCCGAACTCGTGCCGTTGACGCCTTGTAGCTGCGCCCCGATGAGGCCACCGCTATACATCGAATAATCGGCTTCGAGATAGACGTCTGTGCGACGCGAGATGCCATAGTCAGCGACGAGCTGGAACTGGGTGGCGTTTCCGTTCCCGCTTGCATTTTTACCTGTCTGGAGCGTTCGCCAGACGTTGGCTGACAGGTGCGTCCAGGTTCCGACCAGTTGCGTAATGCCGCCGAAGAACATCTCGCGCGACGAGAACTGCGTGAAGCCCAGCGCTGTCAGCTGGGCCGGCGTGAAGGGGCCGTTTGGCGCATTACCCACATACGCGCGATCTTCACGGTTCACGATCCAGCCCGCACTCATCGTCGTATCGCCAAACGTATAAGCGCCTCCTGCCGTCCACGTCTTGAAGTGCGCCGAGGTGTTCACCGCGTCCCGCGTGTCGAGATAGCCGGCAGCCATACGCAGCGGCCAGCCAGGAAGGTACGTGAGCGATGCGCCAATCTGGCTGCCCGCCCCGAATGCCCCCGCCACTCCGCCGAACACGTACGAAAGCTCCAGCGTCACATCCTGCCAGCGCGCTGCGTACTTGGCCATGTTGCTTGTCCAGGCGCCCTGCGCCATGCCGAACTCCGGACGGAACGTGTAGACGGTCGGCAGCCATGCGTTGCTGACATAGGTTCGCACAACAGCGTCCGATAGCGGATTGAGCTGCCGTCCCAGCGTCAGGCGCCCGAACGTCGACGACCTGAGGCCGACAAACGCCGTGTTGAAGAACGGATAGGCCGGATCGTTCGCGCCGCTGTTTGCGAAGAAGCGATCCTCCAGCTGGAACACGACGCTGTTACCCCCGCCGAGGTCTTCCGAACCGAGCAAACCCCACTGGCTCTCGCTCAGGCCACCGTTTGAAAGCTGCGTGCGGTCATTGCCGGCCTTATCCGCGTGCGTCGTGTAGCGCACCGCCGTGTCGACCAGTCCATACAGTGTCACGGATGACTGAGCCTGCACGGTTGCACTGTGCAGCGCGAGGCCGGCGAGAAGCACCGCCGGCGATAACGGTGCGCGCCTGATACCAGATTTCATTGTTTCCCCGTATTGAGAAGCGAAATACCGTCTTTTGCGGTTAATCAAGCCGGACCCGGAATCTATGCGTGTCACGTAGCCCGTCAGGCAAAGGGTGCAGACTACCAGCAATGCAGCCGTAAAGACTGGAAATGTTGCGGCGAGTGAACCCGGCGCAACGTGCGGCATTCACTCCGCTATTGGGAGCCGCTGCTGGAATTCGCGTGCAGTATTTGCCCGACATTGCCAATTTGCGTTCTGGACTTCACGCTCCAATTTTCGACCGTATCCATATCGCCCATTTAGGTTCATGAGAATCTAGTTCGTCGCGTTCAAAGCGATTTTGCGACTTCGAACGCGACGCACTTTTTTCTCAATCACTAATGGGGTTAGAAATGGACCGCATCGATTCAGTCCTTTTGACGCAAAATACGGGGTACACGTCGCTCGGAGAGGCCCTCTCACAAAGCGCCGTCAAGAAAACGGAGAGACTGCCGTTTACGATTAAGGTGGTAAGCAATCCGGCGGAGCTCGACCAGGCGGTCGAGATGCGCCGCGCCGCCTACGGACGACACCTGCCGGAGTTCGCCGAAACCATGGGCGTCGAGGCGCTTGACTCCTCGCCCGGCACGGTCGTGCTACTCGCGCAGTCGCGGCTGGATGGTGGCCCGCTCGGTACCATGCGGGTGCAGACGAACGCATGTGGGCCGCTTGCCGTCGAGCGATCGGTCAGCCTGCCGGACTGGCTGCGCCTGTCGGGCCTTGCCGAGGCAACACGGCTCGGCGTCGCACGCGGCGCGATCGGTCGGATGGTGAAGGTGGCGTTGTGCAAGGCCTATTACATGTATTGCGCGCAGAACGGGATCGACTGGATGTTGATTACGGCCCGCTCACCGCTCGATCGTGAATATGAAGCGATGCTGTTTGAAGATGTATTCGGACAGAATGAATTTCTGCCGATGACTCACGTGGGCGGGTTGCCGCATCGGGTGATGGCGAAGCCGGTTGCACTGGTTCGCCAGCGCTGGGCGAAGGTCAACCATCCGTTCCTCGGGTTCTTTTTTGAAACCGATCACGTGGACATCGACGTCAGCGTCGCATCGAAGCAGAGCGCAACCGACGCCTTTTGTGATGGCAGCGGACTGCACAGCAACGTCGCAGACCAGCTGCAATTGCTGAGCGAAGCGTAAGTAAGAATGTCTGCCCGCCCTAAGTCGGGCGGGCCGGAGGTCGGCGGCGTCGGCGCGGTTGCGCTTTCGCCGCCGGCTATCACAGGATTGCAGGCAAATTGAATGTCATTGGGGAAGAGCGTCACATGACAGGCGTTAGAGGGGCGTTTCGGGATCGGCTGACCGGCTGGGCCTTCCACCGGTTCTCGGTCTTCATTGCGCCGTTTGTGATTGCACTTGGCAGCATCGCCGTCATGCTGTGGGCACCGCGTCAGTTCGATACGACGGGGACCGTCCGGCTCAGCTTCCCTGTCGTCGCAGATCCGTCTGCGGACCTCTCGCCCGCCAGCGCGCTCGCCCGCCTGCGCGATGCCGAGCCCACTGCGCGTTTCAAGACGCATCTCGCGGAAACGCCATTCTGGTTCCTGCTCAATGCGCCCGATGTGGCCAGTGAGGGCGCCACCTACATCGACCTGCCGTCGAGGCATGCGCAGACGCTGTCCTGCTGGCGTGCGGGCCCCGACCTTACCCTGCTTGGCACAGGCGACCGGCTTGGCACGAGCGGTCTGATCAGTTCCAACAAGGCCGGCTTTGTGCTCAGGCTCGATGAACGCGCTCCCCATGCGCCGATCCTGTGCAAGGGGACGTTCTCGGGACCCGCCTATATCTCGGCATCCGTCACCAGCGAGGAAAAGCTCGAGGTAACGACGCTCGATTTCCAGCAGAGCGCGTCGCTGATCACGGGCGGCCTGCTGACGCTCGCGATCTTCGTGTTCGTGACGGCCATCATCAACCGCGAATGGACGTACGTCATTTTTGCCGCATGGCTTGTCGGCAACCTTCGGCTGAGCGCCAACGCGATGGGCTTCGATACCGAGTGGCTCGGCCGGCTCATCCCGCCTAACCATATCGCTTTCCTGCGGGAATTTACGTTCGCTGCCTACTACGTGCTGACCACGACGCTTTTCGTGGAGCTGTTTCGCCGCGAACTGAAAGCGATCGGCCTGCGCTGGAGCCTGCACGCCGTCCGTTACGGCGGCTGCCTGCTCATGGCCGCCGCATTCGTACTGGATTACCGGCACTTCATCCCGGTGCTGTGGTCGAGCGCCAGTTTTTGCATATTGGTGTTGACCTATTTCATGGTCCAGCTGGTCATCAAGGGCCGCTCGCGAACCGTGCTCTGGTATGTCGCGTCAATGGGCATCGTTCTGATTGCAACGCTCTCAGAAGTGCTCGCCGCGGCGTTCGGGCTCAAGGCACTGGAAGGCACGCTGAGCCCCGTCGTGACGGCGCTGTCGTCGAGCATGCTGTGCGCATTCGCCATTGCCGAACGGATGCGCGAAGAGCGGGAGCGTCGTCGGCAGATGCAGATCGAATTGCGCAACACGTACGACGTCACCCCGATCGGTCTCTTCACGCTGAACTCGGACAACTGTTTCGTTCGCGCGAACCCCGCTCTGCATACGATGCTGGGCCTGCCTCTTGAGCATTACGCCACGCATCGCTGGGCCGACTATTTCTCTTCGGGCGCCGAGCGCGACATGTATGCGCTGCTCGAGCGCGACGATTCGGCATCGATCGAAATCGACGGTGCGGCCGGCACGAGGACGGACGCCCGACGCTATTCGCTGCGGGCGATTCGCGCGAACGGGTTCATCGAAGGCTCGCTGGAGGATGTGACGGACCGCTCGAAAGCGGTGGCGCGACTGCATTTCCTCGCCGAGCATGATCCCCTCACCGGCCTGCTGAACCGTCTTGGCATCGAGCACGCCATCGAGCGTCAATGTGCCGAGAATGGGCCGTGGGCACTGGCGTACCTCGATCTCGACCGGTTCAAGGTGTTCAACGACCTGTTCGGACACGGGACAGGCGATGAAATCTTGCGACAGGTTGCCGCGCGCATCGTTGAACGGCTCGGCCCCGACGTCGCGATCGGGCGGATCGGCGGTGACGAGTTCGTCTGCGTGCTCTCGAACATGACGATCGACGAAGCCATTGCGCGGTGTCGCGAAATCGTCGAGGCGTTGAACTCCGCTCCCGTTCCCGTCGACACGCGTGCGTTCCAGGTCAGGGGATCCATCGGCGTGGTCGAATGTGCACAAGGGGAACGGGTGCGCGATGCCCTCGCGTATGCGGACCGCGCGTGTCGCGCTGCGAAGCGTGGCGGCAGTGCGCGGCTCGTCGCACTGCGCAAGGGCGCACCGGCATTCGAGGAGCGCACCGCCGAGATCAATCTCATCGAAGCACTCGGCCAAAGCCGTCTGCCTGACGGGTTGTTCCTGGTGATGCAACCGATCATGTCGATGCGCGAACCGACGAAGGCACTCGACTTCGAAGTGCTGCTGCGCATGCGCTCGCCGGACGGCGCAGTAGCGACGGCCGGGAAGCTCATCGCGGCTGCGGAGGACTCCGGCACCATCGTGGAAATCGACCGCTGGGTGCTTTCGACGACGCTTGCGTGGCTCAGCGAGCACCGCGCGTCGCTCGTCAACACCCGCTTCGTGTGCGTGAACCTGAGCGGTGGCTCGCTCAACGACGAGCACTTCCTCGACGAACTGTTCGCCCTCCTCTCGCGTTATGAGGACGTCGTCCATTACCTGTGCATCGAAATTACCGAAAGCGTTGCGCTACACGATCTCGAGCATACGGAACGCTTTATCGCGCGCGTGCACGATATGGGCGCGAAGATCGCGATCGACGATTTCGGCGCGGGCCACACGTCGTTGCGCTACCTGAAGAAGCTGTCGGCCGATGCGCTCAAGATCGACGGCGAGTTTGTGCGCACGATGTGCAACCATCCGGCCGACATCGCGATCGTCGAGGCGATCATCAGCCTCGCGCACAATCTCGGCATGCGCAGCATCGCGGAATGGGTGGAAGACCTCGAGACCTTGCGTGCGTTGAATGAACTCGGCGTCGACTACGTGCAGGGATTCGGGATCGCGAAGCCGCAGGAGACGACGGCCATTCTTGCGGCGTCCTCGGCTGCAAGCTTCGTGACGAACGCCGAGATCGTGCACTATCTCCAGGTTGAGCGAGCGCAGCAGCGAGGCGCCGGGCAACCGAGTGTGGAACGGGAAAACGCGGTCTGACGCCGCGCTATGGCGATGTCGCTCCCTGCGGCATCGCTGTTGGCTCCCACTCCGTCGAGACATTTGCGGCACCCGGCGATACCGTGTCCTGCACTTCGCCGACACGATTCCGGCCCAGACGCTTCGCCATGTACACAGCCGAGTCCGCCAGTTCGAACAGCCTGGCTGCATCGACGGGTCGACATATGTCTCGCTGTGCCACACCGATACTGAGCGTGACGACTCCCAATGGACTGCCCCGGTGCTTTAGCGCACGGGACTCGACAGCCACCCTGATAAGTTCTGCCGTGCGCAACGCTTCCTCATGCTCGCAATCCTCGAGTAAAACAACGAACTCTTCTCCGCCGTAACGCGCGACGGAATCGCGGTCTGATACCGTTGTCGCGATGCACTGCCCCACGCTCCTGAGGCATTCGTCACCCGCCTGGTGACCATACTCGTCATTGAAGTTCTTGAAATAATCCACGTCTGCGAACAGCACAGCCACCGGCCGGCCGGGTGCTTCATCAGCATGTGAACTCAAAAGCTCGTTCACCCGCGTGTCGAGATACCGGCGGTTGGGTAGCCCCGTCAGACTGTCGATAAACACCATATCGCGCAGCCGCTGCTCTTCCGCAAGACGCCGTTGTTCGGCAACGACGTAGATGTCGACATCCCGCACGGTGAATGCCAACGCCGATCGATCGCCAGGCAGGCCCGCAGGCATGGCGGCGATAAAGCTGCGTACCCAGAGGTAAGTGCCGTCAGCACGGCGAAATCTGTACTGAACCGATCCTTCTTCCGCTGTCGTTTGCGTGTGGACCAGTGCCCGATGAAGTTCCGGCCGGTCGCTCTGGTGGGCCAGGTCGAGAATCGACGTTCCAGACAGTGCGGCTGGCTCATAACCCAACACCACTTTCGCGCGCGGCGAAATATATTGGCACCTTCCGTCGGCCGACAACTCCATCACCACCTCTTCAGACCGCTCCGCCAGATTCTTGAAACGCCGCTGCCCTTCGGACAATGCATTCATGAGCGCGTTGCGCTGGGTCTGCAATACCGTAATCGGCAGGACGATCGACAATGCTGCCACCGTAAATAGTTGTAGCGCCAGCACCCTCTCCTGCATCGAGGCAAACGGCGAGAGCCACAACGGGCCTGTGCCGTGAATCGTCAGTGGAACGGCGATGGAGATGAACAGTAACGTTCCAAGCAGCACCGTCGACAGTTCGGCGCGGAACGCCAGCAAGGCGAGTGGTGGAAGCATCCAGTAGAGGTCGCCGTACGACGTCTGCGAAAAGACTGTGACCGACACGGTTCCGATCAACGCGAGAAGCAGAATCGACTCGATGCGATTGCCCGGCTCACGCAGCGATCGCCACTCTCCCGAAAGGATGACGAGTGTGACGGGGGTGAATATCAGGAAACCTAGCGCATCGGAGATCACCCAATTCGAAAACGATGAAAACGGGTGACTGGTAAAAATACCCTGCAGCAGAATAACGGCGACTATTCCGGAGAGCGTCGGCGCAATCATGCAGGCACCGACCACGAACCGGATGAATACCTTCGGCTGGATGAGTTCCCGGGCCGATTTGACGCCCGGCAACATCAACGCTGCGGCACACGTTTCCACCATGCCGGCCAGCGTGAATGAAAATGCGACGTAGAAGGTCTCGTCGCCCATCATGTTGGCAAGCAGAAGACCGATCGAAGCGCCTGTCAGAAAGACAGGTTTGTAGCGGCGCCTGAGCAGCATCATGTGCCCCAGGAGGCAGCCATCCGTAATCCAGATTGCCACGATCTCGTGGGTCATGGTTTTCAGCTGCCCGCTGACGACGAGAAGCACGAAGCCGGCAATCATCCCGATGAGACCGGTGCGCGCGAGCCGCCACGATTCCCCGCGTGATAGCGCGCCTCGAACCGCGACGAGCGCGAGAATCATCCTGGCGGTGAAAGACTTCGTGGCGCGCACTTTTTTCGCTGCTTCCGCCATCTGAGCTACCTTACATTGCTGGTTGATAGTTGAAACCACGGCAATACGGTATATCGGCCGCAGACCGTTAGACTTAAGCAGGTTCACGGGAGATTCGAATCTCACTCAGGGTCGCCGGCAACAACGGTCTCGCATTAATTCACGGTTTGTCTGGATGAGACTTATTGGCTCGCCCCCTAATAGCGCCCTTTCCTGCTCGTCCGTAAATCGCGCGATTTTACGGAAAATCGCGCGCTAAAGTATTTGCAAAACTTTAAGAATCAACAAATCGCTGAAGCTTGGCGATTGGGATTGAGTTTCATGCGTGATGCATTCTTCTCCGGGGTTGGCGGGGGAGCTGATCGCCAGCTAGACACCATTGCGGCCTGTCGAGTTTGCAATGCACGGCGGCACCGTTCAGCGTCGCGCGCATCGAGGAAAGTGGCATGTCCAATGGGTCATCGGCAATCCTGCTTTGGCCTCTCGTTATGTCGACAATGCGCAGGCCTGAATGGCGAAAACTTCACGTGGCCTTAGCAGCTCCACTGATCCAGTAGGCGCCGCTCTGCGAACGTTCGATAATTTGAAATCTTGAGACGTGGGAATCGCCGGCTCGGGATGTGAGCCGAAGTCCGAGGCAGGCCGATATCTGCCTTTAGGGCGAATCAAGGCACATCCCCGAACCGAGAGGCCGCCAGGAATCGCCATGCGGCGTAATTGGAGGCGAACTACGGCGCGAGGCTTTGCGCCTTCTAGCGCGAAGCCTGGCTGTAAAGTTTCAGGTTACCGAACGCTGAGCACCACCTTCGGCAGCAGCCGAAGCGGTCATGTGCTGAACCAGATTCTCTCGCGCAAACTCTGTGTGCCGCATGCTCAGTTCAGCGGCAAGCGCTTCGTTGCCGTTTGCGATAGCGTCAGCTATCGCCGCGTGTTCGTCCCAGACTGTCTTTCGCTGGCCAACTACCTGGTGCACGGCTCCCATCACCCGTCGCAGATGAATCCAGTGGAGGCGCGCATTCTCGACTATCAACGGATTTCCGGACGCCGAATAGATTGCAGTGTGGAAAGCCATGTCAGCCTCGATCATGGCCTTGATGTCGCCACCCTTCGATGCCTTGCGGCCGTTAGCAATTAACGACTTGTCTAATTTCACCCGCTGCTTCGCGGCAAGACGGGCAGCAAGTGCGTCCAACGCGCCTCTCAATTCATAGAGGTGACCGACCCGACGGGCATCGAGCGGCGCAACCTGCAGCCCGCGTCCGGGTGCGTCCTCGACCAGACCGTCCTTCTTCAGGAGCCGGAATGCCTGCAGAACGGGGGAGCGAGATACGGCGAGTTGCTCCGCGATTTCCTCCTGAACGATGCGCGTTCCCGGAGCAAGCGAGCCCTCGCTAATGGCGTCAAGCAGCACTCTGTAGACCTCGTCTACATAGTCTGGTCGCGACTGCAATTTCAAGAGTTTTGCTGGCATGATGACGAGCGCTGTGAATACAGAATACTGTCAGCTTACCAGCATTGCCAGGCGCGATGGGTTGTCTGGAATCAAAGGGGACAGTTTTGACTCGTGGTCCATTCGATATCAACGGATGACCGGGGACAAGCACGCGAACCAGAGCGGGATTTCCGAATGGAGCCTGGATTCGTACAACAGATCCGGTTGCACATAGCTCGCCATGAACGCGCTTTCAAGCGCCTCCCGTGCGTCGCGACCATCCTTCGCGTCACTTTGCTGAACAAGAACGACAGCAGAAGTCGCGCAGTACCGCTCGGCTTGTCTGACGCTGAAGGCGGCATCATCGAGCAGGCCTTTCGCGCTGCAGCGATTTGCATCCCGCACGACAATCGACACGAGCCCACCGGTCGTCCGACCCAGAACCCACCCGGCGCAAAACCGACCGAATGCGTCAACGTCGGTCAGCACGCGTATCAGACCTGTCAGTCCTTCAAACTGCCCCTTTGCTTGCAGGACTGCACGAGCCGCCGGCGGAATCGCATCTGCGTCTATCCACGCAGTAAGCGCCGAGTTGGGCCGTTCGCTTTCTCTGAATGAAAAGCCCGTCTCGCCAATCGGGTATGCCATCCGTGCAGCCGCTGCGCCTTCTGACACCATCAGGTAATCAGGCATTTTCATCGCGTGTGTCCCTTTAGTCTCCAGATTGAAGCAGTCGATGTTTGCTCGAATAGATGCATTCCGACTACCGACTACTGTATACAGAAAGCGTACGGTCATCGAAGATGGCCGGCATATCGGTACAAACACCGAGACGCATTGCAGTCCACCTAAGCTGTTCAAGGTCGAGACGCCGAACCTCGAATGTCGGCTGAAATCCGAGCGCGCACTTGTGCTCAGAAACGGAAGGACCGTTTCAGCCAGCAGCATAACGGCCTCGTAGCACGACGCAACGACGCGAAAAGCCTCTTAAAAAAAAGACATAAATTCAATACGTTGCCGCCGTCACTCCGCTGAGGGCGCTCCTTCCGTGATGACGCTGCAGCGCGCCTCCATGAGCCGCAAAAATCCCACGCCTGGGTGTTTACCCATAGAGACATCAGTGCAGTGCGCGCTTAATCTTTGGATACAGAGTTCAGAACACGGTAGGCGGTAGACGGTTCTGGCCATAACACCTGAGTGTGGTCCCTATCAATTCTTGGAGGCAGGAAGTCATGAGCGTCAAATCGGACAAGGTGGATGAACAGAAGCGCACCGGAGGAGGTTCGGCTCCCGTCGCCAGGAAGCTGATTCCGTTCGGCGGTTATTACGCGAACCGCACACCCGAGCACGATCCCGAACTCACGGAAACGGGGCCAGGCACCCCGACGGGCGAATTCATGCGCCGGTTCTGGCATCCGGTGTGTATGTCGATGGAACTGACCGACACGCCCCGCTTCCTCAAAATCATGAACGAAGAACTCGTTGCGTTCCGTGACAAGAGCGGCCGCGTCGGCGTGCTGCATGCGCATTGCGTGCACCGTGGCGCGTCGCTCGAATACGGCGCCATCCAGGAGCGCGGCATCATGTGCTGCTATCACGGCATGGTGTTCGATGTGGACGGCGCATGCCTCCATGTGCCGTTCCCGAAGGGTGAAGAGAAGGAAGCCGAGAGGTATGCATGCTCGATTCGCCAGGGGGCTTACAAGGCCGTCGAGCGCAACGGTCTCGTCTTTGCCTACATGGGCCCGCCGGAAGAAGAGCCGCCGTTCCCGGAATGGGAAGGCGATTACACGGTGATGCCGGGCGACGAACTGGTCCCGTACAGCAACTTCCAGCACTGCAACTGGCTGCAGGTTCAGGACAACGCAGCGGACAACTATCACCCGACGGCGCTGCACGCCGGCAAGAACGTTGTCGACGGTAACTATCAAGGCACGACGTTCGACGAAGTGGGTGCTGCGTCGATGGAAGTGGCTCCCGACATGAATTTCGTGCCGGTCCAAGGCGGCCGCAGTCTGGCGTGCGCCGGTGCGCGTCGTGTCAACAAGGACCGTCTCTTCGTACGCGTCCAGCATCAGGTCCTTCCGAATCTGAGCCTGCACGCATACACGTCGGAAGATGGCTCGAAGAAGAAGTACTTCAGCCGCTTCCACATCATCCGCTGGACGGTGCCCGTCGATGACGAAAACAGCAAGATGATCGGCTGGCGCGTGATGGGCCCGGGCATCGACACCCGCGGAGTAGGCAATAAGGAAATGGTCGGCTACGAGACCATCGACTTCCTCGAAGGTCAGGTCGCGATGCGCCGACCGGAGCGCTTCGGACAATACAAGCTCGAAGACATGCCGCCGATTCCGCGGAATCATCGCGAGCGCGCGATTTACAAGCAGGCTCAATACGCACCGGGCGACTACGAAGCCATCATCAGCCAGCGCCCCATCGCGGTCCACGCGCTGGAAAACCCGACGAAGTTCGATGCGGGCCTCTATCAGTTCCGCAAGATGCTGCGCGATGCAGTCCGCGGCACGAATGCAGCAGCATCGGCACAAGGTTTCGCTGAATGGTTCCGCGCACTGGGCGGCTCCCCCAACAGCTTCTGCTCGGGCAACGTCTTCGAAATCGCCGAGGGCGCAACCGTCGAAGAAGAAGTTGCGCGTCGTCGCAAGGTTCTGAAGACGGTCGTCCAGATCCTGACGGAAAGCGACAGCATGAAGGGTGAAGAACGCGGCGAGTTCGTCCGCAACAGGTTCGAAGAACTCGAGCAGTCGCTCAAGGGCTAACACGGCGGGCGCGCCACTCTGACGAGTCGGTGCGCACCGGTACCAGCCGCAAGCACCTGCGGCCGGCTACTCGCCAGGAAGGAAACGACCATGGACACAGTATTGGAAAGAGAAGAAGCGGTTGAAGATATCGAAGCCGCTACGCTCGATGTTCGTGTGAAGCAGATTCGTTACGAAGGCAAAGGCATCAATTCGTACGAGCTCATAAGTCCGAACGGAAAGACGCTACCCCGCTTCGAAGCCGGTTCGCACATCGACATCCATCTGAAGAACGGCACCATCAGACAGTATTCGCTCTGCAACTCGCCCGCCGAGCGCAATCGCTATGTCATCGCCGTACTCAAGGACGAAAACGGCCGCGGTGGCTCGCGCGCTGTTCACGAAAGCATTTCGGCTGGGGACATTGTCACCATCAGCAAGCCACGGAATCATTTTGCGCTTTCCGAAGACGCGAAAAAGGTCATCCTGATTGCGGGCGGCATCGGCGTCACGCCGTTGAAGGCGATGGCACACGAACTGGAAGAGCGCGATGTCGATTTTGTCATGCACTACTGCGCCCGAAGCGCAGAAGCGGCGGCCTTTGGCCCCGAGCTGGAACGCATGCAGCGCACGGGCAAGCTTCGCTATCACTTCGACGACGGCGAAGCAGCGAACCAGTTCGACTTGCGCGCACTGTTGAGCGAGCCCACGCCGGGCACGCATGTTTATTACTGCGGCCCGGGCGGATTCATGGCGGCTTGTGCTGACGCCGCAAGTCATTGGCCGAAAGGCACCGTGCACTTCGAGCATTTCAAGGCACCGGAGCAGCCAAAGCGAGAGTCCACCGGCACTGACACTCAGGACGGATGTGACGTCACGATCGCCAGCACGGGCCAGGTCGTACATGTCGGACCCAACCAGAACTTCAGCGAAGCGCTGAATGAGGCGGGTATCGAGGTTCCGACCTCATGCTGCGCCGGCTTGTGCGCGACCTGCAAGGTTCGCTACCTCGAAGGCGAAGTCGAGCACAACGATTTCATCCTGGGTGACGACGACCGAAAGGAATTCCTCACGATCTGCGTCTCCAGACCGCTGAGCAAGACCTTGGTGCTGGATCTTTAACCACGAACAAACCTGGAAATAGCATGAAAGTCTTCTACGATAAGGATGCCGACCTCGCTCTTCTGAAAAGCCGAAGCGTCGCAATCATCGGCTACGGTTCGCAAGGTCACGCTCACGCGCTCAACCTGAAGGACAGCGGCATCAACGTCTGCGTCGGTTTGCGCAAAGGCCCATCCTGGGAGAAGGCAAAAGCCGCGGGTCTGACTGTAAAGAGCATCGCCGACGCAGTCAAAGAAGCCGATATCGTCATGATGCTGTTGCCCGACGAGCAAATCGCCGACGTCTATCGCGCGGAGGTCGAACCGAACGCCCGCAAAGGGGCGGTTCTTGGTTTCGCGCATGGTTTCAACATCCATTACGGTCAGGTCAACCCGCGCGCTGACCTTGACGTGATGATGGTCGCCCCGAAAGCACCGGGACACACCGTTCGAAGCACCTACGCCGCAGGCGGTGGAGTCCCGCATCTCATCGCTGTTGCGCAGGACAAATCCGGCTCAGCTCGTGATATCGCCTTGGCATACGCAGCGGCGAACGGCGGCGGCCGTGCAGGCATCATCGAAACCAGCTTCCTTGAAGAAACCGAGACCGACCTCTTCGGTGAGCAGGCGGTCCTCTGCGGCGGCCTTGTCGACCTTATTAAAGCCGGTTTCGAAGTCCTCGTGGAAGCCGGCTACTCTGCCGAGATGGCGTACTTCGAATGTCTGCACGAAGTGAAGCTTATCGTGGACCTCATCTACGAAGGCGGCATCAGCAACATGAACTACGGTATCTCGAACAATGCCGAGTTCGGTGAGTACGTCACCAGTCCTCGAATCGTGACGGCAGAAACGAAGAATGCAATGAAAGCGGTCCTTCGCGACATCCAGACGGGTGAATACGCGAAGAGCTTCATTCTTGAAAACAAGGCTGGCGCTCCAACACTTCAGGCCCGCCGACGCATCACGTCTTCGCACCAGATTGAAGTCGTGGGTTCGAAGCTGCGCGCGATGATGCCGTGGATTAGCAAGGACGCACTCGTCGACCGCTCGAAGAATTAGGCTTTCTGACCTTGTCACGCAAGGATGTCTCTAGCAACTTCCGAGCGTGGTCGCTGACACAACAGCAACGGGATACACGATGACATCGAAGTTGCTCAAGATTCAGTCACGCACCGATTACGTCGAAGAGGTCTACAACTCCCTCGTCGATGCCATCTGCGAGGGGGCGCTAAGTCCTGGCGCGCGATTGACTCAGGAAGACATCGCTGAGCAACTTGCGGTGTCCCGCTCCCCTGTCCATCAAGCGCTGCGACTGCTCAAGAAGGACGGGCTGGTTCAGGATGCGCCAGGCAGAGGGGTGCTGGTCGCACCGCTAGACGCGCAGTACCTGAGCGACGTCTACGAAATCCGCGGCACGCTCGATGCACTCGCTGCGAAGCTCGCCGCCGGGAAAAGAGCGCGATTGGAACCTGAACTCTTTGACCGCGGTCGCGCCGCATCTACCTCGGGCAATGTTCGCGCAATGATAGACGCAGATATGGACTTCCATTTTGCCGTCTATGGCGCTTCAGGAAACCGGCTCATCGGCGAGACAGCACGAGGGCATTGGGTGCATCTAAGGCGCGTCATGGGGGCAATCCTGCAGGTGTCCGCGCAGCGAGAGTCTATCTGGGAGGAGCATGCCGCCATCGCAAGAGCGATTGAACGGGGCGATGCATCCCTTGCGATGAACCTGTCGGAGCTTCACGCCAAACGAGCTCACCGGCATCTGATTGGCGAGTTCGAGGTGCTACTGCAAGCCCAAACGCTAATGGCCGACGTGAAGGCGCCAGCCGAGGAGGTGTTGACCTGATTTTTAAGTAGCAACATTTTTGCGTCGTTTGACGAAAACGAATTCTTTTAAATATGTACTACGAAATAAATGGACATGCATCTCATGCGTGCAGTCTGAACAACCATCGTTTGTCTATGCGTTCCCCCACTTGATAAAGGAGCATCTGATGTCAACAGTCGCTGAAGCGCAATCGGAAACCAGGCAGGACTCGATTCTCAAGCCGGGAAAAATCTCGATTTACGAGCCGGACCAGGAAGGGCTGATTTTCCCCACGATGCCCGAATTCAAGAGCGTGCAGGAGCATCGCACCTACCTGAAGGAGCGTCTGGTTGCCGCGTGCCGTGCGTTCGCACTCCAGGGTTTTGACTATGGCTTCGCCGGTCACCTGACGGTTCGTGACCCGGAGAACCCGGGCCTGTACTGGACAAACCCGATGGCCGTCCACTTCTCGCAGGTGAAGATGTCCAATCTCATCTGTGCCGACCATCAGGGCAACGTCGTCGAAGGCGAATACGCCATCAATCGCGCAGGCTTCGTCCTGCACGCAGCAGTCCACGAGCAGCATCAGGACATCGTCGCCATGTGCCATGCGCACACGACGTACGGAACTGCATTCGCCTCGCTCGGCAAGCCGCTGGCGCCGATCTCGCAAGACGCGGCGGCATTCTACGAAGACCACGTCGTCATTGGCGACGAAGCCGGCAAGGTCGCGGTGGAAGTCAAGGGCGGCAACAAGGTCGCGAATGCGTTCGCAGGCGTCAAGGCTGCCATCCACCAGAATCATGGGCTCCTGACCGCAAGCCGTCACAGCATCGACTCGGCAGCGTTCTGGTTCATCGCACTCGAGCGCTGCTGCCAGCAGCAGTTGATGATCGAAGCCACCGGCATTACGCCGAAGGAAGTCACGCCGGAACGCGCCCGTTACAGCCGTGAACACGTGGGCAGCGACTACATTGGCTGGTTGCACTTCCAGACCATCTGGAGCGACCTGGTCAATACACAGCAGGATATGTTCGACTAATCAGAGAGCGCAGTGCAAGTTCGTGCGCGCCGTTGGTCTGAAGCGCGCGCACGAATCAGACGTCGGCGGAGAAGAGTCAAAAAACAGACGCCCGCCGCTTACACGAAGGCCCCCTAGGAGACATACCGTGAGTTCCCACATCCCTGCCACCTACGTGGAAAGCGCGGACACGTCCGCTTTTACGAAAGCGACGTGGCGCCTACTACCGTTCCTGTTTGTCTGTTACCTGTTTGCCTATCTTGACCGTATCAACGTCGCATTCGCCAAACTTCAGATGCTTGGTGACCTTGGCTTCAGCGAGGCGGTCTACGGATTTGGCGCAAGCGTCTTTTTCGTCGGCTATCTGCTCTTTGAGGTTCCAAGCAACCTGCTGCTTTTGCGTGTCGGGCCACGGCGCTGGATTGCGCGAATCATGGTTACATGGGGTCTTATCTCCGCCGCGATGATGTTCGTCAGAACGCCGACGATGTTCTACGTCATGCGGTTTCTGCTTGGCGTCGCCGAAGCGGGCTTCTTTCCCGCGATTGTGCTTTACCTGACGTACTGGTTTCCGGCGTCGCGGCGTTCGAAAGTCACCGCGCTTTTTCTCACCGGCATTCCTATGTCTGGCGTCATTGGCGGTCCGCTGTCCGGCTGGATTATGACGGCATTCAACGGTTCAAACGGCTTTGCCGGCTGGCAATGGCTTTTCCTCGTCGAGGGCGTTCCGACTGCGCTGCTGGGTATCGCCGCTTTTTTCTACCTTGATGACAAGGTACGCGACGCGAAGTGGCTGAGCGAAGAACAGAAGGATTTGATTGAGGAGAAGCTTAAAGAAGAAGCTCCCGCGAGCGCGTTGCATTCCCTGAAGGACGGTTTGCTGAGCCCGAAGGTCCTTCTGGTCAGCGCCATCTACTTCTTCTACACAATGGGCCTGTATGGCGTCAGCTTCTGGCTTCCCACTCTGATTAAATCGAGCGGCGTGTCCGACCCGTTCCATGTCGGGCTACTGACCGCGGTCCCCTACGCCGCTGGCGCACTGGCGATGGTGTTCGTGAGTCACAACTCAGACCGCACCGGCGAACGTCGTTGGCATCTGATCGTCCCGGGACTCGTTGGTGCATTCGGTCTCGCGATGAGCGTATGGTTCTCGGGCTCAACCCTCGCGGCGATGATTGCGCTGACCATCGGCACCATGGGCGTGATGACCACCATCTCACAGTTCTGGGTTATTCCTCCCGCCTTCCTCGGTGGCGCAGCCGCGGCTGCAGGATTGGCACTCGCCAACTCGGTCGGAAGCATTTCCGGCGTGGTCAGTCCGTCGCTGATTGGTGTCATCAAGCAGGCATCCGGCTCGGCAGGTGCTGGGGTGCTCGCGCTGGCAGTGAGTCTCGTCATCGGAGGACTGCTTGTCCTCTTCGTTCCGCCTACCCTCGTGAACAATCGTCGCCGATAGCACCGGCGTTACGCTGAAAAGCCGGCACGAGCAGACACTCGTGCCGGCTTCCTTGTCATCAAGCCGATCGGAAGAGTTCGTCTCATGGGTAGTGCAACAAGCAATCCGTCAGCCCCGCCTCACATGGAAGGAACAGGATGGATACGTTCAGTCAGATGCGCGTCTTGGTGCGCATCGTTGAATGTGGAAGCTTCACGGCCGCAGCCAATACGCTAAACACCAGCCCGGGCGCAATGTCACGAGCCATCGCCGACCTTGAGGAACGATTACAAACACGGCTTCTCAATCGCTCGACTCGCAAGGTCGCGCTTACGCCAGCCGGTGAAATCTACCTTGAAAGACGCAGGCAGATTCTTGAAGACGTCAGCCGTGCGGATGAGGAAGCAAGCGAAGCACAATCGCGGCCAATGGGCAAATTGCGCATCCACAGCCTGGCAAGCGTGGGCATGTCGTACATCCTGCCAGCAATCAAGGAGTACCGCGCACGCTACCCGCAAGTCTCAGTCGACCTGACGCTTTCCCAACGCGCGCCGGAACTCTTCGAGGGGGTGACTGACGTCGCCATCGTAGCCACGTCTTCGGCACTGCCGGACTCGGACCTCGTCTCACACCTGCTCGGGAGTTCGTTCAGCATTCTTTGTGCATCGCCGGAGTACGCGCGCGAGAAAGGAATTCCGTCAGCGCCGGCCGAACTGGTCAATCACGAGTGCCTCCCACTGCGGACGCCCGCCTTTCCTGCATTCGAGTGGCTACTCGAGCGTCACGGTCTTTCTGAATCAATGAAAGTTTCCGGCCCGGTGGAACTGAATACGGCAGAGGCTGTGGCCAAGGCCGTGCGCGCGAGCATGGGAATCGGCGTCGTGCCGGTTTATACGGCGCTCGAAGGTCTCGCGGACGGCAGCCTGATTCGCGTTCTTCCTGAATACACTTTGCAAAGGATGAACATCTATGCTCTTCATCCTTCACGCAGGTACATTGACGCACGAATCCGCACATGGATTGAGTTTCTACGTCAACTTATCCCGACGGTTATTGCCCGAGACGCCCGATTGCTTGGAGAGCACGCAGCTTGACATGCACGCCTCGAAGCCGCGCATTACCAGCTCATTCGAGGGGCATGAGGCGCACTCGGCGCTGCGCGCACGAGAGTCCTTCACCGAGTCCGAATCACGCAACGAACTGCAAAGGTTCGGCTCGCATGGTCGCTCGTCCGAGCACGAGATCACTTGCACGCTCGGCCAGCATGATAGTCGCAGCGTTGATGTTTGCACTTGGCACCGACGGCATGACCGAAGCATCGATGACCCGCAACCGCTCCACACCCCTGACTTTCAGGTCTGGGCCGACCACAGCCGTCGCATCGTGCTTCGCTCCCATCTTGCAGGTTCCGCACGGATGATAGGCGCTCGACGCATCCTGCCTGATGAACTGATCGATGGCAGCCGTTGCGCTCACGTCGACGCCCGGCATGTCTTCACGGTAGTGAAAGCGACGGAAGGCGGCTTGCCGTGAAAACAGCAAACCGAGCCGCACCGACTCACGCATCACGCGCCAGTCTTCCTCGGTGTTCATGTAGTTTGGATCGATCGAAAGCGGGTCCTCGGCACGCATCGACTTCAAGCGGACACGCCCACGACTGGTCGGTCTCATCGGCCCCACTCCAATACGATATCCATTCGTTTGCGGGGTAGGTATCCAGTCCTTGTTGAAGAACACAGGAAAGAAGTGAAACTGGATATCCGGATGAGGAATGTGAGAAGCGCTCTTCAGAAAAGCGCCGACGTGACACTGGTTGACGGACGCAACGCCCGACTTGAATCCAAACCATTGCATACCGGCCCACAGCATCCGATGCAATTGCAACTCGCGGTTGAGCGACACAGGTTCCCGCGTTTCGATCTGGATATGACATTCCAGATGATCCTGCAGATTCTCGCCGACGCCAGGCAACTCCACTCGCGGAGCAATACCTGTCTCGTGGAGATGATCGCCCGGCCCGATTCCCGACAACATCAGCAGTTGTGGAGAACCGAAAACACCTGCGCAAAGCAGCGTCTCCTTGCGCGCGACGACATTCACGACTGAATCGCCGCGCAGTACCTTGAACCCCGTGGCTCTATTCCCAATGAGATTGATCTGCTTGAGCGCGCTCTGCGTCCAGATCGTCAGATTAGCGTCTTCCTTGCGCGAGTGAAGGTAGCCGTACGCGGCGCTGTTGCGTATACCGCGATCGACGCTCATCTCGAAGCGCGACACGCCTTCCTGACGATATCCGTTGACGTCGTCGGTGAGTGGAAAACCCGCTTCGACTCCAGCATCGAGAAAGGCCTGGTTGAGCGGAGAGAGACGCTCCTGACGCTGCGCATGAATGAAGCCATCGGTTCCCCGATAAGCGCTGCTCACGTCGCTCCGCTCGATCTTCCTGAAGTACGGCAGGCAGTCCGCCCAGCTCCAGCCCGTCGCGCCTTCCCGTTCCCAGCGCTCATAGTCGAGCGGATGACCGCGCAGCCACGTCATGCCGTTGATCGACGACGAGCCGCCGAGAACACGACCCCGCGGCTGCTGGATGCGGCGATTGTCGAGGTTCCTTTGCGGCTCGGTCTCGAACCAGTAGTTGTATCGCGAGCTTGGCTTGAAAATCGATCTCAGGCCGGCGGGCATGCGGATTACCCACGAATTGTCGCGCGGTCCCGCTTCGATCAGCAGCACCCGATTGCCGGCATCGGCGAGCCGGCGCGCGAGTACGCAGCCGGCCGAACCCGCTCCGCCGATGACATAGTCGAACTCCAGCGCCTCGCTCATGATCATGCCTCTGTCGCTGCGCTACTGTCGACGTGATATCGGTAGCGCGTTTCGATCGGCGCCGAGATCTCCCACACCGCTTCCGCGCCCTCACCGATCGAGACAAAGTCCCCTGCTTCGATATCGAGTTGCGCGCCATGTGCAAAGGTCAACCGTGCGCGCCCTGCAACGACGTAAAACGTCGCGCCCGGCACATAGCGATGCTGAAACGTGCTGCTGTCGCAATGCCACGTGTCCCAATCGGCGGTCGTGCGCGCGATGTCGTGCGGCGCACGTTGCCTGGAGATGGATGGAGTCGTCATGGAAGCGTTCATGTCGGATAGGAAGGATTTGCCGTCGCGTTGCGATGCGCGCTACTTCATCCACTGTTGAACCAGCGGACGGTTCGCATCGACCCATGCCTTCGCGCCTTTCTCGGGCGTCGACGCGCCTTGCCTGATGATCTCCGACATCAGGCCGCCCAACGAGTTGTCATCCATCTTCCACTGCTGCAACCAGCGCTCGACATCGGGATGCTGGTTCCTGAACGCCTGGGTTTCGATGCCGTAGATCGAGTCTGTTGCACCGTAAGCGCCTTTCGGGTCCTTCAGGTACTTGAGCTTGTACTTCGACCAGATCCAGTGCGGTTTCCAGAGCGTCACGACAACAGGCTCCTTGCGTTGGATCGCGCGCTCGAGCGACAGCACCATCGCAGACTCGGACGACGACTGAATGTCATAGTCGAGCTGATAAGCCTTCTTCGCTTTCTCCGTCAGCTGCATCAGACTGCTGCCGGAGTCGATGCCGACGATCTTCGGCCTGCCAGCGGATGCGAACAGCGTTTTGTTCGCGTTCAGCTGATCGATGCTGTCGACAGCGACATAGTCGGGAACGACCAGACCCAGATTGGCTTCCTTGAACCACGGTCCGATCTGCACGACCCTGTCTTTGACCTTGTCGAACGCAGGCTTGTCGCCTGACGGAAGCCACACTTCGAAGGTCAGATCGATTTTTCCTTGCGCAACGCTGTTGTAGATGAGCGCCTTGTCCGCGTTCTGCAACTGAACCTTGATGCCCTTCTCGTCGAGAAGAACTTTCCACATGTTCGCGACGGCGATGTTCTCCGCCCAGTTGTTCACGCCGATCGTGATCGATTTGTCTTCGGCACGCGCAGTGGCGACGGTCAGCAGAAACACGACGGGCAATAGCCGCGTGAACAATCTCAGCAAGTTGATCATTTTCAATGCTTCCAATTGAGGTTGAATCCGTACGGCACGCGCGGCGCCGTCCTGCTTAGCCCAGCAATGTTTCTTCGAACGGGAAAAGCGAAAGCAGCTGCGTGCCCGTCTCCGTCACGAGTAACTGCTGTTCGAGCTTTACGCCTTCCTGTCCGCCCTCTTCGCCGATGTAGCTCTCGACGCACAGCGTCATCCCCGGCTGGATTTCGCCGTCGTAGCCCGACGCTGGAAAGTCCGCGTGATGGTAGAGGTACGGATATTCGCCCGTCATGCCGCACCCATGTGCCGACAGGTAATAGCGATTCGCGTGATACTTGTCCGGGATGTTCCAGGCTTTGTCGCTGTACTCCCTGAACGTCATGCCTGGCTGGATGATCCCGATGTTGTGATGCACCTGCTCGTGAGCGAGCTTGTAAAGCGTGCGTTGCGTTTCACCCGGCTTGTCCGGCCCGGCGTGGAAGGTACGGGAGAAGTCGGAGTAGTAGCCATGACAGCCGACGACATCGGTATCGAGCGCTATCAGCTGGTTCGGCTCGATCACATGACTCGATGTTTCCTGAAACCACGGGTTGGTTCGACGCCCGGCACTCAACAGACGCGTCTCGACGTAGTCGCCGTCCTGCGCAATAACCGATTGATGCAGCACAGACCACAACTCGTTCTCCGACATGCCGGGTCGAATCGCATCGCGGAGCTTTCCGACGGCGACTTCCGTCGCCCGCAGTGAAGCGATGACGCACTTGAGTTCCTCGGCGGACTTGATCGCGCGCGCCATTTCGATCGGCTCCTGCGCATCCACCAGACGCACGCCATGACTTGCAAGCGCAATCGCCGCTCCGGCGTTCATGCGTTCGATACCGACCGTGGCGTTCGGACCGACGAGTTCGGTCAGCGTGGCTGCCATATCGGCCGCCCATGCTTTTTCCCGCGCCGCGATGGCGGGACCTGCGGCGACGAAACTCGCGGTCGACGATGGACGGACCTCGTCGATGGTCTCGAGACCATTGGCCAGGTGCTCGCAACCGGTGAACTCGAACAGGATCGTCCGGCTTTCGGTGACGATGAGGTAACGCGAAGGCGTGTTCCGGGCGCAAAAAACCTGCATGTTGCGAGCGCCGGTGGCGTAGCGGATGTTCACCGGATCGCTGACGATCAGGGCCGCGATTTCGCGCTTTCGCATTTCTGCGCGAACTCTGCCAAGGCGATACGCCCGTACCGACACGAGATCGATGTCGGAGCCGTGCGAAGAGCGATCGAGCGACTGAAGATCCGAAAGATCGTGCCGCTCGCGATGCCAGTCTAGCGTGGTCATAAGACGTCCATGGGGAAAACACTAACTACCGGTTATGAGCCGCATCGTCGCTGTTTGATCCGTACGAGTTGCGGATTCACTATTTGAAAAGGACTTTACGAGCCAAAAAATTCCCTGTACACAGATGGAATCTCATGCCTGTTGATAACCGAGCGTTATGAAGAGCCTGCGCCATCGTCTTCCACCGCTGACGAGCCTGATGTTTTTCGAGGCAGCCGCCCGGACGCTGAATTTCACGCGGGCCGCAGAAGAGCTTCACGTCTCGCAGGCAGCGGTGAGCAAGCAGATCCGCCAACTGGAGGAGCGGCTCGGATTTGCACTCTTCGAACGGGTTGGGCGACGCGTGCAGTTGTCGCCGCGCGGAATGCAGCTGCATGGCAAGGTCAGCGCGGCATTCAATTACCTCGCTGATGCCGTCGACGAAATCAGTGTCAGGCGGACCACGAGTATGGTCACGCTGGCCGCGAATACGGCGATCTCGCACTTCTGGCTGAGTGAAGTCATGAAGGACTTCCGCGATCGCAATCCGGGTTTCTCGGCGAGCATTCGCACCATTACGTCCGATCAGCCTTCCGATCTCTTCGACGACAGCGTCGATCTCGTCGTGGCGTATGACCCCGGTGAGAGGATCAACTGGACGGCGCAGTTACTGTTCGAGGAAGAGATATTCCCTGTCGCGAGTCCCGCCTATATCGAGAGTCATCCGCTCGTCGGCGACGGGCCTGAAGCGCTGCTGTCGCAGGTGCTTCTCGAGTACGAACTCATACAGCCCAACTGGATCAACTGGGCGATCTGGTTCAGGTCGCTAGGTGTCGACCCGCGCCGCGTCAGAGCGACCGAGTATGGAAACAACTACAACGTGCTCGTCGATGCGGCCTCGCGCGGAAGAGGCGTGACGTTGGGCACGCGTCATCTTCTCGATGCGGAAATCCGTAGCGGGAAACTGGCGCGTCTGTCGTCGTTGAGCGTGCGTCCTGGCCGCGGCTACTTTCTGATGCGCAACGACCAGCGTCCGTTCAGTGCCGAGGTTGAACAGTTGCATCGCTGGATCGCGAGTTATCGTGTGAATCAGGAGATTCGCGAAGGGGCGTGAGTTTCACCGTCGCGTGCGTCCAACAGATGCTACGGGACGTTTGACGGCTCAAGACCCCGCGCCTGAAAGGCTCGCGAGAAAAATGCCGCGCGCCTTCCCTTGTTCCGCCCATCTCTGGGGACGTCAAAGCGTTTGACAATCCCAGGCCATTCCTTAGAATCGAAGAGACTGCTGCGTCGCAACAATCAACTGACGTATTGATTGCTGAACGCGCTTCATGGTGGTCGCACAATAACGCAGGTCTGAGGCTGTTCACGAACGGACGATCGTTTCATTTTTACCGGCGTTCTATTAAATCGCCGTTATTTCGCATTCCTTATAAATAAATCTATCAACGTGGTTATGGTTTCAGGCAATAGAAGAGAAGGCAGTCCCAGTCCCTACACTTTCCGCGATATCGACGCGGCAATTTCCCACCTGGAAACGGTGCTGGATACCGAGGGCGCAAGATCGCTGTTCTCGCCGGCATACTGGCGAGAACGTATCCTTCAGGCATCTGCTACGAAGGGACTGGGTCCGAAACAGCGACAGCGACTGCACCGTCTGCTCGAGCGCATCAATGCATTCTGAACTTGCTGAGCCCGACTTCTGGCATTGGTTGACGAACCGCTGAGGCCACCGCGTAAGAGCGCTGCTGCGTCAACCGAGCGCAGCAAGAAGCGCTTCGAGAAACCGCAAATATGCCGTCGCCCCCGGATCGGCGTGACCGATGCTGCGCTCCTGCACCCACGCCGCCCGCCCCTTCTGCGATTGCAGCGCGGCCGTGCTTTCGATCCGATGCCGCGCGGTCTCGATCATCGCAGCCAATACCTCTTGCGCGCGGCCGTCCGATGCTTCGAGCACATCGAGGCTCGGCACCAGCGCGTCGAGTACCGTCTTGTCGCCGACCTTGCTCTTGCCACGTTCGATGATGCGTGCCGCCACCGCGCGTCCGATCGCGAGTGCGTCGTCCTTGCCGACGTCATGTTTATCCAGCATCGTCTTCGCCGCCGCCAGCAATCCGCCGCCAATCAACGCTGCGAATGTCGACGGATTGGCCGTTGAAAATGCCTGTCCGGCAGCACGCAAGATGTCGCTCATCGCTGCGTCGTCCGGCAATGCGGCCAGCGCTTTTACGACTGCCGCCGATCCCTTCTGCACCGTGATGCCGAGATCCCCGTCGCCGAGCGCCGCATCGAGTTCGCGCAATTCTTCGGTGTGCGCCGGCAGCGCCCCCAGCGCGCGGGAAAGCAGCGCGCGTATGTCGTTGCAGGACATGCTCATGATGTTCGCTCCGTCAAACCAGCAACTAGTCGCGATACAGCGGAGAACGCGCGGGCGCTGCGAGCAGCGTTTCGAGTTCGTCGTCGAGCAGCATCACCGTGATCGAGGCACCGGCCATTTCGAGGCTCGTCACATATTCGCCGACATACGAGCGCGCTATCGACAGGCCGTGGTCGCCAACCACTTTCGCCGTACGCCTGAACAGCAGATACAGTTCTTCCAGCGGCGTCGCGCCCAGACCGTTGATCAGCACCGCGAGACGCGAGCCCTTCGGCGCGTTCAGATCGCCGAGAATCTCGCCCATCAGACGATCCGCAATCGCATCGGCGGATTCCAGCTTGCCGCGATGCGTGCCCGGTTCGCCGTGAATACCAATGCCAATCTCCATCTCGCCATCGGGCAGCGTGAAGGTGGGCTTGCCCGCAGCTGGCAGGATGGTCGGCGACAGCCCGACGCCCATCGTGCGGCAGTGGCTGTTCGCCTTCGCGCAGATTCGCGCGACTTCATCGAGCGAATCGCCGCGTTCCGCCGCTGCGCCCGTGCACTTGAAGACGAACGCCATGCCCGCCACACCGCGCCGTTCGCTCGCGCGCTCGGCAGGTGCCGAGGCGACGTCGTCCGTCAGCAGCACCGTCTTGATGTCGATGCCTTCGGGCTCTGCGAGATCGGCGGCGAGATCGAAGTTGAACACGTCGCCGCCATAGTTGCCGTACACATACAGCACGCCCGCGCCGCCATTCACCGCTTTGGTGGCCTCGAAAATCTGTTCCGCCGACGGCGACGAAAACACGTTGCCCACTGCCACGCCGCTGCACAGCCCTTCGCCGACGTAGCCGAGAAAGCCCGGCAGATGCCCCGAGCCGCCACCCGTGACGATGCCGACGTGGCCCGCTTTCGGCGCATCGGCACGCACGAGCGCACGACGGTCGGCCGTCGCGGCCTTGATCCAGCCAGGATGCGCCAGGAACAATGCATCAATCACTTCATCGACGAAATCATCCGGCTGGTTGATGATCTTCTTCACGCGAATCTCCTTGTGATGATCAGTTCTTGCGCCGCTGACTGAGCGCATCGAGCATGACGGCGGCGAAAATGACGCCGCCCTGAATGAACTGGGTCCAGAATGGATTGACGCCGAGCAGCGACAGACCGACGTTGATCACGCCGATCAGCACTACGCCAATAAACGTCCCGACAATCGAGCCGCGCCCGCCCGCCAGCGATGTCCCGCCGATCACGACACCCGCGATCACCTGCAACTCAAGCCCGTTGGCCGCCGACGGCAGTGCGGAATTGAGCCGCCCCGCAAGCACGATTCCCGCAATCGCCGAGGTCACGCCCGCGAGCGTGTAGGTCAGAAAAATCACGCGGCGCACAGGAATGCCCGCGAGCCGCGCCGCTTCCTGATTGCCGCCGACCGCAAACACCTGGTGGCCGAACGTCGTCTTGCGCAGAAGGATGTGGCCGATCACGAACACGATCAGCATCACGATCATCGGCGCGGGCAAGCCGGCGAAAGTCTTCGCGCCGAATAGCGTGAATGCGTTCGGAAAATCGAATTTGGTGCGGCCATCGGAAATGGCGAGCGTGAGGCCGCGGCCCATCGCCATCATCGCGAGCGTCACGATAAACGGCACGAGCCTGAGCCATATCACCGAGAAACCATTCAGCGCACCCACGCCCGCCCCGACCGCGAGCGCAATCGCGAGACCGGCGATGCCGACGCCGACGGCATCCGGCGTCGAACCGGCCATCAAGGTCGCAGCGACCATCCCGCTCAACGCCACCAGCGAGCCAACCGACAGATCGATGCCCGACGTGATGATCACGAACGTGCCGCCCACAGCCGCGATGCCGACCACGGATGTCTGCACGAGTATGTTGGTCAGCGTGCTGGTGGTGAGAAATTCGGGCGACGCTATCGACAGCACCACGCAGATCACGATCAGCGCGGCCAGCAGCGGACCGACGCCGCTGCGCAATTGCCGGATCACACGACTCGAAAGGGCTTCCGGATCAGACTGTTTCGCTGCCGTCGACGTCATGCTCGTGCTCCCGTTGTCGCCCATTGAATCACCGTCTCCGAATCGGCTTCGTCACGCGGCAGTTCGGCCACGATCCTGCCGCGATACATCACCAGCACGCGGTCGGACATGCCGAGCAGTTCCGGCAGTTCCGAGCTGACCATCACCACGGCCGCGCCCGCGCGCGCCATGGCGACCATATGTGCGTAGATCTCCGTCTTCGCGCCAACATCGATGCCGCGCGTCGGCTCGTCGAGCATGATCACGGCGGGCTGCGTGGCCGTCGCGCGACCGAGAATCACCTTCTGCTGATTGCCGCCCGACAGATTGCCCGTGATATGCGCAACGCTCGGCGCACGCACGCCGAAGCGCGCACTGGCCTTTTGCGCGAGCGAACGCTTGCGTCCATTGCGTACGAATCCGCCTGTCGCGATGGCGTTGAGACTCGACAGCACGATGTTTTCTTCGATGCTCGCGTCTAGCACGAGCCCTTCGAGCTTGCGATCTTCCGCGGTATAGACGAGACCCTGGCGCACGCCGTCGGCGGGCGAGCGGACCACGGTCTTGCTGCCACGAATGAAGATCTCGCCTTCCGTCACCTTCTGCGCGCCGAAGATCGCCTTGAGCAACTCCGTGCGGCCCGCGCCCGCAATGCCAGCAATCCCGACGATCTCGCCTGCGCGCACCTTGAAACTCGCATGCCGCACGATGGGCGGACTCGCGAGATCGCGCACTTCGAGCACGACCGAGCCGTAATCGCGCGGCTCCCACGGATAGAACGAATCGAGATTGCGCGCGACCATCGCCTGCACCAGATCCTGTTCCGTCCACGCCGACATCGGCCGCTCGCTGACGGTAGCGCCATCGCGCATCACGACGGCGGAATCGGCCAGCTCGAACACTTCTTCCAGATGGTGCGAAATAAAAATGATGCCCATGCCTGCTGCACGCAAACGTCTGACGACCGCATACAGATGCGAGATGTCGTCGTGCTGCAATGCGGCTGTCGGTTCGTCCATCACCAGAATGCGTGCGTCGCGCGCGATGGCTTTCGCCACTTCAATCAGTTGTCGCTTGTTCAGCGGCAGATCGCCGAGACGCATGGACGGCGACACGCCGTCGAGGCCCACTTGCGCGAGCGCCTGGCGTGCATCCTGATCGGCCTCACGACGCTGAACGAAGCCGTGTCGCGCCGGCATGCGCCCAAGAAACAGGTTCTCCGCCACCGTCATGTCGTTGACCAGCGACAACTCCTGATAGATCACGGCGACGCCTGCATCGATGGCAGCGTGCGTGCCGCGTCCGAGCGGCACACCGTTGATCTCGATGGTGCCTTCGTCCGGTTCATAAGCGCCCGACAACGTCTTGATCAGCGACGATTTACCCGCGCCGTTTTCGCCGACGATGGCCAGCACACGCCCCGCTTCGAGCGTCAGGCTCACGCCGCGCAACGCCTTCACGCCAGGAAAGCTCTTGACGATGCCTTCCATGCGAAGCAGCGGCGGCGCTGTGCTTTCGATGTCTGCACGCGCGTGTGGCTGAACGTTGTCCTGCGGCTGCGAACTCGTTCCCGCGTTCATGTGCTCATCCTGCATTCGATGACGGGCGCGCGCATTGCGCACGACGCCCGTCGATTCGTTACTGGCTGACCTGCAACGACCACAGGCCGTATTTCTTCGTTTCGTCCGAATCGATATTCGCCTTATCGATCAGGAAGGTCGGCCATGCGTATGTCGCGGGCACGGACTTGCCCGCCGCGTTGTCGGCGATGAAACTCAACGACTTCGCGGCCATCTCGATCGGGTTCTGCGAGATCGTTGCGTCCTGCTTGCCCGCGCGAATCGCCGATAGTGCCTGCGCCGTGCCGTCCGCGCCGATCACGAGAATGTGATCCTTGTCGCCCGCCGGTTTGTAGCGGCCCGCGTTGTCGATCGCTTTTTCCGCGCCGACGGTGTTGTCGTCGTTGGCGCCGAATACCGCGTCGATCTGCGGGAATTTCTGCAGGATGCTGGTCATCGCGTTGAGCGACTTCTCCTGGTCGAATGCGCCTTCCTGACGCGCCACGACCTTGATGTCGGGATACTTCGCAATCTCGTCGCTAAAGCCCTTCTCCCGATCTGTAGCAGCCGTCGTGCCGACCAGGCCGATCAGATCGACGACATTGCCCTTCGCGGAGCCGTAGCGTTTGGTCAGCTGATCGGCAATCCATTTCGCGCCCGTTGCGCCGAGCGCGACGTTATCCGACGCGACGAACGACGTGACCTTGCCGCCGTCCGACCCGCGATCGAGCGTAAAAACAGGGATATTCATCTGATTCGCTTTCTGAACCACGGGGATGATCGCCTTCGAATCGATCGGGTTCAGCACCAGTGCGGTGATGCCTTGACTCAGCAGGTTATTGGCGTCGTTGACCTGTTGCTGCGCGTCGCCGTTCGCGTTGGTCTGCACGAGTTCGAACCCCTGATCCTTCGAGCCCTTCTCGACACCCAGCTTCAGGCCGACGAAGAACGCGTTGTTCAGCGTCGCGATGGAAAAGCCGATCTTCGTCTTGCCGCCCGCAGCCGACGACGCCGGCGCGGCGCTCGCGACCGCGGCGCCGCTTGCGCTCGCATCGCTCGCCGCCGTGCTGGACGACGGCGACTCGCTCTTCGAACAGCCGCTCAACGCGGCGGCGATACACAACAGTCCTGCACTCGCCGGGGCGGCGAGTGACGTCCATCCGTTAAAGCGTGCTGAATACCAGGCCATGAGCGTCTCCATTGTTTGTATGGTGAGACATCGGATACGGGCGTCGGGGTACGCGAACGCGCTATCCGACGGGTCAGACTCGACACACTGCACACTAGGGCCGTTTGCGTTGCACGCCGTAGTGACTGAACCTGTGAACCACTTCATCCATCTGCTCGTCCGACAGCACGGGCGGCACGCCGAGCGTCGCCGCTAGCAGGTATTGCTGTGCCAGCACTTCTACTTCATTGGCGAGCCACAACGCCCGCGTGAGATCGGCGCCCAACGCAATCACGCCATGATGCGCAAGCAGACACGCAGTGCGGTTTTGCAGCGCGGCCACCGCGTGATCGGACAACGCCTGGCTGCCGAAGGTCGCATACGGCGCGCAACGAATCGAATTGCCGCCCGCCGCGGCAACCATGTAGTGATGCGCGGGAATATCGCGGCCGTGAATCGACATCGCCGTGGCCGCGTTCGAATGCGTGTGGACTACTGCTTCGATTTCGGGCCGCGCACGCAGGATGTCGCGATGAAAGCGCCATTCGGTCGACGGCCGTTTTTCGTCGAAGACGGGCGCGGACGCATCGATATCGAGCGGCAACCAGACGATCGTATCGGCTTCGAGTTGCGCCGCCGGCACGCCGCTCGGCGTGATCAGAAAGCCGTCCCGCCAGCGCGCGCTCACATTGCCCGAGGTGCCCTGGTTGATGCCGAGGCGCACCATTTCCCGCATCGTGTGCACGATGCCCGCACGCAGCGAGTCTTCCGTGAGCGCCGTGCCGTTCATGCTCACGATGCCGCACCCGCAGCAGCCGCCTGCGGCTGAAACATCGCGGCAAGGTTCGCTTCGAACGGTTCGGCGATGATGCCCCGCTCCGTGATGTAACCCGTGACCAGATCGTGCGGCGTCACATCGAAAGCGGGGTTCAGTACCTTGATGCCTGTGGGCGCGACCTGCTGACCGCCGAAATGCGTGACCTCGTCGGCATGACGTTCCTCGATCACGATCCTGCTGCCATCGGGCGTCTGCAGATCGAGTGTCGAAGACGGGCACGCCACATAAAACGGCACGCCGAAATGACGCGATGCAATCGCAAGACTCAACGTGCCGATCTTGTTCGCGAAATCGCCGTTCGCCGCCACGCGATCCGCGCCGACGATCACGACATCCACCATGCGCCGCGCCATCAGCGACGCCGCCATGCCGTCGGTGATCAAGGTCACGTCGACCTTCGCCTGTTGCAACTCGTACGTCGTCAACCGTGCGCCTTGCAGCAAGGGCCGCGTTTCATCGGCATACACGCGAAACGCGATGCCTTCCCGATGCGCCATGTAGATCGGCGCGGTTGCGGTGCCGAGACCCGTCGTCGCCAATGCGCCCGCGTTGCAATGCGTGAGCACGCCGCAACCCTGCGTAATGAGCGGCATGCCGTGCCGGCCGATCTGCTCGCATAGCAACTGGTCTTCGCGATGAATCTGCGTCGCCTCATCGACCAGCGCCCGATACAGCGATGCAGAGTCGCTCGCGCCCGAACGGTCCGCCGCGCGCAGCATGCGCTTCAGACTCCAGTTGAGATTGACGGCCGTGGGCCGGGCGCTATCCAGATACGCGGCCTGCTCGATCAATGCGGCGCGAAACGCATCGATAGGCAGATCGCGCGAAGGCTGCATCGCCACGCACAGCCCGTAGGCCGCTGCCACGCCAATCGCCGGCGCGCCGCGTACGCGAAGTTCGTGAATCGCCCGCCAGACTTCGAACGCTGTCGTCAGCGTTTCGATCACGGTTTCGCGGGGCAAACGTGTCTGATCGATGATTCGCAGACTGTCGTGTTCCCACGCGAGGGTAGCAGGCAGACTTTCGAACTTGGGCAAGACCATAGGTTCTCCACTACGATTTGATTGCGTGCGTTTTCCGCTTACTGCGCGCGATGTTCACGGCCCTGTATATCGCGCGCCAGGTCGACGACCGCCGCAATCGATCCAAACGCATGACGCTCGATCAGCAAACGCTCGGCGAACTGGATGCATTTGACTTCGATGGCTGCACGGACCGTGTCGTCGGAAATGCTGGTGATATCCGCGACCTTCGCCATGCCGACGATCCGTCGAATCATCTTGCATCCGGCGAAACCCAGCGAACTTGCCAGCAATCGCTGCATGAAACGCGCACGATATGCGTCCGCACAGTTGCCGCCCGGGTCATCGCCGATGAAATGGCTCTTGCGGCGGCTTTCATGTTCACGCCACAGCTTCTGAAACTTCTTCTCGAACGCCGACCAGATACCGGTGACCTGATCCAGCAGCCACTCGCGATAATTTTCGTGCTCTGCTTCGATACGACGGTCGTGCCAGTCGCGCGAGAAATACGCAAGCAACAGATTCGCCAGCACAGCGCCGACATCGAAACCCATCGGCCCGTAAAACGCGAACTCGGGATCGATGACATAGGTTTCGTCTTTGTTCACCATGATCGAGCCCGTATGCAGATCGCCATGCAGCAAGGTCTCCGCATCGTTCATGAACGACCATTTCATCTCGGCCACGGCCACGCGTAGTGCAGGCGTTCTCCAGACACGCTCGAGCAGTCGCTTCGGAAACACATTGCTATAGACGTTCGACGGATGATCTTCGAACGGGAACGTGAACACGAGTTCTTCCGTGATCTTGCACAACTCCGTGTTGATTGCTGCGCTCACGGCCTGCTTTTTCACTTCGGGCGCAAGAAAGAAATCCGAGCCGTAGAACAGCGTATGCGCGAGATACGTCGACAGATGATCGGTGAGCTTCGGATAGACATGACCGTCCATCAGCTTCTGTCGCAGGATCGCATGCGACGACAGCCGCTGCATCACCATCAGATACAGTTCGGTGTCGGCGTGATACACACGCGGCACGTGTTGCGGGCATAGCTCGCCAAAGCGGCGCAGCGCAGCCACTTCACGTTCCATCCGATGCCGCGTCAACGGCCACGACTTGCCGACGAGCCGCAAAAACGGTGGCGCCTGTTTGACGACGACACTCTTCTCCGGTGTCCGTGCGTTGCTGACGAAATACACGTAATTGAGGTTGCCGTCGCCGACTTCCGCGATATCGAGTTCGCCCGGTTCGTTGAGCAACGCATACACGGATGGCACGCCTCGCAGATACGCGGCCAGCTCCGAAGAACTCAGTGCTTCGAATTCCATCAACGTCTCCTCCGCGATCGAACCGGCTTCAGCGCTTCTTGCGAACCAGATCGAACTTGAAGATGCTCGTGTTGTAGTAGTCGTTGCTGTAACAGATCGGTTCGCCGCTTTGATCGAAATCGACTTCGTCGAGCAACAGAAACAGACCGAAGCCGTCGCCGAGTTCCGGCAGATCGCGCGGCGTGAGAATGGTCGGCTGGATCGACGTGTGCGTATGCGACAGCCGGCGGCCGGTGCGCTCGAACATCGCGAACAGGGACTCGCCGCCGAGGTCCCCATGCGCCGCATCGAATACGTGCTTCGGCACGATGTCGATGCAATACGCGGCGATTGCATCGTCAGCGCATCGCACCCTTTCGATGCGCACGCAATCGTCGCCAATGCCTAGCCGCAGTTTCGCGGCAAGATTCTCCGATGCCTTGATCTGATCGAACTGCAAACGGCGCGTCGAAGGCGTGGCGCCGACACTGCGAATCATGTCCGTCACAGACATCAGATCATCGAGCCCGCCTTCGAGCTTCAACGAAATTTGTCTGATGAAGGTGCCGCGTCCCTGCATGCGAGACAGCAAGCCATGCGAGATCATCTGGGCGACCGCCTCTCGCAGACTGGATCGTCCCACACCCAGCAGTTCACAAAGCTCGATCTCTGTGGGGATCTGGTCGCCGGGCTTGAGCGCGCGTTCCCGGATCATCACCATCAACGATTCCTGGATTTTGTCGCTCATCGAACGTTCGACGCTCAGGCGCATGCCAATGTCTCGGAAGCGGAGGTAGAAGGAAATATAGGTCAGACGTCTGATGTTTTTATTGGTGTTAACCCGGGTGAATGGGGTTCTTGAGCATCTGGCGTGTCGATATCGTGGCTGGCGAGCCGGCCGTCAGCCAACGCACGCCCGCAGGCGTCTGTATCTGCGTCGACGGACCCGAAACCAGCTGGATCAGCGTGTTGGGCCGCCCAATGGGCACGTCGATGCTCCGTCCGTTCTCCGGAACCGCTAGGTCGATCATCCATTCGCCATGTTAGTTAGTATCCCTATATATCTAGGCGAGATAATGCTGGCCGTTTCAAATCCGAACAGACGGAATCGATAGGTACGTCAGACGGGACGTATATCCGTCTGCATGACATCTATTGGGATATACCCAGTTTGACACCACCTGAAACCAGAGATAACCGCAACAGAATATGTGATCCAGCGAGCTAAACCCGCATGCGGGCGGCTCGCTGGCAAATTGATCGAATGACTACGAGACGGAAAGGAATCCGTCTCTAATGTAATTAATGCGTCGCCACCTGCCAGGCAAGAACCGGATGCGTGGCCCCCGGCAACATCACCCACGCGCCATTCGGCCCAAAATCCCAACCCGCGAAACTCGAAGGCGTGCTCATCTGCGCAGTCGTGAGTCCATTCGACGCCGGCAGGTTGCCACCGCTCGACGGTTGTCTCGTTGCCTCGACGTCCCAATACACGTCGCTGCCGAGACCCGTGCAGCCGGAGCAGACACCGCCAACCCACCGCGACACGGAATAGATCGGAGTCGACGACACGAACGACTGCGTTATCGTTCCGGTGTTAGACACCACCAGTCCACCGGCGAAGCCGTGCGAGGAAATCGCGGAGACAGGCCCGCTCGCGTATGACTGCGTGATCGTCCCCTGGTTGTCGACGACCAGCCCGGCGGCGCCCTCGTCCGCCGTAACGGAGGCGCTGCTTCCCGAACGCGCGATCAGCCCGTAATTGACGCCGACCAGCCCCGCAAAAGAATTGCCTCCATCGCTGGTTCCCGAAATGCTGCCGGTAGTAAAGACATTCGCAATCGTGCCGTGATTGCTGGCGGCCAGAATCGCCGATGGTGCAAAAATGGCCGTACTGACGTGAGAATCGACATTGACGTCCCGCACGACGCCCGTCGCTCCGATATCACCGAAAACTTCATTGGCGTTCGGTACGAGGTTGGAGATCGTGTGCCACATTCCGTCGAACTGACCTGTGAACGGCGTCGAAGATGCACGACCAAGCGTCTGGAATGTGGCATTGCCCGCGTCGATGTCCTTGCCTAACGCGTAGTTGCCCGTCATGTCGTTTGCGATGTTCTGAAGATCGTCGACCGAATTGACGAGCCGATACCCCGTTATCTGCGTGACGAGTCCGCTATACGTGGGCGCGGTCCACGCATCGTTGGCGATGAGCGTCCCGGCGCTGTAACTTCCGTTCATGTCATAGAGCGCGCTGACGATGCCCGTACTCTTCGACCAGTCGATCGTGCCGCCGTTGACGACGCTACCGCCGTTGTCGATTCCCGATGCGTCGGCACGCAAGGTCAGATTGCCCGCACCGTCGTTGGCTATCGTCGTGCCGTTCGTCACCGAAACGTTGTGATACGCAGCAAGCGTGAGCGAAGCAGGTCCTTGCCAGTGCAGACTCGACGCTACGCCGAGGTCGCCTGTCGTTCCATTCGCCCCCGTCGTGGCGACATCGACCGATGTGCCTGCATTCAGGCTGCTTTGCAGCGCGCGCGCGGCGGTTTCATCGATCGTGAAAGTGGGCGTCGAAAGATTCCATCGCCCGGCCTGTACGGACGCGTCCGGGCCGAACGCCAGTTGCGCCGCCTGCGTATCGACCGTTCCGCCGCTACCGTCCGCATTCGTCGCAGCGATCGCGCCGCGTTGGTCGACCTTACCGCTGTCGGCGACCAGCCACACATGACCATCGCGCGTCGCGGTTCCTGTGGCGCGGATACGCGCGCCGCCGCCGGCGAGCGCGTAGACGTTGCCATCCGCCGCCTGCAGGTTGACCTGCGCGGCTTCTATTTGCCCCCTGTTGGCTACAGTGCCCTGACTGCCCGTCTGCACGAATACCTGTTTGCTGCCTGCCGAATCCTGCAACAGCACGCTCTCGCCCGCCGCCAGTTCCGCCGTGCCGTTCGGTGCGCTCACCGTGCCTGCATTGACGACGGCATGTCGCGCGATCAGGAAGACGTCGCCGCCGCTCGAACTGATCTTGCCGAGATTGATCACGCTTGCATTCGAGTCGCCGGAAAGCTTGAGCATGTCGCTGCCGCTCATGAATGCGCAATTGCAGACGTCGAGTGTCGACGCGACGAAACGGCCGCCCGTGCTGACCACGCCCGACGGTCCGACGACGATCCCCTGCGGGTTGATCAGATACACGCTGCCCGTCGCATTCAGGTTGCCGAGGATCGCGGATGGCGATCCGCCCGTCACGCGGTTCAGGGTCGCGCCCGAGCCGTTGTCGAAGGTCACGCGGTTGCTCTTGCCGATCGAAAAGCTGTTCCAGTTGATCACGCCGCGCGTTGATCCGGGTTGCGTGATCAACAGTCCGTTGTTCGCATTCGTAATCGTGCCCGCGCCGGCGACGTAATTGCCGCCTTGAGGAAGCGCGCCTGCCGCAAACGCAGCATGCGACATTGCGAGTTCGGATAGCGTTATGCCGATGGCGATCCAGAGGCGGCCGCCTGACTTGAGTATCAATTGATTTTTACGCAGTACGCATCGCGCAGAACGAGTTTGTCCGGGACGTGTCATGCCTCCCCCTTCGCGCGCACGCGCGTATTGGCTGTAACAGGCTGCTTGCGACTGGCGCGGCCGACGGGCAACGCGCGAGTGCTAGCGTCTGAAGAATAGTCTTTCTCTTCGACGAAGCGTGCCGTTATCTCAGCGTTTTGCGACTTATTACGTGGGGTCGAATTTAATTTTGGGTGCGTGAGCACCTTTTGCCGTGCCCCTTAAACGTCACGTCGATGCGATGCCGTCATAGCTCTGTCCATCGTCGTGCGAGGTCAACAGATCGAGCAATGCTGACAGGTCAGCGGGTTTGACGAGATAGTGATCGACACCCGCCTCCATCGCCTGGCGAATGTTCTCCTCCTGGCCGTAGCCGCTGAGCGCAATGATCAGTGCGTCGCGACAGGCGGTGCCTTGCCTCAGATACGCCGCCAGTTCGTAGCCCGTCATGTCGGGCAGTCCGATATCGAGCACCACCACATCGGGCCGCATGTCGGCTGCCGCGCGCAGCGCCGATGCCCCATCCATTGCGCATCGGACGATGTAGCCATGTATCGTCAGCAGCGCTTCGAGACTCTCGGCAGAAGCAACGAGGTCATCGACCACCAGCACGCGCATCGCCGCCTTGCGGTTCAGGTGAACGACGGGGGCAAGCGCGGGTGCGGTACGTTCGGCCACAGTACCCGGCAACTGAACGGTAAATTCGGAACCCTTGCCCAGACCTTCGCTCCTGCATCGAACGGACCCGCCGTGGAGTTCAGTCAGATGCCTCACCAACGTCAGGCCGATGCCGAGCCCACCCAGCGACCGGTGCAGCGAGCCGTCGGCCTGTGCGAAAAGATCGAACACGCGCGGCAGAAAGTCGGCGTCGATACCTTGCCCGTCGTCGGCGACGGTAATGGTGGCCGTGCCGTCCGCAAAGCGCGTGGACAGCGAAATATGCCCGCCTTGCGGGGTGAATTTCGACGAGTTGTTCAGCAGGTTGGCGACGATCTGCGCAAGCCGCACGACATCGCCGTTGACGATGATATCGACGGCCTCTTCGTCGCAGGTCAAGGTCTGCGAACGACGGATCAGATGAGGCCGGCTGGTTTCGACAGCGCGGCCGATCACCATCGAAAGCGCCACGGGCGCCTGACGAAGCGCGACAGTGCCTCTTGCAATACGCGACACGTCGAGAAGATCTTCGACGATGCGCACCATGTGTTCGACCTGCGTGCCGACAATCTCACTGGCCCAACGAAGCACTTGCGCATCGCCCTCCTTTGCACTGCGCATCACGGCAGCCGCGTTCGCGATGGGCGCAAGCGGATTGCGCAACTCGTGCGCGAGCATCGCGAGGAACTCGTTCTTGCGCCTGTCGCCGTCGCGGATCGTCGAGAAAAGCAGTGCATTTTCCAGCGCGATCGAAGCCCGGCTGACGAACTCCTGGCACAACGTGATCTGTTCAGGCTGAATGGTTATTTGTGACGAGCACAGCACGACCACGCCCTTCTGGTTGCCCGTCAACAACGGAAACGCGCTCACGCGCCGAATGCCTTGCGCGACCGGTCCTTCTTCGACCGCTTCGCTCACGCTTTCATCCGCGGCGGGCTCGCCGTCTGCGTCGTCTTCGTGCAGCAAGCGATGCACGAAGCGGCTCGCGTCCGGAAAAAAGCGTGCAAGCGCGCCGGACTGAAACGCATCGAAATCCGGCGCATCGTCATCGTCGCGTCGTGTCGACTTCACGGTAAGACCCGTCGAAAATTCGCCGATGCCTCGCACGGCGACAAAGGCCATATCGGCGAGTTCGCTGGCTGCAAGCTCCGCGATCCGCTGCACTGTCGCGTCGATTTCCAGCGAGCGCGTCAATGCATGGCTTGCGGCTGCGAGAAAGTCCGCGCGCTGGCGTGCGCGCTCGGCTGCTGCTCTGCCCGCTTCGGCCCGCGCAATAGCTTCGCGTTCCTCCGCTCGCGACAGAAGCTCGTGGTGCATGCGGTGCATTTCCACGAACACCTTGACTTTCGAGCGCAGCACTTCGGGCACGACGGGTGCCGAAATATAGTCGACGGCGCCGAGCGAATAGGCACGCTCCATCTCCGATTCGTCGATATATGCGGTGACGAAAATAATCGGGGTTCTCGCCGTGCGTCGATACGTGCGCAACAACGAGGCCGTTTCGAGACCGTCCATACCCGGCATGTTCACGTCGAGCAGAATGACGGCGAAAGGCCGCTCGAGCACCGCCTTCAACGCCTCGCGGCCCGATGCGACCGTGATCACGTTCTCGCCGAGTTCTTCGAGGATCGTACGCATCACGACGTGCTGTTGCGGCAGATCATCCACCACGAGGATGTTGAGAGGTTGCCGCGAGGAAACGACCGCGTTGTCCATCGCCGTCTCCTAGCCGTGCAGCCACGCAAGCAGCACGGCAAGCAGATCGTCGCGATTGACGGGCTTCGACAGATAGTCCCACGCACCCGCTTCGATGCAACGTTCGCGGTCGCCCTTCATCGCTTTCGCAGTCACGGCGATGATCGGCAGCGTGCGCCCGACGGGCAGCTTGCGAATCTCGCTGGTGGTCACGAGGCCATCCATTTCCGGCATCATGATGTCCATCAGCACGATGTCGATGTCGGCGTCCGTTTCGACGAGCCGGATCGCGTCCCTGCCGTTGTCGGCCCACACATGATGCATTCCATGATCTTCGAGCACGGTCGCGAGCGCAAAGATGTTGCGCATGTCGTCGTCCACGATCAACGCCTTGCGCCCCGCGAGATCCGCGCTCGATCCATGCAGGCTTTCGATGATCGCCAGCGCCTGATCCGGCAGCCATTTCCGGTCGATATGCAGCCGCCCGACGCACAAATCAATCAGACGGCTCAGATCGGGCGCGATGAACGGATTGAAGCATTCGATTTCGCGTGTCCACGCTCCCGCCGTTTGACCCGGCGCAAAAACGATCAGCGGCAGCGGCGCGAAGAGACCGCGATGCGCGAGTGCGGCCTTCATGTCGTCGAGCGAAGCATCGAACGTTCGCTCATCGACGACGACACCGCACAACTGTTCGTCGCTCAGCGCATTCAGTATCTGTTCGCGTGTTTCTGCGTATATCGGCGTAATCCGCTCGCTGGAAAGCAGCGCGGCAAACTGCTTGCGTTCGGGCGATTCGGGCAGTGCGACGAGCAGTTTTCGCGGCGCTGCACTCGCATAGCGCGCGAGCACGCCCAATGCATCGTCGAGGACTTCGCGCGACTGGATCGGCTTGGGCAGAAAGGCGAACGCGCCCGCCCTGAGCGCGCGCTCGCGCGACTCGTCCGTCGAAATCATGCAGACGGGAATGTGGCGTGTCGCCATATCGTTCTTCAGGCGGCCGAGCACACGCCAGCCATCCATGTCGGGCAAGAAGAGATCGAGCGTGATGACATCGGGCTTGAACTCGTCCGCAAGCGTCAACGCGGGTGCGCCGAGCGGCGTGACGAGCCCCTTGAATCCCTGTTCTCGCGCGACGTCGAGCAGAAAATGCGCGAACGCCAGATCGTTTTCGACAATCATCACTACGCGGTCTTCGGCCGTGATGTTGAAGCGGTCGTCGTCGTGCGTGCCTGCCAGATCGTGTGTTTCGCTCACGACGTTATCCACGAACTCATGCGCGGCAACCAGATCGACAGCCTTGCCGATGGCGCCGTCGAGCGCGACGGCGGGTATCTCGTCGCCGGATACGGCAAGCGTCTTGCGCGCGACGCGTCCCATTTCACCCGCCAACGGCAGGTAGAGCGTGAACGTGCTGCCCTTGTTCGGCGAACTGGCGAGGCGGATTTCTCCACCGAGCAATTTCGACAGTTCGCGGCTGATCGCGAGACCGAGACCCGTGCCGCCATACTTTCGGCTCGTGCTGCCATCTGCCTGCTGGAACGCTTCGAAGATGATCTGCTGCTTGTCGGCCGAAATGCCGATACCCGTGTCCGACACCGAAAACGCGATGCAGGCCGGCGCGCCGTCGAGTCCTTCGTGATCCGCAGTCCAGCCGGCCGATACTTCGTCGACCGACAACGTGACGTGACCGCGATGCGTGAACTTGAACGCATTCGACAGCAGGTTCTTGAGGATCTGTTGCAGGCGCTTGATGTCGGTGCGAATCGACGCGGGCAAATGCGTGCCGAGTTCGATGACGAAGTCGACGTTGCGCGCTTCGGCAACATGCCGGAACGTACGCTCCACATACGATGTGAGATCGGCAAGACGATGCTCCGCGAAATCCATCACGACCGTACCGGACTCGATCTTCGACAGATCGAGAATGTCGTTGATGAGCATGAGCAGTTCGTTGCCCGACGAATGGATTGTTCTTGAGAATTCGATCTGCTTCGTCGACAGATTGCCCTCCGAGTTCTTGCATAGCTGATCGGAGAGAATCAGCAGGCTGTTGAGCGGCGTGCGAAGCTCGTGGGACATGTTGGCCAGAAACTCCGACTTGTACTTCGACGTCAACGCAAGCTGCTTCGCCTTTTCTTCGAGCGCCTGGCGCGCCTGCTCGACTTCCGTATTCTTGCGCTCGACTTCCTGGTTCTGATGCGCGAGCAGACGCGCTTTCTCCTGCAGTTCTTCGTTGGTCGTCTGCAATTCTTCCTGACGGCTCTGCAGTTCGCGCGCGAGCGACTGCGACTGCTTGAGCAGATCTTCCGTACGTGTGTTGGCCTCGATCGTATTGATGACGATGCCGATACTTTCCGTCAGCTGATCGAGGAACGCGAGGTGTGTCGGGTTGAAGCACTCGGACGAAGCCAGCTCGATCACGCCCTTCACCTGTCCTTCGAAGATCACGGGCAACACGAGAACGTTGTGTGGCACGAGGCTGATCAGCCCCGATGTAATGCGAACGCGTTCGCCGACGGAAGACTCCAGCAGGATCTTGCGCCGCTCCACCGCGCATTGGCCGATCAGCCCTTCTCCGAGTTGCACGCGCTTGCCATGCGACGAATGTCCGCTCGATGCATAGCTCGCCATCAGCATCAGCGACGCAGCGCGTTCGGACGCACGTTCGGACGAATCGAGCACGAAGAATTCGGCCTGTTGCACGCCGACGACAGGCGCCAGTTCCGACAGGATCAGTTGCCCGACCGCGACGAGATCCTTTTGCCCCTGCAGCATGCGGCTGAACTTCGCGAGGTTCGTTTTCAGCCAGTCCTGTTCCGTGTTGACCTGCGTCGTGTCCTTGAGGTTACGGATCATTTCATTGATCGTATCCTTCAGCGCCGCGACTTCGCCAAGTGCCACGACGGTAATCGATCTCGTCAGGTCGCCCTGCGTGACGGCCGTCGCCACTTCGGCGATCGCCCGCACCTGCGTCGTCAGATTCGCCGCGAGCTGGTTGACGTTCTCCGTCAGCCCCTTCCACGTGCCCGACGCGCCCGGCACCTTCGCCTGTCCACCGAGCTTGCCTTCCACGCCGACCTCGCGCGCGACGGTCGTCACCTGGTCGGCGAAGGTCGCGAGCGTTTCAGTCATGCTGTTGATGGTGTCCGCGAGCGCCGCCACTTCGCCTTTCGCCTCGACGGTCAGCTTGCGGGCAAGGTCGCCGTTCGCGACGGCCGTCACCACCTTCGCGATACCGCGCACCTGGCTCGTCAGATTGCCGGCCATGAAGTTCACGTTGTCGGTCAGATCCTTCCACGTGCCTGCGACGCCCTGCACGTAGGCCTGGCCGCCGAGCTTGCCTTCCGTGCCGACTTCACGAGCCACGCGCGTCACTTCAGAGGCGAACGAGCGCAACTGATCGACCATCGTGTTGATCGTGTTCTTCAGTTCGAGAATTTCGCCTTTCACATCGACGGTGATCTTCTTCGACAGGTCGCCTGCGGCCACAGCCTTCGTCACGTCGGCGATGTTGCGCACCTGGCTCGTCAGATTGCCGGCCATGAAGTTCACGTTGTCGGTCAGATCCTTCCACGTGCCGGCGACGCCTTGCACATCCGCCTGACCGCCGAGCTTGCCTTCCGTGCCGACTTCGCGAGCCACGCGCGTCACTTCCGACGCAAACGAACCCAGCTGATCGACCATCGTGTTGATCGTGTTCTTCAGTTCGAGGATTTCGCCCTTCACGTCGACGGTGATTTTCTTCGACAGGTCGCCTGCGGCCACGGCTTTCGTCACGTCCGCGATATTGCGCACCTGACTCGTCAGATTGCCCGCCATGAAGTTCACGTTGTCGGTCAGATCTTTCCACGTGCCCGCGACGCCCTGCACGTCCGCCTGTCCGCCGAGCTTGCCTTCCGTGCCGACTTCACGGGCAACGCGCGTCACTTCGGAGGCAAACGAGCGCAACTGATCGACCATCGTGTTGATCGTGTTCTTCAGTTCGAGAATTTCGCCTTTTACGTCGACGGTGATTTTCTTCGAAAGGTCGCCTGCGGCCACGGCCTTCGTCACTTCCGCGATGTTGCGCACCTGCGCCGTCAGATTGCCGCCCATCGAGTTGACCGAGTCCGTCAGATCCTTCCACGTGCCCGCGACGCCCTGCACATCCGCCTGGCCGCCGAGCTTGCCTTCTGTGCCGACTTCACGAGCAACACGCGTTACTTCAGATGCAAACGAACCGAGCTGGTCGACCATGGTATTGATCGTGTTCTTCAGTTCGAGGATTTCGCCCTTCACGTCGACGGTGATCTTCTTCGACAGATCGCCCGCGGCAACGGCTGTCGTCACGTCGGCGATATTGCGCACCTGCGCGGTCAGGTTGCCCGCCATCGAGTTGACCGAGTCGGTCAGATCTTTCCACGTGCCCGCGACACCCTGCACGTCCGCCTGTCCGCCGAGCTTGCCTTCAGTGCCCACCTCACGGGCCACGCGCGTCACTTCGGACGCAAACGAGCGCAACTGATCGACCATCGTGTTGATCGTGTTCTTCAGCTCAAGGATTTCGCCTTTTACATCGACGGTGATCTTCTTCGACAGATCGCCCGCGGCAACGGCGGTCGTCACATCGGCGATATTGCGAACCTGCGCCGTCAGATTGCCGCCCATCGAGTTGACCGAGTCGGTCAGATCCTTCCACGTACCTGCGACACCCTGCACATCCGCCTGTCCACCGAGCTTCCCTTCCGTGCCGACTTCGCGCGCGACGCGTGTCACTTCGGAGGCGAACGAGCGCAACTGGTCCACCATCGTATTGATTGTGTTCTTGAGTTCGAGGATTTCGCCCTTCACATCGACGGTGATCTTCTTCGACAGATCGCCTGCCGCAACGGCCTTTGTGACTTCAGCAATGTTGCGAACCTGACTCGTCAGATTGCCCGCCATGAAGTTCACGTTGTCGGTCAGATCCTTCCACGTGCCCGCGACGCCCTGCACGTCCGCCTGGCCGCCGAGCTTGCCTTCCGTGCCGACTTCACGCGCGACGCGCGTCACCTCGGACGCAAACGAGCGCAACTGATCGACCATCGTGTTGATGGTGTTCTTCAGTTCGAGAATTTCGCCCTTCACATCGACGGTGATCTTCTTCGACAGATCGCCCGCCGCCACCGCCATCGTCACTTCAGCGATGTTGCGCACCTGGCTCGTCAGATTGCCCGCCATCGAGTTGACGGAGTCCGTCAGATCCTTCCATGTTCCTGCCACACCCTGCACATCGGCCTGCCCGCCGAGCTTCCCTTCCGTGCCGACTTCGCGCGCCACACGCGTGACTTCGACCGCAAACGTGCCGAGCTGCTCGACCATCGTGTTGATGGTCTTGGCGGTTCTCAGAAACTCGCCTTGCAATGGCCGCCCATCTGCTTCCAGCGCCATGCTCTTCGACAGATCGCCCTGCGCGACGGCGCCGATCACACGCGCCACTTCGCTCGTCGGATGGACGAGGTCCGCGATCAGCGAGTTCACCGCATCGATCGAATCGCCCCAGAAACCGCGCGCATAAGGCAGTGCCGCGCGCTCTTTCAGCCGTCCTTCCTTGCCGACCACTTTACTGAGTCGGCCGAGTTCTTCGGCAATGCGGACATTCTGCTCGACCACATCGTTGAAGACGTGCGCAACCTTGCCGTGTATGCCCGGCCAGTCGGCAGGCAACGACACGGCTTCGCCTTTCTGCAGCGACGCCAGCGCGGCGAGCACGGTTTTCGTGGATTCGTGAGCCGTTGTCACGCTGTCGAACAGAAGATTGACGTGAGATGCGCTGTCGAGCCAGACGCCCGTCAATGCACTGCTCTCGATTGCAACGTCTTTCTTCAACACCCCGTGGCCCGACAGATGTCTCGACATTCTGCCGAGCCCCTGTCCGATGTGTCGCGTTTGAGAGGAGAGCATGTTGAATTCGGCTGCGACCTTTCCAGCGTCGCCCGTCCAGTCTTCAGGAAGACGATATGACGTATCGCCTCGCCGCAGCGCATTCAACGCGGCCGCGATATGGGCAAGCTGATCATTGGATTGCAGCGGCGACTCGACCTCGAACGTATCCATGCGTTCCTCACGTGTCACAAGCAGGCGATGCGTATGGTTATGGTTTTAACGCAAACACGAGGTCGCGTCCTTCGAATTGACGGACGCGAAGACGTCTAGCCGCGTCTGCGCGCATGCAATCTATCAGTCAACCGTTTAATTTGCCGTGAAAGCACGCTAACGCGAAATAGGTGGATTTACGGTACGCCGCTTGCAATGGGCGATTTATCCGTTAGACGGCGCGAGGCTTTTTAGCCGGTATTTGTTTCCACTTCGAATGGACATGATGTATTTTTTTCTTTTGCCATGCGAAGTTGATTGGCCTGGCGGGTACAGCCCAGGCATCGCGCGGCGAAAAGGCCGCGCGATTCAGATTGACCCCGTTGTCAGTGCAAGCTAAGGCGACGGGAGAGCGCGAAATGTTATCGAGGCGTCGGCGCGTCCTCCCGGATCAGTTCGCGGCGTTTCAATTCAGCCCAGAATTCGGCTGGAATTTCGGTCCGGAAAGTACGAAGGTTGTCTTCGAGTTGCTCAACGGTACGCACGCCTGGAATGTTGGTAGGGATCGCGGAATGTCCCAGCGTGAACTGCAGCGCGGCGGCTTTCAGCGGCACCGAATATTCCCGGCACACCTGCTCCATCTTTCGCACGCGTTCCAGAATGGCTTCCGGCGCAGGCGCGTAATTGTATTTCGCGCCGGGCACTGCGCCCGTCGCGAGAATGCCGCTGTTGTAGCCGCCGCCGAGTATCACCGAAACCTGCTGCTCTTCGCACAGCGGCAGAAAGCCGTCCAGCGCGTCCTGCTCCAGAAGTGTGTAGCGGCCGGCCAGCAACAGGCAGTCGAAATCCTGCCGACGAATCGCTTCATGCGCGACCTGCCATCCGTTGACGCCGACTCCCACCGCCTTCACGACGCCTTCGTCACGCAGCTTCAGCAGCGCTTTCGACGCGCCCGCCATTGCAGCCTCGAACATCTCGGGCTGCCGCGCGCCGTGCGTGAAGACATCGATGTCGTGGATCAACGCGATATCGATGTGCTCCAGCGCGAGACGTTGCAGGCTGTCTTCGATCGAACGCATCGTGCCGTCGTAGCTGTAGTCGAAGACGAGTTCGAACGGCAACCCGTCGACCCACGGTGCAAAGTTGATCTCCGCGCGTTTGCGCGGCTTCAGAATGCGCCCGACCTTGGTGGACAGCACAAACTGATCGCGCGGATACCAGCGCAACGCTTGCCCGCAGCGCGCTTCGCTCAAGCCGTGGCCGTACATCGGAGCAGTGTCGAAGTAGCGCACGCCCGCATCCCACGCCGCCTTGATCAACGAAGCCGAATCTTCTTCACTGATCGGTTTGAAGATGTTGCCGATCGGTGCCGCGCCGAAACCCATCATGGTGGTTTCGAGCCCCGAACGCGGCCATCGACGCTTTGCTGCCGGATCCATATTTATCTCCTCTCGTGAGTGACGTTGCGCGTTTCTCGAATGGCGAACGCGCCCTCACTTGACCTTGGCAGCAGCGGCGAGCTTACGCACGCCTTCCTTCGCATCCTGATTCGAGTTCATAAAATTCGTCACGACGTCGGTGATCGCTCCCGCAGTGACAGGCGACTGAAGTTCGCCGAAGGCCAGCGAAGGCAGGAATCCGCCGGACTGGATAGTCGCCTGTTCGTCGGCGCGCGATTTCTTGGCGCAGCTGTCGAACTTGTCCATCGGGACGTCCAGCCTCACCGGAATCGAGCCTTTGTAAAGACTGAACTGCTGTTGGAAATCGACGGACATGATGGTTTTGGCAAGCGCGATCTGTCCCGGTGTCGCGTCCTCCTTGCCGTTCTGCTGGAAGAACACGAAGGCATCGGCCGTGTACGTGTATGCGTTCGACGTGCCGGGTGCGGCCGCGCAGATATAGTCGACGTCCGCCTTCTTGTTCGCGTTGGCGAACTCGCCCTTGGCCCAGTCGCCCATGAACTGCATGCCGCCCGAACCGGAGATCACCATCGCGGTCGCGAGATTCCAGTCGCGGCCGTGATAGCCCTTATCGAAGTAGGTGCGGATCTTCTGCACGGTCTCGAACACCTGAACCATCTGCGGTGACGTCAGCGTTTTCTGATCGAGATCGACGAGCGCTTTGCGATAGAAGTCCGCGCCCTGCGACAGCACGACCGTCTCCCAGATCGTCATGTCTTGCCAGGGTTGACCGCCGTGCGCGACGGGCGTGATGCCCGCTGCGCGAAACTTGTCGGCGAGCGCGAAGAACTCCGGCCATGTGGTAGGCGGCGTACCGCCGACCTTGTCGAGATCCGCCTTGTTGATCCACAGCCAGTTGATCCGATGGACGGAGAAAGGCGCGGCCACATAGTGACCGCCCGACTTCACGTCGCTGTCGATCTGCTTCGGTGTATGCGCTTTCCAGTCGGCCGCGGCGGGATCGACCGTGACCAGCGTGCCCTGCTCGGCCCAGTCCTGAATCAGCGGCCCCTTGATCTGCGCAGCCGACGGCGCGTTGCCCGAAATTACCTGCGTTTTCAGCGCCGTCATCGCCGCTGCTCCCGCGCCTCCCGCGATAGAGAAGTCCTTCCACTCATAGCCCTGCTTGCTCATGTCGTCCTTGAGCACGCGGATGGCTTTCGATTCGCCACCCGATGTCCACCAGTGCAAGACAGAAATCTGTTCGGCAGCGAGTGCCGCGTGCGTACCTGCGACAAGCAGCGCGACAGCCGTCGCGACCGAGGTCAGTGATCGTTTCATTGCAGTCTCCGAAATTTTCTTTATGGTGTGGCGACGCATACGCAATCATCGCGACCGCGCATGCGTGCCCGTTTCAACTACAGATCAAACCCGAGTTGCGCTTGACCAAGCGCGGTCAGGTCGTCGGCCGTTGCGCGGCCGGTGAAATCGACTTCGAAATGGTCGGTCGGGAAGTCAGGCGGGCTTTCGCCTTTGAGGAAGCTCGGCAATTGACGCTTCAAATAGGCATCGTTTTTCGCGCAACCCGGCACCGAGGCGATGTACATCACGTTGCTGTAACCCGCGCCTTTATGTTCGTCTTCGACGGCATGGATCACGTCGCTGTGCCAGAAGACGGTATCGCCCGCTTCCATCTTCGGAATCGACGACAACGCTTCGAACAGCGGCGCATGAAAATCCTGTTTGATCGAGAGCGCGCGGCCCGGCATCGCGCCGCACAGGTCGTCGTCGGCAACATCGTCCTGCAGTGCGCGCAGCAGGATGTACACCATCGAGTTCGCGACAGGAACGAGTTGCAGCGTGCCGTCGCCGGGTCCCTGCGGCGTCAGTGCCGTCCAGCCCTGGAAGGTGCGGAACATCGAGCAGACAGCGGGTGACGGGATCTCTTCGACGTCGGTTCGGAAGGCGGCGTCGAATGGATCGTAGTCGCGCCAGTTGCCGGAAAACACGTGGCGATACACCTTGCGGAAATTGCTTTCGATCCAGCGCTCGACCGATCCGCCATCGCAATGCGCCGACAAACCCAGCGACGCCGAACCCGGCGGCCGCCGACGCAGACGGTCGGCATAAACAGGCACATGCTCCGGATCGAAATGAACGCGTCCGTCGCTTTCGTTGCGCCAGAGCTTGTTGAGGAACACACGCGCCGCCGTCAGCGACGCCGACTGGCGGGCCAGCACTTGCGGCTTCGACCAGTACACGCCGTAGATCTGCGGCTTGCTCGAAGCCAGTTGGCCGAAGTATTTGTCTTCGGCGCGGTTTTCGAGGCGCTTGTCCAGATTATTTCGCTCGACATAGTGAGCGATGTCTTCGTCCCAGCCTTGCACGAGTTCGCTGGGGAAGACCTTGCGGATCACACAGGCGCCGCGTGCCTTGACGAGCGCGATCTGTTCCGCGGTGACGCGCCGTTGGGCGATGTCGGAAAACTGAATCTCGGGAATGACATCTTCGCCGCGATTGCGCTGCGCCGCGATTCGTTTCGCTTCTTCGCTGATGGCCGCTTCGACTTCAGCAAACACTTCGCGGTAATTCGGCAACGCCGCGCGCAGTTCCTTTTTTGCCTGCCGGATCGCGCCCGGAAGGTCATCGATTTTCAGCGCCATGATCGTCTCCGTATGAATTTCGTGTCCGCTAGAATATGCCGCGCACATCGGCCTTGGTGATACTATTCAGGCAATTCATTTGCGTTTTCGGCCATGAAACCAGCCTACGAACACGTCGAGTTCGGAGAGGATTGTTCGGTCCGGGTTTACCATCGGCGGCTTCCGCGCATCCCGTTCGAATGGCATCACCATCCCGAGTACGAACTGACGCTGACGATGAACAGTCACGGCAAGCGCTACATCGGCGACTCGGTCAACGACTACGAAGCCGAAGATCTCGTCCTCGTGCCGCCGGACCTGCCGCATACGTGGGCATCGAACCGGTCGATCGATCCGTCGTCGCCGCAGGTCGCGATCGTCATATGGTTCGACGGCGACTGGGCGCGACGTATGGCGGATTGCTGCCGTGAATATGAACCGCTGCGCAAGCTGTTGCGCCGCGCCGCGTGCGGGCTCGCATTCGAGCCGCCTGCCGGCGAGTGGATGCGGGGCCGTCTGGAGCAATTGCTGTCGAATGTGGCGCGCGAACGCCTCAGCGCGGCACTCGACGTTCTATGCACGCTCGCCGAGGCGCCCGGCCAGCCGCTCGCCTCGCCGAGCGCCTTCAATCAGACGAGCACGGGCCCGTCCGGTCACGAGCCTGAACGGATCAACCGCGTGCTGTCGATGATCGACGCGCGTTTCGCGGAGCCGCTGCGCCTATCGGAACTCTGCGCGGCGGCCAGCCTGTCGGAGCGCACACTCACGCGTTATTTCGTGCAGCATATCGGCGAAAGCGTGGGGCGCTATATCGCCCGCGTCCGCATCGGGCACGCGTGCCGGATGCTGGCCGACACGTCCTTGCCCGTTGCCGTCATCGCTGCCCGCTCGGGTTTTGCGAACGTCGCCAATTTCAACCGGCAGTTCAAGGCCGCCAAGCAAACGACACCCGCGGAATTCCGGCGACACTTCCTCGCCGCCGGTTTGCCGGATCAGCATGAGACGGCTCGCCTGACCGAACGATCTCCGTCGCTTCAAGGAAAACAAAGATCGTCGCGCGAAAAGCGCGGCCAGGCAAACGCCGTTCGATCATACCTCGATCAGTAGTCCCATTGAACCGGCACGAAACGGAAGGCTTCACCGTTCTTCGCAATGTGCCCGATCGACGGGAACGCCACATGCGCGGCGGCCAGCATAGCGCCCGTTTCAGCCGCTTCGTTGAGCAGCGCGATACGCACGTCGACGGCCACTTCGGGTTCGTGCTCGAAGCCGTTTTGCCAATCGGGATGGTCGAAGCCGACTTCGAAGATCGCATCGCCGACGAACGTCAGCTTCTCGCCCTTCGATGCCACGTCCACGACGCAGTGCCCCGGCGTGTGTCCGCCCGTCACGCGCGCCGACACGCCCGCTGCGACTTCCACGGTCTGGTCGAACTGCACGATGTTTTCGCCGTAGAGTTCGACGAACTTTGCCGCGGCCTTGCGAAGCGCGGGCGGCACCGTTTCGGGCATCACGGTCTTGCTGAAGTCCGGATTCTTCCAGAACTCCACTTCCGCGGCGGCCACGTGAATGCGCACGTCGGGGCGCAACTTCGCCCTGACGCCGTCGACGTTCAGCCCGCCGACGTGATCCATGTGCATATGCGTGATCACGATATCGGTGATCGCAGCCAGGTCGATGCCGGCCGTTTCCAGACGCATCACCGATTGACCGGCGCGCGTGAAGTATTCGAAACCGTCGCCCACGCCCGAGTCGATCAGGATCAGGCGGTCGCCGCTGCGCACGAGCGCGATATTCAACGCCCAGTCGAACATGTCGCGCTGCAGGAAGCGGCCATCGAACCAGTCGTTACGGTCCGCTTCGCTCACATTGGTGGACATCGTGGAAGTCGGCAGCGGCAGAATGCCGTCGCTGATCAGCACCACGTCGACATCGCCCACGCGCACGGCGTAGCGGGAAGACACGAGTTCGCCTGAACCTTCCTTGCCGAGGCGGGCAGTCACCGGCTGCACATTGCGGGTTGTTTCGTTCATCTTCGATCGTCCTGTTCGTTGAATGGGGATAGCCGTTCTGGGCGGCGCGATTCACGAGGACGACCACGTATTTCGTGTGCTTCGTTGTGCTCGCGTGTCGCCCGACCGTGGGACAGATCTTAGTCAAGGCGAGCGAACGCCAGAAGCATCGCAAATGCGTGCAGCGTGTTGTCCCGACAGCAACAATCGAAGAGGAACAGGTAATGAAGCGGTAACGCGAGCGACAGGCGTGGCGCGGCCTGGCGAAGTCAAACCGTTCGCAACATCCCGCCGTCGACAAAGTAAGTCGAGCCAACGCTGTAGCTCGCGCGCTCCGAGCAGAGAAACACGATGAAATCCGCCAGTTCCGCTGGCGTCGCGAAGCGCCTGATCGGCGCGAACTCGTCGGCCACCTGTTGCAGATGACCTTCCCAATCGCCGCCCGTGTCCTGCGTCAGTTCTTTCGCAGTCTTGATCCAGTCGGGCGTGAGCACGAGGCCGGGATTGATCGTGTTCACACGGATGTTGTCCTTGACCACTTCGTTCGCGAGATTCTTCGAGAACATCATCAGCGCGGCTTTGGTGACGTTGTAGATCGGCTCGTAACCGAGCGGCTGCGCCGCGCAGATCGACGCGTTGTGCAGGATCGCTCCGCCGCCGCGCCGCTTCATCGACGGCACGAGTCCGCGTGCAAGCCGCACAGCCGCCATCACATGCAGTTCCCAGTACGCCTGCCACTTCTCGTCGGGCGCATCCATGATGGTCTCGTTGCTGCCCGTTCCCGCGTTGTTGAACAGGATGTCGGCGCCGTCGAACTGCTGGTTCGCGGCATCGACCAGCGCGTCCACGCCCTCTTTCGTCGCCACGTCGCACGCAACAGGAACGACACGCACGCCATGACGCGCAGCGATGTCCGCCGAGACCTGTTCGAGCCGTTCCCGCTGACGCGCTGCCAGCACGAGATTCACGCCTTCGGCAGCGAACCCTTCCGCAACCGCCAGTCCAATGCCGACGCTCGCGCCCGTCAGCACCGCGACCTTGCCACGCAGTTTCAGATCCATTTTTGTCTCCGTTCCATGTCGTGAATGAGGCCGACGGTATCCGTAATGGGCCTCGGACGCTCATTGTGCATCAGAGCGGAACGGTTCACCTCGCGCCGGGAATCAGCATGGTCAGTTGCGGGAAAATGCCGATCAGCGCCAGCACGCCCGCCATGATGAACACATACGGCAGTGTGCCGAGCACGATACGCCGCAGCGGCACATCAGGCGCGACGCTTTGCACGACAAAGAGGTTGAGCCCGACAGGCGGATGAATCAGCGCCATCTCCATGTTGATCACGATGACGACGCCGAACCAGATCAGGTCCCAGTGATAAGCCTGCACGACGGGGACGAGCACGGGCATCGTTACGACGATGATCGCGATCGTCTCCATGAAGCAGCCGAGAAAAATCAGCAACAGGTTGATGCTGACGAACAGCACCCACGGCGCAACGTGCGCGCCCGCGACGAGTTGCGTCAACGACGACGCGACCTGGCTTGTTGTCATCACATAGCCGAACACGATCGCCGATGAAATGACGGCCAGAATCATCACGCTGCTTTGCGCGGCGTTGATGAGAATCTCGCGGAATTTGCGCCAGCTCAGTTCGCGATAGACGACGCCCGCGAGTATCAGGCTCGCGATGATGCCGAGCGATGCCGCTTCCTGCGGTGTCGCCAGTCCGCGATACAGCGAGCCGAGAATGATCAGGATGAGAAGCGCGAACGGCCCGATATCCTTCAACGCGACGATACGCGCCTTGAGCGGCGCGAGCGGCCGGGTCCGCACGTCGCCGCGCGACTTGCGGCGCAGCGCGAGCGTCATCTGAAAGAGGCCGAACGCCAGCGCCATGATCGCGCCCGGTACCAGCGTGGCAATGAACAACCGGCCGATCGACTGCTCGGCGATCACGCTATAGACGATGAGCGGGATACTCGGCGGCAGCAGGATGCCGAGCGTTCCGCCCGCTGCCACCGAGCCGCACGCCTGTCCCGCGGGCAAGCCGTGACGCCGCATCTCGGACACGGCGAATCCGCCGATCGCCGCCGCCGTCGCGACGCTCGAACCCGACACGGCCGCCATCACGCCGCACGCGAGCGTCGTCGCGACGGCGAGTCCGCCCGGCACGCCGTCGAGTATCGTCGCGAGCGCGCTATAGAGGCGCGCGCCCATGCCGGACGCGGACACGATCGCGCCCATGAACATGAACATCGGCACGGACGTCAGCGTGAACGTCGCCACCGATCCCCAGTAGGTGCTCGGAATCAGGCTCAACGCGTCCCAGCCGCCGCCCGTCACGAACAGCGACACCAGCGCGATGAACAGCAGCGCGAACGCGATCGGCACGCCCACCGACAACACAGCCAGCAATCCGCCGAACATGCCGGCGCCGATGAAAAGCTGTGTCACTTGTCTCTCCCGAGCGCGAGTTCGTCGATGGACAGATCATGCGAGGCCTCGCGGCGCGCGAAGAGAATCGTCGCGAGCCGCACGAGTTGAACGAGCGTCAGCAGCAGCGCACCGATTACAAGGCACAGATACGGAATCCACAGCGGCAACGAGAACATGCCCCATGAACGCTCGCCGCTCGTATAGGCGTCCCACCAGAACTGCACGGCAAGCGCCGCGATGACCACGGCAACGGCCGACATCACGAGCGTCGAGAAAGCCGCCAGCACGCGCTTGCCGCCTTCGCCGAGATGATGACCGAGCACGTCGATCTTCAGATGCCGCGATTGCCACGCGAGCGCCGCCGTGCCGACGAAGGTCATGTACGCCATCAGGTAGGTCGTGACTTCCGTCACCCACACGTCCGACAGATGCAATACCTCGCGCGCCAGCACGCCGTATGAAATCACTGCGACCGTCGCGATCACCGCAACGCCCGCCGACAGCGCGACGCCCCGGCAAAACACGTCGAGCAGATGCACGACCCGATCGAGCGGCCCTCGCATGCAGGCCTCCTACTTGTAGATCGCGACGCTCTGATCGAGCAGCCGCGCGCCGTCGGGCACTTCGTTGCGGAACTTCGTGAAACTGACCTGCTGGAACAGCTTCTGCCATTGAGTCCACTCGTCGAGCGTCATCTTGTGGATCTGCACGCCGTGGCTCGCGAAGAGTTGCGCGACGCGTCGGTCGTCGGCTTTTGCGCCTTCGAATGCGCTCTGTTCGAGGCTCTGGCCGACATCCGTCATGATCTTCTGTTGCGCGGGCGTCAGCTTGTTCCACGTCTTCATGCTGATCGCGATCGGCTCGATCGTGTAATAGATGCTGTACTGCTCGGGCGAATCGTAGTACTTCGCCACTTCGTAAAGACGATAGGAGCCGAATGTCCCCGACGATGTCCACAAGCCGTCGAGCAGACCCAGTTGCATCGCGTTATACGTTTCCGACGACGCCATCGACACCGTGCTCGCGCCCGCGCTCTGCAACGCGGCTTCCATCATCTTGCCCGCGCCGCGCACCTTCGCTTTCTGGAGATCGGCGGGGACGTTGACGGGTTTTCCCTTCGACGCCATGCCGCCCGATATCTGGATCCAGCACAAGGTCTTGAAGCCGTATGCCTCCATCTTCGCTTCGAGTTCGCGCCACGGCGCGGACGTGCGGAAGCGGTAGACGTCATCGGGCGTCTTCCACAGGCCCGGCAACAGGATCAGGTTCATCTGCGGAATCGCGCCCGCCGCGTAGATGTACGGATAAATGGCCAGATCGACGCTGCCGCTGCGCAACGCGGTGTGCATGTTGAGCGCCTTCACCAGCGACTCGGCCGGAAAGATGTCGATATGAATCTTGCCGCCCGAGCGCTGCATCACTTCCTGCGCGAACTTCTTGCCCGTCTGCACCACGTAGTCGTTCGGATCGTCGGGCCACTGGTGCGCCATTTTCAGCGTGATCGTGTCGTCGGCATGCGCGGCAGGCAGCGCCGCGAGCGCACACGCCGACGCCGCGAACAGCGTCGTCAGCCAATTTCCAAGCCGTTTCATCCGCGTCTCCTTCCATGTTGGTTTGTCGTTGTGCGGGATGGTCGTTGCTACATCGGCGTCATCCCGAACCGCTTATCTGTTTAGCGATATGCGCATAGAGTTCTGCCACCGACGCGGTGGGCGCATCGTCAGGCAACGCGTCGATCAGTTCCGCCACGCGGCGTGTAAGCAGGCTGCGCACGTGAAAGCGCTTGCGCGTCTCCGCGACGCGTGCGACGTCGAGATGCGCCGCGCGCCATTGCGTGTGTTCATCGATTGCGTTCGACAGTTGGCCGATCGACGCTTCATCGTTCGCGCGCGTCAGCAGCACAGGCGCAACGCGCCGTCCGTTCGCGCGATTGCGTTCGAGCACGTTGCGGATGTCCTGCGCCATCCGCTCGGCACCCGGCAGATCGCATTTGTTGACGACGACGATATCGGCCGTCTCCAGCACACCCGCTTTCATCGCCTGAATCTGATCGCCCGATTGCGGGCCGAGCGCCAGCACGAGCGTATCGACGAGCGCGCGCGCACCGTTCTCGACTTGCCCTACGCCGACCGATTCCAGCAGGATTTCGCCGAAGCCGTCGGCTTCGACAGCGGCGAGCACGTCCGCGAGGTTGTCCGAGAGACCGTCGGCGGACCAGCCGCTCGGCAGCGAACGGATGAACACATCGGTGTCGGCGAGCACGGCATCCATGCGAACGCGGTCGCCGAGCAACGCACCCGACGTCGCCGGGCTACTTGGGTCGATCGCAATGATCGCGATCGACTCGTCGCGCGCCGCCCGCGCTTTCGCGACGCGGCCGATCAGCGTGCTCTTGCCCGCGCCCGGCGGCCCCGTGAAGCCGATGCGACGCGCGGGCACCGTGCCCGCTTCGCGCAGAAGTTGCAACGACTCGGCGACACTCGCGCGCGCGATCTTCGACAGATCGCGTGCAAGCTGCCGACGCCCGATGCCCACGACAGACGCCGTCTCTGACGCGTCGCTCATGTCGACACCTCGCCGCACCACGCCGCCGTATGTTCGCCGAGCAGCGGCGGCACGCCATAGCGCGTATGCGCGCCGTCGATATGAATCGGGTTGCCGACCACCTTCAGCGGCCCCGCTTCCGACTCGATCTCCACGACGAGCCCCCGCGCCTGCGCCTGCGCGCTGTCGAGTGCTTCGGCAATCGACGCGAGCCGCGACACCACCACGCCCGACGACGCCAGCAAGTCGAGCCAATGCTGCGTGGTCTCGCTCGCGAACATCGCTGACAGCGCGTCGATCACCGTCGCGCGATGCGCGCGGCGTGCGGCCATCGTCGCGAACTCGGGTTGCGTGATCCACTCGGGATGTCCGACGCGCTGCGTGAAGATGCGCCAGAAGTTGTCGTGCGTGATGAAGATCATCAGCCAGTCGTCGCGCGTCTTGAACAGCTGCGCGGGCACGATATACGGATGCGACGACAGCGCATGTCGCGCCGGCTGCTCGCCGCCGTTGAGCACGGCGCCCGCGACGTAGTTCAGCTGCGAGACCATCACGTCGAACATCGCGACGTCGACCTGACCGCCGCGTCCTTCGACGATCTTCGCGAGCAGCCCGACGGCGCCCATGATGCCCGTCGAGTTGTCGACGGCGGAAAAGCCCGCCTTCGTCGGCGGACCGTCGGGATCGCCCGTCAGATGCATGATGCCCGTGAGCGCCTGAATCACGTAGTCGTAGGCAGGCAGTTCCGCGTGCGGACTGTCGAGGCCGAAACCCGTCAACGCAACGCAGACGATCCGCTCGTTATGCTCACGCAGCTTGTCGTACGTCAGACCGAGCTTGCGGATCGCGGACGGCCGCAGGTTCGTCACCAACGCATGCGCGTCGCGCACCATCGCCGCGAGCGCCTGCTTGCCGGGGTCGCTTGCAAGGTCGAGCACGACGCTCTGCTTGTTGCGGTTCAGGCTCGCGAAATACGCATTGTGCGGACCGATCGCATGCGGGCTGATCGAGCGCCCGATGTCGCCCTCCGGCGGCTCGATCTTGATGACCTCGGCGCCAAGATCGGCGAGCAGCATGCCGCAGTACGGGCCCATCAGCATGTGCCCGATCTCGATCACGCGAATGCCGTCGAGCGGTCCACGGGTCGCGCGCTTCCTTGATTCATCGGGCGCGGCGAATCCGGGGGCGTTCATCCCAGCACCTTCGCGACGGCGTCGATCACATCGTCGAGCGGCATGTCGCTCGTGAACACGCCGCGAATGCCCGCTTTCAGGAACGCCGCGCGATCGTCGGCGGGAATCGTGCCGCCGACGAACACGGGAATCTCGCCCGCGCCCTGATCCGCGAGCAACGCGACCGTGCGCGCGACGAGTTCGTTGTGGCTGCCGGAGAGGATCGACAGGCCGACGGCATCGACGTCTTCATCGACGGCGATCCGCGCGATGTATTCCGGGCTCTTGCGCAGGCCCGTGTAGATCACGCTCGCGCCGGCATCGCGGAACGCCAGCGCGATCACCTTCGCGCCGATATCGTGTCCGTCGAGCCCCGGCTTCGCGACGAGAATGCGCTTGCCCTTGAGCGGCGCATGCACGTTGCGGGAAGGCGCGGCGGAACTGCTGCTCGTGCTGTTCATAGATGGACCGGCTCCTCGAATTCGCCCCACTGATCTTTCAGCCGCGCGACCATTTCGCCGATCGTCGCGTACGCATGGCAGCAATCGACGAGATACGGCATCAGGTTGCCCTCGTCGCGCGCAGCGGCAGCGCTCAGCGCGTCCAGCGACTTGCGCGCGTCCGCTTCATTGCGCGTATCGCGCAGCCGCTCGAAGCGTTCGACGACCGTCGCACTCGCCTGCGGATTCAGATGAAACAGTTCGCCCGGCTGCTCGACCTGGTTCTCGCGCCGGAAGCAGTTCTGTCCGACGACGAGCCGCTCGTGATCGTCCGTTTCGCGCTTGCGCTGCAGCGCGCTCTTCGCGATGCGCAATTGCAGCCAGCCGTCTTCGATCGCTTTCACGGCGCCGCCGTATGCGTCGATCTCGTTCATCAGTTCGCGGATACGCGCCTCGGTACGATCGGTCAGTTCTTCGACGAAATACGAGCCACCAAGCGGATCGACCGTGCGCGCAATGCCGCTTTCATAGCCGATGATCTGTTGCGTGCGCAGCGCAAGTTCGGCGGAAAATTCGGTGGGAATCTGGAACGCTTCGTCGTACGCACAGGTGAACACCGACTGCGCTCCGCCCATCACGGCAGCGCAGGTTTCGATCGCGACGCGCACAACGTTGTTGTACGGCTGCGCGGACGTCAGCGACGAGCCGCCGCACACGACGCCGAAGCGGAACATCTGCGCCTTCTCGTCATCGACGCCATAGCGCTCTTTGATGAGTCGCGCCCACACGCGGCGTCCAGCACGAAACTTCGCGACCTCTTCGAAGAGGTCCATGTGCACGTAGAAGAAGAAGCTCAAACGCCGTGCGAACTTCGCGACGTCGCCGCCGCGCGCAACAACCGTGTCGACGTACGCAAGTCCGTTGGCGAGCGTGTACGCCATTTCCTCGACGGCCGTGCAGCCCGCGTCGCGCATGTGCGCGCCCGCAATCGAAATCGGATTGAAGCGCGGCGACACTTCGTTCGAGTACAGAATGGAATCGGCGATCAGGCGCATTGACGGACGCACCGGGAAAATCCACGTGCCCCGCGCAACGTATTCCTTGAGGATGTCGTTCTGGATCGTGCCCGTCAGCTTGTCGCGCGGCACGCCCTGCTTGTCCGCGCACGCAACATACATCGCGTAGATCATCGCCGCCGTGCCGTTGATCGTGAACGACGTCGAAATGCGGCTCAGATCGATGCCCTTGAACAGCAGCTCCATCTCCGACAGATTCGACAGCGAAACGCCGACTTTGCCGATCTCCGAGCGCGCCATTGCGTCGTCGGGATCGAGGCCGCATTGCGTCGGCAGATCGAGCGCGACGGACAGGCCCGTTTGCCCCTGCTGCAGCAGAAAGCGATAGCGTTCGTTCGATTCTTCCGCCGTGCCGAAGCCCGAGTACTGGCGCATCGTCCACAGACGCCCGCGATAGCCGTCCGGGAAGATGCCGCGCGTGAACGGAAACTGCCCCGGCGCGCCGATGCCTTCCGTTTCGCCAGGACCACCGACCACGACGGGCACATGCAATCCCGATGGCGTGCGGTCCGGATGCGGCATCGCTATCGATTCGTCGAGTTCGGCTGCACTTGACTTCATGCTCGGAGGCTCCTTTCGTTACGCGGGCTTTGTCTTTGAACCGTCAGTCGATGCGCGCTGCCGGTCGAGAAACTTTTGCGCCTGTTCCCAGTGCGCCGGATTACTCCACGTCGCGACGAAGGCGGCGCGTTCGGCGTCGCGCGTAGCTTGCGATAACGCACGGCGATGCGTGGCGGCAATCTGCTTCATCGCCCGCACGACGTGCGGCGGTCGATCGACAAACGGCTGCACGAATTGCGCGACGCGTGCTTCGAGTGGTTGCCCTTGTTCGGCGATATCGTCGATGAGGCCGAGCGCGAGGGCTTCATGCGCGTCGATCACGCGCGCTTGCGCCAGCACGCGCATTGCGCGCGCGGGGCCTAGCAGCGCGAAAAGATCTTCGCCGCCGCTGAAACCAGTGGTGATAGCGAGCGTGGCCTGCACGAAGCCGATGCACGCATGCGCGGCCGCCACGCGGTAGTCGCAAGCGACGGCCAGTTCCGCGCCGCCACCGAGTGCCGTGCCGTTCAATGCGGCGATCACGGGAACGGACGTCGCGCGAATGGCGTCGAGCGCCGCTGCTGCATGATCGAACAGCGCGGCGGCATCGGCCTCGCTGCGCAGCGCGTCGAACTCGCGCAGGTCGCCGCCCGCCGCGAAGCTGCGCTCGCCTGCTGCGGACAGCACGACCGCGTGCAACGCGTCATCGCGTTTAGCTTCTGTGAAGGCGGTGCGTAAAGCGTCGAGCGTCGCGCGGTTGAGTGCATTGCGCTTGTCCGGGCGATTGATGGTCACGTGCAGCACACCCTCACGCACGGCGGTGAGCACTGCTGAGTCCGAGCGATGCGCTTCGTCCTTCATCAATGCCCGCCCGTTTCGATCGAGCGCTTCGCTTCCAGCAACACTGCACCGATCCGCTCGATCTGTTCTTCCATCCGGTGACGCGGCCCAGCGACGGCAATGCCGAGCACGTCGCGATTCACGTCGACGGGCACCGCGATCGCGAACACGTCGCTGACGCTCTCGCCGCGCGTGACGAAAAAGCCTTTTTCCCGCGAGTGCGCGATGTCGTCGAAAAGTTCGTCGGCCGTGGTCAGCGTGTTGTCCGTCACGCTAGGCAACGCGGCCTGCGCGAGAAAACGCCGTAACTCGCTCGCGTCGACGCGGCTCAGCATCGCTTTGCCGATCGAGGTCGAATGCAGCGGTTTCAGTGCGCCCGCCGCCGCGCTGTAGCGAATCGTCTGTGGCCCTTCAAGCACGCTCAGATAGACGATCTCGTCATGCTGCCGCTTGCCGACGATCACCGTCTCCTGGGTCGCGTCGCGCAGTGTCTGAAGTTGCGGCTCGATCCGTTCGAGGTACGGGTCGTTGGCGATGATCTTCGCCGCCATGTCGTACAGGCGTCGTGTGGGAAAGAGGTCTTTTCTGCGGCTGGTCAGATAGAGATAGCCGCGTTCGAGCAGCACGCGCACGATGCCGTGACTCGTACTCACAGGCAAACCCGCCGCTTCCGCGAGTTCGCTGAGCGTCAGCGGACGCCCTTCGGCCTCGAATGCTTCGAAGATGCCCAGTGCACGATCGGTTGGTTTCATTTTCGTATGTTCGAAAAATAATTTGGTATTTCGAAATTCAGTATAGGCCAATCGGCCCGATGCGCCAGCGTCGCGTGCTAGTGGAAAGCCCTGGGAAATCGCATCCAGGATGCTGCCGCCCCTTACCGCACGCGGTTTTGACATGGGTCGACGCGCTTTGCGCTTTCTTGACACGTCAAAAACCGGCTCCTATAGTCGATCCATATATTCGAAATTAGTTTCGAAATAGCGAAAAGTAAACGTCGACGACTTGCGAGCCCGGACAAACCCGGCCCGCTGAAGACGGCGCGCAAACGATTCGGATGACGAATCATTTGCGTGAGCGGATCGACTGCTGCGTCGACGCACGATCAGGAGACAGACATGTGGATGTCGGAGCTCGACAAGACTGAGCGGCGCACCATGGCCGGCTGTTTTCTTGGCTGGACGCTCGATGCGCTCGACGTACAGGTCTACAGCTTCGTCATACCTACCTTGCTGATCGGATGGCACATCACGGCGGCTGAAGCGGGCATGCTCGGCACGGTGACGCTGCTCGCGTCGGCCGTCGGCGGATGGCTGAGCGGACTGGCCGCCGATCGCTTCGGTCGCGTCGCAGTGCTGCAGGCGACGATCCTCTGGTACGCGGTCTTCACCTTCGCCTGCGGCTTCACGCAGAGCTACGAGCAGCTTTTCATCTGCCGGGCGCTGCAAGGCTTCGGCTTCGGCGGGGAATGGGCGGCGGGCGCCGTGCTGATCGGCGAGACCGTGCGCGGTGTATATCGCGGACGCGCGGTCGGCATCGTGCAGAGCGGATGGGCGGTGGGATGGGGACTCGCGGCGCTATTGTTCGGCCTGTTCTTCTCGATCATGCCCGAGCAACTCGCGTGGCGCGCGCTGTTCTGGGTCGGCCTCGCGCCCGCGCTGCTGGTGTTCTGGGTGCGCCGTCACGTGCCGGAATCGGGTGTCTTCACGAAAGGACGGCGCGAGCGGCGCAATCGCGGCGTGCTGCGCCAGTTGCTGGCCATCTTTCACCTCGACTATCTCGCGACCACACTCAGGGTGTCCGCGCTTGCGACGGCATCGATCGGCGGCTCGTACACGTTCCTGATCTGGCTGCCGACGTATCTGAAGACGTCGCGCGGCCTCTCCGTCATTGGCACAACGGGCTATACGACGGTGATGATTCTCGGCGCGTTCGTCGGCTTTATTCTCGGCGCGTATCTGGCCGACTCGATCGGCCGCAAGAAAACCTTCATGGTCAGCGCGATCGGCTCGGCCGTCATCCTCGGCGCCTACATGCTCGCGCCGATCGGCAACGGCGCGATGCTCGTGCTCGGCTTCCCGCTCGGCCTGTGCGCGTTCATGATGTTTTCGCCGATGGGCCCGTACATGACCGAACTCTTCCCGACGCGTATCCGCGCGGCCGGCCAGGGCTTCTGCTACAACTTCGGGCGCGGCATCGGCGCGCTCTTTCCCGCGCTGGTCGGCAAGCTGACGAGCGTGATGGGGCTCGGCAACGCGATCGCCGCGTTCGGTATCGCCGCGTATGCGCTGATGTTGCTCGCCGTGCTGCTGTTGCCCGAAACGCTCGGCAGACCGCTGCCCGACGACGCCGAACCGTCGCTGCAGGCCGAAGGCGGCGCGGCCAACAGCTATACGCCTTCCTGAGCGCCTACCTGAGCCCGTACGCCCTATGACCGCAAGCTGCCAGCCACCAAGCGAGATCATCAAGCCGCCCGAGAACAAGGCGCCGCCCGGCGCGTGCGACTGCCACATTCATATCGTCGGGCCGCGCGAGCGCTTTCCGTTGAGCGAAAGCCGCGCTTATACGCCCGCCGACGCGTCGCTGCGCCAGTACGAGCATGTACAGGAAGTGCTCGGCACGCAGCGCGTCGTCATCGTGCAGCCGAGTTTCTATGGCACCGACAACCGCTGCACACTCGATGCCGTCGCGCACTTCGGTGTGCAGCGCAGCCGCGCGATCGTCGTGATTGATCCGGAGATCAGCGATGGGAATTTACGTGAGATGCACGACGCCGGCGCGCGGGGCGTGCGCGTCAACCTCGTAACACCGGGCGGTCCGCCCATCGCGCATCTGACGCAACTGGCGGAGAGAATCGCGCCGTTTGGCTGGCACACGCAGATCTACGCGAACGGCGAGGACCTGCCTGATCTGCTGCCGATTCTGCGCCGCTTGCCTACCGAAGTCGTCATCGATCACATGGGACAGATACCCGCTGCGTGGGGCACTGCGCATCCCGCTATCACCGCGTTGCGTGCATTGCTCGATGGCGGACGCGCGTGGCTCAAGCTATGCGCGTATCGATGTTCGAACGAGGGCTATCCGTTTCGCGATACCGATGCGCTTGCCACGTTGCTGGCGCGCGTCGCGACGGAGCGCTGCGTGTGGGGCACGGACTGGCCGCACCCGAACCTGGAAGGTACGCTCCCCGACGACGGCGAACTGCTCGATGCGCTGATGCGCTGGGCGCCGTCCCGCGATGCGCAGCAGCGTATCCTCGTGGATAACCCCGCGGCGCTTTATGGCTTCGCCACGTCATGAGCCCTGTTATCGAATGAATCTGGAGACGAACATGCTGAGGGAACAACAGATGCCGTCCAACGTGAAGTCGACAGTATCGGACGTGGAATGGAACACACGCGTCGATCTGGCCGCGTGCTATCGGCTGATGCCGTATTTCGGCTTGAGCGATCTCGTGTACAACCACATCACCGCACGTATTCCCGGCGACGACACGCGGTTGCTGATCAACCCGTATGGCTTTATGTATGAGGAGATCACGGCGTCGAGCCTGATCACGATCGATATCGACGGCAACGTGCTGTTCAATCCGAACGAGGGCACGTATGGCGTGAATGCCGCCGGTTATGTGATCCACAGCGCGGTGCATGCAGCGAGGCATGACGTGAATTGCGTGATTCACACGCATAGCCGCGGCGGACTTGCTGTGTCGGCGCTATCGTGCGGACTGCTGCCGCTTACGCAAACGGCGATGCGTTTTAGTCCCGTCGCGTATCACGACTATCAGGGCGTCGCGATCGATCTCGAAGAGCGCAAGACGCTCGCCGAAGACCTCGGTAACGCCGAAGCGATGATCCTGCGAAATCACGGATTGCTTGTCGCGAGCGCGTCGATTCCGCAAGCCTTCAATGCCATTTACTGGCTCGAAAACGCGTGCCGTGCGCAGGTTGATGCGATGGCGTGCAATACCGACCTTCATTTGCCGCCGCAGGACGTCATCGACAAGACCGCGCATCTCTACAAGCCGGAAACACGCCGCCCTTATGGCGAAATGGAATGGCCTGCAATGCTGCGCTTTCTCGACCGGCGGGATCCGTCGTATCGGAACTAGCGCGGCGCAGTATCAGTACGGCCGACGATGCGATTCAGCGACGATTTCGCAGACTTCGAGGTGAACACGCCACGCGTCGACCAGAAATTCGCGTACGCGGGCAAAGAAACCGCCTTTGGCGGCGGGCGTCGTGGCAGATGCGTAGTTCATTGCAGACTCCTTTTGCAAACTGATTAAGGGTTAGTGCCTAGGTATTAACCCTATAGTACACCCGTTCATGGTGCATTGCAAAATAAACTGCGAGTCTGACTGCAAGAGGGCGCGCCCTGCCCCCAAAAACCCTCGGCCGTTCAGGGCTACGACCGGGGAAAACCGTCCCGACTCCACGGCTTACGAGGACGCTAAAGGATCGTCGGGAACGGTGTGCGCAGTGCTGCTGAAAGCCTGATAGCCCCTTCACTGGCGGGCACAACACTGAGGCGGCGACGTACGGAACGCCGCTGCCTCAGTTCAAACGATCAACCAGCGCGATTACTGGAGCAGCTTGAGAACCTGCTGCGGCATCGAGTTCGCTTGCGCGAGCACCGAGATACCAGCCTGTTGCAGAACCTGAGCCTTCGACAGGTTCGCCGTTTCCGTCGCGAAGTCCGCGTCGGTGATCTGCGAACGTGCTGCGCTCATGTTCGTTGCTTGCGTGTTCGTCGTCGAGATTGCAGCCTGGAACGTGTTCTGCGTTGCGCCCAGCGTTGCCTGGAACGTGTTCACGCTCGTCAGAACCGTGTCGATCGTGCTCATTGCTGCCTGAGCGCCCGAAGCCGTCGAAACCGACACGCCGTTGACGCCGAGGCTCGTCGCGTCCCACTTCTGCGAACCGAAGTTTGCCGTGATCTGCTGGCCGTTGAACGCGCCGATCTGGAAGTTGACGGAGCCGATGCCGTTCAGCACTTGCGCGCCGTTGAACGTCGTTTGTTGCGCAACACGCGTGATTTCGTTCAGACGCGTCGACACTTCCGACTGGAGGTTGGCCAGTGCGTTCGAGTCGAGCGAGCCGTCGCCTGCTTCCACTGCCAGCTGGCGAATACGTTGCAGGTTGTCGACGACCGATTGCAGTGCGCCGTTCGTGGTTTGCACCATCGAAATGCCGTTGTTGGCGTTGGCGGCACCTTGCGTCAGTGCGTTGATCGACGCCGTTTGCGTCGTCGAAATCGCGAGACCTGCTGCATCGTCAGCAGCCGTGTTCACACGCTTGCCCGACGACAGACGGTTGATTGCTTGCGACAGTGCGCTTTGCGAACCCGACAGGTTGTTTTGTGCGGTCAGCGAAGCGATGTTGGTGTTGATGTTCAGCATTTCTTTCCCCAATTCAGATTGCCGTCCACTTGACGGCAACAAGCGGTGCCATCCGATAGCACGATCAAGCTTGCTTCAAGGATTACGGCTGGAATCTCCGTACCTTTACCGCTGCGTTGCATTTTTATTTCTGGGGACGCAAGCGGAAGAATGAGGGGACAGAATCACTCGTTCTGCGGCTGTGAGCGCTGTTTGCAGAAGCCACAGCGCTCACCCAATCCTTCTTTTTCTTAACTCGACTGTTTCGCCGATGACGTCGCTTTCGGCATCGCGCCGCTCTGCACGAGACGCGCATCTTCCTGCGTCACAGCGCCCACGTATTTCCAGCCGTCGGGCAGCTTCACGAACGTGTAGCCCGTGGGCGTATCGACATAAACCGTGAACACGGGCGAGTCAGCCTTTGCCTCCGAAACCGCTTGCGCGTGCGACAGCATCGGCGCGGCGAGCAGCAAGGCGGCAAAAAGTGACGAGAAAATCGGCTTCATTCCACACTCCTTTAGACGTTAAAGCGCCGCGCATGATATCCGATCGTTCGCCGCGCTATTTCTGTGACGACCATTACAAATATTGAAGCACGACCGGATTGTCGCGTCCATAATTTTGTTATGATCGACATAGAATTCAGTTTTCGTGATTTGACGACAATCGGTCGATGGGAGCGGAGATGGAGCCAGCCAGTTTGGGCGAAGCGAAAGGACGTGGCAGGCCCAGAGCATTCGAACGCACCGCCGCGCTCAGGAGCGCGATGGATCTCTTCTGGGCAAAGGGCTTCGACATGTGCTCGATGTCGGATCTCGTCGACGCCATGGGCGTCAACTCGCCCAGCATCTACGCGGCGTTCGGCAACAAGGAAAGCCTCTATCGCGAGGCAATCGAGCTATACGTGCGTGCCGAAGGCGGCGCGGCGCTCCGGAAGTTCGAATCGGGCGTTACGTTGCGCGAAAGCCTCGAGACCATGTTCGAGACGAGCATCGATCTCTTCACAGGAGGACAGCGCTCTCGCGGTTGCATGATTTTTCTCGGCGGCGCGGGGATCGGCGCGGAGCACGTCGAGTTGCGCAACTTCCTTCAGGAGTTGCGGCTGAAGGTTGCCCGGACGGTCGAAAAGCGCCTGAAAAAAGCCGTCGAACAAGGCGAACTCGTCCATCACTCGGACGCTGTAGCGCTGGCAACCTTGTGCATGTCGGTGTTCTGCGGCCTGTCCGTCCAGGCCGCCGACGGCGCCAGCAAACGCAAGCTGCGTGCCGGCGTTGCGCAATTGCTGGCGATGATTCCTTTCAATGAATGAGCAAACGTCCGGCATCGTCCGTCGCCAGGCTTTTTTGCATTACAGCGGCCACAGATTCGTTTAACCCAGTAGATGGCCGCTGGTCCGTCGTCGAAACAGGCTGCCATTCGGTTGCGCGACCCGAAACGATCCGTGCTGCGGCATCGCTCGCGCGTTGCGCGAGCAGTGTGCTCGATAGGTAACGGAGGAGTTATGTTAGACGCTGATTCCATCAAGCGTGTCTTCCCGCGCTGCAAATCGCCTCACGCATGGGCAAACAGTCTGAATACCGCGCTGCCGAAGTTCGGCATCAATACGCCGGATCGTATCGCCAGCTTTCTTGCGCAGACGGGCTACGAGTCGGGTCAGTTCAACAACCTCGAAGAGAACCTCAACTACAGCGCCGCCGCGTTGATGCGGGCGTGGCCGAAGCGTTTTCCGAATGAAGCAGCGGCCCAGCCTTATATCAACAATCCGAGAAAACTGGCGGATTTCGTCTACGCCAACCGGATGGGCAATGGCAACGAGCAAAGCGATGACGGCTATGTCTTTCGCGGACGAGGGCTCATCCAGCTCACCGGGCGCAGCAATTACGCAGCGGTTGCAAAAGTGATCGATGCAAAACTTCTCGAACAGCCGGATCTTCTCGTGCAGCCCGACTATGCCTGTTCAAGCGCCGCGTGGTATTGGCAAAGCCGCGGCCTCAACGAACTGGCGGACGACCGCACGGACGATAACGACCTCGAAGACTTTGCGGAAATCACGCGTCGCATCAATGGGGGAACGATCGGCATCAAGGACCGGTTCGCGTTGTACAAGCAGGTGATCGCCGTGATTCACTGAACGGCTGCGGCAAGCGCGCATTCAATGGTAAGTGGTCTTCGACGACTGCAGCTTCGTCAACACGCCACCCTTGAAACGGAACCAGCCCTGCGAGCTTTGCATCACGACTTCATCGTCTTGCCAGAACACGCGCTTCACTGCGATACGCGTGCCCGTGCGTTGCACAAGTGGCGGACGGTGGCGAAAGTCGTATAGCGTCAGGCCGGAATCCGTCTGCACCAGCATGCGCGCGACAGTCTGATTCGTATTGCCGATATCGTCGAAATGCGTGAGCGTGCCGGCGCTGAAGCGATCGAAACTTTGCTTGTCGAGCATGCCGACGAAATCGCGATCGGACCGCACGAATTGCAGTTCGCCCGAAGGCGTGACGAGCGGACCCGGCGCATTGCTTTGCGCGCGAACGCAAGTCATGAAACAGGAGGTGACGAGAGCTGCGACGAACAGTCGTTTCATGTTTTCCTTTGGAGAGAGCGGCGCTTCGAACGATATTTTAATCGCGCCGCAGCGATGCCCGGTGTGCGGGCATCGCCTCCATAGTTCGCATCGTCTATCGGAAACCGTAGACAAGTACCTTCTTCCCTTCAAAGCCGATCTGCACCGCTTCCGAGCACGGATTGCCGCATGTGCCGTCGACAGTCGGCGGTGCCGCGGCGAACGGGACGGTTTCGCTCGACATCTCTCCCATGACGACCGTGCCGTCGCCGGAAACGGCTATCTGCACCGTGAGCGTCACGCCGGCCGGCGCCGCTTTCGTTCCATAGTTGATGACCATCGTGCCCGTGCAGTCTGAATTCACCTTATACGTGCCGAACTGCACGTTGTTGAACGCGCCGTTCGATTTCGGCAGGCCGCCGATGTTGCCCGCGTCGTTACGCGTAAAGTTGCCACGGCCATCGAAGTCGACGATCGCGACATCGTTGATCAGGAGCCGCGACTTCGCGTAGTGAACCAGCCCGTCGGTGCCGATGATGCCGAGGATTTCTCCTTGCGCGCTGAATCCGTAGGGACCTTTCAGTGTTTCGGTGGAACATGTAGGGCCGTTCGCCAGCGCGCTGCCGCTCCACCACAAGAGGACGGTTGCCATGGCCGTCACACAGATCGAAGGTTTGCTCTTCACGTTCATCTCCTTGTCATCGAACACACATGCGTTTGCGCAGGTGCATGTGACTCGCACGCACTCGCAACATCCATAGTGGAAAGAACCGGGAGCGTGTGCCATCGAGAGAACATGTAGAAATCGTTAACCGCGCCAGGCGAGTTGCCGCTGAAGTACGGATTCGGCGGACTCTCCGACCAGTTCCCGATAGGTCGCGGGCGCGGTCGCGCCTTCCGTATTGACGAGCAAGATGCGGGAAGCGCCATCGAGGCCCACCTGTCTCGACCACTGCGGGTTCTGCAGCAACACGATCAGACCAGCGAGACCCGCTACGCCCGACTCGCCCGCGACGATCGGTGCGTCGATATCGCTGCCGGCCGCGAGGATGCGCATCGCGTGGACGGCATCGTCGTCGCCGATGGTCATGAAGTCGTCGACGGCATGCTGCAAAAACTTCCATGCAAGCGGCGAAGTTTCGCCACAGGCGAGCCCGGCCATCACCGAGTCGACCGAACCCGTTGCACGCGCAGCGCGCCCTGCCAATGCGCTCTGATAGAGACAATCGGCCTGCTGCGGTTCGACGACGATACATCGCGGACGATGCTCGCCATGAAACTCCCACAGGTAACTGACCAATCCTGCCGCAAGACCACCGACACCGCCCTGCACAAAGACATGCGTGTAAGCCGGCTGTTCTGGTTTGCTATCGCTCTGCTCGACGATCTCCGCTGCAATCGTGCCGTAGCCCTGCATCACATCGCGCGGGATGTCTTCATAGCCGTCATAAGACGTGTCGGACACGACGTGCCAGCCGTTCAACGAAGCGAGACGCGCGGCCTCCTCGACCGACTCGTCGTAGTTTCCCTTTATCCGCACGATTTCCGCGCCATACGCGGCAATGGCCTGCTCACGCTCGACGCTGACATTCGCGTGCAGCACGATCACGCAACGGCATCCGAGCGTTTGCGCGGCAGCAGCCAGCCCTTTTCCGTGATTACCGTCGGTAGCGCTGACAACCGTGAAATGCGTCAGCAGATCGCGATAGCGCGCATCGAAAAGGCCGCGCGCATCGAGACCATGATTGGGCCACAGCCGCTGAATCAGGCGCACCAGCGCGATGGGCGCACCCAACGCCTTGAAGCTGCCCAATACGGAACGCGTCGACTCGTCCTTGATGCTGATGCTGCCGACCTTGAGCCTCGCTGCGAGCCCAGGCAACTCGCGCAACGGCGTCATTCCAGGCGCGATTTTGTCCCAGCAGGAAAGCCATGCGCGGCTTTCCTGCGCCTTATCGATGCTGAGGATCTCCTTCAGCGCAGCGGGATACGACGTGCGCGTTGCGCGCGGATTGACTGCCAGCATGAGCCGGATACTCCAGTAATGAACGAGGTGAATCGGTGATCGAAGTCCGGCTCACGCCGCCGGTAATTCGAGCCGCGCGATTTCAGCGAAATAACGCGCGCCTGTCAGAAGGATTTCGTCGTTGAAATCGTAGGTGGCGTTATGAAGGGGAACGCCACCGTTCTCCGCCGACTCGCCGTTGCCGATGAAAACGAAGTTGCCGGGAACGACCTGCAGGAATGCACCGAAGTCTTCCGAGATCATCATTGGCTGGACATCGGCATCGACGCTGTCGCTGCCCGCCACATTGCGCGCCACTCTCACCGCGACGTCGACGAACTGCGCCGAATTCACGGTCGGCGCGAATTCGTGCGTATATTCGAACGTGCAATCGGCACCGTGCGTGCGGCAGATGCCTTCGCATACTTCGCGCATGCGCGTTTCCAACAGCGCTTGCACGTCGCGTGAATAGCTGCGCGTATCGCCCTTGATGATGACGTTCGATGGAATGACGTTTCTCAGTCCGTCAGTGATGAACTCCGTGCAGGAAATCACAGCCTGCAGACTCGGATCGAGATTGCGCGACACGACGGTTTGCAATGCCATCACGATCTGCGAAGCAATGACGATCGGGTCCACGCCCATATGCGGACGTGCAGCGTGCGTGCCGCGTCCCTTGATGTGAATCACGAAGTTGTCTTCACTTGCCATGATGCCGCCCGGACGCGTTGCGAACGTGCCCGCACGCATGCCCGGCATGTTGTGTGCGCCAAAGATCGCATCGACGGGAAAGCGTTCGAACAGTCCGTCGGCGATCATCGCCTTCGCGCCGCGACCATGTTCTTCTGCAGGCTGAAAGATGAAGCGCACCGTGCCGTTGAAATCGCGCCGTTCGGCAAGGAGTCGCGCTGCACCGAGAATCATCGACATATGTCCATCGTGCCCACACGCGTGCATTTTTCCGGCGTTGCGGGAAGCATGCTCACGATCGGGCGCCTGCTCCGCGATGTTCAGCGCGTCCATATCGGCGCGCAGGCCGATCGCGCGTTTGCCCTCGCCCACCGTCAGATTGGCAACCAGCCCGGTTCCGCCGATACCACGGTGAACCTCGAGTCCCAGCGTGTTCAGGATGTTCGCCACATAGCCTGATGTGTTGACTTCCTCGAAGCCGGTTTCGGGATGTTGATGCAAATAACGGCGCCAGCTCTTCAACTGGTTATTCAGTTGACCCTGCAGCGTGCTTTCCATAGCCGGATGTCCTTGCTCGTGAGGTTCGGGAAATGCGCATATCGACCATGGAAATAATATTGTTTGAGCGGCTGTAAAAAGTCTCTGAATTGAGGCCTTCGGTGCAAAAATATCTTTGTTTTGATCACGCGAAGAGATGAAACGGCAAGACGCGGTCTTACACCAGAAATACCCTGAGTTGGCGCGGAGAGCATTAGGACTCGAAGATCAGCGCTACCTGCTTGAAAGCCGCGATGATGATGAAAATGGAAATCAGGAAGATGAGCAAGCTTGATCAGACCGGCAAGGGTGGCTGATTGCGGAGGCCGTTTCAAGATGCAAAGGAAATCCAGCGCCGGCAAGCCCACGACACGGCGCCAAAGTATGCCAACGAAATCTCGATCACGGCTGCGCCTCGCCGTGGCCAAACTACAGTCTGAAAACCTTGCATTACGCGAGCGATTGGCTCGAGTACGTGACGAGCAATACGACGGAATCTATTTGCTGCTGGACACACGTACGCCTTTGAGTTGACTGGTGACAATGAGGTCGGAACTTGGTGCAACGTCCACGAATGAACTCGAATGCAAGACTAATCGCGAAACCCTCACATCGGCGGCTTGCAAATTCACTCGCGTTCCGTCATCGGTATCGTCAGCCCGACCTTTACTCTACTCATACTTACAAGCGTCTTGAAGCGCTTCACATTATTGTTGGCAAAGAAAAGCTCGCGAGTCAGGGCGTTGTACCGCTCCATGTCTTCCACGGTGACGATCAGAACAAAGTCCCATTCGCCCGCCGTGTAGTAACACTGCTGAATATGCGAGCAGCGCGCAAAGGCGGCTTTCATTGAATCGAGAATGTCAATCTGCTCACTCTCCACTTCTATGTTGACGACGATCGTGAGCGGACAACCCACCTTCTCCGGTGAAACTACCGCGGTAAATCGCTCTATAACGCCCTCCTCCGATAGCCGCCGGAGTCGCCTGTTGACCGCGGCAGTCGAAAGACTAACGCGACTACCCAGTTCATTCTGCGGGGTGTTGGCGTCTTTCTGAATTTCTTCGAGCAGTTTTCGATCAAAACTATCCAGCGAAGCAGAGACCATCGATTTTCAGGCTCCAGGTAAGATTCCGGAAAAAATCTATCACATGCAGCGCCGTCTCGGCAGTTCGTTCACTTTCTATGCATTCGAGGCCCTGCGCCAGCTGGACAAGTAATCGGCAATTTGCCTTCTGGCAACGGAAGACGAGACGTGCACCTACAACCGCTATGTCAACCGGCTGACGGCGGGGCAGGACGCGCGGATGATCGCGCAGGCGGTTGGCCACCGGGTATCGCAAGAACGCATCGCGGCCGTGCTGGGCATTGATGGGCGGACCGTCAAGACGAAGATCAGATTGCTCACGGACATCTGTAGTGATGCCGCTGCATTGCTCGCAGACAGAAATTTCTCTACCGCAACCTACGAGACACTGAAGTCCATGAAGCTTGCCACGCCACCCGAGCAACTGGTGCCCGCGCCGGCTTCGCGAGGCGGCGAAGAGGAGGCAGCACGAGAACAGATTAACCGTCTGGGGCGTGAAATCGTCTCCCTTCAGGCGAAGGTCACCGATGTCGAAGACCGATATGGCGTCGACGATCTCCATCTCAGTGTGTCGATCAGCTACGCTAACTCATTGCTCAATAACAGGCATGCGTGCGAGGGACTCGCTGCGAATGCGCCGGGACACACGCAAATCTGCAGGAGCTTACTGCAATGGCCGGACCGCGGCCGCGGTAGCGTTTCGCGCGGCGGGTAAGTGTCTCCGCGTCGCAGGTATCTGCCTTGCCTTGCCAGCTACCACTGCACTGCTCGTGTCGGCTACGACACTCGCCGTCAGACGACGAACTCTCTTTCCATACCGACGAGCCAGTCACCAAACGGTGGCGACTCAATGGGAAAGACAGACCTCGACCCTGAGCGGTATGTCGACTATCTCAAGGATGCGAGTGCCGGGCCTCAAGGCACCTCAATCATCGCCCTCGCGGCGCTCTTCATAAGCCGCGATGACCCTGTGGGCGACCATATCCATGGCGGGCTTGATCAGGCCATTCTTGTCCGTCCACACTTTTGGGGTCAACGCCCCGCTCAGCGCGACGCTATCCGCGTCAGTCAGCGCGAGCAATGCGGTTTGCACGTCATCGTCGAACGCAATCACGTTGACGAATATCGTATCTCCATCATTGGTGGTCGCCCGGACCTTGCAGGTCACGAACCGCCTGCCATTCTGCCCCGTGCGAATCTGCGCCTCGCCGTACAGGCGCCCACCCACCAGTCCATCAATCATCGTCATTCTCCCTGTGATGCCATGTCGTGCAAGGAACCCAACCACCTGGCGCGACACGTATGCCCCTACTGTACGCTGCGCCGCCCACGCAAACGCATGCGCACTCATGTGTCACGCCCCAGCCGCCATATTCACCACACGTACTAACCGCCTGGCCAGGCGCGGCTGCCGTAACTGCTCCAGCCACCGTTGCAACGCGCGCCCCGCGCGACCATCCCGCCACGCGACACTCGACACGGTCGGCTCGCCCGGATCGGCGGCCTGCTTCTCCACCAGCTCGCCATTTTTCAGCATCGACGCCACGCGCTGACGCTGCAACCAGCCGACGCCCGGGCCATCACGCTGCGTGAGTATCTTCGCTTGCATGGTCGCAAGGCCTGGCCACCCAGCACGCTGTAAGCAAGCCCAGCTATCGTACATGACGAATCGGCCACGACTACCGCGCGATGCTCGCGTAATTGCTCGCGCCCGAGCGGTTCATCAACGCGCGCCAGAGGTCCGAGCATGGTCGTCAATGTGCAGCCTTCCGGCAGTGAGTCAGGCGCGAAAGATGTGTGGTCGTGTCATTGAGAATGAGAGGCTGGTGGGCGAGTCATTCGAGCGTGCTCTACCGGATGCGCGAGACGCAAGTCGACCGACTTTTGACTAACGCTGCGCAGGCCGCGGGTCGGCGGGGATAGTGCCGTCGGCACGGCCGAGAAAAAACCGGTAGATATCGTCGATGCGCCCAGCAATCGAGGGGTTGTCGCGATATGCAGGCATTCCGCGTGACGGCTCGCCGTCAAGGATCCTCCGGACAAACATCTCACGGCTCTGAGTGCGCGCATACTCAATAATCGAAGGTGCCGTCAGCCCCTCATAGTCCTTGCCATGGCAGCGGGCGCAATCGATGGCGCGTAAGGTACGCCATGTGCTGACGATGGGATCATCGGTCAGTTGGGAACGTGTCCGTTCGGCTTCCGGATCGGCCCGGGCCGGCATTGCAACTGCAATCACGACTAAAACGGCGCAACACCTCGGCACGATCGTCGACAATGCCGGCATGCGACACACCCGACCGGTCAGACAGGCTTGATATTCGCAGCCTGCTTGCCCTTCGGCCCCATCTTGACTTCGAAGCTTACCTTCTGGTTTTCCTGCAGAGATTTGAAACCTTCAGTCTTGATCTCGGAAAAGTGAGCGAACAGGTCTTCGCCACCGTCGTCCGGAGAAATGAAGCCAAAGCCTTTCGCATCGTTGAACCACTTAACTGTACCCGTTGCCATTTTCTTGATCCTGTGAACGTTGAGAGTTGCATCCGTGGATGCGATTTCGCAGGCCGTGTCCGGCTGCGACGGATAACGTTGTATCACGCCGGCCCGGCACCTGCCAATCGGCATGACCGCGATCTCCGTGGACCCGGCAGGGTTACAGGCACGAACATGCTGCCGGGAACAGATGCTCGAGTGAATGTCGCAATCTGGGTCACGTCCGTCTTGACGCGCAGGAAACGAAGCTTGTACCCGGACCATCGGCGAGATGCTGGCCAAAATCTCAGTGCCGTGCCCGAATTCCCGCCGCGCCCCCGCTGCCCGGCTACCGCGGTCGGGTCCATCACCCGCCTTCTCGCAGCACTCGTGAGTCCTGGTCGCGCCGGTCAGTCAACAGTCTCGACCCTCCGCTCCAAAACCACCCAGAAGCAAGCATCCCTCCCGGCCCACGCCATGAAACAGCGGACACGCAAGTGCCGATGTGGCCGAGGCATCCGGCTCGCAAAGAGCTGAATTGGGGGTTGAGTCCTGTGTTTTTCGAGGCTTCGCTCCGCCGGGTTGCGGCATAAGCTTTGGCCCAATGTTCTGCACCGAAACAACGAGAAAACAGCGATGTCCGCACGACTTCACCGGGTGTATCGCACGGTCGGCCTTGCCCTTGCCGCCGTGACGCTTATCATGTCTGGCACGGTGCTAGCCAGACAACCTACCCCATCCACCTCGTTGTCCGCTGACGATCAGATTTTCATCAAGTTACGTGACGCGGCACGCGACAACGATCCCGCGCGCGCCGCGCGCCTCGCCAGCCTGATTCCGAATTATCCGGCGACGGCCTATCTCAGCTATTTCCAGATCAAGCCGCGTCTGTTCACTGGCGCGGGGCATGCGAATCCCGACGCGCCGGACGCACCGGTGCTGTCATTTCTGCAACGTTACGACGGACAGGCGATTGCAGACCGTCTGCGCAACGACTACCTTCGCGTGCTCGGGGCGCGCCACGACTGGCACGATTTCGATTCGCAATATGCAAAGTTCGTCCTGGACGACGACACGCAGGTGAAATGCTATGCGCTCGAGTCGCGTGCCACGCGGGGCGAGAATGTCGCCGACGCGGCGCGGGCGCTGCTTGTCGAGCCGAACTGGTACGGTGACGGCTGCGTGGATCTGATCACCGCGCTCGACCGTGACCAGCAGTTCACGCCGGACGACGTGTGGCAGCTGATTCGCCAGGCCTATGAACAGGGCGCGAGGACGACAGGCGGCAGACTGGTCGATGCGCTGGGCGCAGCGCGCCCGGATCCGCTGCTCTTCCAGCAGGCGACGAACCAGCCAGGTCGATTGCTCGCGAAAGGCATCCAACTTGACGCGGCCTCCCATCAACTCGCGCTGCTCGCCATCACACAGTTGGCGGTCGGCGATCCGCAGGCCGCCGAGGCCACCTTTACCGCCATCGCACCGTCGCTCAGCCTGGCGGAACGGGCTATCGGTTGGGGCACGATTGCCTATCAGGCGGCGATCAGGCAGCTACCGGGCGCGGTGAACTGGTACCGGCTGTCGGCGAACGCGCCCCTGTCGAGTCAGGCCTACCAGTGGCGCACCCGCAGCGCGCTGCTGGTCGGGGATTGGACCATGGTGCGCTGGTCAATCGAGCAGATGCCGGCCGCGCTGCGCGCGCAGCCCGCATGGATCTACTGGTACGCGCGCGCGTTGAAGCAGAGCAGCGAGGTGGCGACAGCCGACGAGACACTCCGAACGATCGCGGGTAACTACACCTTCTATGGACAGTTGGCCTCCGAAGCGCTCGGCCGGCACATCGTGATCCCGCCGCAGACCAGGGTGACCGACGAAGAAGTTGAGCGGGCCAGCCGGACACCAGGCTTCGAGCTGGCAAAGCGTTTTTACGCGCTGTGCCTGCGCACGGAAGGCAACCGTGAGTGGAACTGGCAGCTGCGCGGCATGACCGACCGACAACTGCTCGCGGTCGCCGAGTACGCGCGCCGCATCGAGCTTTATGACCGGGCTGTGAGCACCGCCGACAGGACGCAGACGGAACATGATTTTTCGCTGCGCTACCTGGCGCCCTTCCGCACGATTGTCGAGCGCGATACGCAGTCCGCCGGGTTCGACGTCGGCTGGGCGTATGGCCTCATTCGTCAGGAGTCGCGCTTCATCATCAGTGCACGCTCCGAGGTTGGCGCGGGCGGCCTGATGCAGGTGATGCCGGACACAGCCACGATGGTCGCGAAGAAGATCGGGCTCGGTACGCTCTCGCGGGCCAAGATGAACGACATCGATACGAACATCCTGCTTGGCACGTACTATCTATCGATGATCTACAACCAGCTCGACCGTTCTGCCGTGCTCGCGACGGCTGGCTACAATGCGGGCCCTGGGCGCCCGCGTAAGTGGCAGGCGAACCTGCCGCGTCGGGTGGAAGGTGCGATTTTCGCGGAGACGATTCCGTTCAACGAAACCCGCGACTACGTCAAGAATGTATTGGCGAACACGGTGTACTACGCGGCGCTGTTTGATGGCCACCCGCAATCGCTGACGGAGCGGCTTGGCCAGATCGAACCCCGATGACATCGCACTCAACGTTGGATCTGCGGGTCGCACGGGTGCAGTCGGTGCGGCTGCATACGCGACACTGTATAACGATCCTTCTCGCTCTGGATGAGCTCTCAACACGGAACCGGGAAGGCGAAACTGGATTTCACCAGCCGCGATAAAGCGACACGTACGTAGTCTGACGTTGTGCATGTATGTCAACGTTCGACGTCGGGTTTTATGTCCAACGCCCCCGCCGGACTCGCCGAAGCTAACCTCCCCTCTTCCTTTGATATGCCCGCTGATCGGCCTTATGTGAAGCTTTCCATACGGCCGATTTGCTTCCATCGAGTTTCCGGCCGGTTCCTGTGGTGAACCATTTGCTGGAATGCTCGTTTCGAGTGTTGCGCGAACGTCAACTGCTGGCCCGCACGCGATCCGTCAAACTCTTTGTGTCGCCACTCGTTGAAGTAGCTAGCCCCCTGCCCGCTTCGCGCTGTGGCCGTCCTTCCTGAGCGCTTCAATGACCCGCTCGCAATGGTCACCCTGTATTTCAATCACGCCATCCTTGACCGTTCCACCAGAGCCGCAGACCGTACGCAACTGCTTGCCAAGCAACGCCAAAGCAAGAGGATCGAGCGCGAGCCCTTTAACGATCGTCACGCTTTTCCCGCCCCGGCCCTTGGTCACATGCGTCACCCGTACCACACCGTCGCCTGCTAGTTGTGCGTTAGCAACCGCTTTGCAGACACATTCCGCGAGAACCTTTCTGCATTCGGGACACATTCGGCCGCCATCGGTGGAATAGACAAGGCCGCCTTTTGAACTACTCTTCATGATTGGGCATTCAAAGATTAATTGGGGCGAGTTTACTCCAAGGGCACACCCCACCTAGGCGGCCAAACCCGTTCGGCCAGAGTGTGCGATTGCCAAACTCAATGAAATATCACAGCCCCGTCACGTGAGCGACAACCAAATTTCCATAAAAAAGTGACAGCGAGTCATACTATTAAGATAAGTTTTCTTATCATAACGCATCTATTTTTGCACTAAACTCGCCAGCATGAAAACGTGTCACGACCGCCTCCCCGCGCCTTCCCACGCAGAACCGCCCGGCTTTCCCGATGCCGATGAACTCGCCATGCTGCGCGCCTGGTACGCGGGCCTGCCCGTCCGGCAAGCCGTCGAGCGCTATCTGCCTTCTGCGCTCGGGAATGGAAAGTCGGCGCGCGGCGTCCCCGGTCGTATCCGAAGCAAGCTGCTGGACGTCGCGCGCGCGGCCCATCGCGACGATCTGGCCGCCCTCCTCTCGCATCCTGCGAATGAGCGCGAACAGCATGCGAAGACCGTTGCGCACGCGATCAACGTGTTGCGGAGCGCACGTCCACCCGAACCACAAATCGCCGACGACATCGCGCAGTGGTTCACCCCGCGCGCGGTGCGCATGCTGCACGCGCATGGCATCCGGACGCTCGCCGATCTCACCGTGCGCATTCCGCGCCGGCGTCAGTGGTGGAAAGCCGTGCCGGGCCTCGGTGCGGCAAGTGCACGCACAATCGAGGCGTTTTTCGCGGCGTGGCCCGCTCTCACCGAGAAGGCGCGTGCACTGATCGTAGCGACCCAGCAGGGCGACATCGTGCCGTGGGAATCCATCCGGCTACCGCACAAAGTCGACGGCACAGAAGGGACGTTCCGGGCGCCGCGCGCCACCTGTACGCTCGATGCGTCGAACGACTATGAAGCCGTGCAGACCTGGCTGTCGCTGCACGAATCACCCGCCACGCAGCGCACCTACCGCAAGGAAGCCGAGCGGCTGATCCTGTGGGCGATCGTCGAGCGCGGCCGTGCGCTGTCGTCACTTACGACAGAAGACGCGATCGCCTACCGCACGTTCCTGCGCCATCCAATGCCGCGTGGACGGTGGACCGGTCCGGTGCGGCCGCGCACGTCGCCCGAATGGCGGCCATTCAACGGCAGCCTGTCGGCACGCTCGGTCTCGCACGCGCTGTTGATTCTGGGTGCCCTGTTTCGCTGGCTCGTCGAGCAGCGTTACGTGCTCGCCAATCCGTTCGCGGGCGTGAAGGTGCGCGGCGGCACCGCGACATCCACGCTCGATGCGTCGCACGCCTTTACCGAAGGCGAATGGGGGCTGGTCCGTACGATGGCCGACGGCCTCGAATGGTCACACGGCTGGTCGGTACCTGCTGCGCAGCGGCTGCGATTCCTGCTTGATTTTGGTTACGCGACGGGGTTGCGCGCGAGCGAACTCATCGGTGCGACGCTCGGGCATGTCGAGACAGACGCACGCAATGAGCACTGGCTGAAGGTATCGGGCAAAGGCGGCAAGATCGCGCGGGTGGCGCTGCCGCCGCTCGCCTGGGACGCACTCGGCCGCTATCTGGCCGATCGGGGGCTGCCCGTCGTCGCCGTTCGCTGGCGTCCCGAGACGCCCGTCATTGGCAGCCTGGAAGCGGACAGCAGTACCGCGATCAGCGGCGTACGGCTGTGGGGTGTACTCAGGCGCTTCTTCCGGCTCGCTGCAGACTCGATTGAGACTGACCACCCGCCCCTCGCCGACAAGCTACGTCGTGCGAGCCCACACTGGATGCGTCACACGCATGCGACTCATGCGCTGGGGCGCGGCGCCGAGCTGACCACGGTGCGCGACAACCTGCGGCACGCGTCGGTGTCCACGACCTCGATTTACCTGCACAGCGACGAGGTCAAGCGGGCGCGGCAGATGAGCGACGCTTTCTCGACACGCAAATGATGCGCTGCCCTGAACGTGCCGTTTCTACCGGCGCCAACCCGGAGCGAGGCATTCAGGAAGCGCGCGATCTGTGCAAGAATATTCGCGACACATAGATTCGACCCACGCCTCGCCATGGAAGCAGTAGATCTCGAACCTCGCATCGTCGCGAACGGCCACGGTGTCGCCTTCGCCATTCCTTTCAAGGATCGCACGGTGGAGTGCACGATACCCGTCACGACACTTCAGACTTTTTCTGGCTGGGGCCCCAAGCCAGTGAAGCGCAGACCCTGAAGACTTTCCGGGACGGCTACGGGCGCATTCGGGCGATCGCCGAACGCAAGTTGCTGGCACATCCCGTGGCCGCGCTCGAACTCACGCCGGATGATTTTGCCCGTGCCTGATCATCCGGGCCTGCAGGGAATGCGAACGAACCGCACCGTTCCCGTCAGCCCGGAAAACCGCCTCCTGATCTGACGACGCCTGTTGGCGCGCCGCCAGAATCGGAACGCTGTTGCAGTTATGCCGCGTTCACCGCGTCCTTGAACGCCTTGCCCGCGGTGAACTTGACGGTTTTCGCCGCGGGTATCGTGATCGTCTCGCCCGTCGCAGGATTACGGCCCGCGCGCTCTGCCCGGGCACCCGTGGAAAACGAACCGAAACCGATCAGCTGAACGGTGTCGCCACGCGTGACAGCAGCCGTCACAACTTCGAGGATGGCGTCAATAGCCTCGCCCGTACTGGATTTGCTTTCGCCCGTGCTGGCAGCGATGGCGTCGATGAGTTCCTGCTTGTTCATGTAAGAACCTTCCTCTGTTTAAAGCCCCGCACAGACGCGGGACGAGCGGACACCCTAACGCATGTCCACAGGGCACGGCAACTCCAGAAGCGAATCCGTTTTAGCGCCCTGCACCCTCACGCGCCCTTTCAATGCCTGTGACGTCTCAAGTTGAACACGGACAATCGCAAAGCTATGCTTCGCAGCTCGCGGGATGAACAGGGCGCACGGACTACAGACGGGTACGATTCAATGCAACGACGATGCATCACTACACGAGGCTCCCCCGTACACGGCAGGGGCGTATTTGCCTTACAGCCGATCGCGGTGTCACGGATCGGCGTAATCGAGCCGGGGATGATCGGCGTAATGAGGCCACCTGGAATGGCCCCGAAACGCGATTTCGAAGGGACTCAAGAATGCGTTTTTTTGCCTGATTTTGCAACCACGTTTTCGCCGTTTTCGGGCATCGGTTTCGGCTTGCGGAAGCTCTCACCCTCAATGACGACACGGTAGGCGCCGTGCCGTAGCCGATCGAGCGTGGCAGCACCGAGGATGCGGTTGTCGGGGAATGCGTCGCCCCATTCGCTGAAGTCGAGATTCGACGTCAGGATAGTTGCCGCGCGCTCATACCTGGCGGCGATCAGGTCGTGGAAGTCTTCGTCGTGGGGCGCACGCAGGGGTTTGAGTGCAAAGTCATCGACGATCAGCACCGGAACGCGCACGAACTGCTGCAACTTGCGTTCATAGAGCTCAGTCGCCCGTGCTGCATGCAGCTTCTTGAGCAATTCGGTTTGCGTGATGAACAGGACATCGCGGCCCTGGCGTGCGGCGCAGTGGCCCAGGGCCTGCGCGAGATGCGACTTGCCGACGCCGGTTTGGCCGACCATCAGCACGCAGACCTTCTCGTCGATATAGCGGCCGGCGGCGAGATCATAGATGTGAGCGCGGTTGAGTTTGGGCACGCGGTCGAAGTCGAAGTTCTCGAGCGTCTTGCCTAGGGAGAAGCCAGCGCGGGCGAGCCGCACGCCGAGCTTCTTCTGCTCTCGCCGCGCGACCTCGTCGTGCAGAAGCGTGGCGAGGAACTCCGTGTAGGCAAGTTGCCCGTCGATGGCTTGACGGTTGCGTTGCTCGAGCGAGTCGAGGATGCCCGAGAGGCGCAACTGCTTGAGGATCGTGTTCAGTTCTGGACTGGGATGCATAGGCGTTCAATGGATCAGAAGGGAATGGAGGTCACGGCCGAAGCGGCCGCCGTTCAGATAGGTGTCGGCAGGCGCCGGCGTCGGCGCTGGTGCTGCGGTGGGCTGGCTGTCCAGCCCCTTGTCGAGGATCGCCTTGACAGTGCGGTACTTGGGGCTGGCGAACACGAGCGCACGCTCGCACGCAGCCTCCAGCCGTTGATCGCCGACCTTCTCGCGAAGCCTCAAGACGCCCTGCGCGCCGCGCAGGTTGACGAGCACCTTGTCGTTGAACATCGCGAGAACGAGCGCGTGGCAGGCTGGCCCGATATCCTTTGCCCGCGCCAGGCACCACTGTGGATCGTGCTCGAGCCACGCTTGCGCTTCAGGCGGCTGGTGGTCACGCACCGTGTGGCGATCGCCGGGCTTGCGCAGGCGCGGATGGGTCGCGACGAGCTCATGGCGGTGGAACACCTGCACGACCGTGTCGGTCGCCTTCAGCCACAGCTGCTTGCCAACGAGCGTGAACGGCACCGAATACAGTGCCTTCTTGTAGACGACGTGCCCGTCGGTATGGACCTTGACCTCGCACCATACGGCCAGCACTGGCGGCACATCGGGCAGTCTGGCGAGCAGTGGCTTCTCGATGGCGAAACGTGCAAGCGGCTGCTCGCGCGTCGTGCCGTGCTCGCGCGTGCCGGCCTGCTGCATCACCCAGTCGCGCAATTGACGGTTGGCGTCGGCGAGATCGCGGAATTCGCGCAGCGGCACGAAGGATCGTTTGATGTATTTGACTCCGGCCTCAACGACGCCCTTCTTCGCAGGATCGTGTGGAGGGCATGCATCGATCCGGAAGCCGTACCCCTCGGCCAGCGCGGCGTACGAGCGCTGTACCTCGGGGTCGTACATGCACGCCTTTGTGATCGCGCACTTGGCGTTGTCGATGATCACGCGTTCGACGCGGCCACCGAACCATTCGAAGGCGCGCCGGTGACAGGCCAGCCACGTCTCGACCGTCTGATCCAGCACGACCTCGGCGTATTGATGACGCGACCAGCACAGCGTCATCACGAAGAACCATGTCTTGAGCAGAACCCCGGACTCATGCGTGAGCACCGGACCGGCGCCGAAGTCGACCTGTGCGGCCTCGGCCGGTGCGAACTCCAGGATCGTCGTCGCTCTCGCGCCGCGCTCGGCCTTCAGGTGCAGCAGGAAGCGCCGCACTGCCGAATAGCTGCCCGTATAGCCGTGGTTGCGCTGAAGCGCGTTGAAGATCGTCGTGCCCTGCACGTCGGCGTCATACCAGCCGCGCACCAGATCGCGAAACGGTTCAATCGTGGAGACGCAGCTACGCGGCAGCTTCGGATTGCGTCCGAAGATCGCTGCCAGTTCGGCGTCGTCCGGCAAGGGCCGACCGGGATCGAGCCAGCCCCGAGCGAGCGCGACCTGCCTGACGGTCTTCAGCTTCCCACGCCCCATCAGGCGTGCGCTGGCAATGTCACGGTCGGAATCGCCCTGACGCATGCGCGCCAGAACCTGTCGATACTCAAACACTTCGAACCTCCTTCGACTCATCGGCCCTCCGGGCAAAAAGCCTGAAGGTACCGGGTTGTGGAAATTCGAAATGCGTTTCGGGCTGCCGCCCGACAGAACACTGAGCCCGCTACGTGGCTCGATTACGCCGATCCTGCGGTGGCTCTAATACGCCGATCATCGAGTGGCCCGATTGCGCCGATCATGCACTGGCTCGATTGCGGCGATCATCCGGTGGCTCGATTACGCCGATCCCGGAATGGCTCGAATATGCCGGTCAGTGACACGCGGCAGGCGAGCGGCTCATCGAGTACGCAGGCGAAGTGACCAACTGGCGTCGCGCCGCCGCCCGTCAGCGATCCGGGAACGGGCACACCTTCGTATTTGGACTTTCCGATGGACGGGTCATCGACGGCAGTCGCGGTGGCAATAGCGCACGCTTCATCAACCACGCATGCGAGCCAAACTCCGAGGCCATCGAGTCGGGCGACGACCTCTTCATCGATTACGGGCGCCTGATGTCGGACCCTCAACGGCCGCTCAGGCTGCCAACGAATCGATGGCCGCTTCTGGCGTCGTTCGGACGTCCGTGGTCAAGATCCGAAGTACTGGGCTTATAGCCGCGATAAGCGCGGTTATCGCGCCAGGAGCGAAGTCTGCTTCAGGTGCCACGCCGCTCTGCTGAAGGCGTGTGGCCAAATTCCCGGCGGTAGGCTTTGCTGAACGAACATGCTGACTTGAAACCGCATTTCGAAGAGATCGCCCTGATCTCCGCAGCGCTAGTAAGCAGGAGCGAGCGAGCACATTTGAGCCGGATCGTCAGATAATATTCGGCAGGTGAACGGCCAAGCTGCTCGCGAAACATCCGCTGCATATGCCGATCCGACACGCCTATGAGCCGTGCCAGATCCATGCTAGATAGCGGCTCCTCGACATTAGCCTCCATCAATTCCACCAGTTCGACGAGTTCAGACCTTACGCCACCCAGCCTTGCCGACACAGGCCTGATCTGGCGTTCGTCCGGCGCCCGAATCCGATCGACGCATAGATAGCGTGATACTTGCGCTGCGCAGGCTGCACCGATCTCGCCCGCGACCAGATTGAGCATCATGTCCACAGGCGCCGCACCGCTCGCACAGGTTATCCGGTCGCGATCGAGGACAAAAACTTCATCGGTTATCTGTACACGAGGGAACTCGGCCGCCAGCGCCGCAACGTCTTCCCAGTGTACGGCGCATCGGTGTCCTTCCATAAGGCCCGCCGCAAGCAGCGCGAAGACGCCGCTACACACTCCACCCAGCACAACACCTTGCTGCGCGGCGCTACGCAGGATGGCGCCAAGCGACGCATTCGCCGCCTGCCTGATGTCCATGCCCCCGCAAACGATTAATACGTCAGGTAGCCCGCCTCGGTGGTCGAAGGGCTGAGCCGCCCTGGCCACGACACCGTTGCTCGGAACAGCCAGGCTTCCGTCGACCGTGTAGACCGTCCATCGGTACCACTCATGGCCCTCGACATAGTTTGCGATTCGTAGGACCTCGATCGCGTTTGCAAACGCGATCATCGAGTATGACGGCAGCGTTAGAAATCCGAAATGTCGTTTGCCGCGGCAGTCTGGCAAGGCTGTATCTGCCCTCCTCACCCTATCCTCCCGCTCCGCTACAGATCCAGAACCAGATCGGAAGTCGGCTTGCTGCAACACATCAGTCGAAGCCCCTTATCAATCTCGCGCGGCCGGATACCGCCGTTGTGCTTCATCTCGACTGTGCCTTCGAGCAGCCTGGTCTTGCAGGTACCGCAGATCCCCTGACTACAAGACGATGGCATCGGTACACCCGCTTTGCGCGCGGCCGCGAGCACGGTTTCTGACGGCTCCATCGTGAAGGTCTTGCCGGAACGCGAAAGACGTACAGTAAAGGACGACGTTTGATCGCCCGGGCGTTGTTCCGGCGCAGCTTCGACGACCTCGACGGTCTCTGCGAAGTTGAAGCTTTCCTGATGATAACGGTCCGGATCATGTTGTCCGTCAAGCAGCAGCTTCCTGACGGCATCCATATAACCGGCTGGGCCGCATGTGAAAACCTCCCGCTCCCGATAGTCGGGCACGCGCGCTTTCAACAGTTCGAGACTCAGGCGTCCGATGGGACCTTGCCAGTTACCTTCCTCGGATTGCGCCTCGCAGATATGGACGACTCGAAAAGCACTGGATATCTGCTCGAGCGCTGCCAACTCGTTCGCAAAAATGATGTCTTCGGGCGTTCGCGCGCTATGCACGAACACCACATCGCGATTCTGTCCGAGGTCGAACGCCGCGCGTGTCATCGCCATCAATGGCGTGACGCCAGAACCCGCCGAGAGATACAGTGTCTTCCGTGACGGGCCGGCCGACGGCGTAAAGATACCCGCCGGTCCGAACGCGGACAACGTTTTGCCGGCTGCCATGTTTGCGTGCAGCCAGTTCGACATTACCCCGCCCGGTGTCCGCTTGACCGTGATCGACAACGTGTACGGCCGGGTCGGTGGCGACGAGATCGTATAGCAGCGGCTGACTGCCTGGCCGTCGATCTCCGCGCTGATCGTGATGAACTGTCCCGGTTCGAACGAGAAGGGTTGGCCGGCCTCGCTCGCAAACACGAACGTGCGGACGTCATGGGTTTCGTCAGTTACCCGACAACAGACCAGCGTTCGCTGCTCGTGGCTCGGCCACTGCGCATCCGCGCGTTCCCATGTAGACGACAGACTAAAGCGATCAGACACTTCGGGGCTCTGTTGAAGGATGCAGGGTTCGAGGACGCTTTCCATATCGCTCACACACCGTGTTCTTTCAGACGCGCGTTGTACCAGCGCGAGAATTCGTCCAGTGGCGCTTCCGTGAACTGCGAAAACGGACCCGGGCGGTAGGCGGGATCCTGAGTACCGTTGTGCGTATTCGCGACCAGCTCGGCGTCCTGGGTGGTCGTGGCAATCCAGACTTCCGTCAGTCGCTTGAGGTCGTAGTCGACGCCTTCGACGGCATCTTCATGGACGAGCCAGAGCGTGCGCACGAGCGTCTTGTCAGGCGCAAGCGGCAGGATATAGGCGATCACTGCGTGGTCGCTCATGACGTGCGTCCACGAATGGTGACCCCACATGTGCACGTCACCCAGATCCCGGCGCTCCAGGCAACCCAACAACTTCGTGCAGGCGACTTTCGTATCCATGGTCTGCGATTCATTGGCGCCGGCAATCACCAGCCGCTGCGTACGGAAGTTGGTATGCACACTCTCATCGAGCGACTCGAAGCGTTCGCAGATCCATCCGTCCTGCTCCCATGCCGCCTGGCTGGCCGCATTTCGCTTGACGTACTCGTCGTACCCTTTCAGGGCATCCTCGCTCTGGCCGTCCGGACAGAAGCCGAAGTCCTCAGCCAGAAACGAATTCGTGAGTTCCGGATGCGTGGCCGCGCAGTGATAACACTCGCGGTTGTTCTCCATCACCAGCTTCCAGTTGCCGTTCTCGACGATCTCCAGCTCGTGTGCGATCTTCGTGCGCGTCAGATCGTACGGCGCGAAGCGCGGTGTCATCACCTTCTCGAGTTTCGAAAAGTCCTCCGGCGGCTCATCGGCGAGGCAGACGAAGACGTGTGCGCCGACCGTCTTCAGATGAACCGGAATCAGGCTGTGACAGGCAGGATCGAAATCCTGCCCCATGTGGGAGGTGTGGCGCAGACTGCCGTCCAGATCGTACGTCCACTGGTGGTACGGACACACAAGCATGCCGACAGTCGCCTTGCCCGGCTGCTTCATGATGCGTGAGCCACGATGACGGCACACATTGCGGTAAGCGCGAATGTTTTCATCATCGTCCCGGACAATGATGATTGAAGCCTTGCCGATGTCGACCGTATGGACATCACCCGGTTCCGGCACATCGGCCGTTACGCCAACGAGAATCCAGAGCTTGTGGAAGAACACCTCGACATCGGTTTCGAAGACGTCATGGCGGCCAAACAGTTCGCCGGGCATGCCGTGACCTGGCTGCCGGCTATCGAGGAGTTCGCGATGTGTCTTGATGGGGATGACGGTCGACATGAGTGCCTCTTTAATTGGTCTTCGCCGCAACGTTATGTGCAGCATTACGTTGAGTATTGGATCGCCAATACGGACCGTCAATGCGCTTTATTTACCCCCTGACATTCCTTTAAGTCATGCGAAAATATCGACGGGATCGATTGCACGCTGCAGGGCGATTGAACGCATGGTCGATGTTTCAATCGGCATATAAGCAGCTGCGCATCCCGGCGCCTGACTGTCACAACAACATCAGAATCAGAGACAACGGATGAAGACGTCCAGAGGAACGAAGGGTTACCGCAGAATCGTCCCGTCGCTTACCGCGCTGGTTGAATTCGAGGCGGTGGGTCGCCTGGGCAGTTTCACGTTTGCGGCGACTGAACTCGGTGTGACGCAATCGGCCGTCAGCCGGCAGATCCGATTCCTGGAGGAAACCCTGGATGTCCGGCTTTTCCAGCGCGGACACCGCTCCATCAAGCTGACCGCAGAGGGCGAAGCGCTGTACCAGGTGGTTGCTGAATCCATGCAAAAGATCGCTGGCGTGTTTGACCGTCTGTCCACGACAGGCGTCGAACAAAGCGAACTCGTGCTCGCCTCCACGGCCGCGTTCTCCCAGTTTCGTCTGCTCCCTCGCCTCGCCAATCTGAAGAGACTCAATCCGCCACTCCAGTTACGCCTCACCACACAAATGTTTACGGCTGACTTGCGCCATGTCGAAGTCGACGCCGCTGTCCGCTACGGCAATGGTCAATGGACTGACGGCACGTCAACGTTACTGTTCGATGTCGATATTTTCCCGGTCTGTTCGCCACGGTTTCTGGAAGAAAACGGAGTACCGACGTCACTCGAACAACTCGCGTCCATGGCACTCGTTGAATCCGATTCGACGGCCGAAGGCTGGATGGACTGGACTGAATGGTTCCGCGCGGTCGGCTATCGTCCATCACGGCTGAACAAGGTATTGCGATGCAGCCTATATACAGACGCTGTGCAGGCCGCCCGCTATGGACAGGGCATCGCACTTGGCTGGAGCCGGCTGGTCGATGACCTGCTCATGACGGGCGAACTCGTGCGGATCGAGGTCGCCACCTTCACGCCCGCCGAATGTTACTTCCTCGTCGTCCCGCACGGCCGCACGATCTCGCCGGTCATTACGCAACTCATCGAGTGGCTGCGCGGCGACCCAGCGACCCGATAGCGGGAGGCCGTTGCCTGACGCCTCTTCGACCTTTGCGTGCTAACGCGAACGGATGACTTAAACTCATGCGAGCGGGAAAATAAAGGCCGTTGACCGGCTTTATCGACGTTCTGATACTGCCTGCAGATCATGTCAGGAGAACAGTCAATGTCGGGGATTTCCACGCTTCACGCCGCAACACCTGGGACAGACGAAAGCACCGTCGGCTTGCCGCCAGGTCTGCTCGATCGTGTACGTCACTACAGGCTGGAACGCCTACGCCGCCAGCTTCGTACGAGCCAGGTAGCCGCAATCGTCCTGTATGACCCCGTCAACATCCGGTACGCCACCGACACGTCGAACATGCAGATCTGGACTGGCCGCAACCCGACGCGCTACGTCATGGTCTTCGCGGACGGTCCGGTAGTCGGCTTCGAATTCCATAACTGTGAGCATGTGTGGCACAACGTGCCCGTCAAAGCGGAAATCCGGAGCGCAGTGTGCTGGAACTATTTCAACGCCGGTCCTGAAGCCGCATCGAACGCCAGGCAATGGTCGCGCGAAATCTCGGATCTGCTGCGTCAACACGCGCCATCGGAGCATCAAGTCGCAGTCGACCGGCTCGACCCCGAAGGTCTGCATGCCTTGCGCGAACAAGGCATTCAGGTCGTCGATGGGCAAGCGATCATGGAGCTGGCACGGACCATCAAATCCGACGACGAACTCGCCGTCATGCAGGCAGCGATCGACGTGTGCGAACTCGGCATTCAGCGCATGCACGACGTGTTGCAGCCAGGCATGACCGAACAGGAACTATGGGCACATCTGCACTTCGAGAACATCAAGCTCGGTGGCGAATGGATCGAGACGCGCCTGCTGGCATCAGGCAATCGGACAAATCCGTGGATGCAGGAATGTAGTCCAAAGGTCATGCGCAAGGGTGAACTGATCGCGTTCGATACGGATCTCGTGGGGCCGTTCGGTTACTGCGCCGACATTTCTCGCACATGGACGGTCGGGCACGTCCGCCCAACCGATGACCAGCGGCGCCTTTACGCCGCAGCTCACGAGCAGTTGCATACGAACATGCACCTCATCCAGCCAGGCATGACGTTCAATGAATTCGCCGAGCGCAGCTGGACCATGCCGGCTAAGTTCTTCAAGAACCGGTATAGCTGCCTGGCCCACGGAATCGGGATGGTCGACGAGTATCCTTCGATCTCGTACTTCCAGGACCACGGTTATAACGGTATGTTCGAAGCGGGCATGACGCTTTGCATTGAAAGCTACATCGGCGACGAGGGCGGCAACGAGGGCGTGAAGCTCGAACAGCAGGTGCATCTGACAGAAAACGGTTGCGTGCCCCTTTCGACATTCCCCTTCGAGACCGACTGGCTCTGATCGGTACCCGCACAGTCGCGGCCTGGTTAGAAGCCGCGACTGCCCCCATCGCACGATCGCTATCCGGCTGACACCGATCCGATATCCGACATGTGCACCTGGACGGCCGCGACGATCACGACCTCGATCAACTTCTCTCGCTGGGCCAGCGTCGCCCCCACCGTAGCACGAGGTGGCGCATGCCCTGGCGTTACCCAAGCATCCCACACTTCATTCATCGCCGCGGCTTGCGACGTGTCGGACAGGAAGATCTGGCACGAAAGAATGCGGGATTTGTCCGAGCCGTGTTCTGCGAGCAGCGCATCAATCGATGCCAACACCTGGCGCGTTTGACCGGCCATATCCTGGCTGATGTCATCCGGCACCTGCCCGGCAAGATAGATCGTTCCCTGGTGGATAGCGACCTCGGACAGACGCTTGCCGACATGGCTACGCTTGATTTCAGGCATCTTGATTCCTCCAGATTTACTTTATCGACAGAAACTAGCGCTCAGGCCCGGCAAGTGCCGCCTGATACTTGATCGACGAAACGACGCCAATGCGTCTGATCGGTTCCGGGGGCAACCAGTTGGGGCCTTCAAGACTCAGTGCGTCGGACAACTGCGAGGACTGGGCGCCCATAGCCATCTCGCCCAGCAGCTTGCCGTATGTGCTGCCCTTCAGCACGCCGGCGCCGTTGCAGCCCAACGACGCAAATAGACCCGGGCGCAATTCACCAAAGAACGTGGCGCCATTGCGCGTCAACGCCGTTGTCCCTCCCCATACATACTCAAACTCGTGTGACTTCATATTCGGGTAGCGACGCTGATAGCAGCTTGTCAGTTGCGCTAGCGTATCGGCGGGCGCCTGCTCGCGCTCGTATGAATAGGCACTGCGCACCATAAAACGTCCGTCCTGGACGCGGCGCAATGTCGTGCCCAGTCGATTGGCAGGTATGACACCCCACTCCAGGGAGTTGCCGAGCTTCTTCAACTCCGACTCGCAGAGCTTCGGCGTGACGGCTGCGTAGGTAAAAATCGTAATCAGTCTGTCGCGCAGAATGCCCAAGGCTTTCGCGAAGCCGTTGTTGGCCAGGATGATCCGATCAGCCACGTACTCCGCTTCGGATGTCGTGATCCGAAACGGGGATGATTCGCTGAGTTCTACGACCGGCTCGTTCTCGACCAGAACGACGTTAGGAGGCAGACTGTCCGCTAACCCCCGGATCAGCGCGGCTGGCTGCACGAAAACGTTATTAGGCGAGTGAAACCCGTAGCGGTAGTAGCTGGTACCCAGCTTTTCCTGCAGCGCATCGCGGTCGAACTCTTCGAAGTTCACGCCCCAGTCGCGATATTGCGCCAGGGATGCGTTGAGATTCTCTATGCCGGACTCGCTCGCCGCAGCATGGAATTTTCCGACCGGGTTCCAGCCGCAGTCGATCTCATGTTCTCGAACGATCTGCGCAAGCCAACGCAAACCCGAATCGTACAAACCAATCTGCTTGCGGGCCACCTCCAGCGGACTGGTGTGGCCACCCATTTTTGTATTGTGCGGCAGATTGATAACGAAACCCGAGTTCCGCCCGGACGAGCCTTCGCCGATGGCCGACGCTTCGAGCACCAGCACTTGCTGATCAGGCTGCATCTCCGCAATGCGCCGTGCCGCAGCGAGGCCCGTATATCCACCGCCGATCACGACAGTGCCGAATCTGCGAACACTCGTGCCAGAACGTTTCTGGCGCTCGTGCAGCATCGCATTCCAGCCTGAACCAAGATGATAGGTAGGGTACTTACCGGCCGTCACGTCGGCGGTAGAGAGACCTTGTCGGGTATGCATGGCGTCACCGCTCTCATCGGAACATCATTGCGCTCGCGCCTCGAGCGCCTGCGAGCGTACAGCGGACCGTGGTCGAAACCCGCTACCTTTCCGTAGAAGTAAAGGAGACCGGCTTCCTCGATGATTTAACCTGATCTCATGATGCCGAGGAACCGTTGGCGTCCAGCTAACATCAGTTAGCCAAATGATGAGCTTAAGTACCGTTTGTTTTCATCAGGCACTGCGTAGCGAATGAAAGCACATTGATCACTTGCGCTTTCATTCCTCGCGTTCGACATAGCGATTTGCTTCCGCAAGCAGCCAGAGCGCGAGCGCTTGTAGGTGCGGTGAGTTTTCTCTGGATTCTGGATAGACCAGGTAGTACCCCTTCTCGCTACGCAGCGACATGCCGGATGGAAGGACAAGTTCGCCAGTCGCCACCTCGTGCGACACAAAAAATCGAGGAACGAGCGCAATACCAAGTCCGGCACGCGCCGCCTCGACAAGCATCGAGAAGAGTTCGTACCGCTGCCCCCGCATGCAGTCGACATCGTCGATACCTGCTTGCGTGAACCAGTGCCGCCACGCATCAGGCCGCGCTGACTGATGAAGCAACGTGAACTCTGCGACTTCCCGAGGCTCCAGCAGTGTCCTTCCCTTCAAGAGCCGCGGACTGCATACGGGAGTCATATCTTCGCCGAAGAGATACTTCGTGATCGACCCTGGCCATATCGGGTCGCCGAAGTGAATGGCTGCGTCAAAGGGCGTATCGGTGAATAGAAAGGGTTCGGCCCGTGTCGTCAGATTCACCGTGATGTGTTCATGCTCTTCGTAGAAGCCTGGAAGTCGCGGGATCAGCCATCGCGTGGCGAACGTCGGAATGACGGCAAGCTCGAGGATGCCGCCAGCGTTCCGGTGAGCCATCGCCGAAAGCGTATCCCGCTCTATGCGGTCGAGATTGTCTCGAACCTGTCTTGCATACACCTCGCCTATCTCCGTCAGGCTGAGTCTCTTCTTGACGCGGTTGAAAAGCGGAACACCCAGATACTCCTCCAGGCTCGCTACCTGTCGACCGACTGCACTCTGCGTCAACGCCAGCTCGTCCGCGCTCCGGGTGAAGCTCAGATGGCGCGCTGCCGCCTCGAAAGCGATCAGCGCTTCGATACTCGGAATTCTTCGCCTCACGTTCATTCCTCAAACGCACAACGTTGCGAGTTTATATCGTTTGCTGCCCGTCGGCCATGCAGTAACAATGGCTTCAACAACACAAGCGACATTGCCCGGCAACGCGCCACAAGATATCTGGCGTATGTGTTCGCACGGCCATTCATTTCGTATTCCTATTTAGATTATCTCCACTTTACAGAGGACGATTCCATGACTTCCGATTCACTTCCTGCAAAGTTCAAGCCTTATACCCGCCAAACGATCAGCCAGGCGCCTCAATGGTCGTTGCTCCCGGAAGAGCTTCGCGAAGCAGTGCAGGTCGTCTCTCGCGTGATGCCGTTCCGAACCAACCAGTACGTGATGGACGAACTGATCGACTGGAACAATGTTCCCGACGATCCGATCTATCGTCTGACTTTCCCGCATCAGGACATGCTTTCTCCGTCCGACTACTCGAAACTGAGAGACCTTGTGCTGGTTCGGAAAGACGAGGCCGCGATCGAAGATGCGGTGCGCGGTATCCGGCTGGCGATGAATCCCCACCCAGCTGGTCAGATGACTCACAACGTGCCTTTCATGAACGGCCAGCCAGTGAGCGGGCTCCAGCACAAGTACAAAGAGACGGTCCTCTTCTTCCCCAGCGCCGGGCAGACATGTCACGCATATTGCACGTTCTGTTTCCGTTGGCCGCAGTTCGTCGGAATGGACGATCTGAAGTTCGATGCGCGTGAATCAAGCGAACTGGTCGCCTATCTGAAGCTGCATCCCGAAGTGACCGATGTGCTGATCACCGGGGGCGACCCGCTCATCATGAACACACGTTCGCTCGCCGGTTACATCGAGCCGCTGCTCGTCCCCGAACTCGCGCACATCCAGAATATCCGTATCGGCACCAAGTCGGTTGCGTATTGGCCTCAGCGCTTCGTGACGGACAAGGATTCGGATGATCTGCTCCGTCTATTCGAAAAGGTCGTGGCGGCCGGCAAAAATCTGGCGATCATGGGCCACTACAATCATCCGGCTGAAATTCGCACGCCGATCGCGCAACGAGCGGTGAAACGCATCGTGTCGACGGGCGCCACGCTGCGATTGCAGGCACCGTTGATTCGCCATATCAACGAAGATCCGAAGGGCTGGGTCGAACTCTGGACAACGGGCGTACGGCTGGGTGCCATTCCGTACTACATGTTTGTCGAGAGAGACACGGGCCCAAGCCACTATTTCCAGTTGCCGCTCGCCCGGGCCTACGAGATATTCCAGTCCGCGTACAGTTCGGTATCCGGTCTGGCGCGCACTGTTCGCGGCCCGTCGATGAGCGCGTTCCCCGGCAAGGTCGTGGTGGACGGCATCGTCGAAATTGCGGGCGAGAAGGTTTTCGCGTTGCAGTTCCTGCAAGCGCGTAAGCCCGAGTGGGTTCGCCGGCCCTTCTATGCGAAGTTCGATCCCAAGGCGACCTGGCTCAACGATCTCGTTCCCGCGTTTGGGGAAAAGAAATTCTTCTTCGAAACGGACGCGGAAGCTCCGCACAAATCCCTGCAAGTCGTCACGCGACACACAGGCAGATATGTGCCGGGCGCGACGTCGGAGACATCGCAACCGCTCGCAGTCGAAGCGTAACTTCACGAGACGGCCCGCTCACACGGGCCGTTGCCGGATTCGTTCAACGCCCCGGAGGACGCATGGCGTACGTTGTAACCGAGAGCTGCATCCAGTGTCGTTATACGGACTGTGTCGAGGTCTGTCCTACCGACTGTTTCCGTGAAGGTCCGAATTTTCTGGTCATTGACCCGGACGAGTGCATCGATTGCGGAGTCTGTGCCCCAGAGTGCCCGGTTGATGCGATCTCCTCGTCCGAGGAGATCGCTGGAACAGAGCAGCACGTTTTCATCGAACTCAACGCGTCGCTGGCCAAAGCATGGCCGACGATCACAACCCGACAGTCGCCGCTACCCGACGCGGAAGAATGGAAGGACGTCAAATCCAAGCTAACGCATCTCGCTCGCGACTCTGTGACCGGTTGAGCGTCCGTAAAAGAACACTCGTGAAAACGCAGGCAGCCGCTAAATCAGCTCGCCCTGGAGAATCAGAAGCTCCCGGCTCGATGCCTGCGTCGCAAACCTGGCGGCTTCCTGATACTCCGCGTCCTCGTAGCAAGCCTTTGCCTGTTCGTAGGATGGAAACTCGACGACGATGACTCGCGAGCTTGTCCGAGCTTCTCTGAGCACGGTTTGCGTATCGAGCACCTTGACCTTGGCATCGTACCTGGCGGCGATGGGCGCCCACAACTCACCATATCGCTTCTGCGCATCCTGATCCTTGACACCTTCGCCCAGAATGAGCCAATAACCTTTCATTGCTTTATCTCCTGTCGACTCAGATCGAAGCCTTCCCTGATGCATACGAGCGCACCGTGTTCATCACATCATCCGGAACGTCGATCTCGCGAACCGTAATGTGACTACCAGGAATGCGGACTCCGGCACCTGCGAGCCTTTCGAGCTGCGTCGCGAGGCGAGCTTCGAAATCTTGCGCAAACACATCGGCCTTCAGCGCCACCAGGAACAGCCCGATGCCTGGCGTCTCGCCGCCTTCTGCATAGTGAGGCGCGTCCATTGACCAGTTCGCCCCCGTCATGCCCGCCGCGAGAATTTCCATCATCATCGCGATGTTGGCGCCCCGCGCGCCCCCGAATGCCAACAGCAGGCCCTTAATGGCCGCCCTGGCGTCCGTAGTCGGCGCGCCTTGCGCATCCACTGCCCAGCCTTCGGGAATCGTCTCGCCAGCCTCTGCTGCCCTTCGAACACTGACAAATGCCGTGGCGCTGGACGCCTGATCGATAACGAGAGGCCGTGCGTTTGCCACTGGTGCGCCAAAAGACACGGGGTTGGTTCCGTAGACGGCCTTCCCGCTTTCAAGCGTGGTCATCTGCGCGGTCGCGTTGCAGGTTCCGAGCGCAACGAGCCCTGCCTCCGCGAGCCGGCGGGTGTAGTAGCCAAGCTCACCAACTGTGAAGCTGTTGGACACGGCCAGTGTGACGACACCATAGGTGTTCGCCCTCTCTACGATCTCGTCGAACACCCGATCGTATGCCAGTTGCGCGATGCCGCCCCGCGCGTCAATCCGTACGGCCGCCAGCGCTGGAAACGAGATCTGCGGCTCGGCATGCGCAGCAATTCTGCCTTTGACGAAGCCATCCAGGTAATCCGGAAGATGGGCGAAACCAACCGCCTTGCTGCCGGCGAGTTCAGCCGATATCACCGCATCGGCGAGTGAATGCGCAATCGCATCATTTGCACCTGCACCTTTGATCGCATCGAACGCGATGCGCCGTGCCGCTTCAGCCTCGTATCTCATCGTCTCATCACCAGAATGCAAATGGTGGACGACGCGCGTCGCCCACCTGTTACTGCCCGCGAGGATCGTTGGTTGCCGTGTTTCAGGCCCAGATATCGCCCATCGTGAAGCCGTTCACGAAGGGGTCGTCGGGGTCGAGCACGTAGGTGTTGTAGCCATAGATCCACGAACGGCCGGAGATGGTCGGAACCACGGCCGGAATGTCGCCGATCTTCGTCTGCTCGACGAGGTTGCCCGTGAATACTGTTCCCAGCACGCCTTCGTGCCGGAAAGGCTGATTGATATCCAGTTGGCCCTTTGCGTGAAGCGTGGCCATCTTCGCGGACGTGCCCGTGCCGCAAGGGCACCGGTCGATAGCACCCGTCCACGTTGCCGGGTTATCGAAGTCGATCGCCCCGCTCGCGACCGTCACCGCGTTCTTCCAGTCTGCATTCGGGCTGTCGGTCGGCCCGGACAACTGCGCAATCGTGATGCCGTAGCCAGGATAATGCGGATGCGCAACGGGTAATTGCTCCTGCGCTGCCTTCAGGATCAGCGCGGATACTCGTGTGATCTCGCGTCCGTGCTCGGGCTTGAGTTCGAGTCCCTTGAACTGGCGAACGTCGGCGATGACGTAGAACATGCCGCCCCAACCCACATCGACAGTGATCTTGCCGAGGTGAGGCACGTCGATAATCTTCTCGAGATGAGCCTCAAATGCCGGCACGTTCCGGAACGTGACCGACGTCACCTTTCCGTTGCTGCACTCTGCCCTGATACCGATCAGACCTGCGGGTGCTTCGAGCTGAAACTCCGTGACCGGCTCCTGCATCGGAATCATGCCGGTTTCTAGCAGCACCGTTGCAACAGAGATCGTGTTGCCCCCGCTCATCACGGGATACTCGACCTGCTCCATGATGATGTAGCCCGCCGCGGCATCGGGGTGCTTCGCAGGCACTACCAGATTGCAGCACAGCGGCGGATAGCCGCGCGGCTCGCGCAGCATCAGCATGCGAATCTGATCATCGTTCTCTTCGAGCCACTTCATCTGCTCGTAAACGGTGTTCCCCGGAATATGGGGAACGCCGCCGGTGATCACGCGCATCGGCTCACCGGAGTGAGTTTCGACTGCATGAAAAGTGCGTTTGAAAGTCATGATCTTTCCGTTTCGTACATTCTGTGCCAGTAATGATCTTGCTCGACCTCGCGCGAGTACCGCGTTCAGCAGAACGCTTCGTTCCTTACCGCTCTCGCCTGATATCCACCTTACTAGTTATATCCGAGCACGGCTGCGGACGTCACCTGCGGATTCTCGTCCGTACACCGCATCAAACTCGCCGTCGGCGCTTTCAACAGCCTCCAGTAGCTTCCGTGGCGCGTCGGATCCAGCCTTGCGCGTTCGATTGTTTCCGTTCGAGTCACCGGGGTCTCGCCCGCTTGATTTTGCTGCCGCATGATTCTGACCTCTTCAGACTGTAGTTGCGGTAAGGCTAAGACGGACGACGTACCCAGATCAGACATGCGGCGCATGCGCGCGCGTTCGGGAACCATCAGCCGGAACAGTGGCGTCAGGGACTTCTGTACCCTGCCAACCCAGAAGCAAACATACGCCGGTGAGGTAGCCGACCCATTAGGTTTGATCCGCGTTGTACTGATCATAAGCGGCGTTTAGGTAAAGGGCGGACGGGAAGCTGCGCATCATCATTCGAGTTGTCACACTGCCACAACGACTATCCAATCGCCTTTAACAAAGGGGTATTGATGACGACCCGCCCTGAAGTCCTAACCGATTTCATCCATGTAGTTCGACTGCTTTTCGCATCTGACCGTATCCCCCTCGAAGGGCGAAGAATCGCTGAACAAGTGTTCGCGAGACTGGACGAACCGTCAGACGACGGACAAAGGGCGAGTGCACACTATCCGGCTTGCGACTGGCTCGACGCATCGCTCGCTCCCCTTGATGAAGACGCGAGATTCCGTGACATCGCAAAAGCGTTGAAGGCGGTTGCGCCCTTGCTCGGGTGGCGCCGCAGGACATCTGGTCCCCACGGCAGTGCAGGCTACGTCGAGCAGCATGTGAATGGCATCATTTGCGGGCCCGGTGGTGCGGAAAGTCGACACGACGTTCAGCTTGGACTCACTATCATGCTTCCTCATACGCGGTATCCGGATCACAGCCATCCTCCCGAAGAGGCATACGTGCTGCTGAGTCCCGGCGAATTTCGGCAAGGCGATGATGAATGGGCTGACCCGGGTTTAGGCGGCGGCATCTTCAACACGCCAAACATCGTGCACGCGATGCGCTCGGATGCGTCTCCATTTCTCGCACTGTGGTGCCTCCTCGTCTGAAGCGGGCATATCGGACGGTTGCACAGCGACGCTAACCAACAAGAACACAGAGCACCGCAGACAGTTCTGCGGTGCTCCGTTCACACCTTCGTTTGCCCGCTACTTCGCACCGAGCCACACCGCGAATTTCTGATTCAGGTCGTCCGAATGATCTGCCCAGAATGCCACGTCGACGTCGACGGCAGTTTTCTGATTGGCTGGATTCGTCGGGAGATACGGAGTGACTGAAGGATCAACCAGGGAGATCGAGGATTTGCGCATCGGTCCCAATGCTGTGGCGGAACCCAGTTTCGCGAGTTGTTCCGTGGACGTCGAAAAATGAAGAAAGTCCTGAGCTGCTTTCAGGTTCTTCGTTCCCTTCACGACCGCCAGACCCTCGATGTTCTTCACCTCGCCATCCCATACGAATCCGAACGGCTTCTTGTCCTGGGCGATCGCTGTCCAGATCCGGTTGCAGTAAGCGCTCGTCATCGAGACTTCGCGGTCAGCCAGCAGTTGAGGCGGTTGAGCGCCCGCTTCCCACCAGACGATCGACGACTTGATCGTGTCCAGCTTCTTGAATGCACGGTTGACGCCTTCCGGAGTGCCCAGTACCTTGTACACGTCAGCCGGCTTTACGCCGTCAGCCAGCAGGGCCCATTCCAGAGCGGCTTCGGGCGACTTCCGCAGGCCTCGCTTGCCGGGGAATTTCTTCAGATCGAAAAAATCCGCGACCGTTTTCGGCTCTCCGTTCTTGAACGCGTCCTTGTTGTACGTGATCACGGTCGACCATGCTACGTTGCCGACCATGCAGTCCGTCACACCTCCCGGCAGGAAATCCGCCTTCGCCGCTGTGCCGTTCTTGCCGGCGGGCAGCGCTGCGACATTGACCTTTTCGAGCAGCCCCTCGTCGCAGGCCCGGATCGCATCGGCCATCTGGATATCGACGACGTCCCAGGTAACGTTGTTGGTCTGAACCTGGCTTCGGATCTGGGCGATGCCGCCGTTGTAGACGTCGGTCTTCACGTTCGTGCCGTCCTTCGCAGCGAACGGCTTCGCTGCTGTTGCGATCTGGGCATCCTGGTATGAGCCGCCCCAGCTCGCAAATACGATATCGGCCGCGCTAGCAGAGACACTTCCGACCGCGGCGGCGACCAGCAGCGCAAGCTTCGCTGAATGGTTGAATTTCAGTTTCATGCTCTCTTCCTTCGTATCGACGTCCAGTGGCACTGGTGAAGCCAATCGTCTTGGTTAAAAAGAAATACCTCTTTGCAAACTGCTCACTTCGAACCACCACCCCGTAGTACTGCAAAGTCGGAAGGTTCTCGATAATACTTAAGGACTACTACGCATCCATCATCGAATTTCCACTTGTCGGACGCGATGGAGTAGTACGGATATCGCTTCTGTACGCAGAACTCGAACGTAGCTCCGTCGACTCTCGTCGGACAGAATCACGTCAGCATGCGCCCTCCGAAGATTGAACCGATGACCAACATAAAATTGCTTACGAGGTCCTGTGCAGCCTCCTTTAAGCTGAACATCGGTTCAATTCATCCATACACAAGTTCAATATATACGCGATTTTTCGTCGTCAAAAATATTTTTTCAATGCGTTATCGCCCGATTTTCGAGGAAACCGGGGTATTCACCTACGTTTCATTGCGATATGCCGTGAACAATCGTTCAGCATTCGATTGCACATCGACTCCGTATTCGTGAACGCTTGTTCAGTAAAAGGGTATGCTTTGATCGTCGGTGGAACGCCGGAGCTTCCCGATGGAAGGAACGGCTCAGGGCGGGATGCACGTTCGGGATAAACTGACAAACTCAACGCAGGGGTGTCGGGTGCAAAGAACAGACAAGGAAACAATGCAAACAACGTCGACGACGTCAACCGCTCTGAAGGACGACAGGAAGGAAGATCCCGGCCCCTACGATGGAATGAGGCTGAGACTGATCGAGTCGACGCTGGCGGTAGTTGGCGATGTCGGCCTCGAGAACCTGACCATCCGGCGGGTCAGCGATCACGCGGGCGTGTCGGTCGGCCTTGTTCATCATCACTTTGATAACAAGAAAAGTCTGGTCTACAAGACGTTCGAGCATCTCATTCGCAGAGTACGTGACCAGTTGACGACCGGTCGCAGGGGCATCGCGAATCCCGTCGAGCGAATGAAGTTCACGGCAGACTTGTGCTTCAGCGATGAAGTGATGAGTCCAGGCGCAGCCAACGTATGGCCGCACATGTGGAGCTCGTCCGCTCATGACGCGGAAGTACAGAGACTCTGCGCGGCGTTTTCGAAGCGCTTGAGATCCAACTTCATTTTCGATCTGCGACAGGCTGGCTGTGACCACACGATGGCAAGAATCCACGCGATTCAGGCCCTTGCTCTTGTTCACGGACTATGGATCGAACATCGCGTTGCCGCCAGCGTGACGATCGACGAAGTAATCGGGATCTTTCACGGGATGATCGACGACGCGACCAGACAGATATGGAAACTGAACATGTCCAGGGCCGCCAAATCCGCTACCGTCAGTTGAACATCGCCTACATGTTCGGATAGTTCGGACCGCCGCCGCCTTCGGGCGTGACCCACACGATGTTCTGCGTCGGGTCCTTGATGTCGCACGTCTTGCAGTGGACGCAGTTCTGCGCGTTGATTTGCAGACGATCTTCGTTACTGTCCGCTTTCACGAATTCATAGACACCTGCCGGACAGAAGCGCGCTTCCGGTCCCGCGTAGGTTCGCAGATTCACGTTCACGGGCACGCTCGCATCCTTGAGCGTCAAATGCGCGGGCTGGTTCTCTTCGTGGTTCGTGTTCGAGATGAACACCGACGACAGACGGTCGAACGTCAGCTTGCCGTCCGGCTTCGGATACTCGATCGGTTTGCACTGCGACGCCGGCTTCAGCATCTCGTGGTCCCAGTGCTGATGATGCAGCGTCCAGGGCACGTTGCCGCCCATCAGCTTCTGCTCGATGCCGACCATCAGCGTGCCGAGGTACAGGCCCTTGCTCATCCATTGCTTGAAGTTACGTGCGCGATAAAGCTCGGTGTGCAGCCATGAGGTCTTGAACGACTCGGGGTACGCCGCGAGTTCGTCGCTCTGACGTCCCGCTTGCACGGCGTCGAAAGCGGCGTCGGCGGCGAGCATGCCTGTCTTGATTGCCGCGTGCGAGCCCTTGATCCGCGACGCGTTCAGGAAGCCCGCGTCATCGCCGACCAGCGCGCCGCCCGGGAACACGAGCTTCGGCAGCGACAGCAGGCCGCCCGCCGTGATCGCGCGCGCGCCGTACGACACACGCTTGCCGCCTTCGAGGAACTTGCGGATTTCCGGGTGCGTCTTGTAGCGCTGGAATTCTTCGAACGGCGACAGATACGGGTTCGAATAGCCGAGGCCGACCACGAACCCGACCATCACCTGATTGTTGTCGATGTGATAGAGGAACGAGCCGCCATAGGTCTGCGTATCGAGCGGCCAGCCGGCCGTGTGGATCACGAGGCCCGGCTTGTGCTTTGCGGGATCAATCTCCCACAGTTCCTTGATGCCGATGCCGTACACCTGCGGATCGGCGCCGTCACGCAGCTTGAATTTGTCCGACAGCTGGCGTCCGAGATGCCCGCGCGCGCCTTCGCAGAACAGCGTGTATTTCGCGTGCAACTCCATGCCGAGCTGGAAATTTTCCGTCGGCTCGCCGTCCTTGCCGATACCGAGATTGCCCGTCGCGACGCCTTTCACCGAGCCGTCGTCGTTGTACAGGACTTCAGCCGCCGCAAAGCCCGGGAAAATCTCGACGCCCAGCGCTTCCGCCTGCTGACCCAGCCAGCGCGTGACGTTCGCGAGGCTGATCACGTAGTTGCCGTGATTCTTGAAATTGTCCGGCAACGCCCAGTTCGGCACCGATTTCGCGCCCGTTTCGTTCAGGAACAGGAAGCGGTCTTCCGTCACTTCGACGTCGAGCGGCGCGCCTTTTTCCTTCCAGTCCGGGATCAGTTCGTTCAGCGCGCGCGGGTCCATCACCGCGCCCGAGAGGATATGCGCCCCGATTTCCGAGCCTTTTTCGAGCACGCAGACGCCAATTTCGACGCCTTTTTCGGCGGCGCGCTGCTTCAGGCGAATGGCCGCGGACAGGCCGGCCGGGCCGCCGCCGACGATCACGACGTCGTACTCCATCGATTCCCGTGGACCGAATTGCTCAACCAGACTTTGCGCGTTCATATTCAACGTACTCATATCAGCATATCGACGATCAACCGAGCGGGATCCTAGAACAGGTGAATCTGTGGACCGCCGGACATAACCCGCGCTTATGCTAGTTTCAAGATCCGTTTAATTAGCCGTGCGCGTCCAGTCGTGCGACACCGACTGGACGCGCACGGAAAGCAAAGCACACCTCTTCGCGATACTTAAACTAAAAATAGAGCGCGCTTATATTCCTACGCCACATTATTTCCGGTCGCACACTTGCGTCACACCTTGCTCAATGAAGGACGCAGACCGTGAACAATTTCGATGTGGTTGTGATTGGCGCCGGCGTGATCGGCACCTCCGTAGCGTTTCAGCTTTCCAGGCTCGGAGCGAAGAACGTTCTCGTGCTGGATCGTGGACTGATCGGCGCCGGAACGACCTCTCAGTCGTCCGGCATTCTGCGCACGCACTACTCCGTCAAGGAAAACGTCGAGCTCGCGAGGAAGTCGTGGGAGGTCTTCAACAACTTCTCCTCCTACCTGGGCGACGACGAAGCGTCATGCGGCCTGGTGAAGTGCGGATACATGATCGTAGCCAGCGAGGGCGACAAGATCGAACCCTTGCGCGCTTCGCTGAACCAGCAGAAAGAACAAGGCATTCCGCTCGAATTGCTGAACCGGCAACAAGCCAGAGAGTTGATGCCTATTGCGCGGTTCGACGATGCAGCCCTTATCGGTTACGAGCCGGAAGCGGGTTTCGCGGATGCCTATCTCGTCGCAACGAGCTTTGCGCGCGCGGCGCGCCGCGGCGGGGTGACGGTCAAGGAAAATGTCAACGTCAACAAGATTCTGTTCGAGAACGGCAAGGTCGTTGGCGTATCGACGAGCATTGGCGACTTCAGCACATCCACGGTGATCAGTACGCAAAACATCTGGACCCCGGAGCTTGCCGGGTGGACGGGCCGCGAACTCCCTGTCATGCCGGAGCGCCATGCCGTGCTCGCGCTCGAATGCGAAGCGGCGAAATATACGTTCAACATGCCTGTCTTCAAGGATCTCGCCTCGCCCGGCATGCTGTACTACCGCAGCTATGGCGGCAGTCAGATGCTGGTCAGCGAAGGCGTCGTCGGCGAGAAGCTGAACGCGGCCGACACCGAGCAAGGCGACATTCCGATGGACTACATCGTCGACGTCGGCGCGCAGGTCGCCGAACGTTTCCCCGAATATGAAACGGCGGGCATCGCTTCGTCGTGGACGGGTGTCTACGACGTCACACCCGACTGGAACCCTGTCCTCGGCAAGTTGCCGGGAATCGAGGGCCTCATTGTCGGCTATGGTTTCTCGGGTCACGGCTTCAAGCTGTCGCCGACTGTCGGCCGCGTGCTCGCGCAAGAGGCGCTCGGTCTGCCGACGGATGTATCGCTCAAGCCGTATTCGATCGAACGATTCGCAACGGGCGAACTCCTGACGGGCAAGTATGGCCTCGGCGCCGTTTCCTGAGGACGCGCCGATGTCTGCGGTGATCGTGCGAGAGATCGCGTCAGTGCCCTCCGAAAAATGGCGAAACGGCAAGGGCGTAACAAAAACCCTCGCCATGGACGGTGCAAACTGGCGCGTCAGCATTGCAGAAGTCGAACGCGACGGTCCGTATTCGACGTTCGAAGGTATGACGCGGCTATCCGTCGTTCTCCGCGGAAATGGTGTCGTGCTGCGTGCCGACGATCTGATCACGACACTGACACCGCTCGCTGCCGCCGAATATGACGGCGCAATCGCGTGGGACGCTTCGTTGACAGACGGGCCAGTCACCGCGCTCAACGTCATGTGCAAACGATCGGTCTGTCGCTCAACCATTCGGGCGCTAACGGGTGTAGCGATTGTGCCGGCGGGCGCCAGCGCCATCGTGCTGGCCGTCGGACGTGCATGTCATGTCTCCGCTCTATCGGAGACAGCACCGCAGCGGATCGATGCAAACAGCTTCGCGGTCTTTCGAAATCTGGAACACCCGGTTCGGATCATCCCCGACACGTCCCATGGGAAAGATCGAGGCTTCGGGCTGGTCCCGCAACTGGTGACCGTCGAAGCCGCGACCGCATGACGAACAGGAACTCGAGGAACAACAAATGAAGGTACTGACTGCAGTAAAGCGCGTCGTCGACTACAACGTGAAGGTCCGCGTCAAGGCGGATCAAAGCGGCGTCGATATCGGCAACGTGAAGATGTCGATGAATCCGTTCGACGAGATTGCGACGGAAGCGGCTACCCGACTGAAGGAAGCAGGCAAGGCGACCGAAGTGGTCGCTGTGTCGTGCGGTGTGCTGCAAAGCCAGGAAACGCTTCGCACTGCCCTCGCTATCGGTGCGGACCGCGGCGTCCTCGTGGAAACCGACGCCGAACTGCAGCCTCTTGCAGTAGCCAAGCTGCTCAAAGCCGTCATCGACAGGGAACAGCCGCAGCTCGTCATCCTCGGCAAACAGGCAATCGATGACGACGCCGGCCAGACCGGTCAGCTACTCGCGGCGCTGCTCGACTGGCCGCAGGCAACGTTCGCAAGCAACATCGAGATCGGCGACGGTTCGGCTACCGTGACGCGCGAAGTGGATGGCGGGCTTGAAGTGATCACCATCCGTTTTCCCGCAATCGTCACGACGGACCTGCGCCTGAATGAGCCTCGCTACGTGACGCTGCCCAACATCATGAAGGCGAAGAAAAAACCCGTCGACATCCTGAAGCCTGCCGATCTCGGCGTGGACCCATCTCCCCGCCTCAGGACGCTGAAGGTTGTGGAGCCAGCAGCGCGCAAGGCGGGCGTGACCGTGCCCGATGTCGCAACGCTGGTCGCGAAACTCAAATCCGAAGCAAAGGTGATTTAAATGACGACGCTTGTTATCGCGGAACACGACAATGCTCTGGTGAAGAGCTCGACGCTGCACACTGTATCGGCAGCACAGAAGATCGGCGGCGTCCATGTACTGATCGCTGGCAGCAATGCGCGTCCTGCAGCAGAAGCCGCAAGCCGGATTGCGGGCGTTGAGAAGGTCATCCTTGTCGACGCACCGCATCTCGCCGATGGACTCGCGGAAAACGTCGCGGCCCAGATCGTCGGCCTCGCCAAAGACTTTACGCACGTGTTCTTCCCTGCGACGGCCGCCGGCAAGAACATCGCGCCTCGCGTCGCGGCAAAGCTGGATGCGTCGCAGATCTCGGATGTCATCGCGATCGATGCGCCCGACATCTTCCAGCGTCCCATCTATGCGGGTAACGCAATCGCGACCGTGCAGACGAACGATCCCGTGAAGGTCGCGACGATCCGTGCAACGGCATTCGATGCCGCGTCTGCGGAAGGCGGAAGCGCCAGCATCACCGAAGTGCCCGCAGCAGCCGACACCGGCCTTTCGACGTTCGTGCGCCGCGAAATCGCGAAAAGCGATCGCCCGGATCTGACGTCTGCGCGTGTGGTGGTATCGGGTGGACGCGGCCTGGGCAGCGCGGAGAACTTCGCGATCCTCGACCCGCTCGCCGAGAAGCTGGGTGCTGCGATCGGCGCTTCGCGCGCCGCCGTGGATTCGGGCTATGCCGCCAACGATTTGCAGGTCGGTCAGACCGGAAAGATCGTGGCGCCGGAACTCTATCTCGCTGTCGGCATTTCCGGGGCCATCCAGCATCTGGCGGGTATGAAGGACTCGAAAATCATAGTCGCCATCAACAAGGACGCTGAAGCGCCGATCTTCGGCGTCGCGGACTACGGGCTCGTCGGCGATCTGTTCGAAGCCGTCCCGCAACTCACTCAGTCGCTGTAACGTCGACGAAGCACGATTTCCCCTCTCCTTGGGTAGCTGGCCGGCAACGCAACGCGGTGTCGGCCTTTTTTGATTCACAGTCAGCGAATTCCCGCGCGCAGCTGAAGCGTCGCGTCGATAGCCGCGGAGATCATGCGCTCGACTACGGGTTGAATCTGTTCGGCAAGATCCTGCCGATAGCTGAACGGCGCATGTTCGTCCATATACGTCGACTGACACATCTCCAGTTGCACGGCGTGGATCCCATCGGACGGTTGGCCGAATACCCGTGTGATATAGCCGCCTTTGAAGCGGCCATTTGCGACCCACGTGAACGACTGCTCCCGGACCAGTTCGGATGAAATCGCGTCGAGGATGCTTGCATCACAGCTGGCGCCTGCATTCGTGCCGATGTTGAGATCGGGAAGCTTGCCTTCGAACAGGCGCGGCAGAACACTGGCAATCGAATGCGCTTCCCACAGCAACACGTGTCCGAATTGTTCTCTCATTGCGTCCAGTTCGGCGCGCAGCTTTTCGTGATACGGGCGCCAGTATTTGTCCAGGCGCCTTCCCACCTCGTCCTGCGACGGCGCCCTTCCTTCGGCGTACAACGGTTCGCCGCGAAACGTTTCACTCGGGCATAGTCCCGTCGTCGTTTGCCCCGGATACAGGCTCTCGCCACCAGGCGGCCTGTTGAGGTCGATGACATAGCGGGAGTAGCGGGCGCCGAGAATCGATGCGCCAGCGGACTTTGCAAAGCTGTAGAGGCGATCGAGATGCCAGTCGGTGTCGGCGACGGCATGCGCTGCGTCGGTCATATCCTGCGCGATATCCGCAGGGATCTCCGTGCCCAGATGCGGAATCGAAATCAGCAGCGGAATCCGTCCCTGATGGAAAGTGAACATCGTTTCTTGCACTGCAGAATCTCCTCGTCGGCCATGGAAACGGGCGCGTGTACAGTCCGTCGCAAATCAAACGGGGCGGTTTTTACCCGCCCCGTGCTTCACCTTTGCCTTCGTCTTCGCCTAGACAGCGTCCTCGCTCATCACCATCAGCTGCGTATTGCCGCCCGCTGCGCTCGCGTTGACGGTCGTGACGCGTTCGCGGACCAGTTGCGTCCAGTCGTAGGTGCCGTCATCGCGCGTTACCGCCACGTCGATCATTCGTGATGCCGCCATCCGACGCAGATTGCCGACGCCGCGCTGCTCCGATGTCACCAGAACCACGTTCGGGCGAACGCCGGGCACCTCGCCATCGAGCACCCGAGCCGCATCGGCAGAATCGACGACACGACAACCGGTGCGGAGCGCAGCTGCAATTTCATCGGCTACGGAGGACTTCAGCAGCAGCACGTCGTTACCGAACGCACAAGCTGCTGTTGCCTGAACCAGTAGCGATTCGACGGAGTGCGCTGCACATAAAACCTGTCCGCGAGGCAGCAACTCGACGGTGTTCTCCTCACCCGTCAGAGCCGGCAAGCTCAATGGACGGAAGCGCTCTGCAAGTCGCAGAACTTCCGCTTTACACCGACCGAGCCGCGCCTGTGCGCCAGGATCCAGGCGTCGTGCGGCAGACGTGTTCGCGATCGCCTCGACGCGCTGCCGGTAGCTGGCGCTGGCTTGAGCCTGAGCCGTCATCCGGCCGACAAGACGCCCTTCTGCGGAAGCAACCGGAAACTCGAGATACTTTTCGCTCACGGCCGTCCGGGACGGCGCGAACGGTCCCGTGTCCGCTGCGTATGTGCCGGCGGAAGAACGCGTCAGGCCGATCAGCGTCAACGGACCCGCGACCATCGATCCCGTGCCGGACACACCGTTTCCGCCTGCCGGTTGCATGCCGGGGAACGCGGCGTGCATCGCCCGGTTGATGCAGATACTGCTGGCCTCCGAGAACGAAAGGAGATTGCCCGCTGTCTCGTTGATACGCGTGTGCAACCCCTGGACACCACTGCCAAGCGCGTTCAACGCCCTGATCAGAGCTTCCATGTTGCCCGTTTCGTACCGCACGACATGCAGAATCGGTCCTGTCACCGACGGGTCAATTGCCGCAAGCGATCCGACGTCGCCGATATCGGCGATCGTCGGCGCAACGAAGTTGCCGTTCCCGCATCCCGCGCCCAGCTTGCCACGGCTGATCCCAAAACCGCGACGTTTCAGTTGCTCGATGTATGTCTCGGCGGCATCGCGCGCCTTGCGGGTAGCTACCGGCCCGACATCCGTTGCGCTGCTCAGCGGATCGTCCGTGTTGCGTTCGCTCAGCATGCCGTTGAGCATGCGCAGCACCTTGTCTGCCGTCGAGTCCTGCAGACACAGAATGCGTAGCGACGACGCACCCTGACCCGCCGATGTGAACGCGGAAACGATCGCGTCCGAGATGACCTGCTCCGGCAACGCCGAACTGTCGACGATCATCGAGTTGACGGAGCCATAGGTGGCGATCAGTTTTGCCGGTCGTTCGGCAGCAGCGAGTTGTACGGCGATTGCACGTGCGATCTCGCGCGACCCCGCAAAAAGAACAGCGGCGACGCGTTGATCCGAAACGAGCGCTTTCGCCATCGTCGCGCCGTTGCCCAATGCAAGCTGAAGCACGTCTTGAGGCACGCCGGCGCCGTGGAAGACTCTTGTCGCTTCGAACGCGATCAGTGACGCGTCCGACGACGGCTTTGCAATCACAGCGTTGCCTGCAGCGAGGGCGGCCGATACTTGCCCGACGAACGTGCTCAGCGGACTCGCCGAAGGCGTCACGCTGATGACGGTTCCTAGCGGCAGCGCGTCGGCAAGCGCCTTGTCGGTTTTCACCTGGAACGCGTACAACCGGCACAGATTGACGGCCGTGCGGACCTCCTCGGCAGCTTCCGACAGCGTGGCGCCATTTTCGAGCGATAGCAGCGCGCCGAGTCTTGCCGCATGCGTTTCCAGATCGCTGGCGACCCGCTCCAGAACGTCTGAGCGATCGGCCGCCGTTCTGCCGCCCCATGCCGCCATCGCCTGCGCCGCGGCGTCCAGCGCGCCAGCCACACTGTCCATCTTGCAGCTGGCGAAACTTCCGATCGCCTCGACGAGATTGCTCGCGCTATACACCACGGTCGTCGATTCGGACTTTGCATCTGCCGAACCCGCAATCAGCGAATACGCGTTCACCCGGTTCTGACGGATATCCGCCACTGCACGCTCGAATTCCGGCGCACCGGCAAAGCTCAGCGACACCGCATTGAGACGTCCCGGCAGCAGGTTGCGTGGCGACGCGATCCCGGCATGTGGCGCACCGCCCGTTCGCGCAGCTTTCGCGACGGGATCTTCGACGATGTCGGCAATACTGACGGCGGGATCGACGATCTGATTGACGAACGAAGAATTCGCACCGTTCTCCAGCAGGCGACGGACAAGATAGGCAAGCAAGGTCGCGTGCGGCCCGACGGGCGCATAGATGCGGCACGGACGATTCAGTTTCGTGGCGCCGACGACCTGGTCATATACGGTCTCGCCCATGCCGTGCAGACACTGGAACTCGTAAGCCTTGTCACCCGCCAGAGTGTGCACCGCCGCGACTGTAAACGCGTTGTGCGAAGCAAACTGCGGGAAAATCGCGTCCGGTGCGTTGAGCAGCGCCTTCGCGCATGCGATGTAGCTGACGTCCGAATGCACTTTCCGCGTAAAGACGGGATAGCCGACGGCGCCCGCATCCTGTGCGAGCTTGATTTCCGTATCCCAGTACGCGCCCTTGACGAGACGGATATTGATCCTCCGTCCGTTAGCGCGAGCGAGCGCGATGATCCAGTCCGCCACGGCCCTGCCGCGCTTCTGGTACGCCTGCAACGAAATGCCGATACCGTTCCAACCTTTCAGGCTCGGCTCGGCGCAGAGACGCTCGAGCATCTCCAGCGTCAGGTCGAAGCGCGCCGACTCCTCCTGATCGAGGTGAAAGCCGATGCCGTACTTCTTCGCCGTCTGCGCGAGTTGCAACAGGCGCGGATACATCTCGCTCAGTACCCTGTCGCGTTGCGCCAGCTCGTATCGCGGATGCAGGCCCGATATCTTGACGGAAACGCCGGGTCCATCAATCGGCCCTTGACCCTTCGCTTCCTTACCGATCGCTTCGATTGCATGGCGGTACGACTCGAAATAGGCCTGCGCATCCTCATCCGTCAGCGCTGCTTCGCCGAGCATGTCGTAGGTGTACCGGTATCCGCCCGACTCTCGTCCCCTGGCCACGCCGATCGCCTCTTCAATCGTCTGGCCGGTAACGAACTGCTTGCCGAGCATCCGCATCGCGTAGGCAACACCCGCGCGCACCACGGCCTCTCCACCCTTGCGAACGACGCGCGACAACGCTTCCGCGAGCGCGTTCTCATCCGGCTGCTTGAGAAGCTTCCCCGTGAAAAGCAGCCCCCATGCTGTCGCGTTGACAAACAGCGACGGCGATTTGCCGATATGCGCGCGCCAGTCTGCATCGACGATCTTGTCCCGGATCAGCTGGTTGCGCGTCTCCGTGTCGGGAATCCGCAGCATCGCCTCGGCGAGACACATCAGCGCGATGCCCTCGCGACTGTCGAGCGAGAACTCCTGCGTAAGCAGATCGACACCGCCCGCGTTGATGCGTGCATCACGTACGCCCTGCGCGAGCCGCGCGGCGAGATCCTGCGCTCTCGCGAGCGTCGGCGCGTCCATGCGCGCTTCGTCCATCAACCCACGCACGACGACATCCTCGGGGAGCGACGAGGCGTCGCGAATGCGCTGACGCAGCGTGTGAAGATCTGCCGAGCTGCTTTGCATCGTTTGGATTTCCGACAGCATGATGAGGTTACCTGGTGAATACCTGATTGGTTGATCGATTGACTGATCAGAACTGGTTGGCCGTTCCGCGCAGACGTTCGGTTCTGCGCCGCAGAAGTTCCAGCGTGACGAGCAGCAACGTCGAGATGACGACGAGCACACTCGCGACGGCCAGAATCGTCGGACTGAGCTGTTCGCGGATGCCTGCCCACATTTGCCGGGGCACGGTCCGTTGATCGGTGCCCGTCAGGAACAGCGCGACGACGATTTCATCGAACGAAGTGGCGAACGCGAACAGCGCGCCCGAGATCACACCCGGCGCGATGATGGGCAGCTTCACCTGCATGAAAACGCGCATCGGCGACGCGCCCAGACTGCGGCCGGCACGGGACAGCGTTTCGTTGAAGCCCGCCAGCGTCGCCGTGACCGTGACCACGACGAAGGGAACACCGAGCGCGGCGTGCGCGAGAATCAGACCCGTCAGACTGTTGACCAGACCGAAGGGGCTGAAGGCAAAGTAGACGCCCACGGCTGTGATGATCAACGGGACGATCATCGGCGAAACGAGAATGCCCGTGATGAGCGCCCTTCCCTTCAGGCGCGGATGCGTCAATCCGAGAGAAGCCATCACGCCGAGCGTGGTCGCGAGCAGCGTCGAGACGACGCCCACGATCAGCGTATTTTTCAACGCCAGCATCCATTCGGGGCTGTTGAGGAAATCCTGATACCAGCGCAGGCTCACGCCGGGCATCGGGTAGGTGAAATACGGCTGCGAGTTGAACGACAGCGGCATCACCACCAGGATCGGGGAAATCAGGAACACGAGTACGGCGACCGACAGGACTACGTGAGCCCAGCGTCCCAGGCGTCCCCAGATCGTCACATAAGCGGGAAAACTCAACATTTGATCACCCCAGTTTGACGCCGGCACCGCCGGTCATGCGGACGAATACGCCGTAGATCAGCAGCACGCCGCCGAGCAGGATCGACGCAAGCGCACTCGCGAGACCCCAGTTCAACGTGTTGTTGACGTGATTCGCGATGTAGTAGCTGGCCAGCTGATCGTCCGGGCCGCCGACGATCGCGGGCGTGATGTAGTAGCCGACGGCGAGAATGAATGTCAGCATCCCAGCCGCGCCCACGCCGGGAAGCGTCTGCGGGAAATACGCCTGAAAGAACGAGCGGATCGGACCTGCGCCGAGCGAGCGCGCCGCCTTCATGTAGATGTTCGGCACGCCCTTCATCACCGAATAGAGCGACAAAATCGCGTACGGCAGAAGAATGTGCGTCATTGCAACCAGCACGCCGAAACGGTTGTAGATCAGCGGCAAGCCGTGATCGGTCAAGCCGAGATGCTTGAGCACGTCATTGATCACGCCGTTGGTTTGCAGCACGACGACCCACGCGGTCGTGCGAACCAGGATCGAGGTCCAGAAAGGCAACAGCACCATGATCATGAACAGGTTGCTGTAACGCGCCGGAATGTTGGCGAGAAAGAACGCGACGGGATATCCGAACAGCAGACAGAGCGCACTGACCGCAATGCTCACCCATGCCGTGCGAATGAAAACGCTGACGTAGAGCCGCTCGCCTTCGCCCTGGCGCACGATCGCGCCATGCGTGTCGCGCTTGAAGTCGAATGCTTTCAGGTAGTAGCCGAGGGTCCACGGCGACGAAGCGTACTTGAGCGTGGACCACGCGGCGATGTCATTCCACCGCGCGTCGATTCCCGTGAGACGTTCATGCCACGTCCCCGTGCCTTCATCGCCCAGACGACGCGCCGTCTTCATCAGCAGGCTTCGCATGCCCGCCTCGTCGTAGTTCAGACGCGAGGCAATCCGGCTGACGCCCTCGCTCCCTTTTGCCGCGATGAGATCGCGCGCAAACGCGTCGTACACCTGCTCACCCGGCAGCTTGCCACCGCTCGGATCCCATTCGCGAAGCAACACGGAAGCGTGCGGCATTTCCTGCGAGAGCGTCGGGTCCCTGAAGCTCTTCATCAGCAGGCTTCCGATGGGAACAAGGAACGTGACAAGGAGGAAGATCAGCAGCGGCGCGACCAGCATGAAAGCCTTCACGCGCTCGGTGCGCTCCGCGCTACGGAGCTTTGCCTTGAGGCTCTTCGAGTCGTTCACAGTCATTTGCGGTGACTGGTCCGCGGGCACGGTCATATCGTGGGGAAGTATCATCGTCGTCCAGCGGCTAGCGCCGCGTCCTCCTCGTCAATTCGACACCAAACTTTCGATCCGGATGGAAGTGCATTCGCCATCCGATGCAATCTTTCAGGGTGGAAGTGCGACACAGGCGTGCGATTGAAGCTTCGTGCGCCTCTATCCTCCCGGGTTACGTTGACCGGGATTTTGTCTCCACTAGTTCTACTAACTTTTTGTTTTGCTTCCGCGTCCGTCAGTGAGATTCGCTACGCGGCATTCAACCTGTCACTGCAATGCGCGGCAGCATTCGGCCATCCAGCCGACGTGCACCGAGTCGCCAATGCGCAGCTGACGCGCGACGCCGTTGTTCGGCAGCTTCACGATGAAGTCATTTCTGCCGCATACCTGCATGACGACGCGAAGGTGATCGCCGTAGTAGATGAGATCCTTGACGCCACCCTGGAACACGTTGTCACAGTTCTTCGCCAGATCCCCGACCGTCACCCGCTCCGGCCGCAATGAGATGCTGGCCGAGCCGGTTCCGCGCACGCTCGGGCCAGCATACGCGTGGATGTTCTGTCCGCTTTCCAGCTTGACGGTGCACCGCTCCCTGTCGACCGACGATACGGTTCCAAGCAATTCATTGCTCTCGCCGATGAATCGCGCGACAAACGCGTTCTCAGGGTTTTCATAGAGTGCAGGAGGCGGCGCGAGCTGCTGGATGATGCCGTTGTTGAACACGGCGATCCGGTCGGACATCGTCATCGCCTCCCCCTGGTCGTGCGTCACATAAACGACCGTCAAGCCGCTTTGCTCGTGAATCTGCTTGATCTCGTACTGCATCTGCTCGCGAAGCTGTTTGTCGAGCGCGCCAAGCGGCTCGTCCATCAGCACCAGCGCCGGTTCGAACACGAGCGCACGCGCGACCGCAATACGTTGCTGTTGCCCGCCCGAAAGCTGTGCAGGCATGCGATTGGCGAACTTTTCCATGTTCACCATGTTGAGCGCGCGCTTTACCTTTCTCGCAATCTCGTCCTTCGGTACTTTCCGCACCTTGAGCGGGAACGCAAGATTCTCGGCAACCGACTTGTGAGGGAAAAGCGCGTAGCTCTGGAACACCATGCCGATGTTGCGGCGCTCCGGCGGAATACGGTTGATCGGCCTCCCCTGAAGCAGGATTTCACCATGCGTTGCGGTTTCGAAACCCGCAAGCATCATGAGACACGTCGTCTTTCCAGAGCCCGACGGCCCGAGCATCGTCAGGAACTCACCCTCCTGAATTTCGAGGTTGAGATTTTTGACGACGAGCGTTTCGCCGTCGTAGGTTTTCTGGACATTCTTGAAAGAGACAATGGTGGACATGACATTTCCTCAGGAGAAGCCGGAATCAGGGTTAAGCGCCGAACTGCCAGTCGCGCGGGGGCAGATACGTTTCCTTCACCACGCGCGGGGACGCCCAACGCAGCAGATTGAGGTAGGAACCTGCCTTGTCGTTTGTGCCGCTGGCGCGACCGCCGCCGAACGGTTGCTGACCGATCATGGCACCCGTGGGCTTGTCGTTCAGATAGAGGTTGCCTGCTGCGTTGATCAACGCTGCTTCTGCGCGATGCAGCGCGAAGCGATCGGTGCAGAAGATCGAACCCGTCAATGCATAGGGGCTCGTCGAATCGATCAGTTGCAGCGTCTCTTCCCAGTTCGCGTCGTCGTACACGAAGACCGAAAGGACGGGGCCGAAGAGTTCTTCCTTCAACAACGCGTGATGCGGGTCGCTCACTTCCAGTACCGTCGGCTCGACGAAATAACCCGGGTCCGACCACGTCTTTCCGCCCGACACGACCTTGACGCCCGAATCTTCGCGCGCCGCCGCCAGCACCCGCGTCAGTTTCTGATGCGACGCCTGCGAGATCACCGCGCCCATGAACGTGTCCGACTGCGCGACATCGCCGACCTTCAGTTGCGCGAGACGGTCACGCATTTCCTGGCTCACGGCTGCCCAGAGGTTGCGCGGAATATAGGCACGTGACGCGGCGCTGCACTTCTGGCCTTGATACTCGAACGCGCCGCGGATCAATGCGATGGCGACTTCCGATGCATTGGCCGACGGATGAGCCAGAACGAAGTCCTTGCCGCCCGTCTCGCCGACGAGTCGCGGAATGGTGCGGAAGCTGTCGACCTTCGACGCAACGCCTTTCCACAGCGACTGGAACACGGCTGACGAACCCGTGAAGTGGATGCCTGCCAGGTCCGGCGAAGACAGTGCAACACGCGTGGTCAGTTCGGCATCGCCGGGAACGAAATTGATGACGCCCGGCGGAAGGCCGGCTTCTTCCAGTGCTTCGTAGAAAATCCAGTTCGCGAGCGCCGACTTCTCCGACGGCTTCCAGAGAACCGTATTGCCCATGATGGCCGGGGCCGTCGTCAGGTTGCCACCGATCGCCGTGAAGTTGAACGGCGATACGGCATACACAAAGCCTTCCAGCGGGCGCCAGTCGGCGCGATTGACAGCCGTGGGCACCGACATCGGCTGCTCGGCATACACGCGTTGAGCGTTGTAGGCGTTGAAGCGCAGGAAATCGATCAGTTCGCACGCGCTGTCGGGCTCGGCCTGATCGATCGTCTTGCTTTGGCCGAGCATCGTCGCAGCGTTGATCCGCATACGCGAACGGGTCGCCACGATGTCCGCGGCCCGATGGAGAATCGTAGCGCGGCTGGCGTGCGTCAGGCTGGCCCAGTCCTTCGCAACGGAAGCCGAGCTCTTGATCGCTTCGGCGATCTGGCTTTCGGTCGGACGATGAATGCGCGCAAGCACACGCTGGGTGTCGTGCGGGGCGCGCACTTCGACGGTGTCGTTCGAGAAGTAGCGCTTCCCGCCGATCACCGTCGGAATGTCGACTACGTCGCGCTGCTCCAGCGCTTTCGCAAGCTCTGCCGCGGCAGCAGTGCCGGGCCGGAAGCTCACTTCGGTTTCATTCGCCGGCAACGGAAATTGTGGGCCTGAAATCACGCTAACTCCTTAACAAAAAAACGATTTGGACGGACTGCGGGAAGTGCCGGGCTGACCGCGATCAGCTGTCGGCCATCTGATCCCTCGACGCTTTACCTCACTGCCCAGCGTAGTCCTCAAAGGAAATCCGGCTTACTGCTCAATCGATGGTTATGTTTTGTTTTCGCCCGTCGTTATGAAAAACATCGAGCATCACGCGCGCCGCCACGACGATTGAAACTGATCGTCGGTTCAGTCACCCCCTCACTGAGTCAGGTCAGACCCCTCGTGAACGGACACACATGTTTGAACGTTTGTTCAGGATATGTCGTGTCACAGCGACTATATATCCGCATTAACACTGATCAAAAAACATTTTCAAAGCCGCTTCCCAGCTTATTTTTCAGGGCGAGCCTGATTGATTTCAGGGTTTTTACTTACTTGAATCCGGCTTTTTTTCGTGAACAATTGTTCAACAGATCGGCGCGTACGGTCAGGATGCAGCAGTCACGATCAAATGAACAAATGTTCAGACCACGCGCGACACTTCGTTCAATCACCTGTGGACGCGGGATATGCAAGCGCAGAAGCCAGGAGGCACCGAGATCGAGAGCCGGAAGGACGACCCGAGTCAGTACGAAGGGATGCGTTACCGGTTGATCGACTCGACGCTCGAGGTTGTGGGCCACGTCGGGCTCGAACACCTCACGATCAGAAAGGTCAGCGAGCACGCGGGCGTTTCCGTGGGGCTCGTCCATCATCACTTCGAGAACAAGAGCAATCTCGTCTACAAGACGTTTGTCTACCTGATTCGAAGAGTGCGGGAACAGCTCACGGCAGGACGTCGAGGCATCGTCGATCCTGTCGAACGCATGAAGTTCACCGCCGACATGTGCTTCAGCGACGAAGTGATGAGTCCGGGTGCTGCGAACGTATGGCCTCACATGTGGAGTTCATCGGCCTACGACAAGGACGTACAGCGGCTTTGCACCGCGTTCTCGAGACGGCTGCGCTCCAACTTCATCTGGGATCTGCGCAAAGCCGGCTGCGACCAGATGATGGCCACCATCTACGCGATGCAAGCGATGGCGCTGGTGCACGGATTGTGGATCGAACACCGGGTGGCCGCGACCATGAGCATCAGTGAAGTTCTCGGTGTATTCCACGCTGTCATCGACCATGCGACCAATCGCGGATGGAAGGCGAGCATGTTGTGCCACTCAGGCACGAATCACTGAACGCCGTGCGTGTACCCGACGAAAAACTTCTGGCAGGCGAACATCATGACGACTACGAAAGAGAGCGTTCCCGAGCAATTCCCGGATTGGGGGCTCCTCGCGAGCTGGGTAGCCGTTGTCGAAGCCGGGTCCATCTCTGACGCCGCCAGCCGGCTCGCCATCTCGCAGGCGGGCGTTTCTCTGCGCATCAAGGCTCTGGAATCGATACTGGACACGAGTCTTCTCGATCGCGCCACCCGACCGGCGCGCCCAACGGCCGCCGGGCAACGTCTGTTCGAACACGCGACTGTCCTCCTGCAGGGCGCGGACCAGATGGTCGAGAGCGTTCGGAATGTCACTCGCGCAAAGCGCGTCGTCGTGCGCCTTGGCTGTGTCGACTCGTTCGCCGCAACCATCGGCCCCATCATCATCCGTGCACTGTCCGGCACCTCGCACCAGATCCGGTTGTGGTCGGGCATCACACCCACACTGGACGCACAACTGGAGGCCAGACAGGTCGACATGGCAGTCACGACGACCAGCTTCTCAAACGCTGCCGGAATCAAGCGGCAAAAGCTTTTTACGGAGCCGTACGTCGCCGTCTTGCCCAGGAGCTTTGAAATCGACCGGCTCACGACCCTTGCCGAGTTGAGCCGTCATCTGCAGTTCATCCGCTATAGCTCGCGCTCCGTCATCGGCCAGCATGTCGATGCTTATCTGGCGTCACACGGCGAAGACATCGATCGCACGTGCGAATTCGACGCGACGGATCCCATGCTGAGTCTGGTTGCCGCAGGGCTGGGATTCGCGCTCACGACGCCCTTGTGTCTCTGGCAGTCCCGCCACTATCTCCCCGAAATCCGCGTCGTGCCACTGACCGCCTTTTCCCGGCAGGGACGCCCGTATCAACCTCTGAGCAGATCGTTCTTCCTTGCACATCGCGAGAATGAATTGGGACATCTGCCGGCCGATCTTTATGATCTGCTGAAGCGATCCTTCGAAAGGCAGGTCTCGCGAGACATCGCCAAGGCGCTCGCGCTGCGACCGGAGGATATTTTCGTTTCCGAAGAAGAGTAAATCGACGTCGGCTTCCTGATTGAAAGCGACCGCGGGTCTTCAGCAACCCTTATTCCAGACAAGAGTCACGAAGCTCCCGCATCAGGTCGCCGGCGACGCTCGTTGCGGGAAGGCTCTCAACTGCCTGCTCGGCAGCGCACAGAATTTTCGCCATATCCGTATCAGGTCGGGCCTCGTCACCCGAGTCACCCGAGTCGCCCGAGTCTCCCGTCGCAGCCTCTATTGCCCGCCGCCAGCGACCGCCAACCTCCAGTTCGATCACGTGAACACCGCGCTCCGGCCGGCCATAGCGCTGGGCCGCGAACGTATCGATCATCTTTCCATTCACCACCCACGAACGGTCCAGCGCCTGCGACGCCTGGGTGATCGCGCTCACAATGAGCCTCTCGCTGGATGCTCCATGATTGGTGCTGAAATTGCAGTCGGCGGCCTCCATCTGATCCCGATACGGAGATAACCACGCGCCAGCATGCGGTACCAGCACCAGAACGTGGTTGTGTATGCTGCGTAGCCGGATCAATTCCTCCAGAACCGCCGCATGGAACGGCTTCCAGTACTCTTCGATCCGACATTGCACATCCGCGTCGCGGGGCTCCAATCCGGGCAAATAGAGCGCTTCCCCTCGTGACGTGTGCGTACGACAAAGTCCCAGGCGGTTCAATCGCTCAGACAACGCGGTGTTGTTCGCCGCCACGTTCAGATCGATTACGCACGGGTGAAGCGTCGCGGATATGCTCGTAATCTCGCTTTCGCGCGCAGTCGTCGCGAGGATCTTCCCGCCCGGGTCCGAAAGTCTGCCCGCGACGGCTTCCCACGCGGGATGAACAAGGAGGTCCGAAGGAACCACCGTCCCGGTGTGAGGCGTCACCACCATCACCGCTGACTTACCGCGGAAGACCGCGCCTTTGCATTCCATAGTTCCCCCTTCCTGATCTGGCGTTAGCGCTTCCAGACGCATATACGAAGCCACGAACAACATAGCTCGCCTGCGCGGGGACAACGGGACTCCAAGCACTGCTTGCCCTATATATAAGCGCGCCTCATGAGCTTCGGCACCAGCAACTCTGCAGCGGATACTCCACTTCTCAGCGGGATCGACTCGACGGTTCTGGCGGGAAGTATTCCGGAACATCGAGGACTGTTCCGTCGAACAAACAGACCCAGTGAGGAGGTAGTCCAAAATGAGGCTTGGCTTTGTTGGTACCGGCGGCATCACCCGTGCGATCGTGACCGGACTTCTAAAGATGGAAGCGGAAGTCGAAGCTATCGCTCTGTCCAACAGGACAGCCCGGATCGCGAACGACCTCGCGGCGCTGCATCCGAAGGTGCGCGTTTGCGAATCAAATCAGCAGGTGCTAGACACCTCGGACGTGGTCTGCCTCGCGGTTCTTCCTACGATAGCGCGCGCCGTCATTCGTGAACTTACTTTCGCTCCGACGCACAGGGTCATGAGCTTCATTCCCGGCTTACGGACGGACGAGCTGTCGAAGCTGATCCCTGACGCAGTTGCGATCACCCGCGCGGTTCCTTTGCCAGCCGTCGAACAGGGCATTGGCACGACGGCGGTCTATCCACCTGACGACGTTGCGCGCCTGCTATTTTCCAGCGTGGGAACGGCCGTCGAGGTGGAAAGCGAAGATCAGTTCGACTGCCTGCATACCGCCACTGCGACAATGGCCAGCTATTTTGCATTCATGCAAAGTCAGGCGGACTGGCTCATCGGCAAGGGTCTGCCACCTGAAAAAGCGCGCACGTTCCTGTCCTCATACTGTGCAGGAATGGCGCACCGCGCCGAACACACGGACTATTCGTTTCCTGAACTTATCAAGCACTCGATCACGCCGGGCGGCATGAACGAAAAGGTGCTCGTCGAACTGTCGTCTGCCAGCGCATTCGATCTCTACCCGCGCGCACTCGACGGTGTGCTGGAGTGGCTGAAGGGCTTTCATTAGACCGCTCTCACCGTAGATTGAACGTTCGCTTGCGACCCGGTTGAGCAGGCAAGCGAACGTTCTTTTAACGACCACGCCGAGTTACTTCTGCCCTAACCACACCGCGAACTTCTGATTGAGATCGTCGGCGTGGTCCGCCCAGAATGCTACGTCAGAATCGACGGCACCCTTCTGGTTAACTGGTGCAGTGGGAAGATAGGGCAGCACCTTCGGATCGACCATCGCGACTGCAGAGCTTCTGACCGGACCGTTTGCCGTCAGGGGCGCCAGCCTGGCGAGCACGGCCGGTTCAGTGGCGAACTTGACGAAGTCCTGGGCTGCTTGCAGGTTTTTCGTTCCCTTCACGATGGCGTAGCCCTCGATGTACTTGACCTGACCATCCCAGATGAACGCGAACGGCTTTTTGTCCTGCATCATCGCCGCGTAGATCCGGCCGTTGTACGCGCTGGACATCGTCACCTCGCCGTCGGCGAGTAACTGAGCGGGCTGGGAACCGGTCTCCCACCAGACGATCGACGACTTGATCGTATTGAGCTTTCGGAAAGCCCGATCCACTCCGGCAGGTGTGCCCAAAACTTTATACACGTCCGCTGGAGCAACGCCGTCCGCGAGGAGCGCCCACTCCAGCGCTCCCTCAGGCGACTTGCGCAGCCCGCGTTTGCCCGGGTACTTCTTCAGATCGAAGAAGTCGGCGACTTTCGCGGGCTCGGATCCCTTGAACTTGTCCTTGTTGTAAGTGATCAGTGACGACCACGCGATATTGCCTGCCATGCATTCGGAGACGCCGTTGGCGACATAGTCATTCTTCGCCGGCGTGCCGTTGGGCGCGGGAACCAGACTGGCAGGATTGATCTTCTCGAGCAGACCTTCGTCGCACGCTCGCGTGATGTCGGCGAGTTGCATGTCGACGACATCCCATGACACGTTGTTCGTTTGCACCTGACTGCGAATCTGTGCGATTCCGCCGTTGTATGAATCGCTTCTGACCTGAATACCGGCTTTCGACATAAAGGGCTTCGCGGCAGTCTTTTCCTGTGCATCCTGGTAGTTACCACCCCAGGAAACAAAGGTGATCTGTGACGCCATCGCCGAAACGCTAAACACAGACGCCGCGAGCAATCCCAACTTTACAACGGGCTTCATCTTCAACTCCATAGATGGTGGACCAAAGTCGCCATCAGTCACCATCGCTAATGCTCCAGCGCGAAAACCGGCGAGACTGCATGCAGACTAGCGGCGATGCCGTCATCGGCCGAAATGCTTGAGAAGAACTTATGTTGAGGATTGAACGCCGTTATGAGTTGGCTACGGCAGACGAATGTATCGTTCTGCGTGGTCAAATATCTTTCATGATCCGCAGCGCGTCATAGATCGCCGCATGTGTGTTGCGCGAAGAGACGGCGTCGCCAATTCTGAAAAGCTTGAACCTTCCGCCCGGGTTGCGCTCGACGGTTTGCGGCTTGCCTTCCAGAAGCTGTTCGTAATTGACTTCGCCACCGTTCGTGGAGAGAGGACGCAATTCAAAGTACAACTCGTCCATCGGAACTATGCCGTGATTCACGACCACCTGATCGTAGCGCTTCTCCTTGTGCACACCGCCATAGTCGCTACCGAAGGTCGCCACGAGTTCAGTCCCGTCACGTCGAACCGACTCCAGGCGATAGGTCACCGTGAACGTTGCGTCGAGCTTCTGCAGCGCACGCATGTAGGGAACCAGGTTCATCCCCATCACTTCCGGCGCAAACGCGCGGTCCGGCGTCACGATCTCGACCTTCGCTCCCGTTTGCGCGATGGTCTCCGCTGCCTGGAGCGCCGCGTGATCTCCCGCGTCGTCGAAGATGAGTACGTTCTTGCCCGGCTTCACATCGCCAGAAATGATGTCCCACGATGACACGACGTGCTCGTTTCCTTCCGACAGCACCTCGGTGTCTGGCATACCCCCCGTCGCGACGATCACGACATCCGGGTTCTCTGCGGTGACCGTATCGACGTCGGCCCATGTATTGAACGAGAAGTTAACACCGAGCCGTTCGCATTGCGACATTCTCCAGTCAACGATGCCAATCATCTCCTTGCGTCGCGGGTTCTGTGCCGTAAGACGGATTTGGCCGCCCGGAACATGCATGGCCTCGAACACCCGCACATCGTGCCCACGTTCGCCGGCGATCCGAGCTGCTTCGAGTCCCCCCGGCCCCGCCCCGACGATCACAATCTTGCGCTTCTTCCCAGCCATCCTGATGATGTGCGGCATGGTCTCTTCGCGACCCGTCGCAGCGTTGTGGATGCAAAAGGCAGCACCACCTTGATAGATCCGATCGAGACAGTAAGTAGCGCCGACGCACGGACGAATTTCCTCTTCCCGTCGCTCGATGATCTTGCGGACGATATGCGGGTCTGCCATATGAGCGCGTGTCATCCCAACCATGTCGACCTTACCGGCTTCGATGGCATAGCGTGCCGTCGCCACGTCCTGAATCCGACCCGCGTGGAACGTGGGGAAGTCAGTCGTCTTGCGAATCTCACCCGCGAATTCGAGGTGCGCCGCGCTCTTCATGCCCATGAGTGGAATCATGTCTGCGAGACCGGAATCCGTGTCGACGTGACCACGGATAACGTTCAGGAAGTCCACGAGCCCGCTATTCTTCAGGCGCTTCGAGATTTCGACGCCCTCTTCCGCCGAAATTCCTCCAGCTAACGTCTCGTCCGCGACATATCGGATGCCAACCAGAAAACGCTCGCCCACGCGCTCGCGGATGGCGCGCAGCACGTCAAATGAAAAGCGCATGCGATTTTCGAGGGATCCGCCATAGGGTGCTTCGAGTGTATTCGTCAGCGGCGACCAGAACTGGTCCATCAGATGCCCGTAGGGCAGGTGCTCGCCGACGAGTCGATCGACGCGGACTTTCATAAAGGCGGCGTCATCTATGGCGCCGCACGATTCCCCGAGCAGATCCAGCGCCAACGCGATGTCCTCAAGCAGCTGTATGCCGCGGGTCACACGGAGGAGGATTGCTACTGGCTCGACAAGCGATCGCTTGCCGACATGGTGCATCTGAGAGACGGATATGGCGGCATTTTCAAGCGCCATTGCGCAACGATCAATCCCGCGAAAATGGTGCGCGGTCTCGCAAACGCTGTCGAACGTCAGGGCGTGGAGATCTACGAGCAGAGCAGAGTTACGTCGATCAGTCCAGGTCTGGTGAAGACGGCATCCGGGTCGGTCAGGGCAAATTTCGTTGTGCCCGCGATGGAGGGCTACTCCACTACGGTTCCCAACTTTGGACGGTACGTTATCCCCGTTCAGAGTCTCATCATTGCCACGGAACCTCTGAGCGACGAGAAGTGGGACGAGATCGGGCTAGCGAAGCGACCGGCGTTTTGCGACGGCAGCAGAATGATCAGTTATGGACAACGCTCGCGCGATGGCCGGATGATTTTTGGCGCACGTGGCGGTTATGTTTTCGGAGGAAAGCCCCGCAGCGAATTCAACCTCAGCGCGCCCGAATTCCGGTTGCGCGAGGAACTTCTCCACGACCTCTTCCCAATGCTCAAGGGAGTACGGATCACCCACGGTTGGGGAGGATCGCTCGGCATGGCACGAGGCTTCGCCCCGCACGTCGTCTTCGACAGGTCCGCGGGCATCGGCATGGCCGGCGGATACGGCGGTCAAGGTGTTGGACCGTCTCATCTGTTCGCGCGGACGCTCGCCGATCTTATCCTGGGACAGGAGACGGACCGGACGCAGATGCCATGGGTTTTCGATCGGACTTCGCCGCGAGCGGTCCTTCGCTCATGGGAACCCGAACCGATCCGTTGGCTGACGTCGAAGGCCATCATGTCGACCTTTGCCTGGGAAGAGAAACTTTGCCGCGCCAACACCTCAACTGCTTGGGAAAAGTCGCTGGCGACGCAGTTGAGCAACTCGATGTCACTGCTGATGCGTTAGCGTGGGCGCTTTTGACGGTCTACGTCTCGTAGCGCCCATCCGCGAGAGACTCATGCCGCGTCACTCCAGCCGCCATTGATCGGGCGACTCGAAACCAAAGGAAAAAACCTGTCGGAAACAGCGGCCGGATATTCGCATTAGTTGCCTTCTCGCGAATGTGCGCAGTTGCGCACTATCAATACGCTAGTGCGCGCAATCCCTATCAATGCGCTCCGCGCGGCCAGTGCAATCTTGAACGGCATTTCTGATTTCAACACATCCTCCTCACCTCCCCTGCGCTTCGATATCGTGCTCTTGCCGAACTTCACGTTGGCCGCATTCTCGGGCTTTGTCGATCTGCTGACGTCCGCGACGCTTGTCGGCATCTGTACGGATGTTTTCGCACTGATGCGCGCAAACGTCATGGCCGGATATCGTTTCTGCGTCAGCTGGTTTCACTACTGGGATTTCGTCGAGCGCTTCCCTGCCGTCGACGAGCGCAATCTGGTTGAAGACCGGCTGTTCGTGATCGACCGGCGCGGCGATCCTGCTGCGCCATGTTGAAGCGACAATCGTGCAAAAGGCGCTTCGTATCATGCTGGTCGACGACGCACAAAAAGGCAATGCGCTACAACCACACCCACCGGGACTCTAACCCGTATCCGAACGGCGACGGACCGAAGCCGACGGTGGATTCAACCGGTCGATGCAACACACTAGAACCTGCTGATTAGCGTGATTTCAATTGCTCGACCACATACTGGCTGACGATCAGATCCAGGTGCGCACCGCCTGCATTCTTATAAACCGTGCGGTCCCCGGCCGAACGATGGAACGTCGGCATCCGGCACAGATCGAACAGATCGCCTTCGATATCACTCTCCCGAATCACGCCCGCTTTTAGCGGGTTCTGAATATCCCCCGACTGAACGGCATTCTGGCGGTCGTCCACGAAGATCCGCGCACCACGGAACACATCGCAATCGGCCTCCTGCATGTCGGCTCGGTATCCGCCCACCAGATCGACGTGGGTACCGGGGCGAATGCACTCGCCCCGGATCACGGGTGTGGATGCGCTGGTGGCGGCCGTGATGATGTCTGCGCGGGCGACCGCGGCATCGAGGTCCTCGACAATGCTGACACGGATGTTTCTTGCGTCGAGCGCCGAGCGCGCGGCTTCCAGCCTCGACGGTGTGCGATTCCATAACAACACCTCTCGGATGGAGGGCCGGATGTGCAGATATGCGTCCGTCAAAGACCGCGCAACCGGGCCCGCGCCCAGCACGAGCAGGACCTCACTGTGCTCGCTGCACAGCATGCGGGCCGCTAGCGCGGAATCGGCGGCGGTTTTCCATCGCGTGATTTCGGGGCCGTCCAGCATCGCGACGAGCCCCTTGGTGCGCTCGTCCAGGACCAGAAATGCGGCCTGCTCCGACGGCAGCGGCGGGACGGCAGCGCCATTGGCCGGATGGATCGACGCGATCTTGACCCCGGCACCCCTGCCCGGCAGGATCACACCCCGGCTGAACAGGCCGAAGCTCGAATCCCCGATGAAGTAGCCGCCGCCGCTCGGCCGGGTACCCGCGTGCCCGCGGTGCAACGCGTCGAGAACGCCGCACCAGTCGAGTACCGACTGGATCTGTTGCGCGGAAATGATCTGCATACGTACCGCCCCTACTGTTTTGGCCAGATGTCCCCAAGGGTGTACCCCTCGGGAAAGGGGTCATCGTGATCCAGCACGATGGTGTGAAAACCATGGATCCAGCTGGTGCCGGCCAGCGTCGGCACCACGGCCGCTCGCTCGCCGATGCGGGTCGTCTTCTCCAGGCGGCCAGTAAAGACCGTACCCAGGATGCCCTGGTGCCGGAAATCCTCGTTCAGTGGCAGCTCGCCCTTGGCGTGCAACACGGCCATCTTGGCGCAGGTGCCGGTTCCGCAGGGGCAACGGTCGATCGCGCCCGTCCAGGTGGCCGGATCGTCCCACGAGAGCGGACCGGTGGGCATAGTGACCGCGTTCTTCCAGTCAGCCCGCGGGTCGTCTGTAGGGCCGGAGAGCTGGGAAATCGTGATGCCAACGCCCGGATAATCGGGGTGCGCAACTGGCAACTGCTCGATGGCGGCCTGCCGGATCATGGCCGAGACCCGCGCGATCTCCTTGCCATGTTCGGGCTTCAGTTCGAGTCCCGGAAACTGGCGCACGTCGGCAATCGCGTAGAACATGCCGCCCCAGCCGACATCCACGCGCACCTTGCCCAGATGCGGCACGTCGATGACGGCATCCAGATGCGCGGCAAACGCCGGTACGTTCCTGAACTTCACGCTCTTGACCTTGCCGTCCTTGCACTCGGCAGTGATGCGGATAAGGCCGGCCGGCGCTTCCAGCGTCAGCTCAGTCACCGGCTCCCGCATCGGCAGCATGCCCATTTCCAGCAGCACGGTGGCCACGGAGATGGTGTTGCCGCCCGACATCATCGGGTATTCGACCTGCTCCAGAATGATGTAACCGGCGTCCGCCTCTGGGTGACAGGGCGGCACGACGATGTTGCAACAGTGGGCCGGGTAGCCGCGCGGTTCGCGCAGCAGCAGCTTGCGCAGTCCGTCGTCATTGGCCTCCAGCCATTTCATCTTGGCCTGGACGGTGTCGCCGGGAATATGCGGGATGCCGCCCGTCACGACGCGCATGGGAATACCCGAATGGGTCTCCACCGCATGGATGCTTCGCTTGAAACCCATGTGCTGATTTCCTTTCACGTACCGCCGCCCCTGTGCGGCGTGAAGAGAAATCTATGCCGGTTTCGCCGCAAACGTAAGCGACATTTCCTACGGTATTCCTTCAACTTTTGGTTGACGATTGCACGGCGAGTTGCTGCCTGATCCACTGGCAGAATCGCTTGCACACGCTGGCGTCCGCCTTGTCTCTACGCACGGAGAGGTAATGGCCGCGATTCCTCATGATGGTCTTGTGCGGCAGCGGACGCACGAGGTCGCCGCTGTCGACCAGATGCCCGACGAGATGATGCCAGCCCAGGGTCACGCCCTGATGCGCGAGGGCCAGCTGCACGATGGCCGGATAGTCGTTGCTGGTGAATAGCTGCCGCGGGATATCGGCGCGCCAGCTGGTATCCACGTCATGCAGCGCCAGCCAGACCTTCCAGTCGATATGCTCGGAAATCTGCGAGCGACCGTAGGCGCTGAGATCCAGCAACGACATGTCGAGCAACCCTTCGGGTGCCGAGATCGGGCCATGTCGCTGCAGATACTGCGGAGTGCAAACCGGATAGACCTCGTCGTCGAACAGGTGCTCACTGTCGTATCCCTCGCGCAAGCTGGCCAGTTTCGCGATGTACACGTCCGGCTGCACGCCTGCTTCCATCGAGATGAAATTCTGCGTGGCCAGTACGGTGAGTTCGATATCCGGCGCGTCCTGAAGGAATTCGGGCAGCCGCCTATGGAGCCACAGCGCCGAAAACGCCGGCGAACAGCACACGATCAGGGTCTGCCTGGCGGGAATTCTCTTGCGCAGGCGTTCGGCGGCCTGATGAATATTGATCAGCGAAAGCTGGGCGGCATCCTTGAACATCTCGCCATCGGCCGTCAGTGCGACGGTTCTGCCCGAGCGAACAAACAGCGCCGTCCCGAGGTAGTCCTCAAGCTCCCGAACCTGCTTGCTGACGGCTGCGGGGGTCACGCTGAGTGCATTGGCAGCCCCCGTAAAACTGCTGAACTTTGCGGCCGCGAGAAATGACTTGATGGCGCGCAGCGAAAGTGCGCCGACCAGGGTTTCGCTGATTTCGAATTGAGGCGCCATGATTATGTCGACCGGACTGAAGGGATCGGGACAGAGTCCGAAGCAAGGACTTGCCCGAGATCACGTGAGACAACGACGCTATTCTCGTATCCCAACGGACCGTCTTCAAGTAGCAGCGCCTGAGTCAGACTGCAGCAAACCCTGTGAGCGGATAGCCAGGAAGACTGCTTTGGTCAATGTCACGACGTCGGCTGAGGGCGATCGAGTGGCCGCTTGCGAGTGGAGCAGCCGGTTCAGCCGGTTCAATGTCATGGCGACGCATTAAATAAAGCTCTCCTTCTGGCCGACATCTGGCTGACGCTCTTGGCTCAGTTCGCCCCCAGCAGACGATTGACCGCTTGCCTGCGGGAGGACAGTTTTCTCAGTCTCGCCGACATCCGGTCGAGGCGTGAGGACACCTCCGTGTCTGCCGCGGACACTGGGCGCCATGCGCGATACGCCGACGACGCAACCTTGCGGATGCTGACGTGGGCGATGATCGCCAGCAACAGCAGGACTGCCCATGCCGATGCATGTGCAAGCGCTCGCGCGACAAAGCCGGCTTAGTGGACGCCAAAGTCTGACTGAAGTCTTCTCAGCTTCGAGGGCGTGACGTTGAATTCGCGTTTGAACCAATGTATGAGATGCGAGCTGTCTGTAAAGCCGCACTCGTACGCGATCTGCGTAATCGACCGATCGCTGTTTATCACCATCCATTTCGCTGCGTTCAGGCGCATGCCCCTCCAGTACTGAAGGGGGGCGACACGCAGATGCTTTCTGAAAAGGCGGGTAAGCTCGCGCTCGGTCGTGCCGATCGCTTGCGCGATGCCGGCAATGGAGCCTGGCTCAAATGTTCGTTGCCTCATCAGCCCGACTGCATTCACGACCCGCCGGTCCGGGCAATGCAGACCGATCTCCGAGTCGTCCTTCATGGCCTGAATTTCTTCGAATCCTCGGTCGGCCATCAGATAGTGAAGCGCCTTGTGCGATCGCGTATTACCGCAGCTGGTCGTCACCAGGTGCATCGCAAGGTTGATCGCCGCAAGACCGCCGGGGCATGTGATGAATCCACCATCCACGACGACAGGCGCGTCCGTCACAGCGATGACATCCGGAAAGTTGCTCTGCATCGCATGCGCGAGTGAGAAGTGAACAGCACATCGTTTTCCGGCCAGATATCCCAGTTCGGCAAGAATGAATTGACCGGTGCATAGCCCGATGACGGGGACGCGCGCTTCCACGCAGGATTGTACGAATCGGTAGAGCTCGTCGGGGATTGGCGCGGCACTATGGAGCAACCCGCCATGCACCACAACGTAGTCATAGGCAGTCGGGTCGCCGAAGAGTCTGGTCGGCAGCATCGGGAAACCGCAGCTCGAGCGGATGGGCGCCATCTCGTGAGACAGGAGATCCCATGAGCAGTAGATTTGCCTGCTGAAATCCGCCTCATCGGCCGACAGTCGCAGAAACTCGACGAAGCACGAAAGCGACATCAGGGTGAAGTCCGGCGTCGGCGCGATGCCGATTCTGAGCGGCGCCTCCACCTCCGGCGCAGACTTGCCCGGCCGCAGAAAAGAGTAATCGCCCCGCATTTATCGCCTCCCTTGCCGTGCCGCCGATTGTCCGAAACATACAATTTTTTTAGAACCTGGGCAATTATAGTTTTCAACATCGGCACGCAAACGGCACGGAGGCGCCATCTTGAAGATCACGAAAATTTCTCTCTACCAGGTGGACCTGCCCCTCAAAGAGGGTTCCTATAGCTGGTCCACGTTTTCGTTTGCGTGGTTCGACTCGACCGTGATCGTCGTCGAAACGGACTCTGGACTCTCCGGTGTCGGCGAGATTTGCCCTCTCGGACCGTCCTACCTGCCCGCCTATGCCGAGGGCGCTCGCGCGGGCCTCGTCAAGATTGCCGAAGGTCTGATCGGCGAAGACCCCTGCCAGATCGGCCGGATCAATTTCCGCATGGACGAGCTTCTCAAAGGCCATCCGTATGTGAAGTCAGCGTTGGATATGGCCTGCTGGGATATCCTGGGCAAGGCGACCAGTCAGCCGGTCTACAACCTGCTCGGCGGGCGTCTGCAGGATGCAGTCAGACTCTTCAAGGTGGTGAGCCGGCAAGACCCCGATGCGATGGCAAAAAAAATCCGCGAGTATCAAAACCAGGGCTTCAAACAGTTTCAGATGAAGGTCGGTGCGGGCGCAGATTCGGATATCGAGCGCATTCGCAAGGTGTCTGCTGAACTGCGCCCCGGCAATGTCCTGGCGGCAGATGCGAACACCGGGTGGCGGCAACACGAGGCGCTACGCGTTGTCAAAGCCATTCGGGACATCGATATCTACATCGAACAGCCGTGCCCGAGCTATGAGGAGTGCCTCACGGTCAGGAACCATACGGATCATCCAATGATCCTCGATGAATGCATGGAAGACATTCGCTTGTTGATGCGTGGCTGTCAGGATCGAGCGATGGATGTCGTCAATCTCAAGATAAGCCGTGTAGGCGGTCTGACGAAGGCCAGGCAGTTCCGGGATCTCGCGGTGACGATGGGCATTTCGCTCACCATCGAAGACTCGTGGGGAGCAGAGATTGCGACGGCCGCCCTTTGCCATCTCGCGCACTCGACGCCCTCCGGTTTTCACTTCCAGTCGTCGGCGTTCCATGAGTACCACAGTCTCACGGTCGCTTCGGGCGGCCCGGAACTGCACGATGGCTATATGTCGGTCTCGGCTCAGCCGGGTCTCGGCGTCTCGCCCAATATGGATGTGCTCGGGGACCCCGTCGCCGTTGTCGGTCGATTAACCTGATACGGACCGCGCACCGTGCAACGCGCCCGATGCACCTCACCATCGGGCGCTCACCCTCACCGACGCTGCACAGAAGCAGCGTTTCGACTTGACGTCCGCATCAAACGAGGAAGTGCCCCGATGAGCGCTGTGATAGGTGTGCTTCGACATCCGCCACCTTTGTAGTCGGATTCGCAATCGTCTCGGCATGAATCAGCTTTGTGTTCGGGCGTATGGCTGCGCGTACGGCAGCGAGATCGCTGATGTCCACAAAGGTCGCCTCGATACCGTACCGTTGCGGAAGCAGTTCACTGAAAAGGCGCCAGACGGCCTCATACGTCACATCGCTCACAACAACATGATCGCCGCTCTTCAGGAATGTGAAGAAGACCGCATGCAGCGCCGCCACGCCGGTTCCAAAAACAACGGCCTCCTCACCGTTTTCCAGTGCCGCAAGCTTGCGCTCGAGACAAAGCTGGTTGAAGCCGAGGTTCCGCGTGTAGAAGAGCGTTTGAGAATCTGACCAGTCGAGTGCGGACGGATCATCAGGCAATCTGTACGAGTTTGCCATGACGATCGGCGTGCGAATTGCTCCCGTCGTGGCGTCAACCAGATTTCCCGCATGTACGGCCTGACTGTCGAACGAGAGGCTTTGCGGCGCTTCCTTACATTCAATATGCGTTGTTCGCCTATACGCTGAAGAAGCGGAAATTCTAGAGACGAGTTTTCAAGTTTGAAGTGCAACACCTTGACTCGTTTGCGGTGTTGCCATGGAAAAACGATACCAACAACTCCAGCCTGAAGAGAGGCTGACGATCGCCAGCCTGCGTCAGCAGGGGTCAAGCATACGTGCCATGGCCCGCATACCTCGACGCTCATCTTCAACTGTGAGCCGCGAGCTGGCTCGCAACTGTGGGCCTGAGCACTATGCATCAATGCCGGCCCAGGCACTAAGCGTCGCACGACGTGCCACTGCCCGACGCCCCGCGAAGCTCGATCCGCAAGCGGTTACATGGCGCATCGTCCTCACCTTGCTGGACTGGAAATGGTCGCCTCAGCAGATATCGGGTACGCTCAAACGTATGTACCCGAATGATTCGTCCCAGCGGGACTCGCGCGAGACCATCTACACGGTTAAAGCCGACCTTTGGGTGACGTATTGCCGATAGAACGTATCTTAATGTGGGTTGCTAGCGTGACATTTTCCTAATAGCGGCATGCACTTGCAGCCAGTCATGCACTCGGTAGCACTAGTGTCCATTAACCATACTGGAACGCTCGACTCGATGAAGCGCAGCTTTGCGCAGTATCCGGAAATCCAGCAGTGCTATTACGTCGCGGGCGAATGGGACTTCGTGCTGGTCCTGACAGTGCGCAATATGGAGGAATACACCGCGCTTACGCGGCAACTGTTCTTCTCGAACAACAACGTCAAACGCTTCAAGACGCTGGTGAGCATGAGCAGCGTGAAGGTCGGACTCGGTGTGCCTCTCGCTCCCGGGAACACGTGATTCAGTCGCCGACGCATCGATCACTCGGCGGTAACACGGCTGCGCGCCGCCGACGAACCAGCGAGCACGACGACAGCCAGCACGAGCGGCACGAATGAAAGCCGAAGCACGGTATCCCATCCATATGCCGTCAACAGCCCGCCCGACAGGAATGAACCAAAGGCCATCGTCCCGAACACGAGGAAGTCGTTGAGGGACTGCACGCGGGCCTTTTCTTCCGGGTAATGACATTCGAGCACGAGGGCCGACGCGCCCACGAACCCGAAGTTCCAGCCTATGCCGAGCAGGATCAGCGTCAGCCAGAAATGCGCGACATCGACGCCCAGCATGCCGACGGTAGCCGACAGCGCGGTAAGCGCAAGGCCCACCATGACCACCTTTTGCGCGCCGAATCGCGTAATCAGCCGGCCGGTGAAGAAACCCGGCGCGTACATCGCGATGACATGCCACTGAATGCCGAGATTGGCCGACGCCTGCGACAGACCGCACATCTGCATGGCCAGCGGCGCCGCCGTCATCAGGAAGTTCATCAGCAGGTACGAGACGACCGCGCAGATCACGGCGATCACGAAGCGCGGCTGGCGAGCGATGACGCCGAGCGGACGGCCACCCGCGGCCTCCGACGTCGACGGCATCGGAAGACGGACACCGAGCAGGATGAGCGCCGACAACGCAGCGACAGCCGCTTGCGCAACGAAGGTCGCGGCAAACGTGTACGGTGCCCACAGATACATCGTGCGCGTCACGAGTTGCGGCCCTATCACTCCCGCGAGCACGCCGCCCGCCATCACAAGGGACAGCGCGCGAGGACGCCGCTCCGGCGGCACGCAATCCGCCGCCGCAAAACGGAAGGACAGAACCACAGCGGCATACGCACCGCCAAAGAACGTCGCGACGCAAAACAGCCAGAAGGAAGCCAGCACCGCCGCCAGCGCCGCGAGTAAACCGGCGAGAACGCCGAGTCCCGTGCCCGTCAGGAAGGCGGCGCGGCGGCCATGACGTTGTGCGATAGCGCCGGCGGGCAGTGAGCAGGCCGCCATGCCCACGACGAAGATCGAAATCGGCAGGGTCGCCAGCGCACGACTGGGCGCCAGCATGTTGCCGACGATTGCGCCCGTTGCGTAGACGACGGTCGAGTTCGCGCCGGCGAGCGCCTGCGCGACGGTGAGGCGCGCGATATTGCCCTTCGCGTGGGAGTAAAGCGGCGACGCTGCGGCTTCGGTTATCGGGTCTGCGTTGATGTCTGTCATTCGATTGTTGTTGGTGAGTGCGGCCTCGATGCATTATCCGACAGCGCCAGGCCCGGCGAAAAGTCCGCATTCACCACGCATCGCATGCCCTCAGGATAGCGCCCCGCGCGATCAGGCGTGGCGACCCGCCATGACGCCGCCATCGACGGAAAGAACGGTGCCCGTGATCCACGATGCGTTCGGCGAAGCGAGGAACAGAATCGCCTCGGCGACGTCGGCCGGTTGGCCGTTGCGACCTAGCGGGTGGAAGTCGTTGAACGACGGCAAGGTTTCCTTGACCTGATCGTCCGTCATGAACGTGTTGTAGACGGGCGTTTCCACGACGGCGGGCGCCACGGCATTGACCCGGATGTTCGACGCCGCCAGTTCGATGGCCAGGTTGCGCGTCAACGCATGGACCCCACCGTTCGCCGCCGAGTAAGCAGCCGAAGGCGTCGCGCCGATGGCCTGCAGGGCCCAGAGCGAACCCGTCTGCACGATCGCGCCGCCGCCGCGCTGCTGCATCGCTTTCGCCGCGGCCTGCGCCATGAAGAACTTGCCCTTGAGGATCGTATCGAGAAACCAGTCGTACTCGGACTCGTTCATATCGAGGAAGGGCTTGGGGCGGAACACGCCCGCGTTGTTGACGAGAATGTCGACGCCGCCGAACGCCTGCGTCGCCAGTTCCACCAGCGCCGCTGCCGTAGCGGGCCGCGCGATGTCGCCCGCAAGGAAACGGACTCGCGTACCGGACGGATCGATATCCGCCGCTGCCTGCTTGAGCTTGGCCTCGTCGCGACCACCAATGACCACGCTGGCACCTGCTTTCACGAGACGGGCGGCCACTTCTTTGCCGATGCCCGAGCCGCCGCCCGTCACGATTGCGACTTTGGAAGAAAAACTATTACCCACGATTGCTCCTCAAAAGGATGGGACACTGGAACCGAACCCACGCATGTGTGCCCGGTTATGTGCCGAATCATGGAAGTATTCTGACTACCGCCTGCCTCACTCGCAAATCAGATATTCTGTTCGACATTGAAAGAAAATCTTTACACCGATGACAGCTCCGATTTTCCTGAATGCATTGCGCGCCTTCGAAGCGAGCGCGCGTCATCAGAGCTTTTCTGCTGCGGCACTCGAATTGAACGTGACGCCGGCGGCTGTCGGTCAACTCGTGCGCAGTCTCGAAGAATGGCTGGGTGTGCCGCTGTTCCATCGAGGCAGCGGCGGCCGCGCGCGCCTCGTCCCCACCGACGTAGCGCTACGCGCGCTGCCCGATATCCGCGATGGCTTCGACCGGCTGAATCTCGGCTTCGCGCGGCTCAAGGAAGGTTCGGCCGTCGGCGTGCTGACGGTCACCGTCAGTCCGGCGTTTGCCGCGAAATGGCTGCTGCCGCGCATCGATCGCTTTCAGAGTGCCTGGCCCGAAACCGATGTACGCCTCGATACCAGCCTCAAGCTGATGGATTTCGCGACTCAGGGAATCGATATCGGCGTTCGTTACGGCGCTGGCAACTGGCCAGGATTAGAGGCCGAAAAGCTGATGGACGAAGAGGTTTTTCCCGTCTGCTCGCCGGCGTTTCTCGCGAAGCATCGACGCTTGCGCACTCCGGTGGATCTTGCCGGGCTTACGCTGATCGACGATCTTTCCGTCGATCGTCAGACCGGTTTCGTCACCTGGGATGCGTGGCTCGAAACGGTCAGCAAGAAAGTCATCAAGGCACGCCCCGCGTTGAAGATCAACAATTCCGCGGCCGTGTTGCAAGCGGCAATCGATGGACGCGGTATTGCGCTCGCGCGCAGCGTTCTCGCGCACGACGATCTGGCCGCGGGGCGTCTGGTCCGGCTGCTTCCAGACATCGCGCGGCCATCGGTGCTCGCCTATTACGTGGTCTATCGAAAGGAATGTGCGGCGTTGCCGAGGCTGGTCGCGTTTCGCGATTGGCTCGTCAGCGAGGCTTCCGCCCGCTGACATGCGATAGCGCTACGCGCCCTCCCGTCCGAAGTGTGCGTCATGCGATGGAGCGCGGCCATCGGAATGCGCTGCGGGATTGCGCGACGCCTCGTGCAAATCCGTACCGCTGGTCTCGGGCAGGAAGACGGCCGCGCAGAACGCCACGCCGTAAGCGCACAATGCGCATGCGCCCATCGCCGTACCGAGCGGCAGATTCGCCGCGAGCAAGCCCACGGTCGCCGGAACCACCGAGCCGAAACCACGTCCACCGCCAAGGCAAAAACCTTGACCGCTTGCGCGAATGTTGGTCGGGAACAGTTCGGCGAACGTCGGAAGCATGCCTGACGCCAATGCGCCCTGAAATGCACCGAGAAAAAAGCTGAGCACGACAGTCACGCTTGCACCGATCGGAGCAAGCAGATAGATCGCCACGTTGCAGGCCTGCAGAACGAGGAAGGTCATGAACGCGGGCCGTCGGCCGAGCCGGTCCGACAACCAGCCGTAAAGAAGCGGACCCACCAGCGAGCCGAGGATGTTGCAGGCGAGATAACCCGCGCTCGATCCAACGGAAAGATGCAGCGCCGTACGCAGATAGGTCGGCAGCCACGTGATCATCACGTATGCGCCGCCGAAGATGCCCGTCGCCATGATCACAGCCGCCAGCGTGCGGCGCAGATGAGCGCGCGCGAAAATCTCCCAGAACGGGGTCGCCGTCTCGCCGTTGCTGCGAGCCGCCTTCGCGTCGGCGTACACACCTGACTCGGGCACGAGCCGTCGAATGAAGAAGACGAGACCCGCAGGCACCACGCCCAGCGCAAAGAACACGCGCCAGCCGACCTGTTCGGGAAACATCGAAGCGATAACGGGCAGCAAGGCAACCGATATCGCGTAGCCAAGCGCATAGCCGCTCTGTACGGCAGCCGCGACCCGGCCGCGCACGGCGGGCCGGATGACCTCGCTGATCAGCACGCCACCGACTGCCGCCTCGCCGCCATAGCCCAGACCTTGCAGAAACCGGATGCCGAACAGCACGGGAAACGAGTCCGCGAATGCGGCAGCAATGGTGGATACGGCGACCCACAGGATCGTGAACTGGAGTATCCGCACACGGCCGATCTTGTCGGCGAGAATGCCGGCGCCCCAGCCGCCGATGGCCGTCCCCAGCAACGCCGCCGTAGCCAGATAACCCACCTGAGGATGCGTCAAGCCCAACGTTGCGATAAGCGCCGGAATGACGAGCGAAAAAATCGTGGCGTCCATCGAATCGAGGCCGAAGCCGGCAAAGCATGCCCAGAACGTGCGGCGCTCGACAGACGTGAGACTAGAGTACCAACCCAGACGCATCCTTTTCCTCTCGATCCAGTTGAATGCAAAGTCGCGACATACGGCGGCAGCGCGCCGAACTGTCTTTCGGGACGCACGCTATCGAAGTTGCATGCGAGTCTGGAAGGTCGGGTTAACCATATGAAATGGCGCGTATAGCGGCAACGATCGAGCGCGGCCATGCGATCGGGCGCATGGAATTCATCGTCGAGGCTGGCTGTTGAAGGCTCACGGCGTGATATTTCGGACGGTGCCACATCACCCGCTCCGATGCCTTCGCCGCGACCGCGCGATAAACAGATTAGATGGCAAACGGTCAAGTTCGAAACCTGATCGCGGACTTGCGCTGCGAATCGCCCTGCCCGCTCGTAGACTTTTTCCATGCGCGCGCTTGCGAATCATTCGGTCCGAATGTGCCTTTCCAAAGGAGTCATCCATTGTTCAAGTCCTGGATTCTCGCCCCATTGGTCGCAAGCGCCGGCGTGGCGATGACATCGCCTTCGTCGGCGGCACCCGCCGCGACTCATGCTGGCGCGACAGATCGGCCCGTCGTCTATCGCACCGTAAATGTGGACGGATTGTCGATCTTCTATCGCGAAGCCGGTCCGCCCGATGCGCCCACGATCCTGCTGCTACACGGCTTTCCGTCGTCGTCGCGGATGTACGATCCGCTGCTGTCGCGGCTGTCGGATTCGTACCATCTGATCGCGCCGGACTATCCGGGTTTCGGCCACAGCGACGCACCTTCTGCGAAAGATTTTGCCTATACGTTCGATCATCTCGCCGAGGTCACCCGTCATTTCACGCAAGCATTGGGGCTTCGACATTACGTGCTTTACGTGCAGGATTACGGCGGACCGATCGGCATGCGTCTCGCCGTTCAGCATCCCGAGCGGCTCGACGCATTGATCATTCAGAACGCGGTATCGCATGAAGATGGTCTTGGTCCGCTTTGGGACACGCGGCGAAAATTCTGGAAAGACCGCGCACCGAACGAAGCGGCGTTGCGCGAGAACTTTCTTTCGCTAGCCTCGGCGCGCCAGCGACACGTCGGCACGAATCCGCACCCCGAGACGATCAATCCCGACCTGTGGACCGACGAATTCGCTTTCCTGAGTCGACCGGGGCAAGCGGAGATCCAGACCGATCTCTTCTATTCCTATCAAACGAACGTCGCGAGCTATCCGAGCTGGCAGGCATGGCTCAAGAAGCATCAACCCACGACGCTCATCGTCTGGGGCAAATACGATCCGTCTTTTCAGGTCGCGGAAGTAGCGGCCTATCAGCGCGATCTGCCGAATGCCGAAGTGCACGTGCTCGATGCCGGCCACTTCGCACTCGACGAGAAACCGAACGAAATCGCGGGGATCATGCGTAACTTCCTCGGACGCGTGACACATGGCGCAACGCCATGAACGACATCTGGCAACTGCGGCACGTTGATTGCTGCGTAGCCTGATTTCAGGCCCATTTTCGGCCGTATTCGCGACGAAGTAGTCGACGGCGCGACCCATCCTTGAGCGAAAACGTCGTCCGAGTACATACTGTTTCGTCTAACGATGACCAACCGATCGCCGTGCCAACCACTTTCACCTCCACCCTGCGCCCCGCGGGCGCGCTGCTTTTGCTCATCGGTACACTGCTGACGGGCGCGGGATACGGCGCCACTTTTCTGCTTTCAATGCGCTTCCGGACTATCGGCGGAAACGAATTCGACACGGGCATTGCGCTCGCGGGCGGCGTGCTCGGAACCTTCGTCGGCGTGTCGATGGTCCGTTCGCTTGCGCCGCGCGTCGGCACGGCGCGTGTGGCGGCGCTTGCGGCTTTATGCGTCGGCATCGGCATCGCGGGCTTTTCGCCGACGATCCGCGACAGCTCGCTGGAAGTGATCGCCGGATTTCTCGTGGGCCTGGGTTGGGGCGCGTTCTACGTTGCCGCACCGTTGGCGTTATCGGAACGCACCGACAGCGGCAATCGCGGCATCTGGTTTCTGCGCTTCGGGACCTTCCAGATGGCGGGAATCGGCGGATGCCCGGCGCTCGCGGCCTACGCGATTCACTTTCTGCACTGGTCCGTCAACGGCGCGCTCGGCATCATTGCGGGTCTGTGCGTGATCGCCTCCGTGCTGCTGGAGATGTTCGGCCGGCTCTCGCCGCATGCGCCCGCGGAGGCACTCAAGGAGCGATGGCTCAGCGATCTCGGCGCGATCACCCGCACGGGCGCCGTTTATCCGATCCTTATGATCGCGCTGGGCGCATGTGTGTTCTCGGGCATCATGACGTTCCAGATGTCGCTGGTTCAGGGCACGCATGCGCAGGCGAGCACGTTCTTCAGTCTCTATACGTTGACCGTCATATCGATGCGCTGGCTGCTTGCCCGGCTCGTCGCGAACGTCTCCACCGAAACCGCGACCAAGGTTCTGCTGGTCGTGATGGTGCTCGGTATTGCATCGATGTTCGCGGTGCCCTATCACGTGTTCTTTCAGTTGACGGCGGCAGTGCTATTCGGAACGGGATATGGACTTGTCTATCCCGTGATGCAGGCGCAACTCGTCAACGATTCCGACGTCACACATCACAAAGCCGTGCTGACGTGGTACGTCACCGCGTATTTCATCGGCGCATTTGGCTTTCCGACGGTGGGGGGCTGGTTGTTGATTCACAGCGGCAAAGGCGCGCTGCTGAGCGTCATTGCGGCGTGCGCCGTGGCGGCGCTGCTGCTGGCGTTCCTGCGCGACAAACGACGCATCGCGGCGCTGACGCTCAAGGCGTAATCCGACGATGGCAGGATCTGCCGCCATTAGAAGGGAGCAACGATAATGAAGATCCGGTATTTTCTTGCGGCAGCCGTCGCCGCGATGACGATGGGCGCGGCCTTTGGTCAGGCGCAGACATCCGTGCAGGTCGAAAAAGGAAACGGCAGCACGACCGTGACGGGCACGGCGACGGTGGTCGCCACGGTCGTCGCGATCGATCCCGCGACGCGGACTGTTACGGTCAAGAACAAGAACGGACGGACGGAAGAACTGAAGGCCGGCGAGCAGGTTCGTAACTTCGATCAGTTGAAGATCGGCGATGTGGTTACGACTGAGTATCACGAGGCGAGATCTTTGAGTCTCAAGAAGACTAGTGGGCCGAGGTCTTCGAAAGAGCGGCAGATATTGTTGCCGGCTGCTTCCGGCGCCAAGCCGGGCGGGACTATTCGCCGCGAGGTGACGATTGTGGGCGACGTCGTTGCGATCGATCCCAATGGGAAGCATATTGCGGTCAGGGGCCCGCAGGGTAAGGAGAATGTGCTCGTGGATCCCGAGCAGTTGAAGGATATTCGGGTTGGGGATCAGGTGGAGATCGTGAAGTCAGAGGCTGTGGCTATTTCTGTTTCCCCAGGGGTGGGGAATTAGCTTTTGCTTTTTGCTTTTTGCTTTTTGCTTTTTGCTTTTTGCTTTTTGCTTTTTGCTTTTTGCTTTTTGCTTTTTGCTTTTTGCTTTTTGCTTTTTGCTTTTTGCTTTCGCCTTTGCTGGCATCCGCGATTTCGTATCCGTGCTTCATGCGTCGCCCCTGTGCGGGGCGGCACCTACTTTTCTTTGCAGCGGCAAAGAAAAGTAGGCAAAAGAAAGCCGCTTTTGTACCTCCGGTGCCCGCCAGGATAGCGCTTCAGCATGCCGCAGTTGATCTGTCGCGCAGCAACTCAAACACTCCGTAGAAAGCCCGCAGTCAACCGCGCACGATGCGAAAACCCACACAGTCTCGGCACATACCGCCGCAATCAGACCGACGGCAAACGCGCAAAAACAAGCCGACCGGATGTGCCCCAACTGGATGTAACCCTTCACGCCGCGCACACCTCACTGCGGGCTTTCTACGGAGGTTCGCGTCGCTGCGCGACAGCTCAAGGAACGTGTGCCGTAGCGTTATCCTGGCAGGCACCGGAGGTTAGAAGCCGCTTTCTTTGGTTACTTTCTTTGCGGCGGCAAAGAAAGTAACTGCCGCCCCGCACAGGGGCAACGCATGAACAACGCTAACGATTCGCGGATGCCAGCGCAGCAAAAAGCAGAAAACCAAAACGCGGAGGCCACCAAAAACCTCACTCAACATCCACAATCAACGCGGCCTTCAAGGCCCGAATCCTTCGATCAACAAAATACCCCCCGCCCTCGGTATAACGCAGATACAAGCGCCCACACTGCGAGCAGGCCCACACGCCGCAGCGGTTATAAGGAAAATACCGCGGCGCAATCGGTGCCTCCGCCGACCAGTACTGCACATTATCCGGCCGATACTCGGAAAACGTAGGCTCAGAGTCATCTGAGCGCATCAACGTAGCAACCTCGACGAGTTGCGTTTCATCGAGAGAAAGCGGCTGCGATTGCCACCCATCCAGCGGCGTTTTTGTGCAAGAGCACGGTCCATTGACATTTTCTTCGGCACGCATCGCGAGTTCGACGAGCGCGGCTGCATCCACATATGGCGTCATGATGTTCTGTTGCTTTGAGTAGTGTCCGTGCGCCGTGACGGCGCAAACGTCACTTATACCTCAAACCTCAAGTCGACTGCCGCCTCACCAGCTTCGGCAACGGCGCAATCACAGCGGGCGGCGGCCCGTCTCCGTGCGGCTCGTGTATCAGACGTATCAGCAATTCGATCGACGCCTGCGCTATCGCTTCCGTATTGATCGCCACCGTCGTCAGCGAAGGTCTCACCTGATGCGCCAACTGGATGTCCGTGATGCCGATCACCGATACATCGTCGGGCACCTTGCGTCCCAACGTGGCCAACGCCTGCAACGCACCAATGCCAAGAAGATCGTTGGTTGCAAACAATGCGCTGAGATGCGGCTCGCGCTCCATCAACTCCATGCACGCCGCAAAGCCCGCGTCGATCGTATCCGGAATCTGCAGCACGGCGGCATCGTCCGGTTCGAGTCCCGCGTCGCGCATCACTTCGCGAAAGCCCGTCGCGCGCGCGTCCTGCAAGCCGCCACAACCATCGCCGACCAGCATGCCGATGTCGCGATGCCCCAGTTCCAGCAGATGCCGCGCCGCCAGTTCGCCCGCATGCGCGAAGTCGACAGCCACGCACGGCAGTTCAGGCAAGCGCTCTGGATGCTCCCACAAGCTCAGCACGATCGGCGCGCCCACCGCTGCCGAGGCGCACAACTCGTTGATCGCGATATCCGTGTTGAGCACGAGCACGCCCTCCGCCAGCGTGCCCGCAATCTGCGTCAGGTACGCACGGCCGATTTCCGCGTCGTCGTCCGTGTTGCAGACCATCAGGAAATAGCCTGCGCGCCGCGCAGCGCGTTCCGCCGCAAGCACGAACTCCGGATAGAACGGATTCGCGATGCTCGACAGCATCAACGCCAGCGTCGGCGAACGCCCTTCCGCCAACGCCCGCGCATTGAGGTTCGGCCGATACCCAAGCTCGCGGATCGCACGCATCACACGCTCGGCCGTTTCCGGACGCACCTTGTCCGGGTTGCGCAGAACGTTCGATACGGTCGCCGCCGTGACCTGCGCGCGCCGCGCAACGTCGCTTAATGTCGCCATGCTTCGTGCACTGCCCGAAAGAAAAAGAAAGATCCCACATTGAGAGACTGCGAATCAGATGTTGCACACTTCACGCAGGCTTTGATAACTTTGTCCGAAAGCACATTGGAGACGAACATGACTGCGCCTTCGAGCACACCCGAATTTAAACGCTTAAATCCACGCCGCGCAAGCCTCTGCGCGATTTTTTTCAACGCGAATTTAAGCGTTTAAATCCAGGGAAAACACCATGTCTGCGATTTCCCTGAGAAACATCCAGAAGACGTTCGGCGCGAATGCGCCCGTCATCCGCGACCTCAACCTCGACATCGGCGCACACGAGTTCTGCGTGTTCCTCGGTCCGTCCGGTTGCGGCAAGTCCACGTTGCTGCGCATCGTCGCGGGACTCGAAGATCAGAGCGACGGCGACGTGACGATCGGCGGTCACTCGATGAACGGCGTCCCCGCTGCCGAGCGCGGCGTCGCGATGGTGTTCCAGAGCTACGCCCTCTTCCCGCACATGTCGGTCTACGAAAACATGGCGTTCGGCCTGAAGCTCGCGAAGACGCCTAAGCCCGAGATCGACCGCAAGGTGCGCGAAGCGGCGCGCGTGCTGCAACTCGACGCGCTGCTCGAACGCAAACCGCGCGAGTTGTCGGGCGGCCAGCGTCAGCGCGTTGCGATCGGCCGAGCGATCGTGCGCGAACCCGGCGTGTTCCTGTTCGACGAGCCGCTGTCCAATCTCGACGCCGCATTGCGCGGTCAGACACGCATCGAAATCGCGCGGCTGCATCAGCGCTTTGCGCAGGCGAGCGTCGTCTATGTGACCCACGATCAGATCGAAGCGATGACGCTCGCCGACAAGATCGTGCTGCTGCATGCAGGCGCGGATACGCAGCGCTTCGGCAGCATCGCGCAGATCGGCGCGCCGCTCGAGCTTTATCATCGGCCGCGTTCGAAGTTCGTCGCGGGCTTCATCGGTTCGCCGCGCATGAATTTCATCGACGGTGACGTCGACGCGGTTGCGCATGATGGCGTGCATGTGAAGCTCAAGAAGAGTGCGTCGACGTTGCGCGTGCAGGTCGATGGTGCGCGTTTGAAGCGCGGCCAGCCCGTCACGCTCGGCATTCGTCCCGAACACATCCGGCTCGACGGCGACGCACAAACGCTCGCTGTGAAGTCGCTGATCACCGAACAGCTCGGCGAGCACAGCTACGTGCACGTCGAATGCGCAGACGGCACGCTGATCGCCAAAGCGCCCGGCGATGTCGCGATCCGCAACGGCGAGCCGCTCGCGTTGCGTCTGCCTGCCGACGCCTGCCATCTGTTCGACGAAGAAGGCATTGCACTGGAACGCACGGTCGCGATGGAAACGCAATCCGTCGCGCTGCAAACGGCATAACAGGGAAGCAAACCAACGAAGCGAACCGCGCCTGCCGGGTTCGCCGATCTCAGCAGCCGGCCACAGAGCCGGCGCGGTGGGCACGAAGACTGCCGTCCGCATCACGCGGGCGGCCAACAACGCAGTTCAAGGAGACACCACGATGATCAACAAGCACCTGAGCCGCATCGCCGGGCTCGCCTCTTTCAACACGCGCGCCGTGACGGCTGCCGTCGCGGTATCGGCGGCGTTGCTGTCGGGCCTCGTCACGGATGCCGACGCCGGTCAACTGAACGTCAACGTGTCGGCGCGCGGCAATCAGCGCTCGACGTGGCAGGACGCATTCGACAAGTTCAAGAAGGCCAATCCCGATGTCGATCTGAAGATCACCTACATCACGGAAGAAGCGTACAAGGTGCAGATGGGCGGCTGGCTCGCCACCGATCCGCCTGACGTCGTGTCGTGGCACGACGGCGAACGCATGGCGTACTACGCGAAGCGCGGCCTGCTCGAAGACCTCTCCGGCGACTGGACGAAGAACGGCTGGAGCCAGCAATATGCATCGGTGAAGGAAGCCTCGACGTATAACGGCAAGCAGTATGCGGCGCCGCTCGGCTACGACGCATATGGCTTCTTCTATCGCAAGGATCTGTTCGAGAAGGCTGGCATCAAGAGCGAGCCGAAGACGTGGGAAGAATTTCTCGACGCGTGCAAGAAGCTCAAGGCAAGCGGCGTCGCACCCATCGCCGTCGCTGCGCGCGACAGCTGGACGCTTGCAGCATGGTTCGATTATCTCGATCTGCGCATCAACGGCAATGCGTTCCATCAGAAGCTGATGGCGGGCGAAGTGCCGTACACCGATCCGCGCGTGAAGAAGGTCTACACGACGTGGAAGACGCTGATGGACGATCACTACTACATCGACAACGCGCTCTCCTACGATCTCGATTCGATCGGCCCGTTCCTCGCGAACGGCAAGGCCGCGATGATGCTGATGGGCACGTTCTTCTCGGCGGGCATTCCGTCGAGCGTGAAGGATCAGATCGGCTTCATGCGCTTCCCGGTGATCGATCCGAAGGTGCCGATGGCCGAAGACGGTCCCGTCAACGTGCTGCTCGTTCCCGCGAAGGCAAAGAACAAGACCGACGCGCGTCGCCTGCTCGCCTTCATGGAAACGCCTGAAATCAACGCGGATCTCGCGCGCGGCTGGGGTCAGTTGCCGTCGAACAGCAAAGCGACCGAGCCTGACGATCCCATTTCGAAGGTCGGCTTCCAGACGCTCGCCAGCACGACGGGCGGCATTGCGCAGTTCTACGATCGCGACATGACGAAAGAAATGGCCGACGAAGGCATGAAGGCAATGCAGCAGTTCTACAACGATCCTTCGCAGATCGATTCGCTGCTCGCGCGTCTCGAAGCGACCCGCAAGCGCATTTATCACAAGTGATGTCCTGAAGGCGGCTGCTTTATCGGCAGCCGCCAGGGGCGCATCGCATGTGATGCGCCCATGAATCATCTGCCGCTCGCCGCATTACGCGAGCGGTATCGAACGAGGTCTTCGTCATGTCCACGTCTATCGCACGCCTGCCTTCGGCGCGCAGCCGCCGCACGTCCGCATCGGGGCGCGCACGCAATCGCGCGGCGTTCTTTTTTCTGCTGCCTGGCTGCGCGTTGTTCGCGCTGTGCGTGATCTATCCGATCCTCAGCAGCATCGCGCTCAGCTTCTACAACTGGGACGGGATGACGGCGAAGACCTTCATCGGACTCGCCAACTACGTCGAGCTGTTTCAGGCCGATACGTTCTATGTCGCGCTGAAAAACAACCTCATCTGGCTCGTGTTCTTCCTGCTCGCGCCGCCTTTGGGCTTGATGTTCGCGCTGTATCTGAACCAGCAGGTTAAAGGCATGCGTGTCGTGAAGTCGCTGTTCTTCGCGCCATTCGTTCTGTCGGGTGTGGTGGTCGGTCTCGTGTTCAGCTGGTTCTACGACCCGACTTTCGGCTTGCTCAAGGTGATCGTCGGTCATGGCATTCCCGTGCTCGGCGATTCGCATACCGTCACGTTCGGCATCGTGTTCGCTGCACTCTGGCCGCAAACGCCCTACTGCATGGTGCTTTATCTCACAGGCCTCACGTCGATCAATCCGGAAGTGGTCGAGGCCGCGCGCATGGAAGGTGCGAAGGGCTGGCGTCTGCTGTGGCACGTGATCCTGCCGCAACTGCGCCCCGCTACGTTCATGGCCGTCGTGCTGACCGTGATCGGCGCGCTGCGCAGCTTCGACCTGATCGCCGTGATGAGCGGCGGTGGTCCGTTCGACAGTTCGACCGTGCTCGCCTATTACATGTACGACCAGGCCATCAAGTACTACCGCGAAGGCTATTCGGCAGCGATTGCCGTCGTGCTGTTCGCGATCATGCTCGTCTACATCGTGTTCCATCTGCGCCGGATGCTGCGCGAAGAACGCTGAATCACGCATCCTGCTCAAGGAGAACTGTCATGTATCCGCTTCCCGTCGAACGCTGGAAACCCTGGAATCGCGCGATCTACAAGGCATCGCTGCCGCTCGCGTTGTTCGTGTGGCTGCTGCCGATGCTCGCCGTGCTCATCACGTCGATCCGTTCATCCGATGAACTGTCGCAAGGCGATTACTGGACCTGGCCGAAGCACTTCGCGTTGCTCGACAACTACGGCACTGCGCTCACGCAAACGCCGATGCTGCATTACTTCGCCAATAGCGTGCTGATCACCGTGCCTTCCGTGCTCGGCGCGATTTTGCTGGCGTCGATGGCGGGCTTCGCGCTCGCGACCTATCGCTTTCGCGGCAACATCATCGTGCTGTTCACGTTCGTTGCGGGTAACTTCGTGCCCGTGCAGATCCTGATGATTCCCGTGCGTGACATGGCGCTGAAAGTGGGCCTGTTCAACACGGTATGGGCGCTGATCATTTTTCACATCGCATTTCAGACGGGCTTTTGCACGCTGTTTCTGCGCAACTTCATCAAACAGTTGCCCTTCGAACTGATCGAAGCGGCGCGCGTCGAAGGCGCAAGCGAATGGACCGTCTATGCACGCATTGTGCTGCCCTTGATCCGCCCTGCACTTGCCGCGCTCGGCATTCTCGTCTTCACGTTCGTGTGGAACGACTACTTCTGGGCGTTGTGCCTCACGCAAGGCGACGATGCGGCGCCCATCACTGTCGGCGTCGCGGCGCTCAAGGGCCAATGGACGACCGCGTGGAATCTCGTCGCAGCCGGTTCGGTGCTCGCCGCACTGCCTTCCGTGCTGATGTTCTTCGCGATGCAAAAACATTTCGTGGCCGGCCTTACGTTCGGCGCAAGCAAAGGCTGACGCGCGTAGCCAATAGCCACTACTGATCTCTGGAGAAATCGACAATGCAACTGGGTGTTTGCTACTACCCCGAACAATGGCCGGAAACGATGTGGGCCGACGACGCGCGCCGTATGGTGGAACTCGGCATCACGCATGTGCGGATCGCGGAGTTCGCGTGGAGCCGCATGGAACCGCGCGCAGGCGTGTACGAATGGACATGGCTCGATCGCGCCGTGAAGACGCTCGCCGACGCGGGCCTCAAGATCGTGCTCGGCACGCCCACTGCGTCGCCACCGAAGTGGCTCGTCGATTCGATGCCGGAGATGCTGCCCGTACGCGCCGACGGCACGACGTGGAATTACGGTTCGCGCCGCCACTACGACATTTGCAGCGAGCCGTATCGACGCGAATGCGTGCGTATCGTCGACGCGATGGCGCAACGCTATGGCGCGCATCCCGCTGTCGTCGCGTGGCAGACGGATAACGAACTCGGCTGCCATGAAACAGTGCCGAGCTATTCGAAGGCTGCGCGTGCGCGCTTTCAGGCGTGGCTCGCGCGTCGTTACGAAACCGTCGACAACCTGAACCAGCGCTGGGGCAATGTGTTCTGGAGCATGGAGTATCCGTCGTTCGATACGATCGAATTGCCGAACCTCACGCCCACCGACGCGAATCCGATTCATCTGCTCGATTTCCGCCGCTTCATGTCCGACGAGGTGTCGAGCTTTCATCGCGAACAGATCGATGTGCTGCGCCGTTACGCGCCGAATGCGGACATGCTGCACAACTTCATGGGCTTCTTCACGACCTTCGATCACTATCGCTTCGCCGCGAACAACAGCATCGATGTTGCGACGTGGGACAGCTATCCGATTGCGCGTACCGAAGTGATCGCGTTGAGCGAGGAAGACAAGGCGCGCTATGCACGCACCGGGCATCCCGATGTGTCGGCGTTCGATCACGACCGCTATCGTGCGATCGGACAAGGCCGCTTCTGGGTGATGGAACAGGAAGCGGGCCCCGTGAACTGGGCGCCGTGGAATCCTGTTCCCGCGCCTGGCATGGTGCGTCTGTGGGCCTACGAGGCCTTTGCGCATGGTGCCGAACTGGTGTCGTACTTCCGCTGGCGTCAGGCGCCGTTCGCGCAGGAGCAGATGCATTCGGGCCTCAATCTGCCCGACAACACTCTGTCGCCAGGCGGTCGCGAAGTGGCGAGGGCTGCGCAGGAAATCGCGCAATCGGCGGCGCTTTCGAAGCTTGCGCAAAGCGGCGCTGCGCCGCGCGCTGAGGTCGCGCTCGTGTTCGACTACGAGACGCAATGGATGTTCGAAATCCAGCGGCATGCGAAGGGCTTCGATTATCAGACGCTCGCGTTCGAGTACTACCGCACGCTGCGTGAAATGGCGCTCGACGTCGATATCGTGTCCGCGCATGCCGATCTTTCCGGCTACAAGCTGGTCGTCGTGCCGGGTCTTGCGGCCTTGCCGGCGGGCTTCGCAACGAAAGTCGAGCAGTCGTCGGCGCAATGGGTCATCGGACCGCGCACAGGTTCCAAGACCGCCGACTTCGCGATTCCCGCGCAGTTGCCACCAGGCGCATTGCAAACCGCGCTGCCGTTCAAGGTGCTCGAAGTCGATTCGTTGCGTCCGACGCTTCAGCCGTCAGCGACACTCGACGGCGTGACGGGCATCGCATTGCACTGGCGCGAACATCTGGAAACGCGCGACGGCGTCGACGTGCTCGCGCGTTTCGATGACAACTGGCCCGCCGTCGTTGCGCGTGGACATGTGCGCTATGCAAGCGCGTGGTTCGATGCGCCGTTGCATCGTGCGCTAATGGAAGGCGCGGCGCGTGATGCCGGACTCGTGGTAACGCATTTGCCCGCAGGACTGCGTGTGCGTCGACGCGGCGAATTCACGTTCGCGTTCAACTTCGGCGCGGAAAGCGTCGAAGCGCCCGCACCCGAGAACGCGCAATTCGTGCTGGGACAACGCACGCTCGGCACCGCCGATGTGTGCGCATGGATCGACGCATGACAGCCCGCTCGCCGCACGCGTCGACGCTGCTGACCGTCGACGCCAGCCGCCCTGCCGTAACGCCGCGTACGGGCATGCTGCAGATGGGCACGAACACGTCGCCCGATGGCAGCGCGATCGGCATCAACAGCCGCTATCTGACGCGCGACGGCGAGCCGTGGCTGCCCGTGATGGGCGAGTTGCACTATTCGCGTGTGCCCGAAGCGCAATGGGACGATCAACTGGCCAAGGTGAAGGCGGCGGGCGTCGATATCGTGTCGTCGTATGTGATCTGGCGTTATCACGAGCCGCGCCCCGGACAGTTCGACTGGACTGCGCGTAACGATCTGCGGCGCTTCGTTGAAACCAGCGCGCAACGCGGCTTGCTCGCGTTCGTGCGCATTGGTCCATGGGTGCATGCGGAAGTCCGCTATGGCGGCATTCCCGCGTGGGTCGTCGATCAGGTGCCTGCGCGCAGCGACGATCCGCTGTATCTGCAATACGTGCAGCGTTTTTTCGCAGAGATCGCCATACAGTTGCAGGGCTTGTTGTGGAAGGATGGCGGTCCCGTCATCGGTATTCAGCTAGAGAACGAATACAATCTGACGGGGCCGCAGCAAGGACGCGAGCATATCGCGACGCTCAAGCGTCTGGCACTCGAAGCAGGACTCGATGTGCCCTTGTACACCGTGACGGGCTGGGACAACGCGGTGTTTCCGCGCCGAGACGTGACGCCCGTATTCGGCGGCTATCCGGACTTGCCGTGGGGCACGTCGACCGCGATGTCGCCGCCCAACGAAGTCTATGGGTTTCGCTTCACGAGCCGCGTCGGCGGCGATCTCGGTGCGCAGACGCACAACGATGGACCGGGCGATGCCGATGCCGTCGCCGAAGAAACGCCTTTTCTCGGCGCGGAATACGGCGGCGGCGTACCGACGATGTATCGGCGCCGCCCCGTCCTGGACGCCGACGACATCGCCGCAATGCTGCCCGTGCAACTGGGCTCCGGCGTGAACCTGTACGGCTACTACATGCTGCACGGCGGGCGCAATCCGCCTGGCGATCTCGACGGACAGGAATCAACGGCGACGGGCGGCTACAACGACCTGCCCATCATTCACTACGATTTTCAGGCGCCGTTCGGCGCGAATGGCGAAGCGCATCCTGTGCTCGGGAAAGTGCGGCCGATGCATCTGTTCCTTCAGCAATGGGGCCGCGCGCTGGCAACGTGCGATGTGTATCGGCCCGACGTCATCCCGCAAGGCCACGACGATCTGCAAACGCCGCGCTATTCGGTGCGCGCCGATGGCGATCGTGGCTTCCTGTTCTTCAATAACCATGTGCGGCAGCATCGGATGCCAGCGCAGCGCGGCGTGCAGTTCGCCGTGAAGCTCGCGACACGCGCGATCACGCTACCTTCGACGCCGATCGATATCGCACCGGGCGTGTGGTTCATCTGGCCGATCGGTTTGCCGCTCGGCAACGCGCGCTTGCGGTATGCAACGGCGCAGCCCGTCACGCGGCTCACGTCTTCTGAAGGGGAGACGCATGTGTTCGCGGCGACGGAAGGCATCGCACCCGAGTTCGCGTTTGAAGCGGACTCGGTGAAACAGGTCACGCCTGCCGATGCTCGCTCGACGCTCGGTGTGCATGAAAGCGACGATGCGCTCATCGTGCACGCGACACCCGGCGAAGCATTCATCGCGACTTGCAGCGACGGCACACGCATCACGATCATCACACTCGCACGTGAAGACAGCGAACGACTGAGCGCGTTGACGTTCGACGGCCAGCGTCGACTGATCCTCACCGATGCGCTGACATTCGAACGCGATGGCGAACTCGTGTTGCGTTCGACCGGTTCTGCATCGTTCGATTTCGCCGTGTATCCACCGCTCACGCACACGCCTTCATCGACGCATCAAATGGTCGAATCGCAGCGATACGGCGTCTTCCAGCGCTTCACCATTACCGTGCCGCCCATCGCATTCGATGCACGTATCACGCCTTTGCGTACGGCTCAAAAGATGCCACCCATCGTGCTGGGCGGTACAGCACATGCCGCCGTCGAGCCCACACCGGAGACATTTGGCAAAGCCGCCGCGTGGCGTATCGATCTGCCGGAAGAAGCGTTGAACGCACCTGGCCTGAGCAACGCGTATCTGTCGATTCGCTACACAGGCGATATCGGCCGGCTGTTTTCAGGGGCGGACATGATCGACGATCACTACTACAACGGCTTGCCGTGGCAGGTCGGCGTGCGCAACGTGGCGATCGATCCGCGACAGCCGCTGATACTGACCGTGCTCCCGCTACGCGCCGACGCGCCCATCTATCTCGACGCACGTTACGATCCGCGCGTCGACTCCAACGATCAGGTCGCTGAAGTGCAAAGCGTGAGCTACGTGCCCGAGTATGAAGTGATCGTTTCGAGAAGGTGACGGTCGAGGACCGTCTTGACGGCGTACGCGCAACCGATGCGCGTACGCCAGCTTTTTGTTCTGCAACGCACTACAGGTCAGCGGGCGGGCGTCGGATGTCCATGATCGTCCATCCTTCGCGCTTCATCGTATTCGCGCGAGATATCCCGGTTCGTGTAATCGCCCAGACGCGAAGTGGCCAACAAACTAATCACGGCGCACACAAAAATATAAACCGCGATCGCATAGCCCGAGTGGTAATACGCAAACAGCGCAGTCGCGATCAACGGCGCGGGACCGCCCGCGATCACCGACGCAAGCTGGTAGCCCAGCGACGCGCCGCTATAACGCAGCCGCCCCGTGAACGTCTCGGCGATCAACGCGGCTTGCGGACCATACAGCATCGAGTGCGGCACCAGCGAGAGCACGATCGCGGCGAATATCCATACCGGATTCTTCGTGTCGACCATCGCGAAGTAAACGAAACCGAATATGCCGACCAACGCCGCGCCGATCATATACATGCGCTTTCGCCCGATCAGATCGGACACGTGACCGAACAGCGGAATCGTGACGAACTCCAGCAAGGAAGCCGCGAGAACAGCCGTGAGCAACAGATCGCGCGAGGCACCGAGCGTCCTGACGCCGTATGTGAACACGAAGGCCGTGAAGATGTAGAACGGTGCCTGCTCGGCCATGCGCGCGAGTGCGGAAAGCAGAATGTCTTTCGGCTGACGGCGGATCACTTCGAGCGCCGGCGCCTTTTCGATCTTCCGTTCTGCGAGCAGCCGCGCAAAGATCGGTGTTTCCAGAATATTCAGTCGGATGTATAGGCCAATCGCGACGAGGACGATGCTGAGAAAGAACGGCACGCGCCAGCCCCACGTGAGAAACGCGTTGCCGGATATCTGACTGATCGCCAGCACCGCGAGGTTCGCGATGAACAGCCCGGCGGGCACGCCGAATTGCGGCCACGACGCGACGAAACCGCGATGCGCATTGGTGCGCGCCCATTCCATCGACATCAGCACCGAACCGCCCCACTCGCCGCCCACGCCTACGCCCTGAATGAAACGCAAAATAGTGAGCAGGACAGCACCCCAGATTCCGATCGTCGCATAGGTCGGAACAAAGGCCACCGCAAACGTGGCGAGCCCCATCAGCAGCAGCGTGACGATCAGCGTTGCCTTGCGTCCGATGCGGTCGCCGTAGTGCCCGAAAATCGCCGCGCCGACCGGCCGCGCGATGAAGCCGACGGCGTAGATCAGGAAGGCCTGCAAGGTGCCGACGAGCGGGTCCGATTCAGGAAAGTAGAGCTTCGCGAATACGAGACCCGTGACGGTGCTATAGAGGAAGAAGTCGTACCATTCGATCGTCGTGCCGATCGTGCTGGCGATGACGGCGCGGCGCAATTGCCGGCGTGCGTCTTCTTCGGATAGGGGCGTCGCCCCCGGCTGTTCCGTGACCATTTCGCACCCCCTATAAAGGGCGATATGGTTTACCGACACGATGCACAACGAGTGGTTCCAGTCGCCGCAGTAAGGAAAACGCTGATATGTTTTCTATCACGTCGTGAGCATAAAACGATCCCGCTCGCGCACTGCCGCTTGATTCGCAATCTAAGCCGCAATCGGCCCATGATCCGGCTGCGTCTCGCGTCTGGCCACGACGACGCGCCGTTCTTCATCGCCCGCCAGTGCCGGCGTCGATTCGAACAACTCGGAAACCCAGTCGGCGAATACGCGCACCTTCGCGGACAGATGCCGGTTGTTCGGATAAACGATCGAAATCGGCTTGGGCTTCGGCTTGAACGCGGGCAGCACTTCCTTCAGCGAGCCGTCGCGCAGTTGCGGCGCGACCATGAACAACATCGGCTGAATGAGGCCGAAGCCTTCCATTCCGCACTTGACGTAGGCCTCCGAATCATTGACCGTGACGACGCCGTTCATGCGCACTTCGATCGGCTTGCCGTCGACAATGATGATCCACGGCATCGGACGCGTGCCATGCGAGACGCGGAAATTCACCGCGTGATGCAACGCGAGATCGTCGATGCTTTGCGGCTCGCCGTAACGCGCCAGATAGTCGGGCGACGCGCACGTCACGCGCTTGAGCGTGCCGACACGACGGGCGACCATCGACGAATCTTCGAGCGCGCCCGCGCGGATCATGCAGTCGATGCCTTCCTCGACGGGATCGACGGGACGGTCCGACAGGCCGAGATCGAGCGCGATGTCCGGATAGCGCTGATGAAAACTCTGCAACGCGGGAATCACGAGATGACGGCCGAGCGAATTCGGCATGTGCACCCGCAGTGCGCCGCTCGGCTTGCGATTGCCCGCCTGAAAACTCGCATCCGTTTCCGCGATATCCGTGATGATGCGAATGCAGTGCTCGTAATACGCGGCGCCTTCCGGCGTGAGCGACAGACGTCGCGTGGTCCGGTTCATCAGACGTACGCCGAGCACCGCTTCGAGATTCTGGATGGTCGTCGTCACCGTCGCGCGCGGCATGCCGAGCTGCTCGGCGGCGCGCGTGAAGCTGTTTGCATCGACCACACGGGTGAACACTTCCATTGCCTGAACGCGGTCCACGCTTTCCCCTTTACGCTTCCAAACCAAAGAGGATAGAACGTCGGGGAAGGCAAAAACAAGCAAATTGCCTCATTAGCCGGAATTAGCGAACAGTTTCACGTCGAAGAAGCAGAATCGCATGGGAAATGGCGCTTATCTGAAGGCGAAATACGTGCAAAGCTGACGATGGCCTCAGGTTCGGTGCGTCGTGTCCCAAGCGAGAGACGCGTCAGCCGCCGCGATACATCGGATCGATAGTGTCGGTCGGCACGCGTCGGCCGGATTCCGATTTCCCCGTCCCACTCCCGCCAACGTCGCCGTGACTCTTCACAGCAGCGGGATTCGCGCCGTCGTGCTGAGCGTGATGCCCGACGTGCGACGCTTTCACGACGCCGCCTGTTCGAGCGTCGGAAGCTGCGTCATAACCGCCGGCCAGGACAGGCATCGCAAACGATGCGAAGCACGCCGCGAGCAGCGCGCCGATGAGTTTCGTATTCATGTGGTCTCCATTGCAGATGTGGGCGTCGAGACACCCGTGGAGACTTGTGCACGAGCTATGCCAATTGCACCGGACTCATGTGTGCGCGAGGCCAAAGGCCTGCAAATAAAGGCTTCGGCGCGTAGTCGCGATCCAATCCGGCGCGAGATGCCTGGGCGAAGTGACTGACGAACACCAACCTTTCGTAGACCGCTGTTCGAGTGCCGCCAACACCAACGCTGACGCAAGCGTGGCATTCGGCCAGCCGGATTCGCGCACCTGTCGTATCGTATTTCGCGCATGTTCGCTGTTCCGCGCAACGCGCAACGCTCAACGCTTACCGCTTCGACAAGGGCTTTCACGATGACCCGTTCCCGTCAACTGCATCTCGGCGCCTTCATGCGACCCGTCAGCCTGCACACGGGCGCGTGGCGCTTTCCCGGCGCGTATCCCGATGCCAACTTCAACATCTCGCATCTGAAGCGCTTCGCACAGACGCTCGAACGCGCGTGCTTCGACGCGTTCTTCATGGCCGATCATCTCGCCGTGCTCAACATGCCGCCCGATGCGCTCAAGCGCAGTCACACGGTCACGTCGTTCGAACCGTTGACGCTGCTTGCCGCGCTGTCGGCGGTGACGGAACGCATCGGGCTGATCGCCACATCGTCGACGACTTTCGACGAGCCGTATCACGTCGCACGGCGCTTTGCTTCGCTCGATCATCTGAGCGGCGGCCGCGCGGGCTGGAATCTCGTCACCACGTCTAATCCCGACGCGGCGCTCAACTTCGGCCTAGACGAACATGTCGAGCATGGCGATCGCTATCGGCGAGCACGCGAGTTCTACGATGTCGTCACAGGCCTGTGGGACAGCTGGGCCGACGACGCGTTTGTGCGCGACGTCGAAAGCGGTATCTACGTGAATCCCGAGCGCATGCACGTACTCGCACACAAGGGCGAGCAATTGTCCGTGCGCGGACCGCTCAACATCGCGCGGCCGGTGCAGGGTTGGCCTGTCGTCGTGCAGGCGGGATCGTCGGAAGCGGGCCGCCAGATCGCCGCCGAAACGGCAGACGCCGTGTTCGCCGCGCCGCCCTCGCTCGCTGAAGGCAAGCGCTTCTATGCTGACGTGAAGAGCCGCGTCGAGCGCGCGGGACGCGACCCGGATCATCTGAAGATCTTGCCCGGCGCGTTCGTCGTGGTCGGCGATAGCTTCGATGAAGCGCGAGAAAAGCGCGCCCTGCTCGATACGTTCGTGCACTACGACAGCGGTATCGCCTCGCTGTCGATCGCGCTCGGTCATGACGTGTCGCATCTCGACCCCGATTCGCCGCTGCCCGAGATTCCGGAAAGCAACGCGAGCCGTAGCGCGCGGCAACGCGTGGTCGAGTGGGCGCGTGCGGAGCAGTTGACGATTCGACAACTGGCACAGCGCATAGGCGGCTATTCGGGGCTGGAGATGGTCGGCACGGCAACGACGATCGCCGACGAGATGGAGCAATGGCTCATCGAGCGCGGCTCCGACGGATTCAACGTGATGTTTCCGTATCTGCCCGGCGGCCTCGACGATTTCGCCGACAAGGTCGTGCCCGAGCTTCAGCGTCGCGGCATTTTCCGTCGCGCCTATGAAGGCACGACGTTGCGCGATCACCTCGGCTTGCCGCGTCCGGAGAATCGTTTCTTCGCGCGTCGTAGCGGCGACTAGACGGCCACCGCGTCGCGCAGAAAATCGACCAGCGCGGATTGCACCGCGTTCAGCGGACCGCCCGCGCCGATCAGCGCGAGTTCCGTGGGCGGCAGCCGCGGCAAATCGAAACACAGGCTGTGCTCGGGCAACACGGCCGTGGTCGGCAGAACGGTGATGCCCAGGCCGGAAGCGACAGCCGCCTGGATGCCCGTCAGGCTGTGACTTCCGAACGCGATGCGCCAGCTACGCTTCGACTGGTCGAGCGTGCGGATCGCACGCTTGCGGTACACGCAGCCTTGCGGGAAGAGCGCGAGCGGCACAGGCTCGCCGTCTTCGGATGGCACTTCGATCTGACGGCCGCGTACCCACACAAGCGATTCGGGCCATGCTGCAAGACTTGGCCCGCTGCCCGGTTCGCGTTTGACGAGCGCAATCTCGATCTCGCCGCCCGACAGCTTGCGCTGCAGATCGCCGCTCATGCCCGCAACGGTTTCGAGCCGCGCGTCCGGCCGCGCCTTGACGAAGCCCGACAGAATCGACGCCATCCGTTTCGCGCAGAAATCCTCCGGCACACCGATGCGGATCGGCGTACGCGAGATGTCGCTGGCGAGCGCGTCCTGCGCTTCCTGAGACAACGCAATCAAACGGCGCGCATAGTGCGTGAGCAGCTCGCCATGCTCGGTCGCCGTCACCTGATTGCCCGTGCGGTCGCGCGTCAGCAGCGTGCGCCCGACCAGTTCCTCGAGCCGCCGCACCTGCTGGCTGACAGTGGACTGCGTGCGGTGCACGCGATCGCCCGCCCGCGTGAAGCTGCCTTCGTCGACGACGCACACCAGCGTCTTCAGAAGTTCGAGATCGAGCATGGCGGGCACCTCATATTTGTATTTTCACCGAGCATCGTATTTTAATTTAATTTCCGAATATCGGCGGTGGGGCGTAGCCTGAATTGCATATCGATGCTTCAAGGAAAGGACCGAACATGTCACTCGACAACACACGCCGCCCGTCGTGGCTGACCTTCGACTGCTACGGCACGCTGATTCAATGGGACGAAGGTCTGCAGAAAGCCGTATCGGCGATTCTCGCCAGCAAGCACGCTGCCGCGATTGATCCGTGCGCGTTCATCACCGTATACGACAGGCACGAGCATGCGCTCGAACAGACGCCGCCGCACCGCTCGTTCCGCGAAGTCGCGGGCGAGGCGCTGCGCATCGCGCTCGACGAATTCAATCTGCACGCGGACGACAACGACATCCGCATGCTCACGGAGCGCATTTCGGCGATGCCGCCCTTCCCCGAAGTGGTGGGCACGTTGCGTGCGTTGAAGGAAGCGGGCTACAAGCTGTGCATCGTGTCGAATACCGACGATGACGTGATCGCCGGCAACGTCGCGCAACTGGGTGGCTACATCGACCGCGTGATCACCGCGCAGCAGGCGGGCGCGTATAAACCAGACCGCCGGCTTTTCGACTATGCTCACGAACAGATCGGCGTTTCGCTCGACGACGTCGTGCATATTTGCGCAAGCCCGCATCTGGACCACGCGGCAGCGCGCGATATCGGCTTTCGCTGCGTGTGGATCGATCGCGGCACGGGCCGCACGCTGTTGCCGGACTACACACCGGACGCAACACTGGCGACACTGGACAAGGTGCCGCCGTTGTTCGCATCGCTTGGCTGGTGAAACCTGCAAAGGACTATTGATGGCTCATACGCTCAACGTCAACACTGGCACCGTATCGCGCCGCGATGCGCTCGATTCCGACGCGGTATGGACCGCCCGCGTCGAACTGGCCGCGTGTTTTCAGCTGGCCGCGCAACATGGGTTTGAAGAAGGTGTGTGCAATCATTTTTCGGCGGTCGTGCCGGGGCATGACGATCTGTTCTTCGTCAATCCGTATGGATATGCGTTCTCGGAGATCACGGCATCGCGCCTGTTGATCTGCGATTTCGACGGCAATGTGATCGAAGGCGAAGGCAAGCCGGAAGCGACAGCGTTCTACATTCACGCGCGCTTGCACAAGGCAATGCCGCGCGTGAAGGCGGCTTTTCACACGCACATGCCGAACGCGACTGCGCTATGTCTGATCGAAGGACCGCCGCTGTTGTGGCTCGGACAAACGTCGTTGAAGTTCTATGGCCGCACTGCCGTCGACGAGCAATACAACGGCCTCGCGCTCGATAACTCGGAAGGCGACCGCATCGCGAATGCCATGGGCGATGCGGACATCCTGTTCCTGAAGAATCACGGCGTGATGGTCGCGGGCGCGAGCGTCGCGGAAGCGTGGGACGATCTGTACTACCTCGAACGCGCGGCCGAAGTGCAACTCAAGGCGATGCAGAGCAACCGCCCGCTCAAACCCGTGCCGCACGAAGTCGCGCAACTCGCGTACGAACAGATGCGGCTCGGCGATGCGGAAAGCGCGCGGGCACATCTCGACAGCGGCATGCGGCGTCTGCGCAACGCGGGCAACCGCTTCGAGACGTAACCCTCACGTAGGGATCACACGGACATGCCCTGCATTCTTCGGCCGAAATGTGCGCGCTCAGCGCCGTCCATCAGCGCGAGAAACTGCGCGCTGTCCATATGCACGAGCGCTTCGTGATCGCCGGATTCGAAATACACGTCCGGCTGACGCACGAGGCTGTCGTCCAGATACGTTTTCATGCCATACGCGGTGCAAACGGGCGGCAACGCGCCGTATTCGCAGTCCTTGAACAGCTCGCGTAAATCCACTTCTTTCGCGAGCGCCAGATGCCGTCCGGTTTTCGACGACAGCTCGGCAAGGCGAACCGCGTAGGTCGATGACAGCACGGCAGCCACATAGCCCTGCTCGTCTTCGAACAGCACGGTCTTCGCGAGGCGATCGCCGGGCACATGCGCGGCGGCTGCCGTTTCCATGCTCGAATGGCTGTACGGATGACGCACGATTTCGTAACGGGAGCCCTTGTCGGTGAGGCACTCCTGGAGCGTTGTAGACATAGACATGACACACCTCCGTGTCGGAAGTCGCAGGCGATCCCTTCAGGATAGGTCGCCTGCGCATGATCCGCATGCAGACATCGGTGTGATGCGCGCATGCATAAATGCCGGCATCGCTTACGCTGTAGCGAGGCCTTTTTCCTTCAACCACGCTTCATTGAAGAGCCGCGCGCGATACAGTTCGCCGCGATCGCACAGCGGCGTGACGATCGTGTGACCCGGTCCCATCTGCCGCGCGAGTTCGACGGCGGCTGCCACATTGATCCCCGTCGATCCGCCGACATACAGCCCTTCTTCGCGCAGCAAGCGATACACCATCGTCACGCAAGCCTGATCGTCGATGCGGAATGCGTCGTCGATTGCCGTGCCTTCCAGATTGGCCGTAATCCGGCTCGATCCGATGCCCTCGGTAATCGAACTGCCTTCCACCTTGATCTCGCCTGTTTTCACGTAGCTATACAGGCCGCTGCCATGCGGGTCCGCGAGCGCGATCCGCACATCCGGTTTCTGCTCCTTCAGAAAACGGCTGACGCCCGCAAGCGTGCCGCCCGTGCCCGTCGCGCAGACGAACGCATCGACCGTGCCCGCAGTATCGCGCCAGATTTCTGGACCTGTGGTTTCGTAATGCGCCTGCCGGTTGACGACGTTGTCGAACTGGTTGGCCCAGATCGCGTTGTCGAGTTCATCCGCGAGACGGCCCGCGATCTTCTGATAGTTGTTCGGATCTTTGTATGGCGCAGCGGGCACGGGCCGCACATCCGCGCCGAGCACGCGCAGCAGTTCCATCTTCGCGGGCGATTGCGTTTCGGGAATCACGATCACGCAGCGATAGCCGCGCGCCGCGCATAGATGCGCGAGGCCGATGCCCGTATTGCCCGCCGTACCTTCGACGACCGTGCCGCCCGGTTTGAGCGCGCCGCGCCGCTCCGCGTCGAGGATGATGTAGAGCGCCGCGCGATCCTTCACAGAACCGCCCGGATTCATGAACTCGGCTTTGCCCAGAATCTCGCAGCCGGTCTCCTTGCTGAGCGCTGCGAGCCTGATGAGCGGCGTGTCGCCGATGCATCCCGTGAAACCCTGGTGTACGCGCATGAGCGTCCCCCGTTCCGGTGCCGGGCAGCGAACGCGGCTGCCACATTCGAAGGATAGGCCTGTGGCCTGACCGCTAACAGGGGAGCATTTCACGCGCCCGGCTCGCGGGCGTCGCGCTGGATTGCAGCGCGGTATTGCGATTCAGGGCGCGAGTTCGATGGTCACTTCGTCGAGTGCGCGAAACGGTGCGAGCAGCGCGTCGTCCGCACTCGCCGATGTGATGAGCCGCCAGTCGCGCTGCAGCGGCGTCCAGTGCTGCTGACGCGCGCGGCCGAGTTTGTCCGCATCGGCGAGTACGACGATTTCCGCCGCACGCGAGACGATGCACTCTTTCAGATACGCCTGTTGTGCCGACGCTTCGCACAAACCAAAGCCCGCGACCACGCCGTCCGCGCCGAGAAACGCGCGGTCGACGGTCAGACGGCTCAGGATCAGTTCCGCGAGCGGCCCGAGCGTGCTCATGCTGGAGCCGCGCAATTCCCCGCCGATCAGCGTGAGCCGCACGCCCGGCGCGTTCGCGAGCGCCGTAACGGCGAGCAGATTATTCGTGACGACGTGCAATTCTTCGCGCGTCGACAGATGCCACGCGAGCGCGGCGCAGGTCGTGCCGCCGTCGAGCAATACGGTATCGCCGTCGCTGACATGCGCGGCGGCTGCCTGCGCGATCGATTCCTTCTGCTCGCGCTGCGCCGCCTTGCGTTCTTCGAGCGACGCTTCCGGTTCATGCACGCCAACCAGAGCCGTCGCGCCGCCGTATGTGCGCACGAGGCGCTTCTGTCTCGCGAGCGAAGTCAGGTCGCGGCGGATCGTCGCTTCCGACACGCCCAGTGCGGCGCACAACTCTTCGACGTTGGCATCGCGCGCACGGACGAGATCGAGAATCGCCTGATGCCGGTCTATCGTTTTTTTCACGTCTGCACGAGTCCGAGAATGGGGCTCGATCTTACACCAGCCCCTACACCGGCCACATCGGCGATCAGCGGCGCGTCGCCAGCTCCGCGCCCTGGCGCAGCGCTTCGAGCATGCTGCCTTCGTCGACGACACCCTTGCCCGCGATGTCGAACGCGGTGCCGTGATCGACGGAAGTGCGGATCACTTCCAGACCCACCGTCACGTTCACGCCCGCTTCGAGACCGAGCACCTTCACGGGACCGTGCCCCTGATCGTGATACATCGCGACCACCAGATCGAAGTCGCCGCGACCTGCGCGGAAGAACAGCGTATCGGCGGGCAGCGGACCCGTCACGTCAAGCCCGCGTTCCTGCAGCAGCTTCACAGCGGGGATGATCTTCTCTTCCTCTTCGCCATAGCCGAACAGACCGTTTTCGCCCGCATGCGGATTGATCCCGCACACGCCGATACGCGGACGCTCGATGCCCGCCTTCACGAGCGTCGCGTTGCCGCGTTCGATGGTGCGCTGCACGAGACCCGGCTCGATCTTGCGGATCGCGTCGATGATGCCGATATGCGTCGTCACGTGGATCACGCGCAGTTGCGGCGCGACGAGCATCATCGACACTTCTTCGACGCCCGTCAGATGCGCGAGCATTTCCGTGTGGCCCGGATACTTGTGGCCGCCCGCGTGCAGCGCTTCCTTGTTGAGGGGCGCCGTGCAGATCGCGTCGATCTTGCCCGACTGCGCGAGTTCGACGGCGCGCTTGATGTACTGATACGCGGCATCGCCCGCGACAGCCGACAATTGCCCGAACGGCAGGTCGTCGGGGATCAGGCCGAGATCGATACAGTCGATCGTGCCTTGCTCGTAGCGCGCATCGGATGCATCTTCGATACGGCGAATCGTCATCGCACCGCCGACGATCTCGTTCGCGCATTCGAGACGCTTCGCATCGCCGATCACGAGCGGACGGCATTGCGCATAGACGGATGCGTGCGCGAGGCTCTTGACGACGACTTCAGCGCCGACGCCGGCTGCATCGCCCATCGTGATGCCGATTACGGGAAGGTAGGTGCTCATGATGTGATCTCGTGAATACTGCTGTTCATTCTCGGACGTCAGTGCGACACGACGTCCCGTTCAGTTTCGTTGCGCAGCGTCAGCCATGCGGCGTACAACGCGTGATCGGTGCCGAATGCGCCTGCCTTCGTGACGACGCCGGGGCAATGCGTGCGCGTCGGGTCAAGCGGCCTTGCGACGGCGACGCCCGCTTCCACTTCGGCCAGCAATTGCAGATTGCCGATGCGCGCGGCCGACAACATCGCGCGCGCGGTCTCGCCGCCCGTCGCGATCACGCCGCCCGTCTTCGTGAAGTGCGGTTCGACGAGCGCGGCGAGCGCGGCTGAAAGTTGCGCGCCTTCGGCGGGATCGAACGCATCGTCGCGGCCGATGCGCAGCAGCAGATCGACACCCGCCTTCAGCGATACGCCGATCTGTTCCTGCAACGCACGCCAGTCGCGATGTGTCGCGCCTTCGCGCAACACGATGGGCGGCACGATCAGTTCTTCGACGCCGCCGCGTTCGCGCAGCATCGCGCATTGCCGTTCGCTGACAGCCGACAGGCTGCCGACCAGAATCAGGATCGGGCCGCCGGGAAATGTTTCGTTGCCGCGCTTGCTTTCGGCTGCATCGTTGCGCGAATCGAGCGCTGCGATTTCGCGCGCCAGGCCGCCCGAGCCGACCCAGAAAAACGCCGCATCGCTGTGCAGCGTTGCGCGGGCGAGCGCGCGCAACGCACGCTCGCTTTGTGTATCGACGACCAGCGCCTGCACGCCGTTCGCGGCCATCGCGCCGATACATACCGCGAGCGTTTCCGGTTCGTCGGCGAGCGCTTCGGCATCGAGCCGGTCCGTCGTCAGTCCTGCTGCTTCGAGTTGTGCCGCGATGCCGGCGGGCAGGCCCGAGTGTTCCAGCTTCCATGTCGCCGTCTGTTCGAGCGGCTCGCCGTGCACGAACACGCGGCCGTCGCGCACCGTGCGGCCTGTGGCGGGAAACGCGGGCGCGACGATCGCCATGCCTGCGAGCGTCTGAAGGCCCGCGACTTCGGCGGCCCAGTTGCCGCGCAAGGTCGAATCGATCTTCTTGTAGAGCCGCTGGTCGCGCGCGCTCATTTCTGCAAATGCCGCCGCCGTGCGTGTAGCAGCATCGTGCGGCGTGAGACGGCGCGTGTCGGTATCGACGGCGATCGTATCCGCGCCGTCGTGCGCGAGCGTGCGCGTCGCCTCCAGCGTGACGACCGTGCGATGCCCGGCGCTCGCGAACCCGATCGCGCAGTCCGCGGCACCCGACAGGTCGTCCGCAATGATCAGAATCTTCATCGTGCCAGCCCTTGGCGATTCTCCTGGCGCGCGCGTTCGTTGCGCTGCTGATAGCGTTTCGCGACCGCCGACGTGAGGATCGGCGACATGATCGCCGTCACGACCACACAGGCTGCAACCAGCAGCGTCGCGCTGTGCGCCGCTTCCGTATAGACCGGGTTCGCTGCCGCGACGAGCGCGGGCACAGCCGCTGCATTACCCGCCGTGTTCGCTGCCGCGACACCTGCGACGCCCGTGCCGCCCGTCAGACGATCGGCGAAATAGAGCGGAATGCCCGTCACGATCACGACAGCGATGCCCAGTCCGATGCCGAGCAAGCCAGCTTGCCACACCTTGTGCAGATCCAGACCCGCGCCGAGCGCCAGCGCGAAGAACGGAATCATCACGGGCACGGCCTTCGCGAGAAAATCGCGCATGTCGCGGTCGAGATTGCCGAGCAGCATGCCGAGCGCGAGCGGCAGAATGCTGCCGACCAGCGTCTGCCACGGGAACGCCGACAGACCGGCTACACCGAGCGTCACCATCGTCAGGAACGGGCCGGATTCGAGCGACATCAGCGTGTATGCGCCGACGTCTTCCGAGCGGCCGTACTGGCCCATCAGCGCCATATAGAGGCCGCCGTTCGTGTCGTTCATCGCGGCGACGACGGCGAGCGTCGAGATGCCCGCGAAAAGTCCCGACGACACCGGTTGCTCACCCAGCAGATGCCCGAGAATCACACCGACGATCACGGCCGCGCCCACTTTCGTGACGAGCAGCGCGCCGCCCTTTTTCATCAGATACGGCGTGGCCTTCACGTCGATGCTCGCGCCCATGCAGACGTAGAACACGGCGAGAATCGGCAGCGCGCCCGTGAACAGCGCATTGGTGAACGAACCGAAGAACTTCGGCATGCCGGGCAGGAACGTCGCCACCAGCGAGCCGATGAGCAGCGGCACGATCATCATGCCGCCGGGAACGCGCTCGATCGAGCGCTTGATGGGGATTTGAACCATGGGAGTCTCCTGGCTTTGTCACACCGCGTCTGTCCGCGTTTTTGATTGAAACAATCACCGATTCGATCAAATCGATCAGTTCGCAGTGTAGTCGCTTTGATCGGATCGCGCAAATTGGTTGAGCTTTTGCGCAAAACGATCATTTTTGGACGTGCGCATTGTCGCGTGATGCCAATGCGATTGCGGGCAGTCGATTTTCGACTGCCCGTATGACCGGAGCGCTCCCGGTGCTCCCGGTGCCTTACGCCGACACGGCAGGATCGCGCACCCGCCTGTCACCCAGATTCCTGCGCATCCAGTGCGCCACGTCTTCGACGTCGATGGTGCGCTGCGCATTGAACGTCCGCGCCTTGTCCCACGCGACGCCCTTTCCTTCAGCAAACACGACGCGATATTTCTTTAGCGAATCGTGCGGATCGCGCGCGAGTTCCGCCTTCAGGTGCGGCACCGTCCATTCCACGCGCTCGAATACGCGGCCAGTGAATGCATCGAGCGCATCGGCAAGCTGTCCATACGCGATCGTCTCGCCCGCGACATGCACGACGCCTTTGATGCGCGGCTCGGCCAGCAGAATCTCCGTCGTCAGCGCGCCGATGTCTTCCGCCGTCGTGACCGTGACCGCGTTGTCCCATCCGCCGAGCGCCCGCACGATGCCGCGCTCGACGTCCACCACGCCGAACGACGGCTCGAACAGAAAGCTCGTGAACATGCCCGTCGACACGATCGCCCAATCCGTATCCGACTGCGCGCGCAACACATCGCGCACGTCGAGTTGCTCGTCGAACAGATCCTGCGCGCTGCCCCTGCCGATCACGTCGTAGTCGACGCCGAACTGCCACGGAAAGAAGCGCGGCACGCGCGCGTCCAGCGCCGCGCGCGCGATCTTCAACTGCACGCCCTTGCCGCCAACGAACCCCGTACACGACACGACGATATCGAACTGCGCGAAACATGTGGCGAGCGTTTGGGCGGAGTCTGCGGCGAGATCGCCGGGTATGGGCGCGATGCCGAGCACGCGCAGCTCGGCGATTTCGCGTTGTTTGCCCGGATCGGCGGAATGGACGGTGGACGGACGAAGCAGCACGCTGATGCTCAATGCCGACGACGCCGCGCGCCGTGCAAGATTGCGCAGCACGGACATGCCGAGTTCGCCTGCGCCCAGAACGAGAATGCGTTGTTGCGTCATGACGCGTTACCCTTTTCGCTGCATCGAAAACGATGCGATGAATGGCCTTCCGTTGCCGGAAGGAATCGATGGCATCGCGACTGTCGGGCATCTCGCCCCGTCGCAATGGCGTTGACCGAAGTCTAGGGCGGCACGCGCGACGCATTGTTCGTCGCGCGTGAATTCACAACGCGGGTGCGCCGAACGCGCGTCCCGTTGCGAGCTACGGCGCTTCATCCCATGTATGCTCGCGTGCAAACGTCAGGCATGGCCGCCATTTACATGGACAAACTTCACGCGATCAACACCTTCGTGCGCGTCGTCGATGCGCGCAGTTTCAGCAAGGCGGCCGAAACGCTTTCGCTGCCGCGTTCGTCGGTCACCACGACGATCAAGAATCTGGAGCAGCATCTGGGCACGGTGCTGCTACGGCGAAGCACGCGCACACTGAGCCTGACGGAAGCCGGCGAGCGCTATTACGCATCGTGCCGAACCATTCTTGCTGAAATCGATCGTGCGGAAAGTGGGCTGCGCGAAGACACGATTGCGCCGCGTGGCAAAGTGCGAGCCGACATGCCCGGCGTGATCGGCCGTGCGGTCGTCTTGCCGAATCTGCGTGCGTTCGCCAGGCGCTATCCCGACATCGAACTCGTGCTCGGACTCAGCGACCGGCCTGCGGATCTGATTTTCGACGGCATCGACTGCGCGATCCGCACGGGCGATCTCGCCGACTCGACGATGATCGCGCGGCAGATCGGCACGCTGACCTGGCTCACGTGCGCGTCGCCCGTTTATCTGCGCGAGCGCGGCGAGCCCGCATCCGTCGACGATCTTTCGATGCATGAAGCCGTCAACTACTTATCGAACGCGACGGGCCGTCCGCTCGACTGGCGCTTCAACGTGAACGGCGAACCCGTCACGATGACGATGCAAGGCCGCTACGCGATCAATGAAACCGAAGCCTATTTGCAATGCGGAATCGAAGGGCTCGGCATTATCCAGTTATCGGAGTTCGTTGCGAAGCCTTATCTGGAGTCTGGGCGGCTCAAGGAGGTGCTGAGGGAATCGAGAAGCGCGCCTGTGCCCGTTTCGATCGTTTATCCGAACCGCACGCATTCGAGCGCGGCCGTGAAGGCGTTCGTCGAATGGATCGCAGAGATTTTTCCGCGATGACAAGCAAAACCGCGACGCGTCCTTACACGCGTCGCGATTTTTTCAAACAACCTCAAACCTTCGATCACTGCGCCTTCGCAGCCGCCTCGATGATCGCATTCGCCACTGCTTCGGGCTTGCTCAGCATCGGCACATGGCTGCTGTCGAGGTGCGTCACCTTCGCCTTCATCTGCGCCGCCATCGCGTCCTGCAAACGCGGATCGATCATGCGGTCATGATTCGCGACGACATAGTACGTGGGCTTCGAGTGCCATGCGGCATCCGTGACCTTGTCGTCGGTCGCACCGGCGAACCACGGGCCTTGCGTCGCCGCGACGATCCGCTTCTGCGCCGGGCTCAGGTCTTGTGCGAAGTCGTTGTCGATCGCTTTCGTCGACAGCGTCAGGAAGTTGCCTGAGTCCTTCTGCAACTCGCTCACCCATGCAGGCGCCGGCTTGCCCTTGAGCACGTCGTTGAGCGACTGTCCGCTATCCGGCGCGAAAGCCGCCACGTAGACCAGCGCCTTCACCTTGTCGTCGTTGCCTGCCTGGGTAATCACCGCACCGCCCCACGAATGGCCGACGAGCACAACGGGCCCGTTCTGCGCATCGATCGCGCGCTTCGCGGCGGCGGCATCGTCCGCCAGCGAACTCAGCGGATTCTGCACGGCAACCACATGCAGCCCGCGCGCTTCGAGTAGCGGAATCACCTTCTCCCAGCTCGAACCATCGGCGAACGCGCCGTGCACCAGCACGACGCTCTTGCCTTTCAGATCCTGCGGCTGGGCGGCCTGCGCCGCGTTCAACGACAGCACCGAGCCGGCGAGCATGACGGAAGCGATGCACTTTCTGACAAGCGAATTCATGAGCGATATGTCCTTCAGGTAGCGAGGAGATTCAGGAAGAGGAACGGAGCGAAGCATCGCAGACGCCTCCCGCAGCGGGTATCGGTCAAATGACCGATCTCGCGCAAAGCCTCGCGGGGTATAGTGAGGCTCGACAATCGACCGCCTCACGCACTCATGCAAACTTCGCCAGGCCCCGCCGTTCGCGTGTTCGATGCCGTGAAGGCGCTCGCCTTCATCGGCGATCTGAGCATGGGGCAGCCGACCGATCATTCGATCCGCACCGCATGGCTCGCCGTGCGCCTCGCGCGCGCGGCGGAACTCGACGACACTGCCGTCGTCGCCGTATGCGAGGCGTCGCTGCTGCGCTGGTCGGGCTGCACGGCGAATGCATCGGGCTTCGCGGAAGCGCTCGGCGACGACGTCGCGAGCCGCGAGGCAATGCTTGCGCTCAAGCCGGACTGGGCCGGGCCGATCGGCTTGCACGGCGACCTCGGCGCGGTCCTGACGCCACTCGCGCGTATCCATTGCGAAGTGTCGGGCGAAGCGGCGCGCATGCTCGGTCTCGGTCAAGGCACGCAGACCACGCTGCGGCACGTGTTCGAATCGTGGGACGGCAGCGGCACGCCCGATCACCTGGCGGGCAGCGCGGTGCCGACCACCGTGTTCATCGTCGCGCTTGCGGGCGAGCTGGAGATTTTTGCGCGCACGTATGGTGTCGAACGGGCCTGTGCGCTGATTGGCCAGCGCGCCGATGCGCGCTATCCCGACAAGCTCGCGCGTCTCGCGGTCCGGCTCGCGCCTGCATGGCTCGACGAACTCGAACAGGCGGACGCCGCGTCGATCGATGCCGCGCTGCTGACGCCGCAGATGAACGACGTCTCGCCCGTCGAACTGATCGCCGACATCATCGATCTGAAATTGCCCTGGATGACGGGCTATTCGCGCAGCGTCGCGGCGACGGCTGCATCGTGCGCAGCGCAATTCGCGCTCGATGCCAACGCGCAGAACCGCCTTTATTGCGCGGGCCTGATTCACAGCATGGGACGCGCGGCCGTACCGAACCCGGTCTGGAATACGCCGTCGCGGCTGTCGCAGGCTGCGTGGGAAAAAGCGCGGCTCGTGCCGTACTGGACTTCGCGCGCGGGCAGGCAAACAGGCTCGCTCGCAGAAGCCGCCGAACTCGGTTCGTATGCGTATGAACGTCTCGACGGCTCGGGATATTTTCGCGGTGCGTCGAACGCGGCGCTGTCGATCGAAGCACGCATTCTCGCCGCAAGCGCGACGTGGGTTGCGTTGCGCGCGGCGCGTCCGTGGCGTGCTGCGTTAGCGGATCGCGACGCCGCGAAGCTGCTGCAAGAGGAAGCTGCGCAAGGCCGCTACGATGCCGATGTCGTCAATGCACTGATCGACGCGGGTTCTTCGCAACGGCGTGTGGTGAATCCGCGCGCGCAGACGGCGCGTCTGTCCACGCGCGAAATCGACGTGCTGCGCGGCATTTCGCGCGGCGCGAGCAACAAGGAAGTCGCCCGCGATCTGTCGCTGAGTCCGAGCACCGTGCGCACGCATGTCGAAAGCGTGTTTCGCAAGCTCGACTGCTCGACACGCGCCGCCGCGACGCTCAAGGCGCTCGCGCTTGGACTGCTGTGATGCGCTCAGGCGTTGCGCACGACGTCGATGTTCAACGCCTCGCCGCCGGCAGCAACCTCGAGCAGGCGATCGACATTCGGATGCGCGCCCGGACGGTTGCGCGCGTCGGCCGTGTGTTCGGCAAACACGGCAAGGCCATGTTCAGCGGCTTTCGCATCGAGCGTGCCGAAGGCTTCGCGCAAATAGTGGTACACGGCGAGCGAGCCCTGCTTGCCCGGCTTGTTCTCGATGCTCGCGACCACGGCGCCCTTGCTGTCGACGAGATCGATACGCTCGATACCGTCGATGCCCGGCAGTTGTGCGAGGTTGTCCTTGAATACGTTGCCCGGTTGAATCACTGAAAACACTCCATCGTTCGGAAATTGACTGGCGGGCCGTATCTTATCCGATCATCGCGTGCAAGGTTCCCGCCACTCGATTCCACCCCTATGCCGAAGCGTGCACTGCAAATCCGAAGCCCAATCCGCTTGTCAGCAATATTGCCAGATCGAAGTTAAAATCATTGGCTTGAATTCCGTCCGTTTATCGAGTGCGCCTCGTCGGTTGCCGCGCACCGCCTCATTGCCTTCATCGAGGGCAGACCACCGAGTCAGTAGTCAGTAGCAAGGAACGACTTCCATGACAGGCGCAGACTTGTCCAGCATGCTGCCCGACATGCTTCCGAGGTTATGGGCTTTCGCATTGCGTATTTCCGGCGATCAGCACGACGCCGAAGATCTCGTGCAGCGCGCGTGCGTGCGCGGGTTGGAACGCGCGCATCAGTTGCAGGCGGACACGGCCCCGCTTAGCTGGATGTTTTCGATCGTTCATTCCACGTGGATCAACGAGTTGCGCGCGCGTTCCGTGCGCAGCCGTTCGAGCATGGAGTGGGACGACGACTTTCTCGAAACGGTTGAAGACCCGTCTGCGCGCACGCCGGAACAGATCACGATGAATGCGCAGATCATCGAGGCCGTGCAGCGTCTGCCCGAAGCGCAGCGTGTCGTGATGCTGCTCGTCGCCGTCGAAGGCCTCAGCTACAGCGAGACGGCGGAAGCGCTGAGCGTGCCCATCGGCACGGTGATGAGCCGGCTGTCGCGCGGGCGTCAGGCGATCGGCGCGCTGTTCGCGGGCAAGGCAGCGCAGCCGCTGAAAATGGCTGCGTTCGGCAAGGACTCGGCATCATGAAAGTCGACGACATCATGCTGATGGCCTATGTCGACGGCGAACTCGATATCGAGGAGCGTCGCGAGATCGAACGCGAACTGGATGAATCGCCGGAACTCGCCGAGCGGATCGAACTGTTCCGCGCGTCGAGCCTGCCGTTTCACGACGCCTTCGCGCAGCAGAAGCTGCCGCCCGTGCCCGATTCGCTGACGCGCAAGATCGCCGAACTGACGCGCACGCATGCGAGCGCGACGTCGACCGTACCGCCCGGCCCTGCCGCCGATCCCGCCGCGAACGATGCCGTCGCACCGTCCAAGGCAGGCGTGCCGCCGTCCGCGCCGATCCGCTCGCGCATGCGCTTTTCCGCGCCGTGGCTCGCCGTCGCGTTCGTGGCAGGCGTGTTCTGCTGCGGTATTGCGTTGCGTCTGACGCCCGGCGTGCTGTCGGGCGGCGCGACGTCGACGGTGGCATCCGCGCAGCCCGCATCGCCGTGGGTGATGGCGGCGGCCGGCTATCAGGCGCTCTATTCGCGCGACACAGTGGCTGTGACGACGGACCCGGCCGTGTCGGCAAAGACGGTCGCCGATATTCACGAGATCGACGGATTGCCCGTTCGCGTACCCGATCTGAGCGCGCAAGGGCTGACGTTCAAGCGCATCCAGCGTTTGCACTTTCACGACAAGCCGCTCGTGCAGATCGTCTATCTGCCGAAATCGGGCGGCCCCGTTGCGCTGTGCGTCGTGAAGGATGCGAAGCCGGACCAGTCGATCGCGCAGCAGAAGATCGACGACATGAACGTCGTCACGTGGCGGCAGTCGGAACTGAGCTATGCGCTGATCGGCTCGGCGGGTCAGGTCGATCTCGACCGGCTCGGCAAGATGATCGCGAATCGCGATGTCGATGCAATGTTCAGCCGCGCGCCCGTGCCGGAGCATGCCGTGTCGAGTTGACGTCGCATCGGTGCGCGCGAACTGTCAGATCTTCGCGCCGATGCACGTCAAATCGGTACATTGACCCCATTGTTTGCATAGAACGCTATACTTGATAGCCAGCTAGCTGTGACATCGCCGTGACATGAGCCATTGCAACTGTCGCGGCACTTCCGACCAGGGCCCGAGCGTATGAATGTCGACGATACGGTGCTGATGGCGTATGTCGACGACGAACTGTCGCCGCAGGAACGTCAGCAGATCGAAGACGAACTCCGTGCACACGCGGAGCTCGCGGACAAGGTCGCCCTCTTCAAGGCGTCGCGCCTGCCGTATCGCGAGGCGTTCGCCGAACAGAAGCTGCCGCCCGTGCCGGCCAGCCTCGTCAAACGCGTCGACGAACTGCTGCGCGCGCATACGGAAGCCGCGAAGCGCGGCACGCCGCCCGTCGCGCAAGGTGCGAACGATCCCGCCATCGAACACAACGCGCAATTGCCGCCGTCCGCGCCCGTGCGCTCGCGTCTGCGCATCGCGCCCGCATGGCTGGCTGTCGCGTTCGTCGGCGGCGCGTTCTGCTGCGGCGTCGTGCTGCGGCTCGCGCCCGGCGTCGGCTTTACTCCGGGCAACAACGCGGGCAACACGGCCACGCTCGCCTCATCGTCCATGACTTCGCTGCCATGGGTGCAGGTCGCGGCGAGCTATCAGCAACTGTATTCGCGCGACACCGTCTCGCACTTGTGGCCCGACGTATCCGACGCGCAAAGCACCGTCGACGAAATCCGCACGGAAGACGGTATCGCGCTGCGCGTGCCCGATCTGAGCAAGGCGGGGCTGCGGTTCATCCGCGTGCAGCGCCTGAAGTTTCATGGCCGTCCGCTCGTGCAGATCGTCTATCTGCCGGAAAAAGGCGACCCTGTTGCGCTGTGCGTGATCAAGGAAGACAAGGCGAATCAGTCGGTCGCCTCGCAGCGCGTCGATACGATGAACGTCGTCACGTGGCGCGAGTCCAAACTCGGCTACGCGCTGATCGGCGCAACCAGCAATGGCGATCTTGCACCGCTTGGCAAAGAGATCGCCGAACGCCATTTCGATCCGCTTTTCGGTTCCGTTTGATGCAGTCTGCGCCGTCGCGCGCGCTGCATGAGTTGTCGATTCATGTCCAGATTTCCCTTTCGCATAGTCGCGGGCGGTGCGCTCGCTGTGGTCGCACTTGGCTCCGTCGCAGGCGCTTACGCCATTACGCACGGTTTTGCGGGCCTGCTCGGCACGCAGCCTTCGGCGGCACAGATCGTCGACCGGTTCGAAGCCGTGTCGGGCAAGCATCCGGGCTTTCGGCGCAATCACGCGAAAGGCGTGTGCGTCACCGGCTATTTCGAGAGCAACGGCAATGCTGCGCCGCTCTCGCGCGCCAAGGTGTTCGCGGCGGGCCGGTCTCAGGTAGTGGGACGCCTGTCGATCGGCGGCGGCAATCCTGCTCAGGCCGATGGCGCGTCGAACGTTCGCAGCCTCGCGCTGCGCATCGTGACGCCGGGCGGCGCCGAATGGCGCACCGCGATGAACTCCGCGCCGATCTTTCCCGTGCGCACGCCCGAAGCGTTGTTCGAACTGCTCGCCGCCTCGAAGCAGGCGCGCGACACGACCACATACGGCAGCAACGAAGGCATGGATGCGTTCATGAAGGCGCATCCCGAAACCGCGCGCTTCGAGCAATGGCTGCATGACCATCCGCCGTCGTCGGCATTCGGCAATGCGGCGTATTACAGCGTGGCGGCGTTCCGGTTGATCGATCGCGACGGTCACGCGCAGAACGTGCGCTGGCGTGTCGAACCCGATGACGCCTATGTGCCGCTCGCCGACGCGCAAAAACATGACACCGATTTTCTGGAGCGCGGACTCGCGGAACGTCTGCAACAAGGCCCGCTTCGCTGGCACATGGTGATCACGCTCGCGCAACCGGGCGACGTCAGCAACGACTCGACGCGGCTATGGCCCGCGAACCGCACGCAGATCGACGTGGGAACGCTCGTCGTGCAGCGTGAGGAGGCGCAGATCGACGGTCCATGCCGCGACATCAGCTTCGACCCGCTGACCCTGCCGGACGGCATCGCAGCGTCCGACGATCCTTTGCTCAAGGCGCGTTCCGCTGCGTACGCGGAATCGCATGAACGGCGCGTGAGCGAAGAGCAGCGCTACGCGGCGCACAGATAGACGCGCCTCGCCCAGATAGTGGGTGAACTCGTTTTATCGAACGCTGCTTCGCCGCGCGACACGACAAAAAATATTTTCGCGCTTCATCGCGAGACCGCTGTGCGAAGTCTTGCACGCGTCGCCGCAAACCCTTGTCCCTCAAGCGTTTTTCGCATGCTCATCCATCCCCTTCGCCTGATTGAGAAACGGATGGAATAGTCCATTGCTATCAGGTGTTGTGTATTCAAGAGCGCTACAAAAGAGATGGCGCCCACGACCAGAACGACGGGGGATATCGGCGCGCATCGACCGCGCTGCGATGGTTATGGAGTACACATGCGAATTGCCTTATTCACTTTCAGCGACGTACTGTTCAACCAGATCAACGAAGCATTCGAACAGAACGGCACGTCGTGCACGCGTTTCACCGACGAGCTGTCGCTGATCCGCTTTCTGCAACGCGACTCGGCCGCGCTCGTGATCTTCGATGCGACGCAAAGCCAGATTCCCGCGCTCGCGACGCTCAAGTGGCGCAGCTGCCATTTCCGCACCGATCTGCCCGTGATGATGATCGGCCGTTCGTGGGACAGCGAGGCCGTGATCGAAGCGCTCGATGCGGGCGTCGACGAAGTCGTGATCGGCACCACGAATGTCGACGAAATCATGGCGCGTGCACGCCGCGTGATTGCTCGTTGCCGCGGCTCGCGAGTCGTAGACCGCCTGACGGTCGCGGGTTATACGATCGATCGGACCGCGCGCACGGTGAGCTTCGGCGAACGGCGCGTGTCGCTGACGGCGCGCGAGCTGAGCCTCGCGTGGCTGCTGTTCATGAACGCGGGCACGCTGATGAGCCGTGAGCAACTGGCGCATGCCGTGTGGGGCAAGGATGCGGATCTGGCTGGCCGCTCGCTCGAACAGCACATCTACAAACTGCGTTCGAAACTCGCGCTCGACAATCGCGATGGCTCGCAGCTGAAAACGGTGTACTCGCTCGGCTATGTGTTCGTCCCGCGTTCGGAAGAAGCCGCCCAATGCCGCGAGCCCGTCGCTGCATGAAGCGCTGAAACATGACACAGAGTGGACGAATGCGGCCCGCGCAGCACACGATGCACGCGCCCGACGCTGCGGCAACCCGCCCGCAACGCTTGCCCGTTCGCCATGCTCACGCTGTATCCGTGCTTGCGCCCATATTTGCGCCCGCTTATGCATGTGGATCGCCCATCGAGCCATTCGCGCATGCATCAGCGGCGTGCTAATTCAACGTGCGCTAGCGGCGTGATGACGCCGCCCGCGATCACGCAAGAATCTGATTCAGATAGCCGAGACGCGACGCCATCTGCGGATCGGACGGCTGTTCAAACGCATTGCAGAACGCCTGCGTCGCGGCCTGTGCGCTGTTCGTGCCTTTGACGGCAGCGATCGCGCCCGCTTGGGACGTCTGCAATTCCTGCTTCAGATAGCCGTAGTTCGCAGCCTCGCTAGACGGATCGAGATTGTGCTGACGTGCATAGTCGATCAGCCCCTGCTTGCGCGTGCCGCCCCATTGCGCGATGTCGTAGCCGTTCGCGTTGTCGTCTGCCATGTTCGAACCCGGCGCACCGATCTTGCCGCCCTGATTGATGCCCGAGTTCATGCCGCCGCTCTCGTGCCACAGGTTCGCGACGATGCCCGCCGCCTGATCCTTCGTGAGACCGAAGTCCTTTTGCAGATTGCTGACATAGGCATCGGCGGCCTGCTTGCTTTGGGCGGGCGAGAGTGCCTGTGTTTGCGGCGCGGTGCTGAGTCCTTGCGGCGCTGCGCCTGATGAGGATGCGCTGTTCGCCGACGAAGGCGTCGATGTCGATACCGGCATGCTCGTGCCGTTGCCTGCTCCGCTCGCGGGTGCTGCGTTGCCGGGCATCGTCGTGAAATTGTTGTTGCCGCCGAGCGGTGCGCCCGAACCTTGACTACCTGCACTGTTCTGCGCGCCCGTGCCTTCGGGATCGCTCAGCATCGCGGCGAGATCGGAGAGGAATTGCGACATCGCGTTGCCATTGCCCGCTGCCGCGCCCGATGTCCCTGCGCCCTGCCCCGAGCCGCTGCCGTCGATCAGCTTCGCAATGTCATTCAGCAGATTCGCAATCGACGCATCCTGCGACGAGCCGTTGCCCTGCAAGCCCGAAACAGGCGACAGTCCCGATACACCACCCACGCCGTTGAAAAGAGAAAGAGAGTTCATCCGAGTCCTCTGAAGAGATGGCCGGCGATGACATCGATTGCGCCGCCCAGTTAGCGTCACGATACGGGCCGCGCCGACGATGCATCTCGCCCGGCACGAAGCCAGATGCGCAAACGCGAACGTGCAGTGTGCTTCCAGCCGCTTCGCATGTGTGTAGCGGTGCTTCGCTTCGCGAGCGTGTCGAATGCACGACGACAACTATCCTCGTATGCATCGCATTCCGCTCGACAAGGAACCCATTCATGCGCCTCTTTCTGCGCACTGTCATCGCGCTATCCGTCACGTTTGGCGCTGTCGGCGTTCACGCGCAAAGCCGGGTCGATGAAAACATGCTGCACGTGAACGCCTACGACGATCGTATCGAAGCGCGACGTCTGGAAGAGCATCGTGAAGAAGAACGTCGCGCAGAAGAACATCGAGAAGAAGCGCATCGTGAGGAGGCGCATCGCGAAGAAGAACATCGCGAAGCACGCATCGCCGCTTACAACGCGTGGCTGCAACGCTGGCACGAAACGCGCACGATTGAAGCAACGACGCCATGAGCATGCGTCTCGTCCGCTTGTCGCTCGTCGCACGCTCGCTGCTGATCGCGCCGACCTTGCTCGCGAGCGTTTCAGCGCATGCCGACTGTTTCGACGACGCAGCCGCGTGGCAGCATCTGAACCCGCTAGTTTTACGTGCGATCGCGTGGCAGGAATCGCACAACAACGCCGACGCGACGCATGCGAACGCAAACGGCTCTGTCGACTACGGCGTGATGCAGATCAATTCGATCCATCTGCCCGAACTCGCGCGCTACGGCATCCGACGCGATGCGCTGATGGTGCCGTGCAAGAACGTCTATATCGCCGCATGGCATCTGCGCAAGCAGGTGGTCCGCTACGGCAACACGTGGACGGCCGTGGGTGCCTATCATTCGGCGACGCCCGCTCTGCGCGACGACTACGCGCGCCGCATCGCCGCGATCATCGACGGCTGGCGGCGCGATCCTGCGCGTGGCGTGCCGGTGACAGCGGCATCGCTGGCCGCGCGCTGAGTTAGCCTGACGACCCGGCAGAACCACAAATACCTCGTAAAACGCGGCGCGCGCGACGAATCCCGCGCGCCGCATCAACCGATTTCGATCAGACGTCGTTCTTCTGATTCAGATCGCCCGACGACACCGACACCTGCGACGAATCGAATACCTGATTGCCGCCATCGGCCGTATCCGGCTTCGTGAAGCCGCCCTTGCCGAACATTTGCGCGATGTTCATCTTGCCGTCGGCGTGACCCGTTTCGAGGATCGCCGCTTCCTTCGTCGCGCCGGAGTTCAGCGTGACCGAGCCGTCCGCGCCCATATGGCCGACGTTGTTGCCGCTCGCGTTATACAGATTGCCCTGCGAGTCTTCCTGCAGATGCAGCGCGTCCCCGCCCGCCTTGCTGTTGATCTTGATGTTGTGCATGCCCTGGCCCGCTGCGCCGAGACCGTTGTCGGCGGTCGTTGCACCCGTGGGCGAGCCGGTCGGCGAGCCCGTGGGAGCGCCCGTCGCCGGCATGCCGCCCGGCTGACCGCCCAGCGACGTCGCCGGATTCTGCGCACCCTGTGCACCTTGTGCGCCCTGCGCGCCTTGCTGTCCGCCCAGCACGCCGGCCAGATCCTTGAGGAACTGGCTGACGTTGTTCGAGCCGCCCGCATTGTTCTGCTGACCGTCGATCAGTTGCGACAGATCCGACAGCAGTTTGCCGACGTCGCCGCCCTGACCCGGCACGCCTTGCGTCGAACCGCCCGTCATGCCGCCGACGGGTGTATAGCTCACGGGGTTGAGAAAGGATTGGGTAATGGAGTTCATCGAATTCTCTCTGGTTAAAAAAGAAGACGAACCGGCGATCTTTGCCCGATCCCGATTCAACCTCGACGATAGAGGGAGGTAAGCGCGCATCGACGGCGTGGCGCGAAGCCGCGTGACGCGTCGCGAATGACCGCGTGGAACGCAACGAAGCATCGCGCGTTCTCTCCTTCAATCCAGCCGCACGACACGCTTCGGCATGCGGCACGACGCTTCGCGCAGCGGCGATCTTCGAAGCATCGCGATACGCAGAATGCAGTGTCGGGCATGTGCCCGCTATCGTTCGTCAACTGTTCATGCGAGGCCGTCATGTCGAATCTTCAATGCAGTCCATCCGTGCTCAACGCGATGATGTCCGTGTTCTCAGGCGGCATGCGCATCGGCGCCACGCCGGAACTGCATGACGTGCTCGGCGCGCTGCGCGCGTGGCAGCCGGACAGCCCGCTCGCCGATGTGTGCGAAGCGCGTCTGCTGATCAATCAGACCGAATGGCGCGAAGCGGCGAACCTGCTGCGCCACGTGACGAGCCGTCATGCGAATCTGCCCGTCGTGTCGGCGCTATACGCGCTGTGTCTCTACATGCAGCACGACGACGAATGGCGGCGCGCCGCAACGGAAGCCGTCGATACGAACAACGACACGGCCATCGCAATCGTCGCGCGCTTTCTGAACCTGCCCTCAGACGATTCCGCGAGCGTCCACGATTCGGATCTGTCGACGCGTGTGTTGGCCGCCATCGAAACGAGCCGCGCGCTCGAACACAGCTGATCGCGATGAACGTCGTTTCGTTTTCACGCGCAGCCGCGATTGGCATTGCGATAGCGCTGACACTTGCTGGCACAGGTTGCGCGAGCGCGCCGCAAGCCGCGCCTCAAGCTGATTTACCGCCCGCGTTCGAACCCGCATCGGGCGAAGTGTCGGGCGACACGTTGCACGCGCAAGGCGACATGCATTACGTGTGTGCGCGCATGCAGGCAAGCACGCCGTCCGCCGATTTCGGCGCGTATCTGTGGAAACCTGTCGGCACGCTCGCGCGTCTTCTCGACGACAAGGGGCAAGCCGTCGCGCTCGTTACACCCGAAGGCTATTACTCCGCGTATGACGGCAGCTACGTCGTCGCGCGCGTGACGGACACTGTGCAGCCCGATCCGCAGACGCTACCGTGGACGCGCGAAACGATCCGCTTCACGGCGGCATCGTCGAGTGGAGATGGTCGCTTTACGCACACGGCGGCGATCGTGCGCACGCATACGATCGGCGGTCTCGCACCTGGCGGCGCTTGCGATCAGGAAGGCGCGAGCCTCGCGGTGCCGTATTTCGCCACGTATCTGATCTATCGGCATGCGGATGCCAGCGCCGCAGCGCCTCGCACGACGCCCGTCAGCATCACGGCGCCATAGCGTTCACGCAGACATACAAGAAAATCCAGCACCGATCGTCTCGCCGAACTACACTCAAATCCGCATCCCCAACCACGGAGCACGCCCGTCATGGATACGGACCTGAAGCGGATCGTCGTGATCGGCGCCGGTTTTGCCGGCTTGTGGAGCGCGCTCGGCGCCGCGCGCAAGCTCGATGAAATGCGCGTGCCGGGCGATCAGGTCGAAGTCGTCGTGATCAACGGCACGCCGTATCACAGCATCCGCGTGCGCAACTACGAGCAGCCGCTCGACGACACGCTCGTCCCGCTCGCCGACGTGCTCGATCCCGCAGGCGTGCGCCATATTCTCGGCAAGGCCACCTCGATCGATCTGCAAAACAGGCGCGTGGGTTTCGAGCCGGACGACGATACGCCCGAGCAATGGCTCGGCTACGACCGTCTGATTCTCGCAGCGGGAAGCGAGCTGGTTCGCCCGGCTATCCCCGGCTTGCGCGAATACACCTTCGATGTCGACACATTTCAGGGCGCGGCGCGTCTCCAGGCCCACTTGCTCTCGTTGCCGGGCCAGCCGGATTCGGAAGGACGTTTAACGGTCGTCGTGGTCGGCGCGGGCCTGACGGGAATCGAGCTTGCCTCCGAATTGCCCGCGCGCATGCGCAGCATCGCAGGCGAGCGTCAGGGCAACGCGATACGCGTGATACTCGCCGACCGCTCGCCGAAAATCGGTCAGGCGATGGGCGGCGCGCAGCCGGTGATCGAAGAAGCGCTCACCGCGCAAGGTGTCGAATTGCTGCCGGGCGTGTCACTTGAAGCCGTCACGCGCGACGGCGTGCAATTCACGGACGGCGAGCATATCGACACAGCGACGGTCGTCTGGTGCGGCGGGATGCGCGCGAATCCGTTGACGGCGCAATTCCCCGTCACGCACGACCCGTTCGGACGCGTTCCCGTCGATGCTTTCCTGCGCGTCGAGAACGTGCCGAATGTGTTCGCAGCGGGCGATTGCGCGCGCATCCTGATCGACGGCGAACGGCCATCCGTGATGTCCTGTCAGCACGGACGCCCGATGGGACGCTATGCGGGCCACAATGCCGTCTGCGATCTGCTCGGCGTCGACATGCTGCCGCTTGGCATCGACTGGTACACGACCATTCTCGATCTCGGGCCGTGGGGCGCCGTCTACACGGAAGGCTGGGAACGGCGCCTCGCGTCGCAGGGCGCCGCCGCCAAACAGACCAAACGCACGATCAACTGCGAGCGCATCTATCCGCCGCGCAACGGCAAGCGCGAAGACATCTTCGCCGCCGCGGCGCCCGTCGTGCAGGCGCCGCCCTATACGGTCCGCGACAAGGACTGAACGACGCCGCGTTCAGAACTCGATCACGCGCGGCGTCAGCAGCACGAGCCGCTCCATATGACTGCTCTGATGCGTGCGCGAGCGGAACAGCGCGCCGAGCACAGGAATCTTCGACAGCACAGGCACGCCCGTATTCAGATTCGAGTCGTTGTCGACGCGATAGCCGGCGATCAGCAGACTCTGCCCTTCCGACACGACAGCCTCGGTGTTGATCTCGCTCGTGCGGATTTCGGGGATGTCCTTCACGCTGTTGCCCGTCGGCTGACCGTCTTCCACGTGCACTTGCAGCTTGATCTGCTGCGCGCCGTTCGCATCGACGACCATGGGGAGCACGCGCAGCGTATTGCCGACCTGCACGCTGAACAGATTACTCGACGTGAAGCCCGACACGGGAATGAAGAACTGCGTCTTGTTGTTCATCACGGCTTCGACGTTGTCGAGCGTCGCGACCTTCGGACTCGCATCGATCCGCGCAAGGTTGGTCTGTTCCAGCGCATCGATGCGCGTCAGCAGATAGCGGCCCGCATCGCCGACCACGGCCGTCAGCGAACCGCCCGTCGGCGTCGCCGTCGCGACCAGATTGCCCGCCGTATCGAGCGATGAAAACGTCGGGCTCACCGTGCCGTTGAAGTTGTTCGAGTTGGCGCTGCCGCTGCCCGTCTGGAAATCGAAGTGACTCGAATGCGCGTGCCAGTCGACGCCCAGCTGCTTCAGCGCGCCATCGTCGATCTCGATGATGTGCGCTTCGATCTCGACCATCCGGCGCTTCACGTCCAGCCGGTCGATCAGTTGCTGATACTGACCGACGCGATCGGGCAGATCGCGGATCAGCACGGAATTGGTCCGCGCGTCGGCCTGAATAACCGGCAGCGAGCCTGCGCCTTCGGGCACGGCCGCCGTCGCCGCACGGCCTCCACCCTGTCCGCTACCTTGACCGCCGCCCGATGCGCCGCCCGCCGTGCCGCCATAACCGCCGCCCGGCATGGCGCCGACCGGCCCGCCGCCCGCCGCCGCAACGCCCGCGAACACATCGGGCAGCGGCGGATTCACGCCGTTGCTGTTGTATGGCGAGCCGCCGTTCGTGCCGCCTTGCACGTCCGCGTAAGGGTTGACCTGCTGAAGATTCGCCGTGCCGTCCGCCGAGCCGCGCGACGTGCCCTGCTGGTCGCTATCCCGTTCCGGGTGATACAGACTCGCCAGCACGTGCGCGACGCCCGGCACGACCTGCGTCTTGCCGTTCACGGTGATGGTGTGATCGGCGGCCCAGCCGTAGCGCAGCGGAAACGCGCGGACTTCGCTGCCCGTCCGACGATTCGCGTTCTGATCGAGCCGCGCGGCCACTTCGTCGACCAGTTGAATCAAGCGGTGCGGCCCGGTGATCAGCGCGACGCCCTGCTCCGGGTCATAGACGATCGGAAAGCGATCCGTATCGAGCCCGATCTGCTTGAGCGTCGCGCGAAGGCTCTGCGTGCCCGCGAAGTCGAGCTTGATGACCTTGGTGGTCACGTCGTCGGCGGTGCTGATGGAGAGCACGCTGCCGTCGTAGAACCAGACGAAGCCGAACGTCGCCGCCATCGTGTCGATGAACCGGCGCGGCGGCAGATCGAAGCGGCCCGACACGGTGCCCTGCACGTTCGGTGCGATCGTCGCGATGATGCCCTGGCTCGCCGCGAAGTCGCGCAGCACGTCCTTCAGATCGCGGCTTTCCACCGAAATATGCACTTCGCCGGGCCGCCACGAGATCGGTGCGGCGTGGGCGGCGGTCAGGCCCATCATCAGCAGGGCGGCCGCGATCGCGCGGCGACGGAAGGTGAGTTTCATGTTCGACGCTCGGAATAGGTGTTGTTCTGGCGAAATCGGCTGAAGAGAAAAGTCAGCGGTTCAGCGTGTCGGAAGGCGATTCGTTGAACTCGCGGCGATAGCTGTTGACGAGCGTCGAGCGATTGCTGACGCCCCATTTGACGGCCGTCGCGAGAATGCCCTGCTCGTGCGCGCTGTCGTCGGCTTCGAGGTCCGCGCGAATGCGCTCCATGCGCAGACGCCGGATGATTTCCGTCGGCGTCGAACCGAGGCTCGCCTTGAACGCGCTTTGCAGCGCGCGATCCGTCACGCCGATCTGCGCGGCGATTTCGCGGATCGACAGATCCTTGCGATCGAGGTTGTCGAGCAGATAGCGATATGCGCGCCGGTAACGCGCCGGCAGCCGCGTGCCGATATCGTCGAGTTGTTCCGGCGCGCGTGCGATACGCTGACCGTAGCGCGCGAGCGCGCCCGCTTCGTCGCGGATGCAGTTGACAGCGGCGAGCGCATAACGCGTGTACACCTCCAGCGATTCGCTGCTGCGCCCCTGCACGTGACGCAGCTTTGCGAGGCAGTACAGATACTCCAGCTGCCGATGACTCTGCGGCATACGCACTTCGGCCGTCAGCAGCGCGAGAATCGTCTCGGCCAGCGACGACACACCGCCCGCGAGACTCGCGAGCACGATCTCGATGCGCACCGCGCTCTGATAGTTCTGGATGCCCTGCTTGCCCGCCCATTCGGCGTGCGCGAGCATCGGCTGTTGCGCATCGCGCTCGCCGCCCGCGAACTGCGCCAGATGATCGAGAAACTCGACACGCCCGCGCAGCAGCGGATCGGCAATCGCAGCCGTCAGCATGCGCAGCGCGGCGGGCCGCTGCGGCGCGACGCGCGGCGCGGCATCGCCCGTCAAACCCACTTGCCAGTAGATGTGATCCGACAACGCGGCACGCGAACGCAGCGTGCTTTGTGCTTCGACATCGAAACGCACGGTGCTCAAGAGACGCTGCCAGCCATCGGCATTGGGCAAAGCGTGATCGCTCGACGTGGCCTCGTCGAGCAGGTCTTCGAGCGTATCGAGCACGGCATCGGCATCGCGCAGACGGCCGACGCAGAACAGCACGCCGAACGCACCGAACAGCGCGTCGAGCCGCAGCGCCGCGCTTGCCTGCGGATGATCGGCGATCTGCATGAAACACGACATCGCCGTGCCGTAGCGATAGCGGAACAGCGCCTGCCAGCCCGCGTTGCGGCACGACGCGAAGCGCATGCCGTCCTTGTCGTCGCGCATGCGCTTTTGCGCTTCGCGGAACGAGTCGTCGGCATCGACTTCCATGCCGAGCGACAGTTGCAGATCGCCCTGCAATTGCAGCAGCGCGGCGGGCGTTGCGTCGTCGTGGTGATCGACGAGGCGCTGCACCTGCGCGGCAGCCGCGTGCACATTGCCGTTGCGGATCAGGTCGACGACGCTGGAAGGCGCCGACGCCGCGTTGAGCATCGACACGTACGGGAAGTAGTAGGTAACGAGCATGGCTGATTCCGTCGTAAAGCTCGCGCAGCGATAGGGGCGATGCTGCCTGAGCGCGTTGAAACGATCGCGACGTTGTTCATCGATATTTCATCGATACGTCGCGGCGACGGAATGCACTGTAGCCAAACGGAATTATGAAATTCTCAATTATCAGAGGAAAGAGTTGAGGCTTGAGCAAAGTTGAGATTTCGCGTTCGTCACGGACCAGAACGCTCAACAAATCTCACTTCTTTGGCGCGTGATTGCCGGCGACATCAAGGCGTCACATCGTGGGATGCGGAAGGCTTGGCGCCTGGCTTCAGATCGGTGTCGCGATCGCTCATCCGCGCAATCGCGCGCACCTGCTCCTTGAAGAGCCGCAAGTCGAGCTGATCTTGCACCTGATGCACGAAAAGGCCCGTGAAGACGGCGAGCATCAGCACCGTCACTGCCCCCTTGATCGGTTGGCTCAAGGCGCTCAGATCGAGTTTTTGGGCGGCCTTCGACGCCAGATTCGCACCGAGATCGATCATCAGCAGCACGAGCAGCATCGGCGCGGCGAGTTTGGCGATGGTCTGCATCAGCGTGTCGGTCTGGTGCATCGCGAACACGCCGAGAAAATCCGTCGACATCGGCTTCGTCGACGCAACAGGCCACCATCGATACGACTCGTACAGCGCCTCCAGCAGAAACTGCATGCCACCCAACGACCAGAACGCGACGGTCGCGATCTGGCCGAGCAAGGTGGCGGAAGGCGTGGACTGCTGCGAGAGCATCGGGTTGCTCATCTGCGCGTTGTTGTAGCCCGTCAGATTGTCCAGGTAGATGCCCGCGCCTTCCGCGACCCAGAACACGGTCGCCGCCGCGAAGCCCATCACGACGCCGATCAGCGTTTCGCGCAGTGCCGTCATCATCAGCGTGAAGCCCGTCAGCGAATCGGCAAACGACGGCGGCTGTGCGAGCGCGACGAACAGCGTGAAGCTCAGCGCGACGCCGTTGCGCAAGCGGCCTTGCAGCACGCCTTCGGCTGTCGGCGGAAAGAGCGTCATGATCGCGTAGAGCCGCAGCGAGCAGACGCCGAGCACGGCGAGATGCTTGAGCAGCCACGGGCCGTAGAGTTGCAACAGATCGGTCATGCGCGTGCCAGGCGCGCGAGCGCCGTTTCTTCGATGTCTTCGTCTTCCGCGTCGGCGGCGATGCCGTCGAGCACACGCTGTAATTTGCCGATGCGCGCTTCGCACAAGCCGATGCGTCCGCGATTTTTTGCGATCTCGCTGCGTATGTTGGCTATCGTGGCGTCGTGCGCAGCAACGACCTGTTGCGCCGCTGTCAATGCATCGAGCGCGGCAGAGTGCGCGCGATCTACTTCGTCGGCGTAGAGGCGGATCGCCGTCAGCGTGTCGATCGAAAACGGCTCAGCGCCCGACATCATTGCGCTGACCCGCTGGCGGTAAGAACGCGACTGCGCTTCGAGCGCCGCTGCGTGATCGCGCGCCTGTCCTTCGCGTTCGACGAGCGGCACACGTGCCGTGAGAAGCTGCGCAAGCCGTGTGCGCAGGTCCTGTTCGAGACGCTGACGGCGCGACACGGCGCGCGACAACGCGGCTATCTGTCGTTTCGGTGCGCTCATTGCGCGTCGCCTTGCGCGAGTTCGTGCAGCGCGGCTTCTGTTTCGACGGGGTCCGCGTATGAATCCGTCGGCTGCGAGAGGAACGCTTTCAGCGCGTCGATCTTCGCAATCGCTTCGTCGGCGAGCGCGTTCGTGCCCGGCTGGTATTCGCCGATCTGCAGCAGCATGTCCACCTCGCGATGCTTCGCGAGCAACTTCCGCAGCCGCCCCGACGACGCCATGAACTCGCGCGGCATCACTTGCGACATCACGCGCGACAGACTGCCGAGTACGTCAATCGCCGGATAGCGGTTCTGCGCGGCAATTTCGCGGGACAAGATCAAATGGCCGTCGAGCACGCCGCGCACTTCTTCCGCAATCGGGTCGCTGCCCGACTCGTCTTCGGCGAGCACCGTGTAGAGCGCCGTAATCGAGCCGCGCTCGCCCATGCCCGCACGCTCCAGCAGGCGCGGCAACTCGGCGAACACGGACGGCGGAAAACCGCGTCTTGCGGGTGGCTCGCCCGCCGCAAGGCCGATCTCGCGGCCCGCTCGCGCGAAGCGTGTCAGCGAATCCATCATCAGCAGCACGCGCTTTCCTTCGTCGCGGAAATACTCTGCGATGGCCGTCGCCACGTACGCCGCCTTCGCGCGTTCGCTCGATGAACGGTCCGACGTCGCGCACACAACAACAGACCGCGCCATGCCCTTCTCGCCGAGTATCAGCTCGACGAATTCGCGCACTTCGCGGCCACGCTCGCCGATCAGCGCAATCACGTTGATATCGCATTGCGCACCGCGCGCGAGCATGCCGAGCAAGGTACTTTTACCGACGCCCGCCGGCGCGAAAATGCCCATACGCTGGCCTTCCGCGAGCGTCGTCATCGCATCGATCACGCGCACGCCCGTGACCATCGGATGCTCGATCATGCGGCGCGTCATCGGGTTCGGCGGGTCCGCGAAAATCGGCCTGCTTTCGTCGGATTCGATGGGGCCACGGCCATCCATCGGCTGGCCGAGCGCATCGATCACGCGGCCCAGCAATCCATCGCCGACAGGCACCGACAACGGACGCTGCAAGCCGATCACATGCGTGGCCCGCGACACTTCCGACAACTGTGCGAACGGCGACACGACAGCATGTTCGCGCGTGAAGCCGATTACTTCGCCGTGCTGCAACAGCTTGCCTTGCGGCGTGCGCAGTTCGCACAGTTCGCCGAGCTTCAGGTCGATGCCCGCGACCTTGATCAGCGTGCCGACTACCTCGGCGATCTTGCCCGTCTGACGCACGGGCAGCAGCGCGCGTATCTCGCGTTCGATAGCGCCGCCGAGTTCGCGCAAGCCGTGTTCGTGCAAGCCGAATACATCGGTGATTGGCTTGTCGTTCAGTGGATTTAATGTGTTCATGCGACCTCAGCCTGCGCTTTCAACGACGTATTCAACGCACGAACAATGGCCGCACGCATCGAATCGAGTTGCGTCGACAGACTCGCATCGACGATGCCGAGATCCGATTCGCACACGCATGCGCCACGCTCAAGACGCGGATCTTCGACGACGGCGAGCGGCACGGGTCGTCCCAGCATCCGCAACCGCGCCTCGAATTCAGTGAACGCCACGCGCGCCGCGTCGAAATCGGCGGGATGCACGCTCACACGCAGATTCGCCGAGCCTTCGACGATGCGGTCGATCGTATCCGTCGCGCGCGCGAACAAGGCTTGCGCGCTTTCGGCACGCACCAGTTGCTCGACGGCGAGCATCACGAGTTCGGCCATGCGGTTGCGCATGCCCTTTTGCAGGCGCTGCGCATCGGCGCTCAATGCGGCGATGCGTTCGATCCATTGCGCCTCGCCCCGCGCGACGCCCTCTGCATAACCGTGCTGCGCAGCCTCTTCCCGCTCGCGTGCCGCCGATGCGACGAGGGCCGCCGCTTCATCGCGAGCCGCTTGCAGGATCTGTTCGCGTTCGATTTGCGCGGCGGCGAGAATCGCTTGCCGCTCGGCCTCGACGCGCCCATAGACGTCGTCGATGGTCGCGAGCATGCCGAAGGTCTCGCGCGGCACAATATCGCCGACGAGGCCGACACGCGGTTCGTCCTTGCCTTTTTTTGCGTGGCGTGTCGCGTGCGCGTCGCGCGGCCGGCTCAGCCAGATAACCATGCGTACTCCGGCAAAAGATGTCCGAGGCGCTCGCGCAGCAACGCGAACGCGTCTTCGCATTCGTCTTCCGACGGCGATGCTTTGCTTGCGTCCGTTTGCGGTAACGCGAAGCGAATCAACATCCCCTGTGCACCGACACGCGGCAGCAACGCAAGCCCTTCGAGCGCGAGTTCGTCTGCATCGATTGAACCGAGCGCACGCATGTCGGCGCGCTCGCGCTTCGCATCCGCAAGCGACGGCGCTTCGGGCGCGGCCTTGCCGAGCAGATCGTCGAGCGGACAGCCGATCCATTCCGCGAGCCGCTTGCGTGTCGTGCGATCGACAAGTCGCCGCACTTCTGCACGGCGCGCAATTAACGCCAGCATTCGCAATGTCTGCAAGCCGGTTTCGATCGGCAGCGCATCGAGCCGCGACGCGGGTGCGGTGCTGAAAAGATCGAGCGTCGGCGGTGAGGGCAACAGCACGCGCAACACGGCGAGCGAGCATGTTTCGTCGCAACGCATGCGCAACTCCGCTAACGCCTCTTCAATCCGCGTTTGTGCGAGCAGCGTCGCGTCGATGCCGAATGCAAGCGCGAGCCAGTCACGATGCAACCACTGCAACGCGCTGCGCGCATTGCGTTGCCAGCCGAGCAGAATCTGCGCGGCATCGGCGGATGCGAGCGGCGCGGACACACCGTTGACCGGCTTCGCAAGGACCGCAGTCATGCGGACTTCTGCCTGCGTCCCGGCAGACGTTGCGCAAGCGCACCGAAGCTCGCCTTCAACGGCGCGATCAGCCCACCGAGGCGCGTGCGAAACACATAACCCGCTGCGCCTGCCGCAATCATCAGCGCGAACAGCCCGCTCAACACGAACGGCCACACAGGCGCATGCGACGGCACGCGACTGTCGAGATCGACCTGATCGGCCGCCACGCCCGTCACGCTGACCTGATCGTACGAAAGCCCTTCTACGCTATGCACGACGAGATTCTTGATCTGCGGCACGAGCGCATCGAGTTCGAGGCCGGGCCGGTATTTGATGAACACGGCCGCCGACGAAGGCTTGATGGTCTGCGCAAGCGGATCGTTGTTCGGGATCACGATCTGCACGCGCGCGACCAGCACGCCGTCGATATGCGACAGCGTCCCCGACAGTTCCTGCGACAGCCCGTAGATGAAGCGCACGCGCTCTTCCGTCGGCGTCGACACGAGACCGTCCTTCTTGAACAGACTGCCGAGATCGTCGAACTTGCTGTGCGGCAGGCCTTTTTCGCGCAGCACCTGCATCGCGCGCACCATGTCGCCGTCGTCGACCTGTAACGTGTAGGTCTTGCCGCCATCCGGCGTGCTCTTTTCCGCGGACACACCGCGTTCGAGCAACGCGACCGTCATTTCGTTGACGTCCTCTTCGGCGAGCCCTGTATAAAGCTCTTTCTTGCATCCAGCCAGCAGCGCGCACGCGACGAACAGGCCGCCCATCAACACGCGTCTTGCGGCAGAAAGCTGAATTGTCGAGTTCATCACTGGTTCTTCATCAGCGTTTCAGCCGACGACTTCGACGCCGACACCACGGCCATCTTGGTCTGGAAGTCGAACTGCGCGAGCGACAGATTCAGCGATACCTGCGCAGCCGCCGCAATCTGCTGCGTCGGCGACAGCGAAGCCGAGTGCGCACTCAGCGACTCGACCTGTTCGAGCGCCGCTTCCATCTGGCCGTCCTGCTTGCGGATCGCTTCGACGAGATGATTGCCCACGTGCTGACCCGCATCGCCACCCGGTGCGACGAGCGGCTGTTGCATCAAGTCCTCGAAACGGCTGACGGATTCGGGCGGCGGCATCTGCGGCAACTGCTCGGGTTTCGCGGCTTCGGCGGCGACGTGCACCGCCGTTTCGGCAATCGATGAAATAGTCATGACAGGCTCCTCGAATCAGGCGCGCAGAAATGCATGCGATGCAAATGCGGGTGCATCGCCGGAAGCGGGACGCGTACTTTTCGACTGCGCATTCTCCTGCTCTTCCGCCAGATCGCGATACGACTCGGGCAACACGAAGTCGCCGCCGCGATGATTCGCGCGCGCGGCCTCGAGATCGGCGCGCACGCCGAGCGCACGGACCAGCGCGCGCGTCTCGGGTCCTGCCTCTCCTTCGAGCGCCTGGTCGGCCCACTGACGCCAGCCCGCGTCCTTCTGCGACGCGAGACAGTACGCATACATCGCCTTCGCATACGCAAACGACGGCGCCGCATCGATCACGTCGCGCAGCGTGCGCGACGCCTCTTCCCAACGGCCGTTGACGATATGCAGGACGCCCGCGAGCGTATCGATCTCGGCGACCTTCGGACGGAATGCGCGCAGTGCGTCGAGCACCAGTTCGATGTCGGTCGTATCGGCGGAGGCTTTCGGGAAGTGCCGGAAGAGACCCGCCGATGCGATCTCGATCAGCGCATTCAAGGTGGCGTCGCCGCATTGCAGATAGTTCGGCGCGGTCTGGGCGGAAGCAGGTTGTGACGGTTTCGCGAGCATGGCGTAGACCCTCTTGATGAAAACGGGACGCGGGGCGTCATCGGTCAGCAAGGTAGCAAGCCCGCAACGCGCTTCGCGGTTCGCAGCCGAAGCGAGTGGCGCGAAAGCGAACCTCGGGGCGCGAATGCAATGCACTGCGCGCGCTGCGGCGGCGCGCTTCGCAACCGTGCGCGGGGCTTCGCCTCTATGGAAAGCTCGCCGTAACGCGCCCCCTACACTCCGGCAGCACGCAAGAGGAGCGCCCGATGAGCGACGACAAAACCGAACAGCCAACCGAGAAACGCCTGCGCAAGGCGCGCGAGGACGGCGAAGTCGCGAAGAGCACGGATCTCGTCGACGGCGCGCTGCTCGCCGTGGGCGTCGGCATGCTGATGGCGACGGGCGACAAGATCGTCGATGCGTTGCGTGCGTGCATATCGATCGCGCTGAAATTCGTCGCGGGTCCGCACGACATGACGACGCTGATGCTCGCCGTCAGCCAGATCGGTTCGCGCATGACGGGCGCGCTTCTGCCTGTGATCGGTGCGGCAATTCTCGCCTCGGTTGCCGCGCTCGCGGGACAGACGGGCATCGTCATTTCGATGAAGGCGGTCGGCCTCAAATTCGAAAACGTGAGCCCGATGGCGGGCATCAAGCGCATTTTCTCGCTCAAGTCGCTGCTCGAACTCGCGAAGATGACGATCAAGGGCATCGTGCTCGCGCTCGTGATGTGGAAGACGATTACGGGCTTGCTGCCGCTAGTGACGGGCTCGATGTTCCAGTCGCTGCCGGAACTGTCGAAGCTCGCGAGCTTCGTCGTGATCCGTCTGCTTGCCGTAGCGGCTGCGCTCTATGTCGTATTCGGCGGCGTCGACTTCAAGCTGCAGAAATTCCTTTTCATTCGCGGCAAGAAGATGAGCAAGGACGAGATCAAGCGCGAATTCAAACAGGACGAAGGCGATCCCATCATCAAGGGCGAACGCAGGCGTCTCGCGCAAGAACTCGCGACAACCGCGCCGCGCAAGATCGCGACGGCCAGCATGGTGGTCGTCAATCCGACGCATTACGCGGTCGCCGTGCGCTACGCGCCGGACGAATATCCGCTGCCCGTCGTAATCGCAAAGGGCATGGACGAAGCAGCGTTGCAGATGCGCCGCGACGCGCAGTTTGCGGGCGTGCCTATCGTCGGGCATCCGCCCGTTGCACGCGCGCTTTACAAGGTCGATCTCGACGAACCGATTCCCGACGAACTGTTCGAAGCCGTCGCGGCGATTCTGCGCTGGGTCGATTCGCTTGCGCTGTCGCGCGATTCCGCAGATTCGACGCAGTCTATCGCGCAGCCACTTTCCAGCTGAACGTACACACCGCGCTCATCACCACCACGCTCATGCTCAAGACACTCAAACTGCCCGCAGGCGGCGAAATCGGCATCCTCGTGATGATCATCGCGATCGTCTCGCTGATGATCCTGCCGCTGCCGTTCTTCATGATCGACATACTTGTCGGCCTGAACATCGCAACAGCCGTCACGCTGCTGATGATCACGCTCTATGTGCCGAGCGTCGTGTCGCTGTCCGCGTTTCCGTCGATCCTGCTGTTCACGACGCTCTATCGTCTGTCGCTCAGCATCGCGTCGACGAAATCGATTCTGCTGCATGCGGAAGCAGGCGACATCATCGACAGTTTCGGCAAGCTCGTGGTGGGCGGCAATCTTGTCGTCGGCATGGTGGTGTTCATCATCATCACGCTGGTGCAGTTCATCGTGATCGCGAAAGGCTCGGAGCGCGTCGCGGAAGTCGGCGCGCGCTTCACGCTCGACGCGATGCCCGGCAAGCAGATGAGCATCGACGCCGACTTGCGCGCGAATCTGCTGACGGCCGACGAAGCTCGCCACAAGCGCGCGACGCTCGCACTCGAAAGCGCGCTGCACGGCGGCATGGACGGCGCGATGAAGTTCGTGAAAGGCGATGCCGTCGCGGGCCTCATCATCACGATGATCAACATCGTCGCGGGTCTTGCCGTCGGCGTGCTGTATCACGGGATGACGGCGGGCGAAGCGGCGAACCGCTTTTCGATTCTCTCCGTCGGCGATGCGATGGTCGCGCAGTTGCCCGCGCTGCTGCTGTCCGTCGCGGCGGGCGTGATGATCACGCGCGTCGCCGACGACCGCGACGAGAAGCCGCGTTCACTCGGCGCGGAAATCGGCAAGCAGTTGATGGGCAGCGCGCCCGCGCTCGGTTTTGCAGCGTTGCTACTGGTCGCGTTCGCCGCCGTGCCGGGCTTTCCTTGGCCGCTCTTTCTCGTGTTGAGCGGCATTCTCGGCTTCACCGCGTGGAAGCTCAAAAAGCGCGGACCGTCGCGCGCATTCGAAGACCTCGAAGCCGTGCGTTCGATGCAGCGTGCAGGCGCGAAGAGCGAAACGCCTGCAATTTCCAGCGTTCCGCCAGCGTTTTCATGCGCGCTCGGCGTTCGGCTCTCGTCCGATCTGCGTGGGCGGCTCGCTGTCGACAGGCTCAATCAGGCATTCGAATCCGAGCGCGCATCGCTGCAGGAAGAACTAGGCTTGCCGTTTCCCGGCATCCATATGTGGATCAGCGACAAGCTCCCGCCTTCCACCTGCGAATTCCTGATGCACGACGTCCCCGCGTTCACGCTCGAACTGCCGCAAGGCAAGGTGCTGCTTGCCGACTTGCCGCAACGGCTCGCAGCAGCCCAACCCGACGACACCGAAGCGAAGACACTCGCCGAACGCTGCGAACAGCGCGATTCGATCGACGGCAGCGGGCAGCTTAGCTACTGGCACGACGAAGCGACGCTCGCTAACAAGACTTCAGGCTGGCGTGCCGAGCAGGTGATCGCGCATGTCAGCGTGCAACTGCTCAGACGCAATGCCTCGCTGTTTCTCGGTGTCAATGAAGTGCAGTGGATACAGGAACAGCTCGGCATCGAATATCCAGGCCTTCTCGCGGAAGTGCAGAAAGTGCTGCCGCCGCAGCGTATCGCCGATGTGCTGCGGCGTCTGCTCGAAGAACAGATCCCCATCCGCAATATCCGCAACATCATGGAAAGCCTCATCGCGTGGGGACCGAAAGAGAAGGACGTGCTGATGCTGACCGAGTATGTGCGCGGCGATCTCGCGCGCTTTCTCGCGCATCGGGCCGCGCTCGGCGCGCGCATCCTGCCCGCGATTCTCCTAGATGGTCCTGTTGAGCAGCATATCCGCCAGGCGATCAAGCAGACGCCGACGGGCAACTATCTCGCGCTGCCGCCCGATCAGATCAGCTTTCTTGTCGACAGCATCGAGTCGTTCGCGGGTCTCGCGCCGCGTCCCGGCATTGCGCTCGTCACGTCGATGGATATCCGGCGTTACGTGCGACGCATGATCGAAGGCAGGCTGAGCTGGCTTTCCGTGTACTCGTATCAGGAACTCGGCGGACATCTCGAACTGCAGCCGATCGGCCACGTCACCGCATAAGGATGCGCATGTCGAGAATCACATCGCGCCCCGTGCGCGTGATTGCAGCACCTGTGCAGACGTCGAACGCTTCGGCAGGCGCGCGCGTTCGTCGTGCGCGACATGCGGACTTCGCCGCGCTGTTGCGTCGCGACGGCAAGGCCTTGCCCGACGACGATCTTCTCGCCGCCACGCCCGACGATGAACGTGAGCCCGACCATCACGCCGAGCAATCGCTTGCGCAACGCATCGGCAGCGCGAGCCAGCGCGTCGTTTCGGCCGTGCTGCGTCGCGAGCAACAGATGCTGGAACTCGCGCATGTGCTCGCACGGCACGTCGCCGAGTTTGCATCGAACCCTGCGATCCGCCAGGCGGGTCATTGGGAAGTGACGCTGCGCATCGATCCGCAGCGGCTGCCCGGCACGCAGTTGCATCTGACGCTTTCGCCCGCGGTTCTCTTGCTTCGCTTCGACGTCGAGACCTCGGACACGCGCCAACTACTCTTGCAACATGCCGGCCTGCTCGAACGCGAACTGCGTCAGTTGCTCGCGTCGCAAGGCGAAGCACGCACGCTCGAACTCACGGTTCACTAGCGGGATTCACGACACAACCATCACGCAGCCTGTATGTCCACCGAACGCACCTATGCAGAACAGTTGCGCCACGTCACGCCCGATGCGGCGCGCGCGGCCCGCTTTCTCTGCGATGCCCGGCATCTCGATGCATTGCGCCAAGTCGGCGCAATCGATGCGCTCGAAATCTCGCCCGCTGCGTCCGCAGGCAACGCATTCGACGAACCCGGCCGCATCGTTCTCGCGCATCTGGAAGGCACGCTCGACATCGATCTCGATCTCGCGCGCTATCCCGCGTTGCAGATCGTCGCGGCCAGCGCGGGCGACAGCACACGTCACGCGCTGCGCAGCACGCTCGCCAACGCGCTGCTTGCGCCGCTCGTGCAGCGCTTTCAGGCGGCGGGACTTGGGCGCTGGCGCGTGACGTCAGTGGAACGCTCAGCCGCTGTGACGCGTGACGAACGCTTCGACGTTGCGCTGCTGCATGACGGCGTGGTGCATCGGCTGTCGATCGGCGCTTCCGGCGCAACGCTCGACGTGCTGCATAACAGACTCGCTGCTCTGCCTTCGATGCATGCAACGGAAGCATTCGCTGCGGCGTCTTCGCTGCGCGTGTCGGGGTCGATTGCGCTCGGCGCACGGCGTGTACCGCTTGCCGCATTGCAATCGCTGCGTCCCGGCGATGTGTTGTTGCGCACCTTCGCGCCCGCCGTCGCGCAGGCAATGCAGCGCGGCACAGCGTTTACGGCACGCGCTGCGTGGGGCGCGCAAGCAGCAGGCATGAAGCGAATCCATGCGCGTGTCGTGATCGACGGCACGCAGGTCACTGTAGAAGAGAAACCCATAATGAACGACGAACCCTTGCAGGCCGAATCGCCGGACATGCTACCCGGCGACGGCGATGCGCTGCACGACAACGAAGCCGCAACGCACGATGTCGAATCGCGCACGACTACCGAAAGCGACGACGAACACGGCCACCAGCAAGCCGATATCGAAGCGGAATCGTTCGACGCCCCGCTCGATATCGGCCTGCTCGATCTGCCCGTGCAGTTCGAAATCGACAGCGTTGCACTGCCGCTCGCGCAACTCGCGGCGCTGCGGCCCGGCTATGTGATCGAACTCGCTGCGCCCGTGCTCGACACACCTGTGCGGCTCGTCACGCATGGGCAGACGGTCGGCTACGGCGAGATCGTCTGCGTAGGAGAACATCTGGGCGTACGTATCACGAGGATGGCTTATGCCGGCGATTCAGACAGGTGACATCACCGGGCTGCTGATCGTCGTGCTGGCGATCAGCGTGATCCCGTTCATCGCGATGGTGGTGACCTCGTACATGAAGATCGTCGTCGTGCTCGGGCTGCTTCGCAATGCGCTCGGCGTCCAGCAGGTGCCGCCGAACATGGTGCTCAACGGCATCGCGATCATCGTGTCCGTGTACATCATGGCGCCCGTTGCATTCTCCGCGATGCAGGGCATGCAGGCGAACCAGGCGCCCGGCAACGTCACGCAGAACGTTACGGCAGGCATCGCCGCCGCGCGCGAACCGTTCCGCACGTTCCTCGCAGCGCATGCGCAATCGCGCGAGCGCCAGTTCTTCCTGCGCTCCGCGACCGCCCTGTGGCCCGCGCAGGAAGCGAAGGCGCTCAAGGACACGGATCTGATCGTGCTCGCGCCCGCGTTCACGCTGACGGAACTGACGGACGCCTTCAAGATCGGCTTTCTGCTGTACATCGGCTTCATCGTCGTCGACCTGGTGATCGCCAACGTGCTGATGGCGATGGGCCTGAATCAGGTGCAGCCGACCAACGTCGCGATTCCGTTCAAGCTGCTGCTGTTCGTCGCGATGGACGGCTGGTCCGCGCTGATGCACGGCCTCATTCTCGGCTACCGGTAAGCGCCGCGCCGAATCAGGATGGACTTGTCATGACTATCGATACGCTCGTCGGACTCGCGACGCAAGGGCTGCTGCTGTGCCTGTACGTGTCGCTGCCGATCGTCGTCGTTGCGGCCGGCGTTGGGCTGCTCGTGTCGTTCCTGCAGGCGATCACGTCGTTGCAGGATCAGACACTTTCGTTCGGCATCAAGCTGATTGCCGTCGTGGTGGCGCTCGTTGTTGTCGCGCCGCTCGGTGCATCGGCGATTCTGCGCTTCGCGAACCAGTTGCTCCTGACGGCTGTCACGCGATGAACTCGATCCACTCGCGCTCAACCGCAAACACGTCGGCTACGCAAGAGACTGCGCAGACGCAACGCGGCCAGGTCGAACCCGCAAAGCAGCAGACCCGCGCGCGCTTCGCCACGACGCTGCGCAACAACGTGCGCTTCGCGCATGCACATCACGCGCATCTGCAGGGTCAGGCGCGTTCGGCCAATGCGCGGCGTCTTGCGAAAGCGCTGGCGAAAAAGCGTCAGGGCAAAGCAGCGACGGCACGCTTCGCCGCGACACGTCGACCGACGACGACTCGCACGAACAGTACGGCACGCACCGCGCAGAACGCGCGAACTACCGATCGCCAGCGCAACGCGCCGCTGCGCGTGACGCGCGACGGCGGCAATGGTGGTTCGAAAGGCGGTCCGCAGCAGCAAGGCGGCCAGCAACAGGAGCAACGGCAACGCACGCACGATACGCGCGACGACGATCTCGCACTCCCGAGCGCGGATAGTGCAAGTCGTGCAGTGGCCGCTTTGCCGATGTTCGCCGGATCGACTGCGTTGACACTGCAAGGCGCATCGCGACGCGACGCATTGGCCCGCGCGTGGTGCGACGCGTTGCTCAAGCCAGATCGCTCGTTGCACGACGCGATGAAGCAGTTGCGCACGCTGCGACGGCACGAAGGTGCGTTGCCGCTCGCGACGCTTGCACAGGTCCGGCAATCGCTGATGGATGCGACGGCGCGTGCGGCATCGCTTCGTCAAAACGAAGCATCGTCTGCACCGAACACCACGCCACGCCTGCAAACGGCCAAAGAAACACGCAACCTGCTCGCGCCGTTGCTCGCGCTCGTCGCAGGCGGTCCGATTCTCGCGGGCCGCGAAGGCCGCGCAGCAAGCGCGAACGCTGCACTCGAAGGCATCGCCCGTGCGCGTCCCGCTGGAGCCCCTTCGAAACCCGCCAGCTAAGGTCGCTTCGCGTTCGCGCGAGTGCCTTCGCAAAGCAGACGAATCGCGGTCCATGCGTCGATTAATCTGCGACTCATCGAAGGAACCGGCCTGATCGACCGAACTCATGAAACAACTGCGCATCCTGACGGGTATTCATGCTGGCGCGACCGCCCCGCTCGCTCCCGGTCTGCACCGGATCGACGCGGACGACGACGCCGACATCCGCATCACCGACTGGACCGGTCCGTCCGCGATTGTCGAAGTGGGCGAGAACGATGTCGTGACCGTGCGGCGGCTCGCGGCGGATGTGCCTGTCAACGTTGAAGAAGAAGCGCAGTCCGTCGACGCAAACGAGCCCGAAGCGCACGCGTCTTCGAACGAAACGGTCGAAGATACCGCGCCCGTCTTCATGCTCGACTTTCTGCCGATGCAGTTCGACCAGAGCGTGATCTGCATCGGTCCCGACGACGTCGAATGGCCGAGCGATCTCGCGTTGCTGTCGACGCTGCTGAAGCCGGGCCAGTCCGACGACGCCACGAGCAATGCCGTTCGCTCGCGTCGCCGCACCTTCGTCGCAATCGGCGCGGCGTGTGTGGCGCTGGCGATCGTCGCGTGTGCCGGCGCACTGTCGCTGACCACGCGCGCCAAGGCGTCGATGTTGCCGAACGACGTCGCGGCAATGGAGAACGTGAACCGCGAGTTCGCGAGCGCGCATCTTAACGAACTGCGCGCATCGCTCGATGGACACGGCGGCGTGCTGGTGCGCGGCCTCGTGGCGAATGAATCGGAGAATCTCGCCGCGCGGCGTCTGCTTGCCACGATCACGTCGCCGCGCGTGCAGGCGCAGTACGGCATCGCGGAAGTGATCCGGCGCAGCATCGGCGAAAGCCTGCCCGTTGCGGGGATCAGCGTGCATTACGACGGCAGCGGCGTGTTTTCGATTGCAGGCAAGGATGTCGATATGGATGCACTGCAACAGGGTGTCAAGCGCATCCGGCCCGATCTGCCCGCGAATGTGAAGGACATCCGTATCGATGCGACGGGTGCCGAGCAGGCGGATGCACCCGCGGGCGCGAGCTACATCGCGATCGTGTCGTCGGACACGGTGCGTTATGCGCAAACGCCCGATGGCGTGAAGCACATCTTCATTCTCGACAACCCGACGCCGGCAAGCGATGCAACCGCAGCCAGCGATACCGCCGCGCCGCAAGCCGCAAGCGATGTCACGCCCGCCGCGACGCGGCACGCTCTCGACTCACCTCACACGTCCGTCGCGCAGACGGCCGACACGTTACGGAGATAACCATGTACGAAGCCATTGAACGCCACGCGCAGCACTTCATGGAGTTGCAGACAATCGTGACGGCCGCCGATGCCGATACGCGCGTCACGGAACTGCGCAAAGCGCTCGAAGACAGCGCCGAGCAGTTGAATCACGCCGCCGACGGCACGGCCGCTGACCGCGACGCACGCGCCCGCATCTATCGCGGCCTCGTCGCTGCGAGCCGCATCGTCGGCCAGTTGCGCGAGGACGCGTTGCGCGGTTGAGCCTTTATCGCTCTGCGCATCAAACGCTTTTTAACCCACCGGTCCGACATCCTGTTGGCCGGATCTTTCCAGGAGAGCAACCATGCCCGGTATCGCAACAGCAGGACAGGCCGCACTGAGCGGCATCACCGGCGGCATCAATTCGGGTGGCGCAACGGCAGCAGCGGAAGCCACGATCAACAACAACGCACAGCAGCAGCTCGAAATCGCACAGGCGCAATCGAATGCGAGCCTGCTGCAAGCGCTCGGCGAAGCGATGAAGTCGGGTGCATCGAGCATCCAGAAGGCCGCGCAGGCATCGTAATGCGTGCTGGCTGGCCGTCTGTAACGGCGGCCAGCCGCTTGCACCATCTGCATGAATCTCTCTTGTTTTAACGGGTATTCGCACCGTGAGTGAAGACCGCTACGTAGAACTCGTCGCGTCGCTGTGCGAGGCGGTCGGCTTGCCCGATGTCGAGCATGTGCTGGAGACGCATTCGATCGAAGTCGGCGGACTCGATGTGCGCCTCGACTGCTTCGATGAAGATCCTCACGCGATCTATCTGAGCTTCGATTTCGGCGCGGTGACGGCAGGACGCGTGTCGACCGTTTATCGGCTGATGCTCGAAGCGAATCTGCTCGTCTATGCGCAGGATCAGGCGCAACTCGGCCTCGATTCCGACTATGGCAACGCCGTGCTGCTCGTACGCGTGCCGTTCGCCGATGCGCCCACAGGCGACTCGCTCGCCGATCTGCTCGCGCATTATTCGGAACACGGCGCGTACTGGAAACAAAGCATTCTCGAAGCAAGCGACGAACGGTTCGAAGCGATCGTGACGGGCAACTTCTCGTGGATCCGCGCATGACATCTGTGCGCAAAACATCGTCACGCTAGAATGTCGCGACCGCCTGGAGACTCAAACCGATGGACTTGCGAACCGATCCGAACTTCTTCAACCTGCTCACCGGCAGCTATGCGCGGCTGCTCGGCACCGAACTCGTTCCGAAACACGAGCGCGCCGACGACGCCATTGCGTGGCTGTATCACGACGCGCCCTTCGGCGTGCTCGCACACAATACCGCCGACGATCCCGTGTTCGTCTACGGCAACCGCCGCGCGCAAAGCCTGTTCGGCTATGACTGGAGCGAACTGACGGCGCTGCCGTCACGTCTTTCGGCGGAAGCGCCGGAACGCAGCGAACGTCAGGCATTTCTCGATCAGGTGACGCGCGACGGATATGTATCGGGCTATCGCGGCGTGCGCATCGCGAAGACAGGCGAGCGCTTCTGGATCGAGCGCGCGACCGTATGGCAACTCATCGACGAACACGGCAAGCTGCATGGGCAAGCCGCGATGATCCCGCACACTACTGCATTGCCCTAGCCGTCCGTTCGCTTACCTTCCTTTGCACCGGGGCCACACTGCCCCGGTTTTCTCATCTGCTGCTGTCATTTTCGCGTCATCTGCGTCTTGTCGGCGGATGCACTCAACGTTAGATTCGACGATACATGTCCCCGGCGGAACGATAGCCCGATGGTTTCGGCCGCCGTTCCGCATCCCCCAGGCGCAAGCATCGCATGCATGCCCGCGCCGTCCTCCAGGTTAGCCATGTATCAGTACAACGAGTTTGACAAAGCATTTCTGCTCAATCGGGCCGCGCAGTTCCGCGATCAGATCGAACGATGGCAGGACGGCCGGTTGAGCGAAGACGCCTTCCGTCCCTTGCGGCTCCAAAACGGCTGGTACGTGCAGCGGCACGCGCCGATGCTGCGCGTCGCCGTGCCGTACGGCGAGCTGTCGAGCGCGCAACTGCGCGTGCTCGCACGCGTGGCGCGCGAGTACGACGCGCCCGAAGCGGATGTCTATCGACAGGCGCTGGACGCGCAGCGCAAGCTCGGCACGGTTCGCCTGCCGACGCATCACGCGCACTTCACGACGCGCACCAACGTGCAGTTCAACTGGATTCCACTGGCGAAGGCCGCCGACGTGATGGACCTGCTCGCGACCGTCAACATGCACGGCATCCAGACGAGCGGCAACTGCATCCGCAACATTTCGTGCGATGAGCGCGCGGGTGTCGCACCAGATGAAATCGCGGACCCGCGCCCTTTCGCCGAAATCATGCGTCAGTGGACGACGCTGCATCCCGAGTTCGCGTTTCTGCCGCGCAAGTTCAAGATCGCGATCACGGGTGCCGACGACGACCGCGCCGCGACCGATTGGCATGACGTCGGTCTGCGGCTGCGTTATGGAGAAAACGGCGAACTCGGTTTTCGTGTGATGGTGGGCGGCGGCATGGGACGCACGCCTGTGATCGGTACGGTGCTGCGCGAGTTTTTGCCGTGGCAGCACATCATGAACTACATCGAAGCCGTGGTTCGTGTGTACAACCAGTACGGTCGGCGCGACAACAAGTACAAGGCGCGCATCAAGATACTCGTGAAGGCGGAAGGCCAGAAATACATCGACGAAGTGGAAGAAGAATTTCGTCAGATCGTCGAGCATGACGGCGGCCCGCATACGATTCCGCACGCTGAACTGGAGCGTGTCAGCGCGTATTTCGTGCAACCCGCTACGGAGTCTGTCAGCAAGCCTTCTGATCCGACCGCGCGTGCGAAGATTGACGATGCCTCGCTGCGTAATCCGCCGTTCGCGCGCTGGCTCGAACGCAATGTCGCGCAACACAAGAACGCGCAGCGGCGCATCGTCACATTGTCGTTCAAGCGTCTATTGCAAGCACCCGGCGATGCTTCCGCCGATCAGCTCGATCAGGTCGCCGATCTCGTCGACCGCTTTTCCGCTGGCGAGGCACGTGTCACGCATACACAGAACATCGTGCTGCCGTGGGTACACGAAAACGATCTGCTCGCATTGTGGGAAGTCGCGCGCGAAGTCGGACTGGCCAGCGCCAATGTTAGTTTGCTGACGGACATGATTGCGTGCCCGGGCGGCGATTTCTGCGCGCTTGCGAATGCGCGCTCGCTGCCCATCGCGGAAGCGATCACCGAGCGCTATCAGGACATGGACGAACTCGAAGATATCGGCGAAGTGGATCTGCACATCAGCGGCTGCATCAATTCGTGCGGCCATCACCATAGTGGCCATATCGGTATTCTCGGCGTCGACAAGGATGGGACCGAGTGGTATCAGGTGACGCTCGGCGGCTCGGATGGATCGCATGCAAGCGGCGTTGCGCAGCCGGGCAAGGTGATCGGACCATCGTTCTCCGCGCATGAAGTGCCCGATGTAATCGATGCCGTGTTGCGCACGTATGTCGAGCATAGAACGCAGTCGGGGCCCCGTCACGAGCGATTCATCGAAACGGTGCGGCGTATCGGCGCCGATCCATTTAAGGCAGCAGCAAACGCCGCGCGCACGCCACTGGAGGTCTCGGCATGAACGTCCAGATACGTATCCGCATTCTCGCTGCCGTCGATCATTCCGGCGATGCCGTCGAGCACATCGTCGCGCTCGACAACGACGCCGATCCGTTCGCGTATAGCGACTCGATAGCACAAGCGGATCGCGTGGAGCTTCATTTCCCGAACTTCACCGATGGCCGTGCGTTCAGTCAGGCGTATCTGATCAGACGTCGGCTCGGCTTCACAGGCGACTTGCGTGCAACGGGTGAAGTGCTCGCGGATCAGTTGATCCAGATGGAACGCACCGGTTTTTCCAGTGCAGTTTTGAACGCAGACGTCGATCCCGCCGATGCACAGCGCCAACTGGATCGTTTCGCAGCGTTCTATCAGGGCGATGTGGTTCGCGCTGCGCCGTTCAGGCAGAGCGAGAAGTAAGCTTCAAAAACAGAGGTCCGCTTCACGTTATCGAGTGAAGCGGACTCCGGTATAAAAACGCAGCAGACAAAGGGCGGAAAATCCGCCCTTTTTTAACGTCTGTCAATCGTGCGCCAATGCGCGCTCGACCGAAATCTGCGTCGGCATCATGTTCACGTTTGCGTTGTGGATCACCCACAGCGAACCCGCCACGATGATCGCGATCAGCAACGCCGTGCACACGAAAATCCCCGTATTCGAGCGCTGATCCGAAGACGAACCCAGATGCAGGAAGTACCGCAACTGCACCAGCAACTGCGCAACGCACAGTACGACCACTGTCGTCAGTCCCATCGAACGCGGTACAAGATGCCCCATGACCACGCCGAACGATGCGAATGTCAGCACCAGCGACAGCAGCATGCCGACCACATAGCTCTTCACGTTGCCGTGCGAAGCATCATGATCGTGCGTGTGCGCCGCATTCTTTTCAGATGTTTTGCTCATAGAAATTCACGCAGATAGACAAGGCTGAACACACAGATCCACACGAGATCGAGGAAGTGCCAGAAAAGGCTCAGGCACGCGATACGCCGGCGTGTGACGGGCGTGAGACCGAACTTGCCGATCTGATGCATCATCACGACGATCCACAGCAAACCTGTCGTCACGTGCAAACCGTGCGTGCCGACGAGCGTGAAGTAGCTCGACAGAAACGCACTCGTCGAAGGCGCCGCGCCATCGCTCACCAGGTGCGCGAACTCGTACACTTCCATGCCGATAAACCCGGCACCCAGCACGAAGGTCGCAGCGAGCCAGCCGATCACCTTGCCACGCCGGTTCGCGTAGACGTTCATCATGCCCATGCCGAACGTGAAGCTGCTGGCGAGCAGCAGCAGCGTTTCGCCGAGCACATAAGGCAGTTCGAACAGCTGCTTGCCCGTGGGCCCGCCTGCCGTTGCATTGGCGAGCACGCCGAACGTCGCGAACAGCGTCGCGAAGATCAGGCAGTCGCTCATCAGGTAAATCCAGAACCCGAGCGTGGTACGGGTTCCGTCGTCGTGATGGCCGTGCGCGTCGTGATGATCGCCGGCCTCGTAAGTCGATACGCTTGTCATGGTCAGGCCATCTCCGCAATTTGCTCGCGATCGTCGCTTTCCAGCAGCGCGAAGCGCGCGTTCTCGATCCGCTCGACTTCCGCGGCGGGCACGTAGTAATCGACGTCCTGGTCGTACGAACGCGCGATGAACGTTGCGATCATGCCGATCAGACCGACGGCTGCGAACAGCCACATGTGCCACACCATCGCAAAGCCGAACAGCAGGCTGAATGCCGCGATGATGAAACCCGCCGACGTGTTGCGCGGCATGTGGATGTCTTCGTACTGCTTCGGCTGTACGTAGGCACGTCCCGACTGCTTGTCGTCCCAGTGCTGTTCCAGCGACGTGATGACGGGAACGTGCGCGAAGTTGTAGAACGGCGCGGGCGATGCCGTCGACCATTCGAGGCTGCGCGCATTCCACGGATCACCCGTGACGTCGCGGTTCTGCTCGCGATTGCGGATGCTCACCGCGAACTGGATCAGCAGCGCGAGAATGCCCATGCCGACCACGACGGCGCCCACCAGCGCGACGACGAGCCACACATGCCACTCGGGCACCGAGTAGTGATTCATGCGGCGCGTCATGCCTTCGAAGCCGAGGATGTACAGCGGCGTGAACGCGAGCCAGTAACCGACCAGCCAGCACCAGAACGCGACCTTGCCCCAGAACTCGTCGAGCGTGAAGCCGAACACTTTCGGGAACCAGTAGCTGATGCCCGCGAGACAACCAAACACCACACCGCCGATGATCACGTTATGGAAGTGCGCCACGAGAAACAGGCTGTTGTGCAGCACGAAGTCCGCGCCCGGTACCGCAAGCAGCACGCCCGTCATCCCGCCGACGGCGAACGTCACCATAAAGCCGATCGTCCACAGCGTCGACGAGTGATAGCGGATACGGCCGCGATACATCGTGAACAGCCAGTTGAACAGCTTCACGCCCGTCGGCACCGAAATGATCGACGTCATGATGCCGAAGAACGCGTTGACGTTCGCACCCGATCCCATCGTGAAGAAGTGATGCAGCCAGACGAAGAACGACAGAATGCCGATCGACGACGTCGCGTACACCATCGACTTGTAGCCGAACAGCGGCTTGCCCGAGAACGTCGCGATGATCTCCGAGAATGCGCCGAACGCGGGCAGGATCAGGATGTACACCTCCGGGTGTCCCCAGACCCAGATCAGGTTGATGTACATCATCGCGTTGCCACCCAGCTCGTTCGTGAAGAAGTGCATGTCGAGATAGCGGTCCATCGTGAGCAGCGCGAGGGTGCCCGTCAACACGGGAAACACGGCGACGATCAGGATGTTCGTGATCAATGCAGTCCAGCAGAACACGGGCATCTTCATCAGGTTCAGACCCGGCGCGCGCATGCGCAGGATCGTCACGATGAAGTTGATGCCGCTCAGCGTCGTGCCTAAACCCGAGACCTGTAGCGACCATATGTAGTAGTCGACGCCCGTTGTCGGACTGTAGCCAAGCTCCGACAACGGCGGATACGCGACCCAGCCCGTCGCCGCGAAATCGCCGACGAACATCGAGATCATCACCAGCACCGCGCCGACCACCGACAGCCAGAAGCCGAGCGAGTTGACGAACGGATACGCGACGTCACGCGCGCCGAGTTGCAGCGGCACGACGACGTTCATCAGGCCGAGAATCAGCGGCGTGGCGACGAAGAAGATCATGATCACGCCGTGCGCGGTGAAGATCTGATCGTAGTGATGCGGCGGCAGATAGCCTGCTGATTCGCCAAAAGCAATGGCCTGCTGTGCGCGCATCATGATCGCGTCGGCGAAACCGCGCAGCAGCATGATAAGCGCGAGAATGATGTACATCACGCCGATCCGCTTGTGATCGACTGACGTGATCCACTCCTTCCACAGATACGACCATTTGCCCGCATACGTGATCGCGCCGAGCAACGCGAGACCGCCCAGAATGACGACGCCGAGCGTGCCCATGATGATGGGCTCGTGATACGGAATCGCATCGAGCGTAAGTTTTCCAAACATTTCCACTACTCCGATACCAAAGCTGCGTGTGAAGGCAGGCGTGCCGGCTTGACGTACATGTCCGCGTTGGCCGTCGTGCAGATGGGGCGGCCGCTTGCATCGCGCATGTACTGATAGACGATGCCGTCGAACAGTCCCGGCGCCACGTTGCTATATAGCGTTACGGCGTTCTTTCTGCTCGGCTGCTGCAATACGTCGTAGGCGGCGACATCGAGCGCTTTCGGCGATGCCTTTGCGTGTGCGACCCACGCATCGAACTCGCCGCGGCTCGTGACGACCGTGTTGAAGTCCATATCGGAGAAGCCCGGTCCGCTGAATGCCGACGAACGGCCCGCATACGTGCCCTCGCTGTTTGCGATCAGATGCAACTGCGTCTGCATGCCGGACATCGCGTAGACCTGGCTGCCCAGTTGCGGAATGAAGAACGAGTTCATCAGCGATTCCGCCGTCAAGCGGAAATCAACAGGCGTATCGACAGGCAGCGCGAGCTGGTTGACGGACGCCACGCCGTAGTCCGGGTAAATGAACAGCCACTTCCAGTTCAGCGCGACCACTTCCACGCGAACGGGCTTCACGTCGGATTCGAGCGGCTTGTATGGATCGAGGCTGTGCGTTGTCTTCCATATCAGCACAGCAAGGGTCGCGACGATGATGCAGGGAATCGTCCACACGACGACTTCGATCGCGGTCGAATGGGCCCACGTCGGCGCGTACTTCGCCTTCGTGTTGGACTCGCGGTAGCGCCACGCAAAGTACAGCGTCAGCGCGATCACGGGAATCACGACGAGCAGCATCAGCCCGAGCGCGATCAGGATCAGGTTCTTCTCCTGAACGCCGATGTCGCCTTTCGGATCGAACAGAACCATGCTGCAGCCGCCGAGCAGGCTCAACGCGCCCGCCGCAACGACGCGACCGGCGCGAACGAGATGTCTTCGGATTGGATGAGAGCGGGGCCAGCGTCCCGCTGTATGGGGAGAACCCCCGGGTGTAGGTGGGTTGCGCATGCTTTCAGGTTGGTTGCCGGGTTACATAGCCCCATGCATCTATCCCCCAACCGTCATTCAGACGCGACTGTCCCGCCACGGCGATGGCCTTCCGGCGGATACATACATAGGCTATGGCGGCGCATGCTAGAGTAAGACATATGCCATACATGCGCGACAAGATGCCACACATGCCTGTTTCATCACCTTCACGCAAGCGTGCCGCGCGACGGCCCGACTGGATCACCGGCTTCACCGAGAACGGCAAGGCGCGCTATCTGCAGATCGTCGATCTGATCGAACGCGCCGTCGCGGACGGCAGGCTGAACCCCGGCGACCGTCTGCCGCCCCAGCGCAAGCTCGCGGAGATGATCGGCGTCGATCTGACTACGGTCACGCGCGGTTTTGCCGAAGCACATCGACGCAACCTGATCGAATCGCGCGGACCGCTCGGTACGTTCATCGCGCCGCCCAAGGCGACGTTCATGCAGCAGATCGACCTGAGCATGAACATTCCGCCTTCCCCCGCCGATCTCGATCTTGCCGTGTTGCTCAGGCGCGGGCTGTCGCAGGTGCTCGTGCGCAGCGACATCGATCTGCTGATGACGTATCAGCTGGGCGGCGGCAGCGACACGGACCGTCAGGCGGGCGCGGCATGGCTAAAGCCCATTCTCGGGCGCGTGGACCCGTCGCGCGTGATCGTGACGCCGGGTGCGCACTCGGCACTCGCCGCGCTGATTCTTGCGCTCACGAAGCCGAACGCGCCCATCTTCACCGAGCAACTCATTTATCCGGGTCTGCCGCTGATCGCGCGGCAACTGGGGCGCACGCTGGACGTGATCGACTGCGACGAACACGGCATGCGGCCTGACGCGCTCGACGCGGCCTGCACGCGTGCGAACGGCGGGCTCATCTATCTGAACCCGACCATTCGCAACCCGACCGCGCAAACGATGCCCGCAGAGCGTCGCAAGGATCTGCTCGCCGTCGCGGCGCGCCATGACATTCCCGTGGTCGAGGACGATCCGTACTGGCTTTTCGCCGACGACGCACCCGCGCCGCTTGCGACGCTCGCGCCGCAGCAGGTGTATTACCTGTCGACGTTGTCCAAGTGCATCTCGCCCGGCTTGCGCGCGGCGTTTCTCGTGCTGCCTGCTGCCGGCGCGCAAGAAACGTTCTTGAAGGCGCTGCGCTCGCTCTCGCTGATGTCGCCGCCACTGACCACCTCACTGGTCACGCAATGGATACTCGACGGCACCGCGACGGAAGTGCTGGCGGGCATTCTGAAGGAATCGCGGGAACGTCTGCTGGCAGCGAATCAGATACTGTCGACGGTCAGCATGGCGGCGGCGAGCGGCGCGATTCACGTGTGGCAGCCGTTGCCCGCGCATTGGGCCGCGCAAAGCCTCGCGGCAGCGGCGCGCACGGAAGGTCTCGTCGTTGCGCCCTCTTCCGCGTTTTGCCTGGACGGTAACGTGCCGAACGCGATCCGCATCTCGCTCGGCGGCTGCGCACGGCGCACGGAATTGACGTCGGCGTTGCGCAAACTCGCGGCACTGGTCGAACGCAAGCCGTCGGATGAAGACCGCTTGCTGATCTAGCGCGCGTTCGTCATGTATCGCATCTGCTGCGCTGAATTCTCCGCCAACTGCTTCTATACGAAAGGCGCGCGCGAAACAATAATGCCGTCAACGTCGCTTCGGGCATTTCCTTCCTCCTTTTAACCGGAGCGCGTCGGGATCACTGCGCGAGTGCCCGCGGCTTAGGCCACCAACCCGCAGAGCTTTGCAGCAGCCATGTTGTATGGCGCGTGGCAAGCACTAAACCTCGGCATCCATAAGATGCCGAGGTTTTTTTATTGCAGTGAGAAAACGGGTCGATCTGTCAGCGCATGCCGCCGCTCGCGACGATGCGTTCGCCCGTCAGCCAGCCCGAATCGTCAGAAGCGAGGAACACCGCGATCGACGCGATATCGCGCGGCTGACCCACGCGGCCCAGCGGCGTCTGGCTCACGGCCATCGTTTCGAAATCGGAGCCGACGATGCCTGCTTCGTGCGTGCCTTCCGTGATCACGATGCCCGGATTGATCGCGTTGACGCGAATCTGTTTCGGCCCGAGTTCGCGCGACAGCACGCCCGTGATCGCGTCGACAGCGCCCTTCGTGCCGCTATAGACGGCGCTCGTCGGCGGCGTGATCGTGGTGACGACCGAGCTGATGTTGATGATGCTCGCGCCTTCCTTCAGATGCTTGAGCGCCGCTTGCGTCGTGAGCAGCAGGCCGAGCACGTTGATATTGAACTGGCGGTGGAACTGGTCTTCAGTGAACTCTTCAATCGGCGCGAGTTCGTAGACGCCGGAATTGTTCACGAGGATGTCGAGCTTTCCATACGTTTCGACGGCGGCATTGATGATGCCCTCTGCGTCCGCCGCCTTCGACACATCGCCGCCAACCGCGATCGCCTTGCCTTGCGCTGCTGTAATCTCGGCGACGACTGCATCCGCAGCGGCTTTGCTGCTCGAGTAGTTGACCACCACGGAAGCGCCTTGCGCGGCGAGCGCTTTCGCGATTCCCGCGCCGATGCCCTTCGATGCGCCCGTGACGACAGCAACTTTCCCTGCAAGCTTGCTCATGATCTGTTTCCTCAATCGATTCGATACCGTTGAACGGGGACATGTGCTTCTCGAAGCACACGGCCTGCGATGGAGAGAATGTAGACAGACGATTCGCCGCAATAAAGCGGCTCAGGGCGAATTGACTTGAAGGATCTGACGAACAATCGACGATGAACGCGTACAGCGAGCCGCTCGCGTGGATTCTAGCGGCGGACGATGAAAGTGCGCGACGAAGGTACGCGAATTGTCCTGCGGAATGTCGCGCGCAATGTTCAACGTGCGTGACGATGCTGCAATCGTCACATCAAAGGCATGACGGTCGGATAGCTCAGATGCGCGCGTGCTTCCTTCACGCCCTTCACTTCGAGCGCGGCAATGCAGAGCGCCTGCTCTTCTTCTTCGGACTGGATCACGCCCCACAGATGCGCGACGCCGTCCTTGACGATGACGTTTTCTTTCGGCAACGCCCAGCGTTTGCCGCGTAATGCAGCGACGATAGCGTCGGCGATTTCGCGGTCGCTGCCTGATGGACCGTCCTGCGTTTGCTTCGGCGCGGGCGCACTCGCCAGCGCGCGAATCAGGTTGCCGCGCGTGACGATGCCGACCAGTTCGCCGCTTCGCATCACAGGCACGCGTTTGATCCGGCGCGTCTCCATCAATTCGGCGATGTCCGCGACAGGCGTCTGCTCGTCGACGGAAAACACGGTCGTGCTCATCACGTCCTCGACCTTGCGCCCATGTTCCTTGATGAACGTGCTCGCAAGATCGCGCGTCGTCGAAAACAGTTCGAGCCAGCGCGAGCGCTTCGTTTCGGTTCCCGTCTCGACCCGGTGCAGCAAATCGCCTTCGCTGACGATACCCACCAGCGCACCGTCCGCATCCACGACAGGCATGCCGCTGATCCTGCTGTCGACGAGGCGTTGCGCGGCTTCCTGCACGGTCATGTCCGGTTGCGCACAGATCACGGACGGCGTCATCACATCGATAGCTAACATGTTGTTCTCCTTGGTACACGACATAGTGTGTGCCGACGTGAGCGTGACGGTTTGATTGAAGTCAACCGGATCCGAAGCATGCGATGACGGGCACAAACGCCGCGTGCGAGCGTCTATAGTGAGTGCACGATTCATGTGCATATATCGCGGAGGACATCATGACCAATCCAGTCGATTTGGAACGCACCACGGACCGCGCATTCCAGCGCGTGCTGCTGGCCGTCGACGGCGGCGAAGCGAGTCTGCGCGCGGCGCAATACACGAACGCGCTGTTCAGCGGCCGAGCGTCGATCGCCGCGATATCGGTTGCGCAAAATCCGCGCACGCTGTTTCCGCTCGGCGCGGCGACCCAGGCGTTTCTCTCCGCCGCACGCGACGAACTGCTCAGCGACGCTCGCGCCGCGTTGCAACGAATCGGCGCGCTGTTTTCCGGTGCGCTCGAAACGGACGTGATCGATCTGTCGAAGCGCGACGGCGACACGGTGCAGGCGCTGCTCGACACTGCTGCTCACTGGCAGGCGGACCTGATCGTGATGGGCGCACGGCATCATCGCGGGTTGCTGCGCTGGGTCGAGGGTGCCGTCTCCGAGCCCGTCACGCGGCGCGCGAACAGTTCGCTGCTGCTCGTGCCGGAAAGCTGCCGCGCCCGCACCGACGCGCCGCCGCAGCGCATCCTGTTCGCGCTCGACGGCAGCGCGAATTCGCTCGGCGCGCTGCGCATGGGCCTTCAGCTTGCATCGGCGGACACGCAGTTGCGTGCGATCTACGTCGTCGATCGCGCGGTGCATCTGTTCGATATCGCGCCCGTCGACATGCTCGAAAGCGCGTTCCACGAAGAAGGACGCGTGGCGCTCGATCTCGCCGGGCGCATCTTCGCCAGCGAGGGCCGCACGGCGGAAACCGCGCTCATCGAAACGCACAGAACAGGCGACGACGTGCCGCATGCGATCGTCCGCGACGCGGAGCAATGGAACGCCGACCTGGTCGTCGTCGGCACGCATGGACGGCGCGGTGTCGCGCGCTGGTTTCTCGGCAGCGTAGCGACGCGTACGCTAAGGCTCGCCGATACGCCCGTTCTGCTGGCGCGCGTGCCCGAGTTGACGCAGCCGACCTGAGCGGAGCGCGCCGCACGTCGCGAAGAGCGCTTTCCGCGCGCTTGATCTGCATCAATCCGCCCGGTGCGAAGCATGGGACGATGGACCTACGTTCTTTCGGAGGTCCGCATGCGGAAGATGCCTTCCATGCGCGGACGGCACGCCATGACCAAACCGCTTTTCCGCATCGGCGCCGCGCTGCTCAATACGCCCGCGCCACGGCCTGTCGAAGGCACACCCGTTCCCTACATCGGCTTCGCGCCCGCACATCGCACGGGCGGCATGCCCTTGTTCGACGCGCTCGCCGCGAGGCAGACGTCGCGCGAATTCGCGGAAACGCCGCTCGATCACGGCACGCTCGGCGATCTGCTGTGGGCCGCCGACGGCGTCAACCGCGAGCGTGAAGGCGGCCGCACTGCGCCATCGGCGCTCGGTGGCTATGAAATCGATATCTATGTGCTGCTGGCAAGCGGCGCGTACCGATACGACGTCGCCGCGCACGCACTCACGCTCGTCGCCTGCGCCGATCTGCGCGCGATGACGGGCTATCAGGAGTTCCTCGGCCACGCGCCCGTCAATCTCGTCTACGTCGCGGACCTGACGCGCATGCACGACGTGCCGCACGCACAGCGCGAAGCGTTCGCGTCGGCGAGCGCGGGCGCGATCCTGCAGAACGTGTACCTGTATTGCGCATCGACGGGACTGGCAGCCGCCGCGCGCGGCTGGATGAATCGCACGGGCTCGCCACCAATCTGAAACTGCCTGTCGGTTCGGTGGCGCTGCTCGCGCAGACGGTCGGGCATTTCGCTGCCGGACGCGGACCTCGTTCGGCAGATGAAGACTTTGCAACAACGGCGTGCTGAGCACGCACGCCGTTCGACATTCGATCCGTTGAATCAGGCCTCTTCCTGCGGCTCGCTGCCGCGCACCAGCAGCACGGGACATTGCGACATCCGCACGAAGCGCTCCGCGACGCTGCCGAGCACGAGCCGCTTGACGCCGCGCCGTCCATGCGTGCCGAGCACGACGAGTTCCGCGCCTGTCTTTTCGGCGCAGCGTTGCAGCGCCTGCGCGACATCGTCGTTCAGTTGCTCCGTTTCGACGAGTTCGGTCTCGCACGCGACACCCGACTGTTTGCAAACAACCTGCACATCTTCCAGTGCGATACGTCCGTCGGCACGCAATGCGTCCGTCAACACGACGGGGTCGAAGTATCCGGCATAGCTGAAGAGCGGCGACGTATCGACGATAAAGACGGCATGCACCGTCCCGCTCGTCAGCGAGGCCATTTTCACGGCTTCCTGAACCGCCTGCTTCGACGTGTGACTGCCGTCCACGGCCACGAGGATTTTCTTGTACATGATGAGACTCCATGAAATGCGCCAAATGTGGGAGCGCAACGCCGCGCTCCAGAAAAACAGAGGGATTCGTCACACGACCCAGTCGGTCTGACCCAGCTTCGCCAGCCGATGCCGGATCTTCTGGCCGAACCCTTGCCGCTTGGTGCCGTCGATACGCCGGCGCAAGTCGTACGCCGTGATCGCGCAGACGGCCAGCGGCGCCTTGCCCGCAGCCTTCGCCATCTGATCGAGCGCCGGCTTGCTGCCGCGTCCGCCGAGCGTGCAGAACAGCGCGACATGCCGGATACGCGCGCGCTGTGCCTTCAGCCAAGCGACGGCCGGCGCGGACGCGCGGCTGGCCCACACAGGCGTGCCGACCACGATGGCGTCGTAGGCGGACAGATCGTGGATGGGCGCCAGTACGCGGACTTCGCGACGACGCAGCGCATCGAGCAGCGAGCGCACGTAGCCGCGCGCCCCCGAACGCGCGGTGTGTGCGCCTTGTTCGCGGATCGCTTCGATGTCGGCGCCCAGTTCCGACGCGAGCAGTTCCGCGATGCGCTGCGTCGTGCCGCTGCGCGAGTAGTAGACGACGAGGATCCTGCGTGGCGCGGACATGACGGATACTCCCTTTCTCGCAGTGCCGGTGATGCCAGCTTAAAGGGCAGCCGCGATGCACCGCTGATGCAGATCAAACACGCTTATCAGGAAACCTCGATCAGCACCTTCAGCGCATGCGTGCTTGCCGCATGGGAAAACGTTTCGTACGCCGCGAGCATGTCGTCGAGCGCGAAGCGATGCGTGATCAGCTGCTTCGGATCGAGCCGCCCGGCGCGCACGGTTTTCAGCAGCATCGGCGTGCTGACGGTATCGACAAGACGTGTTGTGATCGAGATGTTGCGGTCCCACAGCTTTTCGATGTGCAGATCGCACTTCACGCCGTGCACGCCGACATTCGCGATCGTGCCGCCCGGCGCGATCAACGCTTCGCACAGTTCGAACGTCGCGGGCACGCCTACGGCTTCGATCGCGCAGTCCACGCCCGTCGACTCCGTCAGCGCCATGACTTGCGCGACGGCGTCTTCGTGACGATTGTCGATGCAGGCCGTCGCGCCGAAACGCTGCGCGACTTCGAGCCGGTTCGGGTCGGGATCGATCATGATGATCTGCGCGGGCGAATAGAACTGCGCCGTCAGCAGCGACGCGAGCCCGATCGGCCCCGCGCCGACGATGGCCACCGTGCTGCCCGGCTGAACCTTGCCGTTGAGCACGCCGCATTCGAAGCCTGTCGGCAGGATGTCGGAGAGCATCACGAGCGCCTCTTCGTCGAGGCCGGCGGGAATGCGGTAAAGACTCGTCTGCGCATGCGGAGTGCGCACGTATTCGGCCTGCGTGCCGTCGATCCGATTGCCGAGAATCCATCCGCCCGTCGTGCAATGCGAGTACATGCCGCGCCGGCAATAGTCGCACTGCCCGCACGACGAGATGCACGACACCAGCACGTGATCGCCGACGGCAAGGCCGCTGACCGCGCTGCCAAGACGGTGCACGACGCCCACGCCCTCATGACCGAGGACGCGCCCCGGTTCGCAGGTCGGCACGTCGCCCTTGAGGATGTGCAGGTCGGTGCCGCAAATGGTCGTCCGCGTCATGCGGACGATGGCATCCGTCGGCGCGGCGAGTTCGGGCATCGGACGTTCGTCGAGCGACTTCTCGCCGGGACCGTGATAAACGAGTGCTTTCATAAAAGTCCTCCATTGAAGGTATGAAGCAGTTCACACGGAGCAATCTAGGCTTACGCCGGAAGACGTGCTTGACGTCGATCAAACGATGCCTACCCTTACCTGATGATAGGCAAACGATGCACGATGCGACACCGCTTGATCTGCATCAATCGAGGCTGCGCGCCGGACCGTAGACTCGATTTCATCGCGGGCCGCGGCCCGCCCCACGTCTCTCTGTTCTGGAGCAACGGTGATGAGTTACAAGAACATCCTCGTGCAACTCGATACGGGCGCGCATGCGCATCCGCGCCTCGAAATCGCGCTGCGTCTCGCGCATCAGTTTCATGCGCAGCTGACGGGTCTTTTCACCACGTACATTCCCGATCCGCACGCGTTCTTCGTGATGGCGGGCACCGCGTCCTATTACGCGGAGCACGAGCGTCAGCGCAACGAGCGCAGCGCAGCGCTGGAGCGCCTCTTTCATGCGGAAGCGGCGCGCGCGAAGGTCGAGGCCCGCTGGATCTCCGCGCCCGGCTATGCGAACGACGTCGTGCCGCCGTATGCGCGCCTCGCCGATCTCGTGATCGCGGGACAGGCCGATCCGCAAGACCCGGAGTCGTTCATCGCCGATCAGTTCGCCGAGCATCTGCTGATGTCGGCGGGCCGTCCGGTCCTGCTGGTGCCCGCGTGCGGCGCGCACGCGACGCTCGGGCAACGCGTGCTCGTCGCGTGGGACGGCAGCCGCGAAGCGACGCGCGCGATCCACGACGCGATGCCGTTCCTCTCGCATGCCGCCGACGTCACGCTGCTCACCGTCAACGCGACGCGCGACGAGCCGCCCGCGTGGCGCATTCCGGGCTCCGACATCGCGCTGACAATCGCGCGTCACGGCGTGAAGGTGAACGTGCGCGAACTTTCCGCCGACGACGACACCGCGATCGGCGACGTGCTGCTGTCGCAGGCGGCCGAAACGGGCTGCGACATGATCGTGATGGGCGCGTACGCGCATTCGCGTTTGCACGAACTCGTGCTCGGCGGCGCGACGCGCACCGTTCTCCAGTCGATGACCGTGCCCGTGCTGCTGTCGCATTGAGCACACGAAAAAGGAACTGACATGAGCTACAAGACCCTGCTCGTCCATATCGACGATAGCCGCCGAAGCGACACGCGCGTCGCACTCGCGCTCGAACTCGCGCAGCGCTGGGATGCGCATCTGATTGGCCTGTACGTCGTTTGCCAGGATCTGTTCCGGCCCATCTTCCGGCAGGACAAAACGCTATCGTTCGCGCAGATCGAAGCGCAGGAAGCGGATCGCCGCGAGAAGGCGGAGAACGCGTTCCTTGCCGCCGCCGAGCGCGCGGGACGCAGCGCCGAGTGGCGCGCGCCGCCCGGACCCGCGCTCGACGTCGCGATGCTGCATGCGCGGCACGCCGATCTGCTCGTGCTAGGCCAGGAAGATCCGAACGATCCCACCTCGTTCGTCGCGCCGCATTTCGTCGGCGATCTGGTGCTGGGCGCGGGCCGCCCCGCGCTCGTCCTGCCGTATGCGGGCGAGGTGCGCACGCTCGGTGAAAACGTGCTGGTCGCGTGGGACGGCAGCCGTGAAGCGGCGCGCGCCGCCGCCGACGCGCTGCCCTTGTTGCAACGGGCGCGCCATGTCGGCATCGAAATCGTGCGCGGGTATGTGCATGGACAGCATCCCGACGAAGCGCCCGAAGGCATCGACGTCGCCGCGTGGCTCGACGCGCATGGCGTGCGCGCCGCGTTCTCGACGACGCCGCATACCGTCGGCGTCGGCGCGGGCGCGACGCTGCTCAATCGCGCATCGGACCTGCACGCGGATCTGCTGGTGATGGGCGCGTACGGCCATGCTCGCGCGCGAGAACGCGTGTTCGGCGGCGTCACGCGCACCATGCTCGAATCGATGACGGTGCCCGTGCTGATGTCGCATTGATGGCATCAAGGGCGAGACGCCATGCGCGTCTCTCGCGATGAAGGCCCGGATGAAATTCGACGTCGACGTTCCTCGCAAGCCTCGAGCGTTCCCGATCCGGCCGAACGCGCGGCTCGCCGCGCCCGTTGCGTTGAGCGTCGTCGCGTCTGTGCTCGCCGTTGTCGTCATGCTGGCTGTCGTGGCGTCGGACGGCACCGCTCATACGCGGCCGGCGACGTTCGCGCTGGTCGCGGCGCTGTGCGTGCTGGCGCTGGCGGGGGCTGTCGTCGGTGCGCTCGGCGCTGCGCGGGCGTCGGCCCTGGCGCTTGCTTCGCCCGAAGCCCGCCGCGACGAAGCACGCATGATGGGCATCATCCGCTCGTCGATGGAAGCGATCATCACCATCGACGAAGCGCAGAACATCGTGATCTTCAATCCCACCGCCGAGCGCATTTTCGGCGTGCCTGCCGCGCAAACAATCGGCACGCCGCTCGCACGTTTCATCCCGCAGCGGTTTCGCGACATGCACGCACAGCACGTCGCGCTGTTCGGTGCGACAGGCGTCTCCGAGCGGCAGATGGGGCATCAGCCCGTGCTCTACGGCCTGCGCGCGAACGGCGAGGAATTTCCGCTCGAAGCCTCCATTTCGCAGATCCGCGAAGACGCCGGCAAGCTCTATACGGTGATGCTGCGCGACGTGACCGAGCGTGTGAAAGCGGAAGACGCGCTGAGACAGTCGCGCGAAGAACTGCGCCGGCTGTCGGCGAATCTTCAGAATGTGCGTGAAGAAGAAAAGACGCGCATCGCGCGCGAATTGCACGACGATCTGGGGCAGCAACTGACCGCGCTGAAAATGGATCTGTCTGCGCTCGATCACGCGCTGAATCACAGCCTCGCTCCGCCCGAGCACGACGCCGCTGTGCGCCTGCGCGGCATGCTGCGCACGATCGACTCGACGGTGGCGTCGCTGCGCCGTATCGCCGCCGATCTGCGGCCCGTGATGCTCGACGATCTCGGCCTCTTGCCCGCCATCGACTGGCTCGCGAACGACTTCACGAATCGCTACGGCATCGAGGTCGAACGGCGTATCGAGGCGAACGACGCGGCCTTCACGAAGGATGCCGCGACCGCGCTGTTCCGCATCGTGCAGGAAGCGCTGACGAATGTCGCGCGTCACGCGGACGCCACCGTGGTCGACCTGACGTTGCATGTTGCGAGCCAGCACTACGTGCTGCGCATCGCGGATAATGGCCGTGGTGCCGCCGATCCGCACGCGGGCGCGGGCCCGGCCGAAGACAAGTCGTTCGGGCTGATCGGCGTGCGCGAACGGGCCCATATGCTGGGCGGCGCCGTGCAGATCGATACGGCCGCGAACGAAGGCTTTGCACTGACGGTCACTTTTCCCTTGCAGGCCGTGCAACAGGAACACACGCATCCATGATCAAGGTTTTGCTTGCCGACGACCACACGCTCGTACGCGACGGGCTGCGCCACATCCTGCAATCCGCGAGCGGATTCGAGGTGGCGGGCGAGGCCTGCGACAGCGCGACCACCGTTGCGCTGGTCCGCGCCACCGACGCGCACGTGCTGGTGCTCGACCTGTCGATGCCCGGCCGCAACGGCATCGACCTGATCCGGCAGATCAAGGACGAAAAGCCCGCGCTGCGCATTCTCGTGCTGACCATGCATGCCGAGCAGCAATACGCGGTGCGCGCTTTCAAGGCCGGCGCGTCCGGCTACATGACAAAGGAAAGCGCGAGCGCCGAACTGGTCGGCGCCGTGACAAAGGTGGCGGCGGGCGGCGTCTATGTCAGTCTCGCGATGGCCGAGCGCTTCGCGCAGAACCTGAACGAACCCGCCGAAGCCTTGCCGCATCAACGTCTGTCGGACCGCGAATTCGACGTGTTCCGGCGGATCGTCGGCGGTCAGACGATCACCGAAATTGCCCACGAACTCTCCCTGAGCGTCAAAACCGTCAGCACGCACAAGACCCGCATCCTCGAAAAAATGCAGATGCCGAACGAAAACGGGCTCGTGCGCTATGCGATCCGCCACAAGCTGATCGACGACGAAGCCGATCTCTGACGGGGTAGGAATATTCCTATAGCTACTGCCTAAGTTCCTGGGCCCGCTTCAAGCATCTCCGATACTTTTTTGAGATAAGGCCGTCGATACTGGTAGACATGGATACCGCCGTGTCAGCCATTGCTTCGAAGGTCTATCTCGTCGATGCCGCCGTCGAAGTCAGACGCCGCCTCGCGCGTCTGCTCGGCGCGATCGCGGGCGTCGAAATCGCCGGCGAGGCCGAAGACGGCGACGCCGCGCTGGAAGGCATTCTTGCCAGCGACGCGGACATCGTCGTGCTCGACCTGCGCCTCGCCGATGGGACCAGCCTCGAACTGATCCAGGCGCTGTCGCGCAGCCATCCCGCCATCATCAAGATCGTGCTGACGAACCACACGGCGCGCGCGTTCCGTGCTGCCTGCGAGGCAGCGGGCGCCGATTTCTTCTTCGACAAGACATCTGAATTCGATGCGGCCTGCCACACGGTCGCAGGCATCGCACGCGCGCGCGCCGCGCGCCCGTGAATGAACAGGAGCCACTCATGCTTGCCACCGACCTCGACCGCGATCTCGACACCGACGTCGCCGCCACGAGTCCGACCGTGCGCGCGGCAACCGTCATCCCGATCCATCCCGTAGCACGCGCCGACAAGACGCCGCAGCGCGCGTCGCGCTGCTCGACATGCGCGATGCGCGCGCTGTGCATGCCCGCCGAACTGAGCGCCGCCGAACTGGCGCGGCTCGATGCGATCATCTGCGCGACGCGGTCGGTCAAACGCGGCGACACGCTGTATCGCGCGGGCGATGCGTTCCACAGCATTTACGCGGTGCGCGCGGGCTCGTTCAAGACGGTCGTGATGCATCGCGATGGACGCGAGCACGTGACGGGCTTCCAGATTGCCGGCGAGGCGCTCGGGCTCGACGGCGTCGGCGCGGGCCAGCATAGCTGCGATGCGATCGCGCTCGAAGACAGCGCCGTCTGCATCATTCCATTTGCGCAACTCGAAGTGATCTGCCGCGAGATGAAGCCGATGCAGCATCACATCTATCAGATGATGAGCAGCGAGATCGTCCGCGAATCGAGCCAGATGATGCTGCTCGGCACGATGTCGGCGGAACAGCGCGTGGCGACCTTTCTGCTGAACCTGTCGCGGCGTTTCAAGGCGCGCGGTTTCTCGGCCGCCGAATTTCATCTGCGCATGACCCGCGAGGAAATCGGCTGCTATCTCGGGATGAAGCTCGAAACCGTCAGCCGCATGTTCTCGAAGTTCCAGCGCGAGCGGCTCGTGGACGCGAACGGCAAAACGATCCGTATCGTCGACGCCGAAGGACTCGCGCGCGTCTAAGAGCGCTTCTAACACATGCTTCGCCCGGAGGACGCCCCGATGGTGCACGCTACTCCGCATTCGGCCTGGCAGATCGACGAAGCGCATTTCGATCATGCCGCCCCGCTGTCCGAGCAACTGCGCTTCGCGCTTCAATACGCGGTGCTCGCGCCGTCCAATCACAATGCGCAGCCATGGCGCTTTCTCGTCGACGCGCTCAGCTATTTCGGGCTCTCCTACTCGATCACGCTGTTTCCATCGGAAGCGGATCCCGACGTCGTCGCGCTGCTGATGGTGTCGCGTCACGGTCATCGCGACATGGCCCTCGCACCGCTGTTCGGCGCGATCACGAAGCGCGTGACGACGCGCGCGCCGTTTGCCGACGAGCCCATTTCCGCTGCCGTACAGCGTGCAATGATCGACGCGTGCGAGGCGGAAGGCGCGCTGGTCAGCTGCCTGCATGAGCGCGCTGATCGACAGGCCGTCGCGCATCTGGTCGCGGAAGCGGACCATATCCAGTTCGCCGACCCGCGCTTCAGACGCGAACTCGCGGCATGGATTCATCCGCGCCGCCGCGACGACGGCATGCCGATGTATGGCGCAGCCGTCGACGGTCTGCTCGATTTCGCGGTGCCGCTCGTGTCAGCCGTGGTCCGCGTGTTCGATGCGGGCGCGGGTATCCCTGCGACGCACCGGCATCTGGTCGACGGATCGCCGCTGATCGTCGGCATTGCGACCGCGCGCAACGACCGTGAAGCATGGCTCGCCGCCGGTCAGGCGCTCGAACGCATGCTGCTGGTCGCCGCGGGCGAAGGTTTGACGGCCTCTTACCTCAATCAGCCGATCGAGATCAGCACGTTGCGCGTGCAGATCTGCGGCCTGCTGCATCTCGACGCGACGCCGCAACTGCTGTTGCGCGTCGGACGCGGGCCGCAGGCCGACCATGCGCCGCGGCGTCCGCTTTCCGATGTGCTCTCCTGAGTCCACGGCTGCTGCGCTTTGACGCAGGGGGACGTCGGCCGTCATTGACGTGCCTCAATTTCCGGCGACGGACACGCGATAGATTGAAAGTGCGATCTACGCCGGCATGCATCGCGCCGCCTCGTGCGCATCATGCCGTTGCCCGTGTACCCGACAAGGAGCCGTCGATGAGAATCACTCTTCACCTCGATACGTTCGAATGCGCCGATCCCGCTGTCTATGCGATCCTCTGGCTCGATCGCGACGCGCGCAAATGGTCGCGCGAAGGACATGCGGCCATCGATCTGCCCGAATGGGGCAAGCTGGCCCTCACGAAGCAATGCACGCGCATCCTCGGCGCTTCAGACGCTGAAGACGAACACGTCTACTGCGAACTGGCGGGTCTCGATCTGCTGTCGCGGCAAGGACCGTTCGAAGGCGAATCGGGCGATGTGCTGTGGTATCGGCATGCGGACCGCGCGCCCGTCGCGGGGCAATGGCATGTGCAATGGATCGACGAAACCGACACGGAGCCGGAACACGGCGTCTTTGCGGACGACGAAGTGTGACGCCTGCTGCATTGCTTCAGGCAGACGCGGCGATCCGTTTCGATCAACGCCGCCGCGTCGATGCAAACATCGCCTGTTGCAGCGTGTGCTCAGCGGCGTCGAATGCGCAGCGCACGGCCTCTTCCGCATTTTCCGCCGCATAGCGGCCGATCGGCTCGAACTCGTGCGTCGCCGTGACGCGATCGAGACGCACGTCGTAAAGCGGCTTGCCCGAACGCAGACACAGTGCTTCGATCGCCAGTCGACAGTTCGACAGCCGCGCGCCGAACCGTTGCAGACGCACGAGCTGCATCGCCGCTTCGGCTTCGAGCGGCGCCGTCGCGCTGCAGCCGAGATACACAATCTGCATGCCGATGCCCATCATCGCCTCCCGTCGATCCATTCTTCATTCGATGCGCGAACCTTTTCATTGCGCAGGTCAGCGCAGTGCTCGCAGGTACTTATCACCAGCGTAGCGGCGCACGCGCCGCCCCGATTGATACAGGTCAACGCACTTCGGCCCGGTTCGCGAACTGGATCAAGCGTTGGCGAACTGATATAACTCAGCTTCGAATACGCGAAGCGTCGTCTGTATCAACACTGCCGGGAGCCGCAATGGCCGCGCCGAAGAACGAGCCGTCCTGCATCGCCAGAGCGGCATCCGTGTCGGATGTCCCGCTCGAAGACCGCTATGTGCTGCTGATCGACGCCGTGCAGGATTACGCGATCTTCATGCTCGACGCCGACGGCAAGGTTTCGAGCTGGAATCCGGGCGCGGAGCGGATCAAGGGCTATACGCACGACGAGATCATCGGCCGCCACTTCTCGACGTTCTATACGGAAGAAGACATCGCCGCCGGCAAGCCAGCGCGCGAACTGGAGATCGCCACCGCCGCCGGACGCGTCGAAGACGAAGGCTGGCGCGTGCGGCGCGACGGTTCGCGTTTCTGGGCCAACGTCACGATTTCGGCCGTGCGCGATGCGAACGGCGCGTTGCTCGGCTTCGCCAAGGTGACGCGCGACATGACCGATCGCATGCGTCTCACGGAACTCGAACGCGCCACGGAAGTGTCGGCGCAAGTGCAGATCACGCGCGAAAACGAACAGAAGCGCATCGCGCGCGAATTGCACGACGACCTCGGACAGCAACTCACCGCGCTGAAAATGAGCGTCGCGCTGATCGAAGCGACCCTCGCGGCGAAGGACGAAACCGCGCCTCTCGTCGAGCAGACCCACGCGCTGCAAACGGAAATCGACGCGATGGCGATGTCGCTGCGCCGTATCGCCGCCGACCTGCGTCCGCCGCTGCTCGACGATCTCGGCTTGACGGCCGCGCTCGAATGGCTCGCCGAAGACTTCACGAAGCGCTACGGCGTCGCCGCGACGGTCCACGTCGACGCGGACGAGCCGCAGTTCAACGAGTTCGCCTCGACCACGCTGTTTCGCATCGTTCAGGAAGCGCTGACCAACGTCGCGCGCCACGCGGCAGCGAGCCGCGTGCGCATCGAACTGGCGCACGAAGGCGACCGGCTGTCGCTGGAAATCGAGGACAACGGCGTGGGCGCGAAGTCCGGTTCGTCGTCGGGCAGCACGTCGTTCGGGCTGCTCGGCATCCGCGAGCGCGTCAGGCAGTTGCACGGCACCGTGTCGTATATCAGTTCGCCGGGTGCGGGCTTTCGTATTTCGATTCGCGTGCCCTTTGCGGCCGTGCAATGACCCGGCGGCCTTTTAGCGGCAGCTAACCTTCGTCTTCCCAGTCGCGCCACTCGACGTCGTGCTGCTCCAGATACGCGTCGACGGCGACGCCGATCGTCGGGAAGAAACGCTCTTCGCCCATGACGTCGAACAGGCCATAGCGCCGCAGGATGTCCTTCACTGGTCCCTTCATCTCGGCGAAACACAGTTCGATCTGCCGCTCGCGCAGGCTCGCATGAAAGTCGCGCAGAATGTCGCTCGCCGTGACGTCGACGTCCGTGATCGGTTCGGCTGCGACGACGACCCACCGGGCGGGCGTGGCGGCTGTTTCGATCGCATGCTGAACGTGGTCGCGGAAAATGTCCGCGTTGGCGAAGAAGAGCGGCGCGTCCCAGCGATACAGCACCAGGCCGGGAATCGTCCGCGCCTCCGGATGCCGCGTGATGTCGTGATAGCCCTTGCGTCCCGACACGCGGCCGAGCACGGCGTCATACGGCCGCCACGCGCGCCACACGAAGGCCATCAGCGCGAGTCCGACGGCGATGAAAATGCCCTGAATCGGCCCGATCAGCGCGACGCCCGCAAAGCACGCCATCGACTGCAGGAATTCGCTGCGACGCAGGCGCAGCAGCCGGAACACGTCGCGTATTTCGAACAGCACGAGTCCCGCCGCGACGACCACGGCGCCGAGCGCGGCTTGCGGCAGCGTGCGTAGCAGCGTCGGCGCGAAGATCAGCAACGACGCCACGCACAGCGCCGCGACCACGCCCGTCAACTGCGTTTTCGCGCCCGCGGATTCCGCCACGGGCGTGCGCGACGAACTGCTCGTAACGGGAAAGCCCTGAAACAGGCCCGCGACGATGTTGCACGCGCCGAGCGCCACCAGTTCCTGATCGCGGTCGACGCGCGTGCCGCTGCGCTCCGCGAACACGCGCGACAGCACGCTGATATCCGCAAGCGAAATCAGGCCGATCGCGATTGCGCCGGGCACCAGCGCGACGATCTGATCGAACGGAATCGCGGGGAAGGACGGCATCGGCAGACCTTGCGGCACGTTGCCGACCACGGCCACGCCCGCCCGCTTGTCGAGATCGAGCAGCGCGACGGCCAGCGTCGCGCCGACCACGGCGACGAGGATGCCCGGCACGGCGGGCAACCAGCGCCTGAATACGAAAATCAGCAGCAGGCACGCGCCGCCGATCACGCACGTCACCTCGTTCAGTTTGCCGTCGGCGATGCCGCGCAGCAGACCGGAGACTTCCTGCTGCAGATTGCTGCCCTCGACCTTGAAGCCGAGCAGCTTGGGCGCCTGGCTCACGATGACCGTCAGCGCGACGCCGTTCAGATAGCCCTGGCGAATCGGCCTGGACAGCAGATCGGTGAGAAAGCCGAGCCGGCACACGCCGACGCCGATACAGAAGACGCCCGACAGCACGGCCAGCATCCCCGCCAGCGGCAGCACGCGCTCCGGGTGTCCGCCCGCCATCGGCAACACGATCGACGCGATCAGCGCCGCCAGCGCCGAATCGGGACCGAGCACGAGGATGCGGCTCGGCCCGAACGCCGCATACGCGACGATCGCCGCGATCGTCGCGTAGAGGCCGGTGATAGCGGGCAGACGCGCGGCCTCCGCATAGCCGAGACCGGCGGGCACGAGCACCGTCGTGAGGACGATGCCCGCGATCAGATCGTGCGACAGCCAGGCGCGCTGATAAGAACGCAGCGTCGCGACGCCCGGCACGCGGCGCATCAGCGGACCGGGGCGGCCAGTGTCGGCAGGGTTCGAATTGCGGGTCACGCGACTCATCGTCGAACCTCTCGAGTCGGATTGTTTTCGATGCCTGGGAAAACCGAGCTTATGCCCGCTGCCGCGTTTGTTGCAATCGTTCGAGCAACTCGAATGCCGCCATGCCGCCGAGCATCGCCGCGACGAAAACCCACGCCTTCAGCGACCCCGCGCCGAGTGCGACGAGCGCCGGGCCCGGACAAAAACCCGCGATGCCCCAGCCGACGCCGAACGCGGCGCTGCCCAGCACGAGCCGCGCGGTCACGGCGGTGCTGGCGGGTAGCTGCATCGGCAGGCCGAGCAGCGACTTCGCGCGGCGGCGCGCGAGCAGAAACGCGATTGAGCCGATGGCAATGGCTCCCACCATCACGAACGCGAGCGACGGATCCCAGCGGCCGGCGAGATCGAGAAAACCGAGCACTTTCGCCGGATTCGCCATGCCCGACACCATCAGGCCGACGCCGAACAGCAGCCCGGACAGCAACGCAACCAGGATGACCATCTCAGCCTCCCCAGCCGCCCGTTATGTGCCTAAGCACGAACACGGTCACGAAGCCCGCCGCCATGAAGGTCGCCGTCGCGACCAGCGAGCGAACCGACCCGCGCGAAATGCCGCACACGCCGTGACCGCTCGTGCAGCCGCTCGCGTAGCGCGTGCCGATGCCGACCAGAAAGCCCGCGACGATGAGTTCGCCCCAACCTGCCTGGATGTCGGGCATAACGGGTTTGCCGAGCATGCTCGCGAGAACGGGTGCGGCGATCAGTCCCACGATGAAGGCCGCTCGCCAGCCGGCTTCATCGCGCGACGCACCAAGGATGCCGCCCAGGATGCCGCTGATCCCGGCAATGCGTCCGTTGAAGAGAATCAGAACGGCAGCGGCCACGCCGATGACCACGCCGCCCACAAGAGAAAACAGTGGGGTGAAGTTCCCCATATCGATCGACACGACGCCTCCGGATTTGCCTGCGCAAGAAAGCGGATGCACGGCATCCGCCTGTCAGCGCAATTGTTTCCTGGCCGCCGCGCGAATGGAAGATCAATCGACGCCGCGCAGTTCCCGCCGAAGAATCTTGCCGACCGTCGACTTGGGCAACGCATCGACGAAACGGATGAGCTTCGGCACCTTGTACGCGGCCATGCTGGCGCGGCAATGGGCGATCAGCGCCTCGCTCGCGACGTCGGCGCCCGCCGCGGTCACGACGAACAGCTTCAGCGCCTCGCCCGTCCTGTCGTCCGGCACGCCGACGCACGCACATTCGGCGACGCCCGGAAACGCCGTCGCCACCGCTTCCACTTCGTTCGGGTAAACATTGAAGCCGGAGACGATCACCATGTCCTTCTTGCGATCGACGATCTTCAGGAAGCCCTTTGCGTCGAATACGCCCACGTCGCCCGTACGGAAGTAGCCGTCCGCCGTGAACGCGCGCGCGTTCGCCTCGGGCTGCTGCCAGTAGCCGCGCATCACCTGCGGACCCTTGACGCAGATTTCTCCTGGCTCGCCGATGGCGGCTTCGCGGTCGTCGTCGAGCAGTTTGACGTCGGTGGACGGCACGGGAAGGCCGATCGTGCCCGTGAAACCGTCGATGAACTGCGGGTTGAACGACACGACGGGCGAGGTCTCCGACAGCCCGTAGCCTTCGCGGATGAAGCTGCCCGTCACGGCCTTCCAGCGCTGCGACACGACATCGATCACAGCCGCCCCGCCGCCCGCCGACAGTCTGAGCCGCGACCAGTCCACTTCCGCGAGACGCGGATGCGCCGACAGACACGCATACAGCGTGTTGACGCCGACGAAGACGGTCGGACGTGCCGCCTTGAGCACGTCGATGAACGGATCCAGGTCGCGCGGATTCGCGACGAGCCAGTTCTCCGCGCCGACTGAGAAGTACGTGAGGAAATTCACCGTCAGCGCGAAGATGTGATACAGCGGAATCGCCGTGACGACGACTTCTTCGCCGGGACGCAGCGAATCGGGCATGAAGGCCTGGAACTGCGCGATGTTCGCGACGAGATTGCGATGCGACAGCACGGCGCCCTTCGACAAGCCCGTCGTGCCGCCTGTGTATTGCAGAAACAGCAGATCGCTGGCGTCGACATCGACGCGATCCGCTTCGAGCCCTTCGCCCTGCGCGAGCGCTTGAGGCAACGTGATCGCATTGCGCAGCGAAGCGTCCGGCGATGGGCCGGGAATGACGGCGCCGCTGCCGTCGCCCGCGCCTGCCGTGATGACCGTCCTGATCTTCGTGCTGCCGATCACGTCGGCCAGCGTGCGGGTCGAGCCGTCGAAGACGACGATCGTTTCGACGCCCGCGTCGTTGAGTTGATGCTCCAGTTCGCGCGCCGTATAGAGCGGATTGACGTTGACCTGCACGCCGCCAATCTTCGCAATCGCAATGAACGCAATCGGAAAGGCAAGCAGGTTAGGCAGCATCACGGCGACACGATCGCCCTTGCTGACGCCCGCGACCTTCTGCAGATACGCAGCGAATGCCGACGACAAACGGTCGATGTCACCGTACGTCAGCGTCTGGCCGAACGCACGAAAAGCGGGCCTCGTGGCGAACCGGCGCATCGAGTCTTCGAGCATCGCGGTGATGGACGGATAGCGGTCGGCGTCGATCTCCGTGGGGATCGAGCCGTAGGAAGCGATCCAGTGGCGCTCGCCTGTCGGGCGCTGCACGTCCACGGACGGATTCCTGGAAAGGCTGGTGTTGAGGTGGCTGTCGTCCACGGCGTCTCCTGATCTGACTTTTGTACACGTGGAACTATCGCCCGCGAACGGTCGGCTGCAAATGATCGACGCGGCCTGTTTGATGATCGCAACGGACAACCCGCTGCTGACGGCAGTATGCGCGCTGCGTCGCTGTTATGGCTTTAGCAGCAGCACAAATCAGGGTGAACCCTATGGCGAGCCGATCGGTTCAGGCGCAAAATTCGCGCACGGAATTCGGGCAAACCACGGTATCGATTCGGACACAGGACACCAGCATGCAGCAGCGCGCGCTCGCGACGGCGACACATCATCAAGCAGAGCGCCTGACGCAAGCGTCGTCGGCCATCGCATGGCGCGAGAAGCGCTTTGCGCCGTCGAAGCTCGCCGCACTGCTCGACGTGACCTCGCAAGCGGGTCTCGATGCAAACGCCGTGCTTGCAGACACGGAACTCGATGCCGAAGCCGTCGCGAATCCGTTCACGCTCACGTCGTCGCTGCAATTTCTGACGGCCGCCCGCAATGCCGTGCGGATGTACGGCAAGCCCGACCTTGGCGCGCGCGTCGGACGAAGCCTGCATGCGTCGAGTTACGGCATGTATGGCTACGCGTTGCTGTGCTCGGAGACGATGACGCAGACATTCGATACCGCCGTCAAATATCATCAACTTGCCAACGGGATGCTCGACATCCGCTGGGCCCAACACGACGACGCGGCGTCGTGGTTTTTCCCGAACCGCGACGAAGTGCGCGTGCCTGACGTCGACGAGCCGCTGTACGAATTCCTGATCGACTTGCAGTTTGCTGTGCACGTGACCGTCATCAAGGACGTGATGGGCGCGTGGTGCGTGCCGGCGCGCGCGCTGTTCACGCGGGCGCAGCCGCCGCATGCGGCGCTGCTGTCGGACGTGCTGGAATGTCCGCTCGTCTTCGAGCAGCCGCAGAACCTGTTGAGCTACCCCGCCGTGTGGCTGTCGCGCGCGCCGCAACTCGCGAATCCGATCACGGCTGCGCAGGTGTCGACGCAATGTGCGCGGCTGCTCGAACAGTTTCGCTGGCAGGCGGGCGTCACGCGGCGCGTTTATCAGGAACTCACGCGCGTGCCGGGCAAATTCCCCGATATCGAACAGATCGCCGAGAGCCTGTGCATGACGTCGCGCACGCTGCGCCGCAAGCTCGAAGCGGAAGGCGCGTCGTATAGCGAGCTGCTCACGGGCGTGCGCAAGGCGCTCGCCGTCGACTATCTGGGCACGACCGCGCTTAGCATCGACGATATCGCGCTGACGCTGGGTTTCAGCGACGCCGTGAGTTTCCGTCACGCGTTCAAACGCTGGACAGGCAAGACGCCGAACGAGGTGCGGCGCGATGGCGGCATGGCGCTTCCATAAACGAACGTCTATAGCGTGCCAAAGTTTCTTTGATTGTTCCGTGCGAAAGCCGCGACCTTACACTTGAAGGATGAGCGGCCGCCGCTCGCATTGCGACGCGCGTTCCTCACATTCGAAAACATCCACGCCAAGGAGACGATGCCCGTGCTTTCGGGCATCAGCAGCCCATGCCGCCCACACTCGTCTACACGCACGCCGCCTGCCTGAATCATCAGCCGGGACCGCATCATCCCGAGTCGCCGGAGCGGCTTCATACCGTGCTCAAAGCGTTGCGCGTGCCCGAATTCGCCTCGCTCGAATGGCGCGATGCGCCGATGGGCACGATCGAACAGGTGCAGCTGATTCACAGCGAAGGCTATATCGACGACGTCGCCGAGATCGCGCCGTCGCACGGCTACATGCCGCTCGACGGCGGCGATACCGTGATGTCGCCGGGTTCGTGGGAAGCCGTGATGCGTTGCGTCGGCGCGGCATGCGCTGGGGTCGATGCCGTACTCAACCGCGAAGCGCGCAATGTGTTCTGCGCGACGCGTCCCTGCGGGCATCATGCCGAGCCGTCGAAGGCGATGGGCTTCTGCATCTTCAATCAGGCCGCCATTGCGGCGGCGTATGCATATGAAGTGCAGAAACTCGAACGCGTGGCCGTCGTCGATTTCGACGTGCATCACGGCAACGGCACGCAGGCCGCGTTCTACGACCGGCCCGAACTCTTCTATGCGTCGAGCCATCAATCGCCGCTGTATCCCGGCACGGGCAAAGCCGCCGAAACGGGCGTGAGCCACAACATTCTCAACGTGCCGCTGCCGCCGGGTTGCGATTCGCAATTGTTCCGCTCGCGTATCGGGCTCGACATGCTGCCCGCCATACGCGAATTCAATCCCGAGCTGATCATCATTTCAGCGGGCTTCGATGCGCATCGGCTCGATCCGCTCGCCGCGCTGCGACTCGACGATGACGACTTTCACTGGATCACGCGCGAGCTGGTGAGCATCGCCGACGAGACATGCGAAGGCCGCGTGGTGTCGATACTCGAAGGCGGGTACAGCATGGAGGGTTTGTCGGGCGGCACGCGCGCGCATGTGCGTGCATTGATGGGGATGTGAAGCAGAAAAACAGAACGCAGCACGATGGTTTCGGCCCGCGCATCGACACCAATCGATGCGCGGGCTTTTCGTTACTGCGCCTGTTGCTTCTGCAAATACTGCTTCACGTCATTCAGCGACACTCTGCCCGAACGCGCGGTATCGATCTGATCGAAGTGCTGCGCGATAAAGCCAAGCCCGCTGCTCTGCGCCTGCGACTTCGTAATCGACGCGCCGTTGCTCAACACCGAATTGCCGCCCATGCGCGCATCGATACGCTGCTGCGCCTGCTGCTGCAATTGCGTGCCCGTCGACGGCACGACGGCAGCCACGCGCTTGCTGGGAAAAAACGGACCATCGACGCCATGATTGCCCTTCGGCAACGTCACGGGCGCGACAGCCTGGGTCGCGGCCTGTGCGCTGCCAATCACGGCACCGAGAATCACGACGACGGAAACGATGCGCAATAACCTGGAGATTGGAGACATGATCACTCGCCCTGAATAGATGAGTCTGAGATCCCCACATCGAATCGTCGTGAGCGGGGATCCGTTCCATTGAATCTCATTGCGTGGCGCCAGCCTGCGCGGTCGCCGTCGGCGTGCCGGCGGGAGCCTCGTCGCGCCATGGCGCAGGCAGCGTCCACAGCGACAGCGCGAGCGGAATCGGCTGGCCGCGATAGTAGTCGACGAGATCGCTCTTCATCTTCGGACGCGCCACGTCATCCAGATAGATCATGTGTCCGCCCTGGAAGAAGTTGACCTGCAGGTCCGGATGCAGACGCGGCACCGTTTGCAGACGCGCCAATTGCTTTTCCGTCGTGAAGAACGGCGTAGCGAGATCGTGATAGCCGTTCTCCGCGAGCACCTTGAGCTTCGGATTGAGCTGGATCGCGCCAAGCAGATCAGGCAACGTGTCGGGCAGCGCTTCGCCATTGTGCGAGAAGTCCCACACGTTGATGATCTCGTCGTTCAACGGCTGATAGGTCGCGTTCGGCGCCGTGTAGCCGAGATAGTCCGGCATCTGCGTTGCGAGCGCCGTCGTGAACGGTTGCGAGATCAGGATGTCCGACGGATCGCCGTCCGTCTGCAGACGCGGGTCCGAATTGGGCAGCACCACGCGTCCGTCATAGCGGCCGATGGTCGAGCCCGGAACCAGCGCGAGGCCGAACGAGTTCGGATCGAAATACGCCTGCAGCGCATGCAGCGTCAGACTCGACGGCCACTCCCACGATTGCAGCGTGCGCGTCGACGGATACACGGGCGGATCGAAGTAACCCGGCAATCCGAACTGGCTCAGCGTCCACGTCTCCGCGTATTGCTGGAAGTGGTTGTACTGGCCCGTCGCGAAGATTTCCGATTGCAGCGCGAACAGCCCCTGATCGAGTATCGGCGGCGATACCTGATGGAAATACGCCGCGACTTCCGCAAAGCCAGGGTAGTAGCCCGCGAGCGTATCGGTGTCGAGCACCAGACCATCCTTGGTGCCGAAGATCGCCGTCGCTTCGATCGAATCCGCGAAGTAGTTGAGAATCGACGATTGCAGCACGATGCCCGTCAACGGCACGCCCGCCGTTTCGAGCGCGAGCGCAAGCATGTCGGTGCGCGGCGTGCCATACGATTCGCCGTACAGATAGAGCGGCGAATTGCTGCGATTGTTCGCGGCCAGATAGCGGATGATGAAATCGCGCATGATGTCGACGTCGGTATCGCAGCCCCAGAAGTCCTTGTTCATATGCGGCAGCACCGCTTCCGAAAGACCCGTGCCGGGGGGATCGATGAACACCATGTCGGTGGTATCGATCAGGCTCTCCGCGTTGTCGACGAGCGGATAGTTCGGCCAGTTGGTCAGCAGCGGATCGGGCGTCGCGACACGCGTCGGCGCGAACGAACCGAGCCGCAGCCAGATCGACGATGAACCGGGACCGCCGTTATAGACGAAGGTCAGCGGTCGCGGCTTGCCGTTGGTGCTGGGCGCCGTGTACGCCACATAGGACATCGTCGCTTCCGGCTTGCCGTTGGCGTCCGCGGCTGTCAGATGGCCTGTCGTCGTCGTGTAATTGACGCTCGTCTTGCCCGACTTCCACTTGTAGTGCATCACAGCCGCTTTCTCCGCGACCTGCGATGCGGCAAGGCCATCGTTCGCATGCGGCGAATACGCCACCGGGTCGGTATAGGGTGCGTTGGCTGCCTGCGGTTGCGCCTGCTGCTGCGCGAGCGCTTGTGGCGACGCCTGACTCAACGCGCTCGCCGACGACGAAGGATTGCCATCGCCGCCGCCACAGCCGACGAGAACCAGCAACGCGATCATCATCGCGCCGGGCGCGGCGAGCCGCCCCAGACGCGTGCGACTGCCGCTCGTGCTACGGACTGGTTTCATTTCTGTCCCTGTGATAGGTAAGTTGTTGCTACACAAAGGCCGCCTTAGCCGGTGAGGCACCAGGAAAAAGACAGCGAGTGCAGAACTCGTCGGCACACACAGCGGCTGACATTAAACTTTCGCGTTTCTAACAGCCTTAATACAGTTATCAGAATGTTCTAATCGTTAGTATTGCTAATTACATTAATTGGATTCCGGCCGGTAATTTGTGCTTAACGGCATTCGGGAAAGATTTGGTAATGAAGAGTGGCAGAGGAAAAATAGGAGGTGTAACGGGCGTTTGTCAAGCCACGTTTTTACGCGTCATGCGGAATGGATAGGGTCAAAGTGTGCGATTCTTCTTAACGCGTGTTTTAATCGATTTATCGCGCGCTGGGTAATTTCTAATTAAATCGCTCTCAGCCTTTTATCGAGCGTTTTAAAATTGACAAGACTAATGGCAATGCCGTTTGCCGTTCATTTAAACGACGCTATTCGCTATCGCGCAACGCACGTCACTGCGGCTGATGCGCGGACAACAGGCTCGCCACCTGATTCGACTGGGTCTGTGCGGCGATATCTTGTGCCGTCATCCCGCGATTGTCCTTGAGCGACTCGTCGGCGCCGCGCGCGAGCAGCAGCTTCACCGTATCGGCGCGATCGTATCCAGCCGCCCACATCAACGCTGTGAGATCGTTCTTGTAGCGCCGGTTCACGTCGATACCCGTATCGAGCAACTGCTTCACCACTTGCGTTTGCCCTTGCCCCGCAGCGTATTCCATCGCGGTCTTGCCTACGCGATCGGTCGCGAGCGGATCCGCGCCGCGCGCGAGCAACAGCGTCACGATCGCGTCGTAGCCGCCATACGCCGCGGCCATCACAGGCGTCACGCCCGATGCGTTCGCGTGCTTCACGTTCGCGCCGCGCTCGATCAGCGTGCGCGCCATCTCCGCGTCGCCCTTTTTGCATGCTGTGAGCAACGGCGTATCGCCGATTCGGGTCATCGCATCGATAGCCGCGCCATGATCGAGCGCGGCAATGACGCTCGCGCGGTCGTCGTCTTTCGCGGCCGCGAGCAACGTGCGGTTGATTTCGCCTGCGTCCTGAGCCATTGCGGGAAGTGCTGCGCCGAGCGCACAGGCCGTCAGCAACGCAGTCGCGACATATCGAACGGGATCTTTCATATCGCCTCCCATGCACTACTGCAGATTCGCGACGTAAGCGGCGAGATTGCGGATGTCGTCGTCCGTGAGATTGCGCGCGACGCTGCCCATGTTGCCCGCATCGTTGGTGCGGGTGCGGGAACGGAAATCCTGCAACTGCTTGACGATGTACTGATAGTGCTGCCCCGCCACGTGCGGAATCTCGTTCTGCCCGGAGAAGTTGCCCAGGTGGCACATCGTGCACAACTCCGCCTGCGACTTCTTGCGCCCCGCTTCGACGGCCACGCTGTCCGCCTTGTAGTCGATCGGCGTGGGTTTTTGCGCGGCGAAGTAATCGGCGAGATTCTGCATGTCGTCTTTCGACAGATTCGCCGCCATCGGCGACATGCGCGGATCCTTGCGCCGGCCTTCCTCGAAGTCCTTCAATTGCAGATACATGTAACGCGCCGTCTGCCCCGCGAGCACGGGATATTGCGGGTCCGTCGAATTGCCCATCGGACCATGACACGCGACGCAAACCTGCGCCTTCGCCTTGCCCGCTTCCGCGTCGGCGCGTGCATCGACGGACGGCCACATCAAGCCGCCCGCACACAAGAAAACCGCGCATGCACGCGCGATGCTTCGCGACGTGCGCTGCGCGGTGAGCGATAACGTCAGGGCACGCGTCATCACGGAAGCGCGAAAACCAGAACCGTGTTGCCGCGCTTGAAGTCCAGCTGCGTATTGCCGCCCGCTGCAACGGCCACGTACTGCTTGCCGTGCACGTTATACGACACGGCGGGCGCATTTACGCCCGCGCCGCACTGGAACTCCCACAGCTTCTTGCCCGTCGACGCATCGAACGCGCGGAACAGGCCATTGCCCTCGCCATTGAAGACGAGCCCGCCGCCCGTCACGAGCACGCCGCCGATCAACGGTTGCGCCGTCTTGAAGTCCCACGCGACCTTGCCCGTATCGACGTTGACGGCCGACAGCTTGCCCCACTGCTCTTCGGACGGAATCACCTTGAACGCGCCGCCGAGCCACAGCTTGCTGCCGCCGGGATAAGGCGCATCCGTGACCTGATACGTCATCGGCTGATGCAGGTTGGCCGCGTACGCGAGACGCGTCTGCGGATCGAAGGCCATCGGCGACCATTCGACGCCGCCGTTCGCGCCCGGCAGCATCCGCGCGCCTTCGGCCGTCGGCAACGTCCACATGTTTTCCTGCGGAATCATCGCCTGCGAGAAGCGGATCAAACGGCCTGTCTCGCGATCGTGCACGTAGATGTGCCCCGTCTTGCCGCCATGAATGACGCCGGGAATCATCTTGCCGTTCGTGTCGCGCACGTCGATCAGAATGGGCGGGCTGACGGCGTCGAGATCCCACACGTCATGCGGCACGTACTGGTAGTGCCATTTGTACTTGCCCGTATCCAGATCGATCGCGACGAGCGAATCCGTGTAGAGGTTGTCGCCCGGACGGATCGCGCCGTACAGATCGGGCGACGGATTGCCGACCACGAAGAACACGGTATGCGTCTTCCGGTCGATGGCCGGCGTCATCCACACGCCGCCGCCGAGCGTCTTGTAGAAGTCGCCGCCCTTGTCCGCCAGCTGCTTTTTCTCGGCGGCGATGTCGCGTTTCTCGTCGCGGCCCGTTGCGTCCTTCGTCGCCCACACGCCTTCCTGGCCCGTGTCGGGAATCGTGTAGAACGTCCACAGCAATTGCCCGGAATTCGCGTCGAACGCCTTCACGAAGCCGCGTATGCCGTACTCGCCGCCATTCGTGCCGATCAGCACTTTCCCGTCCACCACCGTCGGCGCCATCGTTTCCGAGTAGCCCTCGTCGGGATCGGCGATCTTCGTTTCCCATACGACGCTGCCCGTCTTTGCGTCGAGCGCGACCAGTTTGGCGTCGAGCGTACCCATGAACAGACGATCGCCCGAGATCGCTACGCCGCGGTTGTTGGGCCCGCAACAGAACGTCGTGACGGGGCCCATTTTGTGCTTGTAGTGCCAGAATTCCTTGCCCGTTACGGCATCGACGGCGTACACGTGATTGAACGACGTCGTGATGTACATGATGCCGTTCGTGACGATCGGCGCCGTTTCCATCGATTCGTTGACAGCTGTCTGGAAGATGAAAACCGGCCTGAGCTTCGACACGTTCGTCCGGTTGATCTGCGTGCCCGGATAGAAGCGCGTCTGCGCATACGAGCCGTTCGAATGGAGCCAGTCGGAAGAATTGCTGGCGGCGCCATCGAGTTGCGCCTGACTGACGGGTTTGAACGTCGAAGGCATCGGCGCCGACGTGGTCGTGGACGCGTTCTGCACTTCGTCGGCGGCGCGCGAGGTGGGTGCCGCAAGCGCTGCGACCAGCAGGGGAACGAAGACGGCGAGGTACCGCGGGGATGGATTCATGAGCGTCTCCTCCGCCATTTATTGCTTGAGATTGCAAGCACTGGCGTGCGGCATGTCCCCACACCGGCACATGGCGTGGACGGGCACAATCGCGCAACCCCTCTCAAACAACAAAAGCTTGAGTTTTAAGAACCGTTGATGGCTTCGTCGGGACGGGTCGGCTGCGCAAATTGGGGAGAGCCGCGACGCTCTCGCCCTGAAGGCCGGCTCAATTTAGAAGCGTAGTCGAAGCGCTTCTGATTTACCAGGCGCACTGCATCGCATTCGCACGGCCTAACCGCGCAAATGAAGCTTGACTCAAGTATGAGGATTGAGGGTGGTGGCGCCGCTTTGTCGGGCGGCGCCGGAGGGGATGCGCATGGTGCGCCGCATCGAATGCGAACGCAACGGATGAGGAACGCTCAAGCCTGCTGAGCGTCCTCGCCTTCGCCTTCGCTGAGCATGCGCATCGCGGCTTTCTCAGCGTTGGCGACGTGCAGACGCGCCAGTTCCTGCGCCTCGTCGGCATCGCGCCCCTTGAGCGCCTTGTAGAGCTTGTCGATTTCGCGCAGGCTGCTGGGCAAGCGGTCGGGATGCATCAGCGACGTGGCGCGCAGCAGATTCACCCGCGAATACAGGCTATTCAGGACTTCCTTAACCAGCGCGTTGCCGCAGTTGTCGAGCAGCACATCGTAAAGCGCCGTCTTCGCCTTGAGGACGCCCGCCTGATCCTGGGCCGTTGCCTGCACACGTAATTCCTTCGCGGCCTCGCCGAACTGGGCGATAGCGGCGTCGCTGGCGAGCCTCGCGAACTCATGCGCGGCGAAGCCTTCGAGCAGCCCGCGCAGCGCGTACAGCTCGCTCGCTTCCTGCTGCGACATCACCGCGACGATGGGCCCTTTGTGCGGCACGCTGCGCACCAGCTTTTCCGCTTCGAGCTTGCGCAGCGCCTCGCGCACCGACGTGCGGCTCACGCCGAGCGTCTCGCACAGCTCGCGCTCGATCAGCCGCGAGCCCGGCGCAAAGCGCCCGCTCATGATCGCCTGGCGCAACACGTTTTCGACCTGATGACGCAGCGTCTCAGGCCGGACCAACCCGATATCAGTCGACATTATTGTCTTCCCGTCCGACAAAGTTGCAGTCGCTATGATACTTCACCGCCAGCCGTTTTCCGTCCTCCGATACGCATAAATCGCGCGCTATTGTTGCCTGTGATTGAGCGCCCCTTGCCCTCAGTTGTAGCCGAGAATCGCGACGGCCCGTACATGCGCATGCTCGTTGCCGTTCGTGGCGAGCCGCGCGAGCGGCAGCGTCTGCAGCGCGCGATACATCGAACGGGGATCGCGGCTGCGCGTAGCCCGCTGTTCCGTGGGCCGGGCGCGCCGTGCACCGTACGCATCGTCATCGAGCATCGCGGCGTTACGCATCGACGGTGGCCTGCTGCTTCTTCAACGCCGCCTCCAGCAACGGCGCACCGAGTTCGGCGCCATGAATGCCCGTCGTGCTAACGATTTCCAGCAGTTCCATCAGTTCATCCGCCGTCGCGCCGTAGCGCAGCGCGTTGCGCATGTGCAGCTTGAGGCCGGGCACGTACAGATGCGTCGACGAGGCATCGAACGCGCAGTACATGAACTCCTTCACCTTCGGACTCAACACGCCCGTGCGCCACGGCACCGACGAAAACTCGACATACGCTTCGAACAGATCGGGATCGAGTTCGAGCAAGCCTTCCCACGTCGGATGCCAGTAGCCGCGATTCTTTTCGAACGCTTCCTTCAGCACGCGACGCCGTTCGTCGAGCGGCGCGGGCCCGGCGCGCAAGCCCTCTTCTTCGAGCACTTCGAGCAGCACGGGCACGCCGACGTTGCTCGTATGAATGCCGATCGTGCTGATCAGTTCGAGCACTTCCATCAACTCTTCACGCGTCGCGCCGAATCCGATCGCACGCTCCAGATGATGCGCGACGCCGGGCGCATACAACTGCGTCGCGCACGCATCGGCGGCGAGCGCGATGAACGCGCGCGTCTTGTCGTCGAGATGATTCCTGCGCTGCGGCACGGCAGAGAACTGCACGTACGCATCGACGAAACCCGCATCGAGACGCAGCATGCTGTCCCATGCGACATTCCACACGCCATGCACGCGCTTGAATTCTTCCTTGATCTGCTGCGGATCGCGTTGCCCACGCGCCGGTTCCTGCTTCATTGGCTCACTCCCGAAATCGAACTCAGCCCGCGACCAGCCCATGCGGATAATCCGCTTCGGCGACTTCTTCCTGCCACGTCGCCTTGCCGATCGACGTCGCGATATGCACCATGTAGCTGCCGTCGCTCGCGCCGTGCCAGTGCCGCTCGTTCGGTCCGATGAAGACGATGTCGCCCTGGCGGATTTCCTGCGGCGCTTCGCCTTCCTTGCAGATCCAGCCCTTACCCGCCGTCACCTGCAGCACCTGCCCCTGCTCGTGCGTGTGCCAGTACGTGCGGCCGCGTGGCGCAAAGAACACTGTGTTGATGGTCACGCCGTCCGTCTGCGGCATCACGGGGTCGGCCCACACCGTGCCCGTGAACGTCTCGCCGCGCTGCTCCGACATCTTGCCTTCCGCCCTGCCGTGAAAAACCTTCATGCCTGCTTCTCCTGTTTGCGAACCTTTCCGTCGAACAGCCGCACGCCGCCCGATACATCGCCGATCGCATCGACCACGCGATTGCTGATCACATCCCCATAACCCAGCGCCGTGCCGAGCCCGAAGCTCGCGAGCGGCCCCGACGCATTCAGCGACACCACGCCGAGTTCGCGCGCGCGATCCACGTACAGCACGACGTCCTTCGTCATCAGCTTGCCTGTCAGCCCGCCTTCCAGATAATCGCCGTCGACGATCTTCGGAAAGCGGTTCAGCGTCGCGAAGTTCACGCCGCTGCTGCTGTTGAGCACGTCGAGCAGCAGATGCAGATCGAGCCCTGCCTTCTTGCCCGCGACCATCACTTCCGCGCTCGCCGCGAGACTCACGGCGTTGAGGAAGTTGTTCAGCAGCTTCGTGGTGTGACCCGCGCCGCTCTCGCCCATGTGGGCGACCTTCGACGCAATCGGCGCAAACGCCCATTTGAGCGCTTCCACGGCGCTCGCATCGCCGCCGACCATCAACGTCAGCGTGCCCTTCTCCGCCGCCGCCGCGCCGCCCGAAATGCCCGCGTCGACGTACTGGACGCCGCTTTGCGTAAATCGCCTTGCGAGCCGTATCGTCGAACTCGCCGCTGCCGTGCTCAGATCGACGACGATCTGTCCGGCGCGACAGTTCGCCAGCACGCCGCCCTCGCCTTCGACCACGGCCTCGACGACTTTGCTGTCGGGCAGCGACATCATCACGACGTCGGCGAACTTCATCACTTCCGCTATCGACGCCGCCGCCTGCGCGCCGGCATCCTTCACGCGATCCGGCACGGTGTCGTAGCCGAGCACGGCGATGCCCGCATCGACGAGGCGCCGCGTCATGCGGCCGCCCATATTGCCGAGACCGATGAATCCGATCCTTTCCTTGTTCATTTCCGCTATTCCCTTGCAGTCATCCGATCAGTCAAATGAGTCGTCAGAAATCGACGTCCTTGGTTTCCGGTCCCATCAGCGCGCCGATTGCGCCGATCAATCCGCCGATGCACAGCAGCACCACCGAGGTCATCCGCAGCGGCATGAACGCGCTCAGCCAGTCCATATAGAACGCGTAGAACGACGGGATGATCACGGACAGACTGAAGCCGACGCCGAAGCCGGTTGCGCGCACGTCGGTGACGAAGCGCTCGTTGATGTACGTGACGATCACGCCCCACGGCGACGTGACCAGCACGGCAAGCACGCAGACGAGCGCGATGATCGCGGGCAGCGAGAGGCCGTCGACGTTCGCGATCACATACAGCAGCCCCGCGCCGACCGTCGCGATCAGCGGACCGACGATCACGAAGAAGCGCCGCCGCCCGATCACCTGCGCGAGCATCCCCGAGCCGATGTAGCTGAAAAACAGCACGAAATACGTGATCATCAGCGTGGACGTCATCTGGAAGCCCGTCAGATGCAGCGTCTTCACGAGCAGGCCTGTCGGCAGGAAGATCGTGATGATGTTCTGCGTGAGCCAGAAGCCCGTCATCATCAGCAGCACCTGCAGCAGATTACGTCCGCTCTTGCCGCGCAGCAGATCGGTGAGCGGCAGCTTTTCGGGCTGGTTACCCTTCTCGGCCGTTTCGCTTTTCCAGATCTCCGATTCCGCGACCTTATGCACGTAGTACAGCGCCAGAATGCCCGCGAGCACCGCGCCGAGCACGAACGGAATGCGCCAGCCCCACTGCGCGTACGGCGAGTTCATGCCGTTCAGCGGAAAGAGCGCGAACATCAGCATCGCGACGAGATTGATCGACACGTACGCAGCCGGAAAGCCCGCGATGATGAAACCGCCCACGAAGCCGCGCTGCTCTTTCTTCGAATACTCGATAGCAAGCGGCATCGCGCCCGTGTAACCGCCGCCGAGAAAGATGCCGTCGACGAACCGCAGCAGCACGAGCGCCCAGTACGACGCGATGCCGATGCTCTCGTAGCCCGGCAGCAGCGCGATCAGCAGCGTGACGACGCCGAAGCCCGACACCGACCAGATCGACGCCTTGCGACGCCCGATGCGGTCCGCGATCATGCCGAACAGCAGCGCGCCGATAGGCCGCCCGAGCAGCGTCGTGATGAACACCAGCGAAGCCAGAATCGTCTCCATCCCGCTCGACAGATGCGGCGGCTGGAAGAACGCGAGCACCGGCGACAGCACGACGACGGGCAGATAGATATCGAACATGTCGATGTATTCGGAAAAGAACGCGCCTTTGATCGCATTGCGTCTTTTCGTTTCGATCGACTGCTCGCCTTCGGACTGTACGACGTCGGTCGCAGTGAGGGTTTTCATCGTTGTCTCCATTCGTTGTCGGGCGGTGCGTGCTGTGTCGCGCCGCCTTGTGTGGTGTCGTGTGTCAGCACGCCATCAGACCGCCGAAGTCTCCGCTTCGTACGCCTTGATCGCTTCCGTCGCGACGCGGAACGCCGCGAGCGCGAGCGGCACACCGCAATAGATCGCCGCCTGCATCAGCACCGCGCGGATCTCGTCCTTCGTCACGCCGTTGCGCAGCGCGCCCTTCACGTGCACGGCGAGTTCGTGATGCTGGCTCATCGCCGTCAACATGCCGAGGTTCAGCATGCTGCGCGTCTTGAACGACAGCGTCTTGTCGCCCCAGATGTCGCCCCAGCAGCATTCCGTCACGTACTTCTGCATCGGCCGGTTGAAGTCGTCGGCATTGGCCCACGATTTCTCGACATGCCCCGCGCCCAGCACTTCCTTGCGGTTCTCAAAGCCTTTTTCAAAACGTTCGTTGCTATCCATCTCGAGGTCCTCTCTGTTGCTCTGCCCGTTTCAGTTGCCCTGCGCGCTACGACTGCCTGACGCGATGATTGTCAGACAATCGAAGCGCGCAAAATTTTTTGGCCGTCACAGCGCGCCGTAGCCCACCATCGCCTTCGTTTCCAGATACTCGCGCAAGCCCGCTTCGCCCCACTCGCGGCCATTGCCCGAACGCTTGTAGCCGCCGAACGGGGCCTGAAAATCCGCAGGCGGATAGTTCAGATGCACGCCGCCCGCGCGCAACGCACGCCCTACTTTGCGGGCGCGTTCGATATCGGCCGATTGCACGTACGCGGCGAGACCATAGACGAGCGGCCCGAGTTGCGTCGAAGGTTCGTCGGTGGGTCCGACGCGGTACGTTTCGGCCGCGCGTTTCGCGATCTGTGCGGCATCGTTCATCAGATGACGCGGCACCAGCATGCGCGTCGGGATCGAACACGACTGGCCCGAGTTCGTAAAGCACGCAGCGACACCGCGCTTCACGGCCTCTTCGAGATCGACGTCGTCGAGCAGAATGTTCGCCGACTTGCCGCCCAGTTCCTGCGCGACGCGCGTGACGCTCGGCGCAGCCGCCTGCGCAACCAGCACGCCCGCGCGCGTCGAGCCTGTGAACGACACCATGTCGATATCCGGATGACTCGCAATCGCTTCGCCGACGCCCGGTCCATCGCCGTTCACGAGATTGAACACGCCTACGGGCAACTCTGCTTCGTGGAGCACGTCGGCGAACAGCAGCGCGCTCAGCGGCGAATACTCGCTCGGTTTGAGCACCATCGTGCAACCGGCCGCGAGCGCGGGCGCGATCTTCACGACGATCTGATTGACGGGCCAGTTCCACGGCGTAATCAGGCCGCACACGCCGATCGCTTCGAGCACGACGCGCGTGCTGCCGCGCTGTTCCTCGAACTCGAAGCGTTCGAGTACGTCGATCAGTGCGTTCAGATGCGCGGGTCCGCGCGCCGCCTGGCCGTTGCGCGCGAACGTGATGGGCGCGCCCATTTCGCGGCGCATTGCTTCGGCAAATTCGTCGTAACGGCGCTCGTAAATTTGCAGCACGCGCCGCAGCATCGCGACACGCTCCGCAACGCTCGTCGACGACCACGCGGGAAACGCTCGGCGCGCAGCAGCAACGGCGCGATCGACGTCTTCCGCATTGCCGAGCGCGAGCCGCTCGAAAGGCACTTCCGTCGATGGATCGACGAGATCGAACCATCGCGCGGACGCGGGCTCTACCCAACGTCCGTCGATATAGAACTGCGCTGCATGTGACATGGCAGCCTCCTGTGCAGAAAGATCAGCGCGCATCGCGATCGAGCAGGCGATACATTTCGGTGTGGTCCGTTGCGGGCGTCGAACGCTGCGCCGCTTCGTCCCACATCGACGTGCAGGTCTCGCCGAGCGCCAGCGGATAACCAACCGACTGCGCCAATGCACGCGCGATCTTCAGATCCTTGTTCATCAGTTGCAGTGCGAAGCCGGACGCGAACGTGCCGCTCAACATGAACTGCTTCACCTTGTTTTCCGACGTATTGCTGCGGCCCGACGACGCGTTCAGCACATCCGTCATCACGTCCGGCTCGATGCCGAAGCGTTGCGCGACGAGCAGTGCCTCGACGGTCGCCGCAAGTCCCGCCGCCGACACGTAGTTGTTCAGCGCCTTCGCCGCATGGCCCGAGCCCGCGCCGCCGATGTGCAGAATGCTCTTGCCCATCGCTTCGAGAGCGGGCTTGCATTGCGCGAGCACGTCCGCGTGACCGCCGACCAGAATCGCGAGCGTGCCTTCCTTCGCTTTCTTCACGCCGCCCGAAACGGGCGCATCGAGATACGCGAGGCCGCGCTCGTCGAGCATTGCGCCGAGCTTGCGCGAGCGCTCCGGCTCCGACGAACTCATGTCGATGACGACCGCGCCCTTCGCGAGCGAACTAGCCCAGCCGTCCGCGCCGCTGCCGAGCAATACGCTTTCGACGATCGACGAATTCGGCAGCATCGTGATCAATGCGTCGAGCGATTTCGCGTTATCGCGGTTCAGGCGTTGCGCGCCCGTTTGCGCAGCGAGCGCGTCGGCGCGCGCGGCGTCTGCATCGTCGATGAAAAGCTCGAAGCCTGCGTTGACGAGGCACTGCACCATCGGCGCGCCCATCATGCCGAGCCCGATGAAACCGATGCGCTTACGTTGTGTCATGGCGTTCGTCCTTTACCGTCTAGCGCAGCTTCGAAAACGAGGTCGGCGTGAGAATGTGACTCTCGATACGCTCGATAATCGGCCGCTCCGCTTCCGACGCCGCGCGCTTCGTGATCCATTCGGCGTCGGCCTGAAACGCGTTCCACTTCTCCTCGCGCTCGGCGAGGTCCTTCCATTCGATCATGTACGTCAGCGAGTGATTGCTCGCGCCGATCAGCGTGGTCCAGAAGCCGATCTGCCGGATGCCGTACTTCTCGAAGAAGCCGAGCGTGGTGCTCGTGAAGCGGTCGAGCAAGGCCGGCAGACGGGTCGGCGCGCAGTGATAGATGCGCATTTCAACGATCATGTGAATCTCCGTAGTTATGTTGTACGTGTTTCAGTCCGCAAGGCCGTCGACCGACGACCAGCGTTCGACGTATTTGACGAGCTCCGTCATATCGCGTGCCGCACCGTCCTGCATCGCGGCGTAATTCCACATTTGCCGCGCGACGCTGCCGACCCACATCGGCACGCCGAGCGCCTGGCATTCGTCGACGGCAAGGCCGATGTCCTTGCACACGCTGCCGACAGGGAAGCCGAAATCGAACGTGCGCGGCAGCACGTGCTTCGGAAACTTGTCGAGCGTCGCGCCGTTCTTGCCGCTGCCCGCGTTGATCACCGACATCATCACTTCCGGGTCCAGCCCGCCGCGCACGCCCGCGACGAACGCCTCGGACGTGATCGCGAACGCCGTCGACGACAGCATGTTGTTCAGCAGCTTCAGCAGTTGCCCTTGTCCCGCCTTGTCGCCGACCACGAACACCTTGCCGAGCACGTCGAACAGGCCGCACACTTCTTCGAGCGCAACGTGATTGCCTGCCGCCATGATCGCGAGCGTGCCCTTCTTCGCGCCCGCCGCGCCGCCGCTCACGGGTGCGTCGACGGTTTCGATGCCTTTGGCGAGCAGGCCTTCCGCCACTTCCTTTTCGGTGCGCGAACCGACCGTCGACAGATCGACCAGCACCTTGATCGCGCTGCCTTCGATCAAACCGCCATCGCCAAGCGCGACCTGTTTGAAGATCGCGGGCGTCGGCAGACTCGTGAAGACGATGCGCGCCGTGTCGGCCACTTCTTTCACCGATGCCGCTGCCTGCGCGCCGATCGCTTTCAGTTCCGCGACGGCTGCGTCATCGCGATCGAACACGATCACCGTATGACCCGCTTCGATCAATCGCCGTGCCATCGGTCGGCCCATCGTGCCGACGCCGACGAAACCGAGCTGTTGTGTTGATGCCTGAGTTGATGCCTGAGTTGATGCCTGAGTTGATGCCTGAGTTGATGCCTGAGTTGATGCCTCACTACTCGACATGACAATCCTCGTGAATGAAAAGTCTGTTCTAGTCCGAGCCGCGCGCACTCGCGATGCGCATCACAGCCGCCGCGTCGTGCTCCGTGTCGAACTTCCATAATCTGTCGATCAACGCTTGCGCATCGACGCCCGAGCGTCCGTATGCGGCCAGTTGCTTTAGTTTCTCCGCAAGCTCGACGTTGGCAAGCGGCGCGGCGAGACTGCCGCGCGCGGCATGCACGCGATGCGGAATCCGTTCGCCCGAACGCAGCACGATCGTCACTTGCGCCGACTCGACGGGCCACGATGCGTCGTCGATGAAACGCAGGCGGCTCGCGAACGCCCGCAGCGACGGATCGGCGACAGCGGCATCGCTGAATTCTTCGAGACCTGCCTTACCGCGCGACAACACCACGGCTACCGCATGCTGCGCGCTCACCTGCGATTCGCGGCCCGTACGCACGCCGGGACGATCGGTGCGTTCGCGCAGCAATGGATGCCCTGTCAGTTCGACCTGTTCGATATCGTCGAGCGACCAGCGCGCGTCGCGGCGCAGATCGAGACAGGCATCAATCACCGGATTCAGCACGACGCCGCACGGATAGGGCTTGTACGTGTTCTTGAGCAGTTCCCACTCGTGCCCAAGGTCTTGCGTCAACGCGTGCCAATCGGGTTTCGAAGTAGCGACACGCAGAAAGCCGCGCTCGCCTTCGAGTGGAGCTTGAGGTCCGGAGAAACCCTCTTCGGCCAGCAGTGCAGAAAGCAGCCCATTGCGCGCCGCGTTGCCGACGCTGATGCTCTTCGACATGGTGCCGAGCGTTTCGACGAGTCCGCCCGTTTGCACCGATGCATTGCCGAGTGCCCACACGATCGCGTCTTCATCGAGTCCGCGTGCCTTCGCAACGGCCGCCGCCGCGCCGAACACGCCGCATGTCGACGTGATGTGCCAGCCGCGCTGATAGTGCTCCGGCGAAACGGCATTTCCGACGCGGCATTCCACTTCGACGCCGAGCACGAACGCGAGTAGCAATTCTTCGCCGCTCATTGCATGCGATTCGGCGAGCGCGAACAGCGCGGCAGCGACGGGCGCTGTCGGATGAATAATGGTTGGTATGTGCGTGTCGTCGAAGTCGTAGACGTTCGCGCTCATCGCGTTGAGCGCGGCTGCGTTGAGCATGTCGGTGCGTTCATTGCGGCCGATCAAGGTCGCGTTTTCATCGGCACGAAAGCGTTCATACACGGCCACGGCCTTGTCGAGCGTCGGATCGTGCGCGCCTGCCAGCGCAACCGCGAAGTAATTGACGAGCGAACGCTTCGCTTCGTTGCGCACGGCAGCGGGCAGATCACGCCACTGCGTATCCGCGACGAAGCGCGCGAGCTTTCGTGTCAGCACGCCGTTACGCAATGCGTTGGCGTCGAAAGGATCAGCCTGCAAGCCAGCCTCCTTCGATCGGCATCATCGCGCCCGTGATCTGGCTCGCCGACGCTCCGCACAGAAACACGACCATATCGCCGACATGCGCGGCATCGACCAGTTCGCCCGTCGGTTGCTTGCCCTTGAGAAACTCGCGTACTGCATCGTCGCGTTCGAGGCCGCGCTCGTCCATCAACGCATGAATGCGGCCATCGATGTTCGGCGTCAGCACCGAGCCCGGACAGATCGCATTACACGTGATGCCCTGATTCAGCGTCTCCATCGCTACCGCGCGCGTGAGGCCGAGCAGCGCCGTCTTCGTCGTCACATAGTCGACGCGATTCGCAACGCCACGCGCGCCGTACACCGATGTCATGTTGAAGATGCGTCCCCAGCCGCGCTCGCGCATGCCGGGCAACGTCAGTTGAATCGCGCGGAACGCAGCCGTCAGATTCACTGCAAGCGCGTTGTTCCACTGCTCCAACGGAAACGATTCGATGCCCGCGAAATGCCGGACTACGGCGTTATTGATCAGCACGTCGAGCGTGTTTATCTTTGCTCGCGCGCTTTCGATCAGCGCATCGACACCGGCGGGCGTCGCTAGATCGGCCTGCACATACGCAACATTTACATCGAACGATGACGCAAGTTCATCCGTCGTATGCGCCATTTCAGCAGGCGCTTCGAGACCATGCAGCACGATGTCGCAACCCGCGCCCGCGAGTGCGCGGGCCATCGCGAGACCCAGGCCATTCGACGATCCCGTCACCAGCGCGCCTTTGCCTTTCAGCATCATAGGAACGCCTCTTAACGCGCTTCGGCGTCGAGCCGCACGATCCAGCCTTCCGTCTCGCGATCATGCGACGGATAGCGCGTCAGCACGGCGGGATCGTGACCGGGAATCACATGCTCCCGCGAGCTTGCCAACCGATGCGCCGCTTCGTAACCTTCGAGCATGTCGCCGACGTTATAGACGACGGGAAACGGCCGATGCTCCTGCATGTTCGCGTAGAAATGCGACGCATCCGACGCGAGTACGACCGAGCCGCGCTGCGTATTCACGCGCACGACCTGCAAACCGTTCGTATGTCCGCCGACCCAATGCACGCTCAGGCCCGGCGCGATCTCCGAAGCGCCGTCATGAAACTGCACGCGTCCTTCGAACAGACGGCCCACCATCGACTTCACATCTTCCGGCTCGAACGGATGGCTCAGCGCGTGATGACACATGCAACGTCCCGTGCAATACGCCATTTCGCGATCCTGCAGGTGATAACGCGCGCGCGGAAACAGCGAATGATTACCCGCATGGTCGTAGTGCATGTGCGTGATGATCACGTCTTCGACATCGTTCGCGCGAATACCGATCTGCTTCAGTCCGCGCTCGACCGTGTTCGTGATCGTGCGACCGCGCTTCTCGGCCATCGGCTGATCGAAGCCTGTATCGACGATGTAGGTGCGCGATTCGCCCACTACGGCCCACACGAAGTAATCGAGCGGCATCGGCACATCATGCGAATCGCCGCCGATGAAGTTGTCGCCTGAACGGCGCTCGAAATGCGCGTACTTCACTGCATAGATCTTGTACTGCTCTGCTGGCGATGACATGTCTCGAGTGTCCTTGTGTGGGTAGTTCGTGTAACGCCTTCACGCCGATACTTCATGTGCGGCCGTTTATTTCATCGCCGCTGTCGCGCCTCCTTCGACGGCTTCTTCGCTCGTGACGGCCGCATCGGCGGCAATCGATTCGAGCGAACGCTGCTTCGTTTCCGCGCCGATCACGCCGACGATCAGCGCCTGAACCAGCAGCGTGCCGACGATCAGCGTCAATACGCCGCCAATGCCGAAGCGCGTGAACGAACCCGCCACCGCATACGGCACGGCGATGCTGACTGCGCGGCCCACGGTATTCGCGAGGCCCGAGCCGCGCAGTCGCAATTCGGTCGGAAACAGCTCCGGCACATACGTCGCGACGCTGAACGACGACAGCACGTAAATGCAGCACGTGATCGCAAAGCCGAGCGCAGTGATCGCGACAGCCGACTGCGCGAACGGATACGCGATGCCGAACGCCACGCACACCAGCGAAAACATCACGATGCCCCACTTCCGGCCGAGATGCTCGGCGAGTGCAAAAGCAATCAGCGAACCGACTGGACCGCCCGCGAACATCAGCGCCGTGAGCCCGAGCGAGTTCGACACGCTGTGGCCCTGCTTGACGAGAAACGTCGGAATCCAGCTGACGAACGCATAGTTGACCGTGAAAAGCGCGACGAGCACGGTGATCGCCGTGATCGTGCGCGTGAGCAGACGGCGCGAGAACAGATCGCTGAGACGACCCTGATCGTTCGAATAGAACTCGCGTGTCGAAGTTTCGTGCGCAATAGGGGTATGACTCGGGGTATGACTCGCCGCACCGCCGCAAGCGGTTTCGATGCGCTCGACGATCTCCCGCGCTTCGTCGCCGCGTCCACGCGATGCGAGCCAGCGCGGCGATTCCGGCATCGACTTGCGCAGGAACCACACGACGAGCGCACCGCAGCCGGCGATCGCGAACATCCATCGCCAGCCGTATTGCGGCACGATCAGCCAGCCGAGGAACGTCGACAGAAACAGCGACGTGTTGATGATCAGATTGAGGATCGTGCCGAAGCGTCCGCGCCAGACAGCGGGAATGAACTCGCTCAGCGTGCCGTAACCGACGACGATTTCCGCGCCCATGCCGACGCCCATCACGAGACGGAAGAAGATCAGCCAGTAGATGGAAGGCGCGAGCGCCGCCGCAATCGACGCAAAGCCATAAATGCCGAGATTGAACTGATAGCAGAAGCGGCGTCCGAAGCGGTCCCCGAGCAGACCGGAGAGCCACGCGCCCGTCATCATGCCGATGAACGTCACGGACACGAACGCCGCATTGAGGCTGAGGGTGGATTCGCCGCTATGGATCATCGCGGCGAGCACCGTGCCGGCGATGTAAATGTCAAACGAGTCGAAGTACATCCCCGCCGCGATCAGGCCCAGCAGACGCCAATGGAAGCCCGACAGGGGCAGCCTGTCCAGACGCGCTCCGATCCCGACATCCATCTGCATGGTGCTGTCTCCGTCATGTTGGCGTTCTTGTGCGGCGCCGTCGTGCGTACGAGATGCGCGTACGAGATCGCGAAGTTCGCGAGGCGTCGTCTCACGTACGGATTATATTCCTGTCATACAATCCGTCAAGCAGACGAATTCAAACCGAATCGGGCGACGCTTCATGACACGTGTGTGGACAAAAGGCTACAAGTCGCCTTGCAAATGTTTACTGCCCGCTAACATGTCGATATATTCGCCGGGTTACATCGACGCGCCCGGCCCAACGACCGTTTGACCGTCGAGCTTCACGCAGTCCATCCGCTCCACGAAAGCCGGAAGACCGCTTCTGACCTGCATCGCGGGGAACAACTACCAGGCATCGAAACGAAAAATCGTGCGCTCATGCACGAGGCCCCTGCTCGGCCCGACGTTTTGCGCCTGTCGATAGCGGCACAGTTTCATCACCATGCCGCGCGAGCGCCCGCAGCGATCGCGCGAGCATCTACTACAAGAAGGAAGAGAATGAAAAAGACCATCCTGGCCGCAGCGGCCCTCGGGACGCTCAGCGTGGCAGCGCATGCACAAAGCAGCGTGACGCTGTACGGCCTGCTCGATGCCGGTATCACGTACGCAAACAAGGTCGCTACGTCGACGGGTCATGACAGCCTCGTCAAATACGGCGACGGCGTCGCGTCGGGCAGCCGTTGGGGCCTGCGCGGCACGGAAGATCTGGGCGGCGGACTGAAGGCGCTGTTCGTGCTCGAAAGCGGCTTCAGCACGGGTGACGGCACGTCGGGCCAGGGCGGCGCGCTGTTCGGCCGCCAGGCATTCGTCGGCGTCGCGAAGGATGGCATCGGCTCGCTGACGTTCGGCCGTCAATACTCGTTCTCGACCGACTACATCGGCGGCAACTACACGATGGGCAGCCAGACGCCCGCCGGCAACTACGCGTACCACATCAACGACCTCGACCAGCTGACCTCGAGCCGCATCAACAACGCGGTCAAGTTCAGCAGCGCGAACTTCGCCGGCCTCACGTTCGGCGCGATGTACGGCTTCTCGAACTCGACGCAGTTCGCGGGCACGCCGACCACGACGGGCACGGGTGGCGCGCAAGGCTCGTCGAGCACGTACAGCTTCGGCGCGAACTACGCGCAAGGTCCGTTCGGCATCGGCGCCGCGTACACGAACATCCGCTTCCCGAACGGCGCGACGCCCGCGTTCAGCGTGAGCATCGCGAACGTCAACACGCTGGGTCTGCGCGACCTCGAAACGTTCGGTATCGGCGCGCGCTACACGATCGGCGCGGGCCTCGTGTGGGCGAACTGGACGCATACGAAGTTCGAGCCGCTGACGGGCGGTTCGTCGAAGCTGAACAACTATGAAATCGGCGGCCGCTACGCCTTCACGCCGGCGCTGACGGCAGGTCTCGGCTACACGTTCTCGGACCTCGACGACCGCTTCGACGGCCGCTGGCACCAGATCAACAGCGCGGTCGACTACGCGCTGTCGAAGCGCACGGACGTCTACGTGCTCGCGATCTACCAGAAGGCATCGGGCAGCAACGTCGTGGCAGGCCGCAACGTTCCCGTGCAGGCTGAGATCGGTTCGTCGTCGTCGTTCATCGGCAATGCGGGAGCGAACTCGCAGTTCGCGACGCGCGTCGGTCTGCGTCACCGCTTCTAAGCGTGTGCAATGTGGCCGCCGCGTATTTGCTGCGCGCGGCCACTTTCACAGCAGACGTCGCCGAGTCGCGCTAACCTAACGGGTTTTGACCGACTCACAAAGGACCGCGATGTCTGCTTTTCCCTTCGACGCCGTTTTGTTCGACTGCGACGGCGTACTCGTCGATTCGGAAACGATCACCAATACCGTGCTGACGGCAATGCTCGGCGATCTGGGCTGGCAGTTGAGCATCGACGAAGCGATGTCGATTTTCGTCGGCAAGACCGTGATGGACGAGGCGCCGCTGATCGAAGCGAAAACGGGCGTGAAGATCACGCCCGCGTGGCTCGAATCGTTTCGCGAGCGCCGCAATGCCGCGCTCGACCGCGAGGTCATGGCGATCGAAGGCATCGCCGCGACGGTCGCCGATCTGCACGCGCGGCTAAGTGGCAAGATCGCGGTCGCATCCGGCGCGGATCGCCTCAAGATCCGCCTGATGCTCGCGAAAATCGGCGTGCTCGAATACTTCGACGGGCACATCTTCAGCGGCCATGAAACGGCCCGCAACAAGCCTCATCCCGATGTCTATCTTGCCGCGGCCGCAGGCCTCGGCGTCGATCCCGCACGCTGTGCGGTGGTCGAAGACACGGTGACGGGCGCCACAGCCGGCCGCGCAGCGGGCGCGACGGTGTTCGGCTACAGTCCCAGCGAAAAAGGCCACAGCTCGAAGGCGGCATTGCGGACCGTCGGCGTCGCCGAGGTGTTCGAAGAGATGGCGCATCTGCCCGCTCTGCTGGCAGGCTGGCAACATTGAGCGTGCGGATGTCGCGGCGCGCTCGCGCCGCGACACGCGCGATCAAAGCATTTCGGCTTCTTCGAGATTCGCGCCGTTAAAGAAACGGCTCAATTCGCGCGTCAGGTCGTTGAGGACGGCCATTTCCGGCTGCGTGATCTTGTGCACGGCCAGCGGATCGGTCCAGTCGCCATAGACCAGCGCGACGGTCGTGTCCTTGGCCTTGACGGGCAGCAGCACGAACGCCTGCGCGTCGCCGAGATGCGCCTTGAACCAGTCCGGCAGACGCGCTTCCATGCGCGGCTCGTGGGCATTCTCGATGAAAATGCCCACGGGATTCGCGATGGCGAGATGGAAGACGTCGGGCTGGAAGCCTGCGCCGAAGTTGAGCGTCGGCTGGATGCGCTCCATGTCGGGACCGAAACCGATGCGCGCGTGATACCGCGCGTCGGCCTGGCGCACGAACACCAGCGTGCGCGACAGCGACAGGCCCGCCAGAATCGTTTCGGAAGCGAGCGTGAGCACGGGCGAGAGCGCCTTGCTCGACGGCAGCGCGCGCAGGTCTTCGAGCCCCGCTGACAGACGCGCCTGCGCCGACTTGCCGGTGCGCACGATGGCATCGGCATGCGCGCGCAACTCGGAAATCTCCTGCATCAGGCCTTCGTTGCTCTCTTCGTCGATCAACGCGGCGCTCAGATGGTCGAGCCGCGCCGCGTCCATCCGCAGCGCGTCGCTATAGAGATCCGCGAGTTCGGTGAGCCGCGCTTCCAGGTCGTCGCCCGGCGCATGGGTGACGAGCGCATTGCCCACTTCCGTCGAATAGCTGTTGACGGCCCGCAGCCAGCGTACGTGCTCGGAGAGCGGCTCGTCCGACGGCGCGCCGATCGCCTGCATGCCCGCCGAGATCGTCTCCGGCAGACGCCAGCGCCGCGCGGCCTCGCCGCCGATTTCCTCGAAACTCACGCCCACCAGCAGCGCACAGGCTTCGCTGTCGTCGATTTCATCCGATGCCGCCGTGCGACGCAACCGGTCCCACTCGCCTTCCAGATAGAACGCCACCAGCAGCCGGCCGATCTGCCGCATCAGCGCGCAGACCACGGCTTCTTCCGCGACGCGCAGATCGATGCCTTCCGTGATGCGCCGCGCGACCGTGCCGCAGAGCAGCGCGCGGTTCAGTTCGAGCTTCGCGTCGATGCGGTGCGGCGCGCTTTGATGGAAGTGATCGACGATCTTCATCCCGACGACGAGATGGCCGACGGTATCCATGCCCAGCACCATCAGCGCGCGGGTCACGGTGGTGATATTGCCGCCGAATGCGACATACATGGCCGAATTGGCGAGCCGCAGCACTTTCTGCGTGAGGCCGACATCCGAAAGCACGACCTGCACGAGCGACGTGAAGTCGAGATCGTCGTTATTCATCGCCGACACGGTGGAGCGCAGCGCCTGCGAGAGCATCGGGAAATCCCCGCGCTCGCTCATGCGCGCCCACAGTTTTTCCAGCAATTCGGACTTGACGACGAGGGACATCGGGTGGTGATCGAAAACGGATATGTTGAAAGACACGACAACGGTATCCGTGATTAAAACACAACCCGCCGCCCATCATCGTGCCCATGAGTCGTAGACCCACCGCAAACTGTCGATCCGATGTGCCGTTGCACATTATTTCAAAGTCTTTCCGTGTCGCCAATCCGCGACATATGCCCTTCTTTCACGACGCGATACAGGACGCGACGATCATCGCGCCCGCATTGCCGGGCGGCGTGCCGTTCGCGCGCGGACAGTAGACCGTCTCGCCCGCTTCGATCGCGCGGCCCGTCAGCACGCACACGCCCGCCCTGCGCGCGATGTTCACGCGCCACGTCTGATAGCCGTAGTGGCCCGTGCGCGCGTCGCACCACGAGACCGTCAGCGTCTGCGGCGTCGGCTTGTCCAGCACGCGCACCGTCGGCTGGCTTCGTCCGTCCCAGCGAGCCGCCGCGCGCGGCCGGCGCCCGGCGGGCCGCGGCGCTTCGACGGGTTCCGGCCGGACGTCGAAGTTGCGGATGGCCGCAACGGTTCGGGGCCAGACATCGGCAGTGGGTTCCATCCGTACGGGCTCAGACATGATTAATTCAACACGTGATGAATATCGAGATCGTAGCGGCGCAATGGAGATGTGTCAAACCGGGCGTTGCGGCCCCGGTTGAAGCGCTCGGTTACACTCACGCCTGATCGGACGGTCGGCAGGCTCAATCGGATGAAAGACGTGATGGCAGCAGCGGAAACCCACAAGGAAACGAAACGCGCGCGCGGGCGCCCGGCGTCGAGCGCGTCGGTCGGGCCGGACGCGATCCTGCGCAATGCGCGCAAGACCTTCGGCAAGCGGGGATTCGAGGCGACCAGCGTGCGCGAGATCGCGCGCGACTCAGGCGTGGATGCGGCGCTCGTCGCGCATCATTTCGGGTCGAAGGAGACGCTGTGGCTTGCCGTCGTCGAGCAGATCGCGGACCAGATGGCGCCGATGATCGATGCGACGGCAGCCTTGCGGACCTCGCCGCTCGGCGCGCGGGCGCGAGTGGAAAGCGCCGTCGTGCGCTTCATCGACGAAGTGTTCGACGACCCCGACGTCGGCATTTTCTTTTCGACGGCGGCGACGGAAGAAGGCGAGCGGCTGAACGTGCTGATCGAGCGGATGGTGCGCCCGTATCACGACGTGCTCGTGCCGCTTTTCGCCGATGCCGCGAAGCAAGGCGAGTTGAAGGTCAAGGATGCCAGCGTGATGGTTTTCATGCTGCTGAACGCGATCAGCAAGACGGTCGCGTACAGCCATGTGATGCGGGCGTTCTCGTCGCTGCCCGACCATGAGAAGAAGTTCAAGCGCACGGTGCTGGAGACGGCGCTCGGCATGCTGGCCTAGAGCCAGCGCGGCGCTTCAGGCGATGGCCGTGCGCCTTGCCTGATACAACGTTTCCCGTTCCAGCAGATCCAGCAGCGCGATGACGCGCTGCCGCTGCGTCGTCACCAGATCGTAGGTTTGCGCGAGCTTGCGCAGGCGCTTGCCCCAGTAGTCGTAGTCGAGCTTGGACACATCGTCCGATTCCGTCCGACGCACCACGTACTGAACCATCCTCTCCAGATGCTCCAGTTCCACGTCCGCAAGGCTCGCTGAACGCAGCGTCCCGACGTCCGCCGGCGTTTCCATTTTTACTGCTGGCATGTGTGGCCCCCGATCTTTTAGCTATCGCTGCCGGACAAGTCGACGCACCGGCGCGCGGCCTGTCCTGCTCTTTTCAGGCAACAATAGCGCGGCTTTCCGACCGGGCTTTACCATGCGTCTCAGTTCGCGAAGGCGTCGCAACAATTCGGCGCGGCGGGCAGGCGCGGACCTATGCGGCATGCATCGGCACATCGGATCGAGAGAATAAGAAAAGCGTCGCGCAAACGATTGCGCGTCACGAAGCGCGCTCGACGGCAAACTTCCGGTATGGCGCCAGGCGCGTATCGCCATGCAGCGCGGAAAACACGTCGATCAGGTGATCGGTGAAAAGCCGCACCTTCTGCGACGGCTGCGCGCCTTCGGGAAACACGGCATGAATCGGCGCGGGCGGCAGGCGGTAGTCGTCCAGCACGGTGACGAGCTGGCCCGATCGCAGTTCGGGTTCGCACAACCACTCCTTTGCCATCGCGATGCCGAGACCCTCGCGCGCGCAGGCAATCACGCCCTCTGCCGCACCGACGAACACGCGCGCCCGCACCTTGATCGAGACGGGAATGCCGTCGTGCTCGAAATCGCGCCATCGCGTCGTGCTAATCGAAGGACTTTGAAGCGACTTTGAAGCAGCCGCATGACACGCAGCACTCAATTCGCTTCGATACAAAACGCCAACAACCCTGACGTCACTTCGTCGATGATCTGCTTCATCTCCGCGTAAGCGGGATGGAACGGCGTCGGATTATCGGGGCTGCCCCATTCGATCGTATAGGAGAACACCTTCGCCTTCTTCGCGTCGATGATGTGACGGCTGAACGCGTAGTCGTCGGAGGTGCCTGCCGTCGGATACAGGCTCATCGACTGTTCCGTCTTGTACACGCGGCCACGCGACGCCTTGATCGCATCGCGCATCTGGTTCGCGAGATGCACGGCGATCTTCTTGTCGGCGCTCTCGATGTACTCGCGATACGCCTTGTCGTTCGCGATGCCGCGTTTGCCGTCGTAAGCCGGGTTCTGGAAGTTCATGTCGGGATGCGTGCTCTGATCCTCGTCGTCGCCCCAGTTGTACAGAATGTCTTCCGAATAGCTGTGCAGATCGACGAAATAGCGAATGTTCGGATACGTGTTGAACATCCACACGGCGTTCTTCGTTTCAGGTTCGGATTCGGCGGAAGGACCGATGTACACCTCGTAATCGCAGGGATCGGTGGAATTGGTAATGGGGCTTTCGGGATCGAAGTACTGCGGGAAATTCCACAGGAAGTTGTAGTTGCGATTGATATCCACGCCACAGCATTGCGGCTTCGTATGGCCCGCAGGCGCAGGCCGGCGGTTCTTGCGCCACATCGACTCCGACGTCATGCTGTAATGCCGGCCATCGGGATTGGCTTGCGGAAACACGAACAGGTCTTTCGTTTCGATGACATGCTTGAGGTCCGCGGCGCTGAACGTCTTGCTGCCGATCTTGATGGGCGTATGCGTCGTGTACGCATTCGACAACAACTGTACGAAGTGAATCAGGATATCCGGGCTGCCCCATTCGCGCGCATGCACGCCGCCCAGAAAATAGATGCCGGGACGTTTCGCGCCACTGCCCTTGCCGATTTTCAATGCATGGCACGTACGCTTTTCCCACGTCGTGTGCGGCAGCTTGATCAGCTTCGTGAAAGCATCGTTAGGCGCGGACGTTGCAGCCGCAAGCGCGGCCTCGACCTGATCGACGTCGAGATAACCCGTGCCCGCTGCCACCGATAACGACTCGAGCGCTTGCGGCCCCGCCATTCGCGCACGCGTCTCCGACTGACGCGCCTTGCCTTGCGCTTCCGCGTCTTCGAGACGCTCGACCTTGTAGCCTGCTGTTTCGAGCGACTTGATCTGCGCATCCGTCGCATGTGCGTCGACGCGATAGCCGTCGTGAACCTTTTCGATCGTATGACGCGCAACGAGAATCTTGTGCTTCGTCACGAGATCGGCCAATGCCGCCTGATCTTTACCCGTGATGCGTGCGTGATAGCGGGACATCATCTTCTCCTGTGACGTAAGGCGTTATTCAAGAACGGTGAACAGCCCGGTCATTTGAAGCATGTGCATTCCCTGCGTGTATCACCAAAGTCATATGGGCGCATGCGAGCCTGGCATCCATACTGGGTTCATACGGCGCTCGCGAGCGTCACGATTCACGTGTCAACAGAGTCAATCCTGTACCCAACAGATCCTGATGGTTGCTCACGTCTATGGTCGGCGTGCATTGCGTTCCCATCGAACGCCTTACACGCTTCGTCTCGGTCCGGCGCAACCGGGTAATGCGCCGCTAAGTTCGTAAGGAGACTCACATGAAGACGGTGCTCATCCTCTGTGGCGGCGTGCTCTGCCTGACGGCCATGCAAGCCTATGCACAAGAAGCCACCACGACCAGCGTGTCGAACGCGACACCCGACACCACGATCAATTCGGAAGGCCCCGGCATGTCGACGAATTCGATGTCGGGCGGTTCTGCGATGACGCGCGGCAAGACGCGCGCCGATGTCTATCAGGATCTCGTTCGCTCGCAACAGAGCGGCGAAGCGCAACGGCTGAACGATCTGTTCAAAGGCGGCAACTGATTGCTTCGTGCACTTCGTGCAGTGCGAGGGCCCGCCGGCAACGGCGGGCTTTTTTGCGCTCATCGTTTATGCGCGCCTTTTACATGCAGCCGACGTCCTTTACGTTCCCGATGCATTCGCATTACAGCTTGACGCCGCGCTTCTTCCATCGCGGCGATGGAAACCGCCCCTTGCCTTCACGCACTTCGGGTAGCAGGGCCACCCACGAATGCGCCGGCAGCGGCAGGACAGGCGGCTTTGCAGTGCCGGGACACTTGCCCAACTGATGCGGCACGCCCGGGCCTGGCGCCGGATCTTCTTTATTTGCCTGTTGCCGGATCCAGTCGCGCGTCGTGAACGGCGGCATCGCATGCGGCGCGATCGCGGCTGCATTTCCAAGCACTTTCGCGCACACGAGCACACGCGCAACCTGCGGCGCGGCAGCGCTCGTCCCCGACATCGCGACGAGCGATCCGCTGCGCGTGCTCGCGCCGAGCACGCCTGCGCACACGGGCGAGTCCTCGCTGATCGCAGTCGCATCGGGGCCACTTCTCACGCCTGCGCGCAGCGACGGCCCCGTCGACGAATACGCCGCCGCTGTGCCATCCGTGCGCCGATATCCGCCGACTACCACCGTATCGCTGCCCGTCGCGATCGAGTTCAATGTGCTCCGACGACTGATCCATGAGTCGATGTTGTTGTCGTCGAAATCGCGCACGTGCATGCCGCCGACGAAGCGCTTGTACTTCGGATCTTCGAAACGCGACTGACGTCCGCGAATGGGGAAACCATAGGCTGTTTCGTTGCGCTGGATCCATGCGTGGATGTCGAGTGAATTGCTCGTGTCGTTCGTCAGCGTCACGGTCCAGTTGCCCGGAGACGCCGCGATACGCGACGATTGACGCGTGATAGTTGGTGCAAGCGCGATCATGATCATGTTGCGTTGACCCGTTGCAACGCGGTCCAGATAGACGACATTGCACGCCACGTCACGGCCGTTCTGCCACGCGACGATGTTGTTCACCTCGATCACAGGGCTCATATCGCCCGAAGGCGTGCGGACCTGGACTGTCACCTTCGATGCATCGGCACCCGCGGGCAACCAGAGCTCCATGAAGCCCGGCGTCGCGCAGTCGGGCAACGCGCGCCACGTGATGTCGTTCGACGCGCCAGTCGCGAGCGTGAAGCTCGCGTGACAGCGCAACACGTTGCTATTGCCCGCAGGCACGATGACGCTCAGATCGTGATGCCGATCGATCAGTTCGTCGATCGCGCTTTCGATGATCGAACTGCCGTCGTGCGGTCCCGCCATATAGCCGTAGCTCAGATTCAGCACGACGCAATACGCCGCGCCGCTGGCAAGATCGTCGGCGCAACGCAGGATGTAGCGCATCGCATCGAGCGCATGCACGGCGAACCAGCGCCCCGACGTATCGCGCACGGTGCGGCCCGCAGTCCTGAACTGCACGCCGAGCACGCGCACCTTCTTCAGCGCGTCCCGCATCGCCTGCTCAGCCTGCGACAGCGACGCGGCATGCAGCGGATTGGGCCGCAAGCCGCCCGCGAGATCCATCACCTCGGTGCCATGCGCCCAACGCTTGCGCACGTTGATATAACCGGCTTGCGCGTACACCGCGTCTTCTTCGACCTGGCCTGCGAGCGTGCAGCGCGCGAGCAGCGCATCGATATCGGCCTTCGTGAGTTCACTGCCGTAGTGCAGAGACGGCGGCATGCCCGCTGCGTCGTCCTGATTCCAGAAACGTTCGATGCGCGTGGTCGACGGCGTGCCCGTCGAGCGAAACCGTTCGTGTGCGAAGGCGAGGCCATCGTCCATCACGCCGAGGAACACTGTCTGCGTGGCACCCGTATTCGTGCCCGCGACGGTAGACGCGGGACCGAACGCGGGGCCTGTATCGACCGCCAGCGTGCGCGCATTCGGCAATTGCGCAGAGGCAGAGAGATCATCGGGCACGACAGGCATGCCGAGTTCGAAGCGCTTCACAATGCCTTTGAGCGTCGTATCGAGTTCGCTGAAGAACTGCTTCGTCACGACAGCCGTCAGAAAGTGTGTCGGTTCGAGGTCAGCGGGCGGATAGCGATACAGCGAGGACACCTGTATCCACGCCTTCCACGCCGCATGCGCGCCTTCCAGATCTTCCGCGAAAGATTTCGCGCTCTGCGCCGTACCGTTCGGCGCATAGGCTTCGAGTTCAATGATGATGCGCACCCGGCCTGCGGGCATTCCGCCAAGGTCGGCGAATTGCGTCGCATCGGCCCACGCGAGATATGGATCCGCGCTTGCCGTATCGGCGGCGCGCGCCGTCCAGTCGATACCGCTCCACGCACCGGCCGTGCCCGTCAACGATTGCCAGGTCATCGTCCACCTCGCTCGAACAAGGTTGAGAGCTTATGGTGACTTCAGAACTTCGTATTCGCGAGACTGTTGCCGTTCCACTCGCCCTCGGCCTGATTCCACAGCCATGACAGGATCTTCGAACCGTCGACGACGGCGGGCGGGTCCCATTGAAGAAACGGAAACAGGCCGGGTACGGTGTTCACGTTGATGTTGTGCAACTGCGCATAGTTTGTCGCGTCGTTCGGACTCAACGGTTCGTGATAATCGAAATCCGGATTGTCGGTCGCCTTCAGGACGTCGCCCTTGAACGAGCGCGGCGTGATCTTGCCGTTGAGCCGCGTGTACATATTCGGGTTGTGCTGGACCACGGGCGGCGGCGGAGGCGCTGACGGAGCCGCGGGGAGCATGGCCGTGCAGCGCGCGACGAAATATTCGCCGAGCGCCGTGCCGAGCACGTGGCCCGCGATGCTGTCGACGGGGAAATGCACGCCCGCGACCGTGCGGTTGACAGCCACGCGATACGCCTGCCGCATCGCCTGCTGATAGAAGACCGTGCCGAATTGCTGATTGAACAGCGCGCACAGCACGACGGCAATGATGAACGCCTGCGTCGAATGCCCGCTCGGCATCGAGCCATGTCCGGGCGTCTGGATCATCGGTTGAATCTGCGACGAATATTCGATTGCTCGCGGCGCGGCGATCGCGTGCTTGAAGCGGATCTCCGCGAAGATCGCAAGACGCACGGCGGTATCGAGCAGTTCGATGGTTCTCGGCGTGCGGCTCGGATGCAGATAGATCAGCATGCTCCAGAACGCATGCTGCGGTCCGAGCTGGCAAAGTATTTCGGCCATGCGGTCTTCACGCAGATCCGAATAGAAGTCGAGCCATTCCGCCTGTGCTTCGAAGACGGTCTTGTCCGGACGGCTCAGGCTGACGATCTTCACATCGTTCGCGCCCGCCGCCGATGGCCGGTGCCAGAGCTGCGCACGCTGAACATTCGTCGCGGCATCAGTCTCGATCGAGAAACGCAAGTTGGACAGCAGCTCGAAGTCGATCGCCGTTGCGCGGACCCAGGGCTCCCAGCGCCATAGCTGCCGATAGTCGTCGAGTGGCTGGAAATTCTGAAGGTCGAAGTTCAGCGTCACGTCCTGAGGCGTGCGCCAGCTTCCGACGATACCGTCGCGATGACCGATCTGCGCTTCGGCGAACAGCGGCCCGTCGCACGGTATGCCGCCTCCGCCCTGATCGTAGACGCCGCCGGCGCCGCCGGCGCCACCCGCGCCACCTGCTCCGCCCGCCCCGCCTGCACCACCTGCTCCGCCTGCGCCTCCCGCACCGCCCAGTCCGCTCATGACAGGCCTCCTCTGTCAGTGATCCCGCACCGCATCGACGCCTTCTTCTAGGCCGGCAAGCCTGCCTGACGCAAAGCTTCCGACCAGATCTTCCCGGTCGCGTACGCGCCGCTCGGCGAGCGGTCCAGATAGCTCTTCACGGTCAGCGTCGGGTCGAGCACCAGCACTTCCTGCACCGTTTGCCGCGCGGCTTCGAGATCGCCGAGCAGCGCCTGCGCAATCGCCAGCGCACGTAACGTCGACGTGTTGGTGCGGTTCACGCGCAGCGAACGTTGCGCGAGTTCGACCGCGCGTTCGTAACGTCCCGCCGACAGCGCCGCCGTCGCGCCAAGCGACTCGTAGAAGTAACGCAGCGGATCGAGCGGCGAGAGGCGCAACGCGCGCTCGGTGGCATCGACGGCCTGTTCGCCCTCGCCTTCGAAGGCGAGCAGCGTGCCCTTGAGCAGCCACGCGAGCGAGTCGTTCGGATTCACGTCGAGCGCGCTTTCGTAGCGCCGCTGTCCCACGTCGAGCTGTTTGAGCAGATTGGTGTGCACGAAACCGTCGATCGTCAGCGCGAGCGAGCAATCGGGATCGGCATCGAGTGCGCGGCGCGTGCAGTCGAGCGCGGCCTGCGCCTGGCCCACGCGGTCGTCGGTCCAGCCGCGATTGAAGCGCAGCACATGCCATTTGCCGAGCCACGCATGCGGCAACGCCTGACGCCGCGCGCGTTCGATCAGCGCTTCGAGCATGTCGCGCGCGCGATGGAAGTCGTGCGAGACGCCGCGATGCATCAGCACGATCGCGCTCATCAGCAGCGTCGAACTGGCGAGCGACGGCAGCGCCTGCGAGCGTGCGCGCTGCAATTCGCGGTCGATGATGGCGCTGCTCGTTTCGGCGACGATGCGGTCGATCAGTTCGTCTTCGCCGAGCATGATGTGCGTCGCGCGTCCCTTGATGCTCTGCGTCCACAGAATGTGACGCGACTTCGCTTCCGCCAGCTCCACCACCAGCACGATCTGATCGCCCCACGAACGATACGCGCCCGACAGCACATAGCGCGCGCCGAGAAACGCGCTGATTTCGTCGAGCGTCGCGTCGCGCTCGCGAAACGTGGTGGTCGACAGGCGCGAGATCACCTGCAGTTCAGCCGTGCGTGACAGCGACGAGATGATCTCGTCGGCCATCACTTCGCCGAGCACCTGCTGCTCCGCTTCGCCGCCGCGCGACGCGAATGGAATCACCGCGATGGTCGGCCGCAATTCAGGCAGAAAGGCAGCGCCCGGCTCGATCACGGGACGCGGTCCCGGCGGCCCGATCCGGTACGCGCGCACAGGCTGGTCGAAATGCTTGAGATGACATTCGCCGAGATCTTCGATATCGGCGTCGAGTTCGGGCGTCAGCTGATCGCGCACCTGCGCCGACACGACGATCTCGCCGGGCCCGGCAAGCGTATAGAGCCGCGCAGCCAGGTTAACGCCGCGGCCATACACGTCGCGTTCGTCTTCGTAGAGTTCGGTGACGTGCAGGCCCATGCGCAGCAGCATGTGCGTCGCGGGCGGAAGACCTGCGTTGGTCTCGTCCGATGCCCGCTGGATCGCGAAGGTCGCCGCGAGCGCATCGCGCAGTTCGACGAACGTGACCATCAGCCCGTCGCCTTCCGTGCGGATCAGACGGCCGCGATGCGTCGGCACGATGTCGTGCTCGATGCGCGCCTTGTATTTGCGCCACCGTCCCGCGGCTTCGACTTCGTTGTCCTGGATCAGCCGGCACGACTCCACGAGATCCATGAAGAGGACCGTACGGACGACACGCGCGAGCCCATCGGGTGAGCAGGAGGAATCTGCAGTCACGTTATTCCAGACCTTTGAAGCGTACGTGGAATCGGCTCGCGATCCGCTTAACTGCATTCGCGCGATGGTTGAGAACACATCGCAATGCAGCGGCCACGCATGCAGAGATGACGCTGCGTCCGGCGGATCGAAGTGCGGATGGTTCGCATGTCGCGGAGGTCGCGGCCAAACGCGCGCCCGACGGTCATTTCGACGTGCGATTGGTATGTGTTATAGGTCAAAAACTGCCGTTTAAAACGGCCTTTTTTATCGAATCGGCGCGGCGTCACACAAAGCGCGACAAACAGCCCGGCGATTGATATCGCGCATGTAAATAAACCGCTGCACACGAAACTAGTTTTTCACACGCAGCTTGTCCGCTTCGAGCCGGCGCGTGATCAGGTGTATGAGATAAGTGGCGAATTCCGGATCCTGATAATAAAGACGCATGGCATCCGTCGCCGATACCATCAGCAGTTCGCAGTCGCTGACGCAGCGCGCCGTGCACGTGCGCCGGTGATCGGGGGAAAACAGCCCGATCTCGCCGAGCACCGTGCCTTGCCCGACTTCGATATCGATCTCCAGCAAACCGACCGTGCCCCGCACGACGTAATACAGCGCATCGCTCGGATCGTTCTTGCGGAACAGCACTTCGCCCGATTTGAAGCGCGTCGGCATCGTAAATGCGAGCAGCCTGCCGACCGAAAGCTGGCCGTCCAGCGCGTGATGCAACTGCGCATCGCCGATCTGCTGCAAGCGCGCGGCGGCCACGCTCGCCTGTCCGCGGCTGCCGACCTTCAAGGCCTTGTACACGGTGTACAGGTGCACCTTCACGGTGCCTTCCGTGATGTTCAGCTGCTTCGCAATCGACTTGTTGGTTTCGCCGCGCGCGGCCAGCGCGAGCACCTGGATTTGCCGCGGCGTGAGGACGTGAGGCTTCGCGTCGGACGATGCTTCTGCGGATGCTTCTTCGGAACCCAGCGCGGATACATCGGGTGCGTGCGCATCATTTGCGGACAGCGCGGGCGGGAGCGCTTCCAGCACGAGCGGCGCCGACGCGGGATAGCGGCTGCCCGCGAGCACGAGACGAAGCGCATCCAGCAGCGCCCGGCCCGACTCCGATTTGTCGAGATGCCCCGCAACGCCCGCCGCCACGAATTGCTCGACGGTCTGCGGATCGACGGCCGTCAGCAGCACGAGCACAGGCAATCCCGCCGAGAGCCGGCGCGATGCCGTCGCCACGCTGAGCGCATCGGGCAGATAGTCGCCGTCGAGCACGACGAGATCGGCGGACTTGCCCTGCTCGAACACGTTCGACGCATAGTCGGCGCAGCGCACGTCGACGCGCTCGCCGAGATCGGCGAGCAGACGCGCGACGCCATCGCGGAACAGACCTGTCGGAGCGACGAACAGAATCAGCATGCGCGTCTGCTCCTTTGCGGTTGATCGACGGTCAGAGCGCTGCGCGTCACCTGCTATTGATATGAATAAAACAAGCAGGCGCGCTGCTAACCGTTATAGCCCACTCGCGCGATGCATGTTGCACTCGACAGGCATCGTGCGGTTGATCAAAAGTGCTTCAATGCGCGAACGCCTCGACGATCCCCGCCGCCGCGCACAGCAGCACGACGAGCAGAGGCCGCACATTCCAGCGCGTGAGCAGAATCAGCGCGATCACAGCGACGGCGAAGTCGGCGGCAGAGAGCACGGCGCTCGTCCACACGGGAGAATAGAAGGCGCTCGCGAGCAAGCCGACCACAGCCGCATTCGCGCCCGCCAGCAACGCCGCGACGCGAGGACGCACGCGCAGCGCCTGCCAGTGCGGCAGCACGCCGATCACGAGCAGCAGGCCAGGAAGAAAGATGGCGATCGTCGCGCACAGCGCACCGAGCGCATGATGCGATGCCGGACTCATGATCCAGCCGAGATACGACGCGAACGTGAAGAGCGGACCAGGAACGGCCTGCGCCGCGCCATAGCCCGCGAGAAACGCGTTCGCCGGAATCCAGCCGCTCGCGACCGTCGCCTGCTGAAGCAGCGGCAGCACGACATGGCCGCCGCCGAACACGAGCGCGCCGGATCGATAGAACACGTCCGCGATCTTGAGCGTCCACGCCGAAGGAAGAAGCGCTTCCAGCGCGGGCAAGCCGGCAAGCAGCGCGCAGAACAGCACGAGCGCGACAACGCTCGCGGCGCGCGGCAAAGCGAAGGCGTGTGCATCGTGCGACATGCCGCGTGCATCGGCAGCTGACGAGGTTCGGCAGAACATCAAACCAAGCAGCGCGCCGCCGCCGATCACGATGATCTGCGCGTACACGGTATCGAGCGTGCTCAACACCGCGAGCGCGGCGAGCGCAATGGCTGCGCGCACGCGCTCGGCACACAGACGCCGCGCCATGTCCCAGATGGCCTGCGCGACGACGGCGACGGCCACCAGCTTCAGCCCATGCACGAGGCCCTGGCCGAACGCGTTGTCGAGCAGACCGGCGAGGCGCGCAAAGCCCGCCATCAGAATCGCGGAAGGCAGCGTGAAGCCGAGCCATGCCGCCGCGCCGCCCCACCATCCCGCTCTCAGCAGGCCGATCGAAAAACCCACCTGGCTGCTCGCCGGTCCCGGTAGAAACTGGCAGAGCGCGAACAGATCGGTGAAGGTCGTGTCGTCGAGCCAGCGCCTGCGCTCGACGAACTCGCGTCGAAAGTAGCCGATGTGCGCAATCGGCCCGCCGAAGCAAGTGCAGCCGAGCAGCAGAAACACACGCAGTACTTCGAATGCGCTGCCTGCGCGCGTCTCGCGACGCGACGTGCTTTCACTTTCCATAAAGGTGATCGACGGGCGTGAAGTGGGATGCCGTTCGGATAGAGCGCATCACTCTATCGCAAACGGCTTGCGTCGCGATGGACCGACACGCGAAAAAAGGCGGGCTGCTGCCCTAATGCCGTTCAGTTAAGCGACTGAACGGCATTTTTATTGGTAGCTCGAATTGGTTGTAAACGCGGCGTGGCGATGTTAACTTTCATCGCCATGCTGGTCGATGATTTGCGCCTCCTTGTTGAATCACAGCCGCCGCTCGATTGGGACCGGCTAGGCCAGCATCTGCCGTACAAATGGATCGAGTATGCGGTGCAGGCCAGTGGCAGTGCCAGCGTGCGTCGGCGTCGGCTACCCGCACAGCAGGTCGTGTGGCTAGTGATTGCGCTGGCGTTGTATCGGCACCAGTCGATCAGCGAGGTCGTCGATGAACTGGACCTTGCGCTACCCGCACCCGATGCGTCATTTGTCAGCAAGAGCGCCATCGCCCAGGCGCGGCAGCGTATCGGCGCCGCCCCCCTGGCGTGGCTGTTTCATGAATCGGCCCGGAACTGGATCGCGCAGGATCAGGCGAAGTACCTGTTCAAGGGATTCTCGCTATTCGCGATGGATGGCACGACGCTGCGAACCACCGACAGTGTCGCCAACCGCAGGCATTTCGGCGCCTCGGCTGCCGCTCACGGTCGGGTGGGCAGCTATCCCCAACTGCGCGCGGTCACGCTCACCGCCCTGGCGACGCATCTGGTGTGTGATGCCGGGTTCGGCCCTTACGATATCAATGAGATGATCTGGGCGCGTGAGCTCATCCCTCGTGTGCCAGACAACTCCATTACCGTTTTTGATAAGGGGTTCCTGTCGGCCCAGATCCTGTGCAATCTGGCTTCAGGCGGCGAGAACCGGCATTTCATCATCCCGGCCAGATCGAACCTGCGCTGGGAGGTCGTGAGCGGGTGCGACGGTGACCAGATCGTGCGCATGCGTGTGTCGCCGCAGGCCCGCACGAAATGCCCCGAGCTGCCCGAATTCTGGCAGGCGCGCGCCGTGCTGGCCGTCGATGCACGTGGCCGGCAACGGACATTGCTCACGTCCCTGACTGATCGAAGGCGTTTCAAGGCGGCTGACATTGTGTCGTGCTACGAGCGTCGCTGGCAGATCGACACCAGCTACCATGAACTGAAGCAGTCGATGCTGGGCATGGAACTGACCCTTCGCAGCCAGACCGTACAAGGTGTCTATCAGGAGTTCTGGGGGGCTCTGATCGCCTATAACCTGAGTCGCCTGGAGATGGCCAGGGCGGCACTCGACGCCCGGCACGCACCCGACGAGCTGAGCTTCATCCGCGCGTTTCACACCATTCAGTACGAAATGACGTGGGCGGCCGTGACGCGCTCGTACGGCAAACTGCCAGCGCTGCTCAGGCGCCTGCGCGAGCGGCTCAAGCAACTTCCCAACGACAAACGGCCCGGGCGCAGTTGCGCTCGGGCCGTCAAATCCAGACCGTTTCGCTATACCGTTCGGTTCCTCAAAAGAGACCTTAACTGAACGGCATTAGGGCTGCTGCCCGCCTCATCGCGACACGCCTACTTGAGATCGACGCTCACGAAGCTGCGCGCATGATTGCGCTGGATCAGCAACGCCGCCTTCTTGCCCGCCTTCGCAGCAAGCGACGCAAGTTCGTCCTGCGACGCGACCAGCGTGCCGTTCAGCGACAGCACCACATCGCCCGGCTTGATGCCCGCAGTGCCGCCCGTACCCGCCACGTCGTCGACCATCAGGCCTTGCGGCAGTCCGGTGCTGCGGCGTTCGTCGTCCGTCAGCGGATGCATGCTGAGGCCGAGATGATCGAGCGCGCCGTCATCCGTCGCGCCTGCCGTCGCGCCTGCCGTCGCCGGTTGCGCGGATGCTGTGACGCTGAGCATCACCGTCATCTGCTTGCGATTGCGAATCACCTTCACGGGAAGCTTCGAGCCCGACTGCAGCGCCGCATCCTGATCCGCGAAATCGGCGAGATCGGTTCCGTGTTCGACCGGTTTGTCGGCGACCTGCACGATCACGTCGCCCGGTTTCAGCTTGCCCGCCGCGGCGGGACTGCCGGGTTCGACGGAAATCACCAGCGCGCCCGCCGCGCGCGGTAGACCGAATGCGCCCGCGAGGCCGGGATCGACGTCCTGCACCTGCATGCCGAACGTACCGTGCGCGTCCTTGCCGTCCTTGTCTTGCGCCTGCAACTGCGCGCGCACCTTGTTGGCCATGTTGATCGGAATCGCGAACGTCAGGCTCTGGAAGCGATCGCCGTCGGCGTAGACCTGCACGTGGATGCCGACCACTTCGCCCGCGCGATTGAACACCGGGCCGCCCGAGTTGTCCGGATTCAAGGCGCCGTTGGTCTGGAAGAACGGAAACGTCGTGCCATCGGAGAGCGTGCGCGACGTCGCGCTGACGATGCCCGCCGTCACCGTGTTCTGGTAGCTGTCAGGCGAACCGATAGTCAGCACCTGCTCGCCGACGCGCACGCGCGTCGAGTCGCCGAGCTTCACGACGGGCAGCTTCGTCGCGTCGATCTGGATCACGGCGACGTCGCTTTGCGCATCGACGGCGACGACTTTCGCCTTGAACTCGCGGCGGTCGGTCAGGCGCACGGTCACATCGTCCGATCCATCGACGACATGCGCCGTCGTCAGAATCAGCCCGTTCGCGCTGACGATGAAACCCGAGCCCACACCCGATATCGCGCGCGGCGCGCTGGGCTGGCCGTCTTGCGCTTGCGGCATGGCCTGCCGGAAGAAGGCGAACAGCGGATCGTCACCGTCGATGGTTTCGGAACTCGTGCCCGAAACGGAGGACGCGGGTGTTGCAGGCGTTGCAGGCGTCGCAGGCGTTGCCGGTGCGGCGAGCGGCTTCTCCGGCAAGATCGCGCGGATGTTCACCACGGCCGGTCCGTAACGCTCGACGATGGCCGGGAAGTCCATCGGCGCACTCGCGTTCGCGGGCGCCGCGCGCTTCTCTTTCGCTGGCGAGGATGCCGGCGCGGGCGCGGATGCTGCGGCAGCATTCGGCGCGATCGCGTTGGCGTAAGCGATGGGATAACCGGCAAGACATGCCGTTGTCACGGCAGTGCAAAACCAGATGCGGGACGAGGTCGAGTGAAACACAGCGCACCTCCATGGCGTTCGTGATGCCTGGCACTGTGAGGAAATTATTTCGCGTGCCGCCACCGCCGACTGTGACGTAGCACACCGAAGAATCAGAAAAGAGAGGGAACCCGGACAGCGCGTTCGAAACGCGCAGCCGTGCGGGCCCGCCGCGTGCGCGGACGGATGCGATCGATCCTTTATGTTTGTCGGATTGGATCGAAGCCGGCGTGTATTTCGGTAGCATGTTTGCTCGCACGCAGGCCGCGCGACGGCATGGCCGACGCGATCGACGCAGCGCTCTCCCTTGCTTCATTTATAGAGAGGCTGCAGAGAAATTGCAGCGAGTACAAATCCTGGCATGGCCGTTTCTTTTGTGACAGTTTTGCGTCCAGGCAGTACGCGTTTGCATCTGGCGTTCCGCGTTGTGGCGATGCAATATGCGCTGCGCCGCTGTTCCGGCTGCTTCACAATAGAAACTGCCGAACGCGGCACAATAGATCGATGCGCCGCGCCTGCTGCGCCAACCGTCATTGCGAGGTCGAGCATGGAGACGAAACTCACCGCCCACCTGCCCACCGTCGACGTGGAAATCACACGCCGCAAACTGCCTGAACGGGACGCGGAAACCGTCACGATTCATATCACGGCCGTACCCTCTCTCGAAGCCGCCGCACGATGGTTCGTGCAACCGGATCTGTTTTCGCTGGCGTCGCCGCTGTCGATGTTCTCGATGTGGTCGATGTGGATGCGCGCATGGCAGCCGTGGCTTCCGTCCGTCATCGCGTCCGTTCCCGCTTCTCAGGAACAGGACAAGCGGCTGACGGAAGACAGCGATCGGGCGTCACGCGACTGACGCCGCAATCGCGGATTCCGACGAGGAGGATCGAACATGCGTGCGATGGTTTTCGACGGAACGAACCCTGTGCTCGCCGAGCGCGAGCTGACGCTACGAGCGCTCGCGCCGGGCGAAGTGCTGATCGACGTGCTGGCGTGCGGTGTATGCCGGACCGATCTGCATGTCGTGGATGGCGAACTCAGCGAACCAAAGCGTCCGGTGATACCGGGCCACGAGATCGTCGGGCGCGTTGCGGCGCGTGCAGCGGACGTGACGTCGTTCGATACCGGCGATCGCGTCGGCGTGCCGTGGCTCGGTAAAACGTGCGGTGTGTGTCCGTACTGCGCGAGCGGTCGCGAGAATCTGTGCGATGCGCCCGGCTTTACGGGCTACACGATCGACGGCGGCTACGCGGAACAGGTGATCGCCGATCATCGCTATTGCCTGCATCTGCCCGAACGTTACGACGACGCGCAGGCCGCGCCGCTGCTGTGCGCGGGTCTGATCGGCTATCGCACGCTTAGCATGGCGGGCGACGCGAAGCGCGTGGGCATCTACGGCTTCGGCGCGGCGGCGCATATCGTCGCGCAGGTCGCGCGTCATCAGGGCCGCTCGGTGTACGCGTTCACGCGTCCCGGCGACGATACCGCGCAACAACTCGCGCGCAGGCTCGGCGCAGCGTGGGCAGGCGGCAGCGACGAAGCGCCGCCCGAACCGCTCGATGCCGCGCTGATCTTCGCGCCCGTCGGCGCACTCGTGCCCGCCGCGTTGCAGGCCGTCGTCAAGGGCGGTATCGTCGTCTGCGGCGGCATCCACATGAGCGACATTCCCGCGTTTCCGTACGCGTTTCTGTGGGGCGAGCGACGCGTGGTGTCGGTCGCGAATCTCACGCGTGCCGATGGCGTAGCGTTCATGAAGATCGCCGGAGATGTGAAGCTCGATATCGAAGCGACACGCTATCCGCTTGTGGATGCGAATCGCGCGCTCGATGATTTGCGCGGCGGTAAGGTGTCGGGGGCGGCTGTGTTGATCGTGCGTTAATGCAGCTTCAGAAAATCGAGCGCCCCGTGTGCGTGGTGAGCCACTCCAGCGCCATCACACCCGCCAGCGAATTGCCGTTGCTGTCCAGACCCGGCGACCACACGCACACGGCCATTTCGCCCGGCAACAACGCGACGATCCCACCGCCTACGCCGCTCTTCGCAGGCAAGCCGACGCGATAGACGAAGTCGCCCGCTGCATCGTAGGTGCCGCATGTCAGCATCAGCGCCGATAAACGCTTGGCCGAACTTGCATCGAGAATGCGTTCACCCGTCGACGGCACGACGCCGCCGTTGCTCAGATAGAGCGCTGCTTTCGCAAGCTCGACGCAACTCATCGAAATTGCGCACTGACGGCAATACGCATCGACGACAACTTCGGGCGGCATCTCCATGTTGCCGAAGCTCGCCATGAAATGCGCCATCGCGCGATTGCGATGCGCGTGCTGCAACTCGGATTGCGCGACGCGCATGTCATAGTCGATCGACGCTTCGCCCGTCACGCGTCGCATGAACTCGACGAGCGCCGTCTCCGCCTTCACGAAGCGGCGGCTCAACACATCGGTGACGACGAGCGCGCCAGCATTGATGAACGGATTGCGCGGCTTGCCTCGCTCCGATTCGAGCTGCACCAGCGAATTGAACGCCGTGCCCGACGGCTCGCGTCCAACGCGCTGCCACAGGTCATCGCCGAGCAGCCTGAACGCCATCGTGCAGGCGAACAGCTTGGAGATGCTCTGAATCGAAAAACGCGTATCGGCCTGTCCCACGCGATAGACCTCGCCCGACGTCGTGACGACCGCCATGCCGAAGCTGTTCGCGGGCACGTTCGCGAGTTCAGGGATGTAATCGGCGACACGCCCCTTGTCGAGCCAGGGTTGCAAGTCGGCGTGAATCTGTTCGAGGATGCGGGAATAGTCCATCGAGGCTGTCGGTGAGTGAATCCATACGATGTCGTACGCATCGACGGCTCGACAAACGCAAAGCGGATCACGACACGCGTGATCCGCTTTCACGATCTTGTGTACAGAGCGGCGATGCGAAGCGCGCCCTATTCTGCACTGAAAATATTTCAGCCGTGCGCCTTAGCGCGCCGACATCCACTCCTCGCCCTGCACACCGCTCGTCGCGTATTCGGACGCTTCGCTGGCGCGTGCCGCATCGCGCTCGTCGAGATAGGCCGAGCGATAGCCCGTATGCACGCCCCAGTAATAGAAGATCAGCGAACACACGATCACAACGAGCATGTCCCAGCCGTACGGCAGCACGCCCATCCCGCCAAACTCCTTGCTGCCGATCAGCGACAGGATCGCCATCACGGGCAGGTAAGCCACCAGCCACCACGCGGCCTTCAGATCCTGATTGAAGCCCGAGAAGCCCGACTTCGCCTGGAAGTAAAAGTACACCGGCAGCGCGACGATCATCAGCAGGATGATCTCGCCCGTCAGCGGCCACTTCGCCCAGTAGAGAATCAAGGACGCGCACACGAATGCGAACGGTGCGATCAGACTCATGCCGGGGATGTGTAGCGGCCGTTCGAGATCCTTCGCTGCGCGACGCAGCGCCATCAGACTGATCGGACCCGTCAGATACGAGATCACCGTCGCCACCGAAATCACCGCCGCCAGCGAACTCCAGCCACGGAAGAAGAACAGGAAGATAAACGACACCAGCAGGTTGAACCACATCGCCGGACGCGGCACGCCGTACAGCGGATGCACGCTGCCGAAGATCTTCGGCATCGTGTTGTTGCGCTCCATTGCGTAGATCATGCGCGTGGTCGTCGCCATGTAGGTCGTCCCCGTGCCGCTCGGGCTTACGAATGCATCGACATACAGCAGTATCGCGAGCCAGTTCAGGTTCAGTGCAATCGCCAGTTCCGCGAACGGCGATTTGAAGTTGAACTGGTTCCAGCCCTTCATCACGTCGGCCGGGTTCACCGCGCCGATATACGCGATCTGTAGCAGCACGTAGATCACCAGCGCCAGCAGGATCGAGCCGATCACCGCGAACGGCACGCTCTTCGCGGGATTGCGCGCTTCGCCCGCGAGGTTGATCGGGCTCTGGAAGCCGTTGAACGCGAACACGATGCCGCTCGTCGCCACAGCCGTCAGCACAGCCGACCAGCCGTACGGCGCGAACGTGCTGGTTTCGCCGAGGTTTTCCTTGTGGAAGCCGCTCATCATCAGACCAAGAATCGTCAGGCCGGGAATGATGAACTTGAAGATCGTGATCGCCGAATTGGCGCGCGCGAATACTTTGACGCCCCAGTAATTCAGCATGAAATAGATAACCACGAGCACGGCGGAGAGCAGCAATCCGGGTGTCGTCAGTTCGCTGTTGATGAACAGGTTATGCGCCCATTCATAAGGCCATGTGCTCATGTACTGAATCGATGCTTCGGCTTCGATTGGAATCACCGACACGATCGCGATCCAGTTCGCCCACGCGCTGATAAAGCCGACGAGCGCGCCATGCGAGTAGCGCGCGTAGCGCACCATGCCGCCGGATTCGGGGAACATCGCGCCGAGTTCCGCATAGGTCAGCGCGATTGCGAGAATCACCACCGCGCCGATCACCCATGCGCACAGCGCCGCAGGGCCCGCGATCTTGGCCGCCTTCCAGGCGCCGAACAGCCAGCCCGACCCGATGATCGAGCCGAGTCCCGTCAGCATCAGCGCAAACGGGCCGATGTGCCGTTGAATGGAACTATTCAATTGTCTTCCTCATATCTCAGGTGCACGGAAGCGCTTTGCCACCTGGCGTTGGCGTCGGCGAATTCCGGCTTTCCTTGTTATTCGATAGCGAAGCGCGACGGCTGTCGTACGCTGCGCCGCGAGAGGTATCGTCGACGGTTCTGGTGCCATCGAGCGAGTGCGGGATAGTCGCGAAACGGCCTGGCTGCGTCCAATGCCAATTGCGCATGAGGGTCATGCACAAAAAACATAACGACTGAAGAACGCTGATGTGACGGGGCTTAAGTGCCTATATGAAATGACGCCTGTCGGCACTCAGGCATAACTGAAGAATGCGCACTGCATGACGCAGGCTGACGATACGCATGCAGGCACTATCAAAGGGCTTTCGGTGCGACTCAGCCGCCCAACGCGATGATCGCCATGGTCAGCACGACGCCAACCGTCATCATCGACAGCCCTGCCCGCATGCCGCCCGCGCCCGAGAAGCGGCCAAGCGCGAAACCTGCGCCGAACAGCATCACGAGCGTCAGCGCGCGCGAAACGATGAGCGCCGTCGCGACTTCGTCGAACACGACGAACGGCAACGCGACAGGAAACGTCGAGATCACGACGATGAGAAAAATGGCCAACGCGCCGATGAAGTCGTCGCGCACGAAATGCACGCGAGCCGGCAATAACGGAGTCGCCGCGAGCCGCGCGCGGATCATTTCGAGTTCGGAATCGGCGATGAGTGTTTTCAGTGCTTTAGGCAAGGCATCGCGTAATGCGGCAACCGCGACGGCTGCGTTCCGCTCTTGCTGTATGGTCAACGCGAGCGTCAAGCGTCGGGCACGATTCGTCAACGTGCGCACGAGATACATCACGGCATCCGCGAGTCCCCACGCGAGATTGCAGCCCAAGGCTGAGGCCAGCATCTTGCGCCCCGCGTCTTCGCCCGCCGTGACCGCCGACACGGCGCCGACGAACGTCAACGCCATGAACAGACCGAAGCACAGCTCGGAGACGCGATCGACGGTATCCAGCACCGGCTCACGCGTCTCCTGCTCGTCCCCTGTCGCTTGCGTCGTCGCGTCCATTGGGCCTCCTTCGGTATCGCTGGCCTCCCCTTATCTTTTGAATGTTAGCCGGGTCGACAGGTCTGCGATATTGGACCAAAGGCGCATGCTCCTGCGTTCGCGCGGCACGTCATGCGGCGCTGCATCACGCGCGCCGCGATGGGTGAAAGCGCCCGTCGACGTGCGAGAGCAGCTTGCGCGACAGACGCGTCGCGCGTCCCTGAATCAGGCGGTCGGACAGACGCGAAAAACCATACGACGCGAGCAACGCGGTCAGCACAGTGACGACATAAAGTGCGAGCGACGCGTCGCGATCCGTTCGCCGGAACGTCCCTTCGAAGAAATGGAACGTCGCGTACACGCAGATGAAGTGCCACAGATAGATGCCATAACTCTCGCGCCCCAAGGCAGACGCGCAGTGTCGAACGAAGAGCGTCATACGCGACTGCATCAAGCGGCGCATGGCATCGCTTTGCGAACAGACGAACAGCAGGAACGCAACGGCCGCGCATGCCGCAAATACAGGCGCAAACGCATGCGACTTCGCAAGCCACACGCCGAGCGCAGCCGTTGCGATCGCGAACGTGACGGCCAGCGCGAAATACAGCCACGCGCCTCGCTTCGTGACGTTCGACGTGCCCAGCAGATGCGAACGGAATCCATACCACGCCCACATGCCGACGATGAAGCACGGTCCCTGCACGGGCGGCCAGAAATAGCTGAACGAGTTGTTGCTGACCTGACAGTCGAGCGTGCCGTTGCAATCGCCGATCGACAGCGTGGCGACGGATAGCGCCAGCAGCAACAGCGTCGCGAGCATGAGCCGCACGCGATTCATCGCGGCAAAGAACAGCAGCGGCGCGATCAGATAGAACAGCATCTCCACGCCGATCGACCATCCGCCCGGCACGACGTTGTTGATCGCCGTCGGCGACAGCGCATGCAGGAACAGCACGTTGAGCAGGATATCGACGGGACCATGCGCGCCGAGCACCCACGCGCGTTCGTAGCCGGAATGCATGGCGCCGAAACTGATCGCGCCATAGACGGCGATCGCGGAGTAATACAGTGGAGCGATGCGAAAGAAGCGTTTGATATAGAAACGCAATGTGACGTGCCGCGCATCGGTACAACGCTCGTGATCGATTTCGAGCGTCATGAAGATCGTGATCGCGCTGATCACGAAGAACAGCTGCACGCCGTATTGACCCATGCGGGCCATCAGCGTGACAGCATGCGGCAGATTGGGAAACTGAAACGACAGGTGTACTGCGACTACCCCGACGATCGCGAGCGCCCGACCTGCGTCGAGCGCGGCAACGCGTCCTTTATCCATCGACTGTCCTCCTCGCGTGGTGACTGCGCCTTTTCAGGCCGCGAGGTGCGTGGACAAATGGGGTTTTGCGGAAGTTCCTGCTTTTTTTGCCTGTGTCGCGTTATGCAGGAAATCAGCCGCTTTATGCCGCTGCCGGCTGCTCCGCGAGATGCAGCGCTTCGCGGCTCGCCTTGTGTTCGTCGATCAGTCGATAGACCGTTTCGCCCGGCACTGTCTCCGATTCGAGCAACTGGTCCGCGATGGCGCGCAGCACAGGCGCGTTGTCGTGCAGCAGCGTGTAGCACGCGTCGTTCAGATCCTTGAGCAGGATGTTCGCGTGTTCGATTGCACCCTTCATCTGCAGACCCGCATACTGCGGCGGCAGCGCCGCGAGACTGAAGAGATCGCCGTCCGCGTTGAAGCCGAACTTCGACACCATGTCGAGACTGATGCGCGAGGCTTCCTGCAGGTCCTGCGCAGCGCCACTCGATGCTTCCGAGAACATCAGCAGTTCTGCATTGCGTCCGCCGAGCAGCACCTGAATCTCATTGCGCATTTCGGTTTCGCGGTACAGGTGCTTGTCCTGCGTCTTCGTGATCAGCGCGACACCCAATGCGCCGCCGCGCGGCAGGATCGTCACTTCTTCGAGGATGCCCGTGCCGAGCAAAGCGGCCACGAGTCCGTGCCCCGCTTCGTGAACGGCGATGCGCGTGCGCTCGTCTTCCGTGAGCGCGCGTTCCGCGCCGTTCACGTCGCCGATGCGCGCGATCTTGATCGCTTCGACGAAATGCCTTGCCGCGACGATCCTGTCGCCAGCCTTGCGCGCGACGAGCCCCGCCTGATTGACGACCATCGACAGCGTCGCCGGCGACAAGCCCGTGGTCAATCGCGCGAGCTGATTGAAGTCGATGTCGTCGGCTTTCGAAGTCAGCTTCTCCGCATAGAAGCGGATGATGTCGGCGCGATCTTCGAGATCCGGCAAACGCACCTGCACCGTGCGATCGAAACGGCCCGGTCGGCGCAATGCTTCGTCGAGATTATCCGGGTGATTGGTCGCCGCGACGATGATCACGCCCTCGTTCGATGCAAAGCCGTCCATTTCCGCGAGCAGCTGGTTGATGACGCGGTTGCTCTCGGCTTCGACGGGACCGCCGCCCGTATCCGTGCGCTTCGCGAGGCCATCGGCTTCGTCGATGAAGATCACGGTCGGCGCATTCTTGCGCGCGAGTTCGAACAGATGCTTGACCTTCTGGATGCCGACGCCGTAGTACTTCGCGCTGAAATAGCTGCCCGTGATCGAAATGAAGTTCGCGCCGCATTCGCCCGCGAGCGCCTGTGCGAGACGCGTCTTGCCGACGCCGGGGCCGCCCGTCATCAGGATGCCGCACGGTGCGCGCACGCCCATGCCCGTGAACTGCTTCGGATTGGTCAGATAGGCCTGGATGTCGGACAGTGCGGCCTTCGCTTCGCCTGCACCGATTACGTCTTCGAACGAAAGCGCCGGCGTCTTTTCGAGCAGACGCGCACCGCCCGTCATTTCGCGGCGCATGAACCACACGAGCCCGCCGATCAGCAGCAGCGGCAGCAACACGCTGATCGCATCGCGTGTCTTGTCGAATGCATCCATCCAGCGCGCGGAGCCCGTATGAATATCGGCATCCGGCAGGAAGACCAGTTGATAAGGAGAACGCGCGTCCGCTTTCATCTCGCCCAGCAGCAGCGCATTCGAGAAAGCGGAGTTGTGATCGGTGACGTAGTACTTTGCGCCGTCGTCCGTCGAGACGAGAATCGCATTCGGACTCACGCCGATAGCCGTCACGTTGTGCTCGCGAATATCGCGCAGCATCTCCGATGCATCGCGCTCCTGATGCGTCCACGCCGACGTGTCCTTGCGCATGTCGCTCGCGACGCCTGTCAAAACCGGCGGCGCTTGCACGTTACGCTGATCGTGGCGCATATGCAGGAAAGTCACGAGCGCCACGAACGCCGTTGCGGTCACGCCAAGCGTCACATAGCGGCCATAACGGGACCAGAACGTATTCTTTGCCGGTTTCATCAGTTGATTCCTAAAACGGGCCGCATGACGGCCTTCGCGTATTCGCGCGAAAAATAAAAACAGCGTGCATCGCGCGCGATGCGCGTAACGAGACTGAATGGATGGGTGGCCGGACTACTCGAGGCGTAGCCGCGAGAGAGGAAGGGACCAGCTCTTTAGTGCAATGACGTCGGTAAAAAAGACACGCGCATGCGTCCCTCTTTCAACCGTCGAGTACCTAACGCATTATGCCCAGGCTTATCCCATTTCCAAAACAGTAGAAAAGGGCTTATTTCAGGCGCGATTCGCGCAATCGACGGGATCTGCCTTAATAGAAGAGGCTTTGCGGTCGAAGTACCGCATTCGTGTCCTGATGGGAAAACACTTTTTATCTTCGCGTAGGCGCGAAGGTTTTCTTGCGCGGACGTTGCATCCGCGCCAAGGCCAGTCAGGCAAACGGCGAGGCGGACTCCTCTTCCGCCTCGCCTATGCGCCGCATCAGCGCCGCACGACACCCATTAGCAACGTCACGATAAAGATGACGAGGAACAGGAAGAACAGGATCTTGGCGATACCCGCCGCGCCTGCTGCAATCCCGCCGAAGCCAAATACAGCAGCTATGATCGCGATGACAAAGAAAACCAAAGCGTAATAAAGCATGATCTGACCTCCGTTGCTTGAGTGAGGGTCCCGCCAGGCTAGCGCGGCGACGTTCAACAAGGAGAGCAAACACCGTACCTATCGATACGCAACGAAGGTCCGCACGTCTGACGATTTCCGCTTATGCGTGCACCACCTGCATCATGCAATCGCCGCGACAGCCGCGCGCAAACCGAGCAGATAGCTGTTCACGCCGAATCCGCAAATCTGTCCCTTCACAATCTCCGCGAAAACCGAAACGTGGCGAAACGGCTCGCGCGCGTGAATGTTCGACATATGGATCTCGACGACAGGCACGGTCAGAATGGCCAGCGCATCGCGAATGCCGTAGCTGTAGTGCGTCCATGCGCCCGCGTTGATCAGCACCGCATCCATCCCCTCGGTGAATGCCTGATGGATCCGCATACACATGTCGCCTTCATGATTGGTCTGATAGCTCTCGACTTCGACATTCAGTTCGCGCCCGAGCGCCTGCAATTCGCTGTCGATTTCTTCGAGCGTCACCGTGCCGTATTGCACGGGGTCGCGCTTGCCGAACATGTTGTGATTGATCCCGTGCAGCATCAGTACTTTTTTCATGTTTCCTCCTCGTAGTGTCGAATTCAGATCGTTGCGCCCAGACGCGTCTCGACGATCGCGCCCGTGCGCGCCGCTTCCGCGATCGCTTCCGTCACGCGCAGGTTCTGCAGCCCGTCGCGCACGCTGACGAGCGGCGTGGCGTCGCCCGCTATCACATCGCAGAAGTGTTCCAGTTGGCGTTCGAGCGGATCCGCGCGTTCGAGTTGCGCCACCGATGTCTCGAACGGCTTCCACCACGAACGGTCCTCTTTGCGCGCATAGGTCTTGAGCCGCATCGTCGGCACCGACAGCGAACCCAAATCGCCCGCGATCACATAGCAGTCTTCGTCATCATAAGACGCATAGCTCTTGTTCTCCTGCGAAGTCTGCTCCCAGCTGCGCGGCGAGGCCGCCGTGTCCGACAGCAGGAACGTGCCGAGCGCGCCGTTCTCGAAGCGCAGATTGATCGCGACGGTATCCTCGACGGCAAACTGGCGCGCCGCATTCGACGCGAACGCCTGCACCGCGACGATCTCGCCGCACAGCGACCGCAGATTGCCGATCTCGTGAATCAGGTTGAGCAGGATCGGACCGCCGCCCGCTTCCCGCCGCCACGGCGCGGCGTCGAAGTAGTCGTCGGGCTTGTAGAACATCGCGCTGCCCATCACGCCGACGATCTTGCCGATTGTCCCTTGCCGGATGATCTCGCGCGCCGTCGCGAGAATCGGGCTGTGCGCGCGATGATGGCCGACCAGCAGCGGCACGCCCGCCTGATCGGCGGCAGCGCGCAGGCGCTCGCCCGCTTCGAGCGTATGGGCGACGGGCTTTTCGATCAGCGCAGGAAGACGCGCATCGATACATTCAAGAGCCTGTTCGACGTGCAACTGGTTCGGCGTGGCGAGCACGATGCCGTCGGGACGTCCCTTCTCGATCAGCTCGCCTAGCGTGCGAAACAGCGGCACGTCCGCACTGTCCGCCACTTCTTTCGCAGCGGGACCGGGATCGACGATCGCGCTCAGTCGACAGCGCGGATTCTGCCGGATCAGTTCGATATGACGCCGGCCGATAAGCCCGGCGCCCGCAACGGCAAGCTGAATTTGTCTCATGATTTCGTGTGTATGCCGCCAGGGATTGGACGGCTTGGTGAATTCGGAATAGATTACTCGTGCCGATCACCAACATAATCAAGCCAGATGGAAAATCATAATGCGCTTTTAGCCATGAATGACGGCTTCCTGCGCGACCTGCAGCTGTTCTGCACCGTGGCGCGGCGCGCGAGCTTCGTCACCGCATCGGCGGAAATGGGCATCTCGCCCTCGCATGTCAGCAAGCGCATCGCGCTGCTCGAGAAGAGCCTCGGCGTGAAGCTCTTCATGCGCACGACGCGCCGCGTCAGCGTGACGAGCGACGGCGAAGCGGCCTTCCAGTGGGCGCAGAAAATCCTCGACGACGTGCAGGGCATGTCCGACGCGTTCGCCGGCTTGAAGAGCGATCCGCGCGGCATCCTGCGCATCAGCACGAGTCTGCGTCTGGGCCGCGACCATGTATCGCCGATTCTGTCGCTGCTGCGAAAGCGCTACACGGCGCTCGAAATCTGGCTCGAACTGCTCGACCGTCGCGTCGATCTCGTCGGCGAGAGCTTCGATATCGACATACGCGTCGGCAACATTCAGGAGCCGCATCTGATCGCGCACAAGATCGTCGACAGCGTGCGCATCCTGTGCGCGTCGCCCGCGTATCTGAAACGCAAGGGCACGCCGCGCACGCTCGCCGATCTCGCGCAGCACGATTGCCTGCTGTTCCGCGATCGCGACCAGCGCTTCGGCGCGTGGCGGCTGACAGGACCGGACGGCGAGAAGTCGGTCAAGGTGACGGGTCCCATTGCGTCGAATCACAGCGACATCGTTCAACAATGGGCGCTCGCAGGCGATGGCGTGATCATGGCGTCGGTGTGGGACGTCGCATCGAGCCTCGAGTCGGGCAAGCTCGTGCGCGTGCTGCCGCAGCACTACCAGCCCGCCGATGTCTGGGTTATGACGGCAGCGCGCGCGTCATCGTCCGCGAAGCTGCGCGTGTGCGTGGAATTCCTGAAGGAGCATTTGACGCGCGGACCGTATGCGCTGAGAACGCATGGCGTCGGCGGCTTGTGATGCTGTGAACGCGCTACGCCGTGCTTTCCGTCGAACCGCCGACGCGCGCTTCGAGAAAACGCAGCAGCGCCCTGACCTTGCTCGAATGACGCCGGTTCGGCAGATACGCGGCATACACGACGGCCGCGCCGTTTTGCGGCGTCACCTCAAAGTCCGGGAACAGACGCATCAGGCGCCCCGCGCCGATCTCGTGATTGACGAGCCAGTCCGGCAATAGCGCGACACCTTGCCCGGCAAGCACGGCTTCTAAAAGCATTTCGAGGCTGTTCGAAATGAGCCGTCCGCGCACATCGACGCGTTCCTGTTCCGCGCCGCGCCCGAACGTCCACACCTGACGCGCGCGATAACTGCCGCCATACGCGATGCGCAGACATTCGTGCTCTGCAAGCGCCGCGGGCGTAGACGGGCTGCCCGCGCGTTGAAGATAGTCGTGACTCACGACCACATAGCGTGGATTGTCCGCGAGCTTCTTCACGACTAGATTCGGGTCGCGCGTCATCAAACCGATCCGCACGGCAACATCGATGCGATCGAGCGCGAGGTCCGCGAAATGATCGGCGACGACGACATCGAGCGCGACGCGCGGATATTCGGCGAGAAACGCGGCGAGATGCGGCCCGAGCTGCGTGCGGTTGTACGCGGACGGCACAGTGATGCGCAACGCGCCGACGGGCGCGGCGCCGCTGTCCAGAATACTTTCATCGGCTTCGGTGAGATCGTCGAGTACTTTCGAAATCTGCTCGACGTAGGCCGTGCCCGCATCCGTGAGACTGACCTTGCGCGGCGTGCGCGTGAGCAAGGCGGTGCCGAGCGACGCTTCGAGCGCATCCATCAGCCGCGTCACCGACGACGTCGCGACGCCCAGGCGCTGGGCGGCCTTTGCGAAACCGCCCGCATCGGCGACTTCGAGCAGTGTGTTCAACGCGAGCAGTTTGTCCATGGCGGCGATTATGCCCGCGATGTCGATTGCGCTCAGCGCAACGGACGTTTGCATCCGGCATGGATTCAAAGCGCGCGACGCAACGGCTAATCTTGGCTCATTCGTTTTCGAGGAGCAGCCGATGCAAGCCGTACCAATCGTTCTCGCCTATGACTTCATCTGCCCGTGGTGCTGGATCGGACACAGGAACCTCGTCGCGGGCATCGAGGCCGCCGCGCTCGATGCGCCTGTCGACGTGCGCTATCTGCCGTTCGAGCTGAATCCGTCGATGCCCGTCGAGGGCATGGACCGGCGCGCGTATCGCACGCAGAAGTTCGGCAGCTGGGCGCGTTCGCAAACGCTCGATGCGCAGGCGACGGCAGCCGGTCTCGCCGCCGGGTTGTCATTCGACTACGCGAAGGTTGCACGCACGCCGAATACACGCCGCGCGCACTGTTTGATGCAATTCGCTATGCTGCACGGCGATTCCGACAACGTCGCGCGGCTTTTCGATGCAATCTTCGCCGCGTATTTCTCGCAAGGGCGCGATATCGGATCGATCGATACGCTCGTCGAGATCGCAGGCGAGCAAGGTTTCGATGCACATCAGGCGCGTGAGTCTCTGCTGTCGGATGCGGACAAGCGCGAAGTCGTCGATGCCCGTTGGAGCATCAGTAGCGTGCCGACGGTGTGGATCGACAGCGCTGTCATCAGCGGCGCGCAACCGCCCGCCGTGTTCGCGCAAGCGCTGCACGCAGCCGCTACACAACACAGCGCGGCATAAGCGCACCAACATTGCGCATCGCAAGCATTCACGTCATACCCGCTCACGCATTGAAGAAAAAGGAGTCAGCATGTCCAGCAGTCCATCGACGCTCGCACGCAGCGACACCGCCGCCGGGCTCACGCGCGGCCTCATCGCACTGTTCGCGTTCAGCTGCGGCGCAATCGTCGCGAATCTCTACTACGCGCAACCGATCACCGAACTGATCGCGCCGTCCATCCACATGTCGAACGGCATGGCGAGCCTGATCGTGTCGCTCACGCAGATCGGCTACGCACTCGGGCTGTTCTTTCTCGTGCCGCTCGGCGATCTGCTCGAAAACCGCAAGCTCATGATTACGACAGCGCTGGTCTCGATCGCGAGTCTCGCGGCCGCATCGTTCACGCATGCGCCGGGCGCGTTCCTCGCCGTTTCGCTGCTGATCGGCTTCAGCTCCGTCGCGGTGCAGATTTTGATTCCGCTCGCCGCGCATCTCGCACCGGATGAAACGCGCGGTCGCGTGGTCGGCACGATCATGGGCGGGCTGTTGCTCGGCATTCTGCTGTCGCGGCCGATTTCGAGCATCGTCGCAGGTCACTTCGGTTGGCGCGTCGTGTTCGGCTCGGCCGCCGTGCTGATGGCGATCGTCACGGCCGTGCTCGCGCTGACGATTCCGTCACGTCAGCCTTCGCATCAGGCGACGTATCTGCAACTGATCGCATCGCTCGGACATCTGGTGCGCACGATGCCTGTGCTGCGTCATCGCGCGCTATATCAGGCGCTGATGTTCGCGTCGTTCAGCCTGTTCTGGACGGCAGTGCCCGTCGAACTGACGCGTCACTACGGGTTGTCGCAAACGGCGATCGGCGTGTTCGCGCTGGTCGGTGCGATCGGCGCGACGTCGGCGCCCATCGCGGGCCGTCTCGCGGATGCGGGCCACACGGTGCGCGCGACGCTGATCGCGCTGGTGGTCGGCGCGCTCGCTTATACGCCTGCGTTGGTGCATCCGGCGTGGGGCATCGGCGGCCTGGTCGTAACGGGCGTCGTGCTCGACTTCGCGGTGCAGATGAACATGGTGCTCGGCCAGCGCGAAATCTATGCGCTGCATGCGGCAAGCCGCAATCGGTTGAATGCGCTGTATATGACGAGCATTTTCGTCGGCGGCGCGATCGGCTCGGCGCTTGCGAGTCCGTTGTACGAGCATGGCGGCTGGACGCTGGTGGCGAGCGTCGCGACGGCGTTTCCTGTGATCGCGCTCGTGCACTACCTCGCGATTGGCCGACCGCATGCGGCTAGCCGTGTGTGATGATTTAGATGGCCATGTTTAATCGGCCAAAAAATGAAAACGGCGCGAATCGCTTCGCGCCGTTTATCATTGCAACAAGCGCGTTATTCGTGCGCGCCGAGCGGCTTCAACTCACCGACGTTTTCCCCGTCCGCCTGCTCGTTCTGTGGACTCAATCCCGCCTTCATCCTCGCTCTGCGCGACCACATCGCGGTCAGGATCGGCACGAGAATCGCGGTGACGAGACACGCCGTCGCGACCATCGCTGTCGCGGCGGGGACGACCGGCTTGAAGCTCGGAATCATCTCGCCGATGATCGACGGATTCGCAACCGCAGCACCCGCCGTCGATGAAGCAGCAAGACCGGCCGCCCCGTTTCCGCCAGCGATAAAGCGGTCAGCGAGAATCAACGGAATGCCCGTAATGACGATCACGGCGAGGCCGAGCAGCACGCCCGGAATGCCGCTCTTGACGATCACATTCAGATCGATGCCGTTGCCGAGCGCGAAGCCGAAGAACGGAATCAGCGGCACCACGCAGCGCCCGAACAGTTCGCGCATTGCGCTATCCAGATTGCCGAGCGTAAAGCCGATCAGGAACGGCAGCACTGCGCCGACGAACAGCCGCGGCTCGAAGAACGCAACGCCCGTCGCGCCGAGAATGATCATGCTGACGAGCGGCCCCGATTCGATCGACATCAGCACGAACGCGCCCGCTTCTTCCTTGCTGCCGTATTGCTGCATCACGGCGGCATAGAGACCGCCGTTGGTCATGTCCATCGACGTCGTGATCGCGAGCACCGAGAGCCCGGCGAACAGCCCTGTCTTGATGCCGTCGATAGGCAGCAGCGACGACGCGACGATCGTAGCCAGCCACGCGACCAGCATCTTCGTGACGAGCAGCGTGCCCGACTTGCGCAACACGGTGCCCGTGGCGCGCAGATCGATGGTCGCGCCCATGCAGAAGAACCACACAGCGAGAATCGGCACGGTGCCCGTAATCAGGCCGTTCGTGAACGATCCGAAATACTTGCCCGCGCCAGGCGCGAACGAATGCACACAAGCGCCGAGCAACAGCGGAACCAGCATGAGACCGCCCGGTACGCGGTCGATTGCCTTCTTCAGTTTCATGTCTCCTCCATACGACGCCAGGCCGGTGATGGGAACGGCGAACTGTCCGGTATGAGTCCGGCTTCGTCCGCCCGTTCGCGGACTATAGCATCGACAAAGGAACGTTGTTCCGATTTTGTGCGCGTCGAGATTAATCGTTTACCCTGCTTTTACAATATGCCTCCCGCTATCTGGCGATTTGACAATTTTCTTGTTTCGGACCGCCGTTCCGATCATGCTAGACTGCGCGCACAGCCAACCCGGACGCCGCCTTCAGACGCCGTCCCGCAGCGGAGGAGACATGGAAGTCAGACAGAGCATCAACAGCGAATACGCGAAAAAGCTCGACACAGCCGGCCTCAGAAAAGAATTTCTCGTCGAGAAGGTGTTCGAGCCGGACGCGCTTGCGCTGACGTATAGCCATATCGACCGGATCATCGTCGGCGGCGCATTTCCGCAGACGCGCGCCGTCGAAGTGCCCGGCTCGCTCGGCAAGGCGATCGGTGTCAGCTATCTGCTGGAGCGGCGCGAACTCGGGGCGATCAATATCGGCGGCGACGGGTGGATCGAAGCGGACGGCAAGCGCTTTTCCGTGCGCAACGAGGAAGCTATCTATGTCGGCAAGGGCACGCAGTCGCTGACGTTCGGCAGCGACGATCCCGCGCGGCCCGCGAAGTTCTATCTGAACTGCGCGCCCGCGCAGGCCACGTATCCGACGCGCACCATCACACTCGCGGAAGCGTCGCCGCAAACGCTCGGCGACCCCGCGACGAGCAACCGCCGCACGATCTACAAGTTCATCGTTCCCGAAGTGCTGCCGACCTGCCAGCTGTCGATGGGCATGACGAAGCTCGAGCCCGGCAGCCTCTGGAATACGATGCCGTGCCACACGCACGAGCGCCGCATGGAGGTGTATTTCTACTTCAACGTCGCCGACGATGCCGCCGTCTTCCACATGCTCGGCGAGCCGCAGGAGACGCGCCACATCCTCGTGCACAACGAGCAGGCCGTGATTTCGCCGAGCTGGTCGATTCACTCGGGCGTCGGCACGCGCGCTTACACGTTCATCTGGGGCATGGTCGGCGAGAACCAGGTGTTCGGCGATATGGATCATCTCGCCGTGCGCGATCTGCGCTAATGCATTCCATCGAGAGGAACAGCGCATGACTCCGCAACCCTTCGACCTCACGGGCAAGGTCGCGCTCGTCACGGGCAGCAATACCGGCCTCGGCGCGGGCATGGCGCACGCGCTGGCCGCCGCGGGCTGCGACATCGTCGGCGTGAGCCGTTCGGACGACAGCGACACCGCGCAGCGCGTGAAGGCGCTCGGCCGCCGCTATGTCGGCGTGAGCGCGGACCTGTCGAGCCTCGCGCCCATCGACGATATCGTGCGCGCCGCGCTCGAAGCCTGCGGACGCATCGACGTGCTGGTGAACAACGCGGGCATCATCCGCCGCGCGGACGCGCTCACGTTCACCGAGGACGACTGGGACGACGTGATGAACGTGAATCTGAAGAGCGCGTTCTTTCTGGCGCAAGGGGTCGCGCGCCATTTCGTCGAGAACGGGAAGCGCGGCAAGATCATCAACGTCGCGTCGATGCTGTCGTTCCAGGGCGGCATCCGCGTCGCGTCGTACACGTCGTCGAAGAGCGGCATGCTCGGGCTCACGCGCCTGCTCGCGAACGAATGGGCCGCGCGCGGCATCAACGTGAACGCGATCGCGCCGGGCTACATGGCGACGTCGAACACGGCGGCGCTGCGCGAAGACGAGCAGCGCAACAGCGAAATTCTCGCGCGCATTCCGGCGGCACGCTGGGGCACGCCCGACGATCTCGCGGGTCCGGTGGTGTTTCTGGCATCGTCGGCTTCGGACTACGTGCACGGCCATACGCTCGCCGTCGACGGCGGCTGGCTCGCGCGATGATGTGAATTGCGCGGCGCACGCGGTATATTTCGTCGATTGGCAACATCGTTGTGGAAAGACGGCCGCGGGAGAACCGCGAAAACTATATGGCAGCTATCGACAAGTCCAAAACCACGGCAGCGGCAACGCGCAAGCGCGCCGCTGCCCCGCTCGTCTCCGACGCGGACGCCGCCGATAAAGGCGAGTCGCTGTCGTCCGTCGCGCGCGTGTTCGCGATTCTCGGCGCGATAGGCGACAGCGGGCAGATCGGCATCAGCGAACTGTCGCAGCGGCTCTCGCTGTCGAAGACGACCGTGCATCGCGTGCTGCAGACGCTCAAGGCGCTCGGCTACGTGACGCAGGAAGTGGAAACCGAGCGCTACCGGCTCACCATCCGTCTCTTCGAACTCGGCGCGAAGGCGCTGGAAAGCGTCGACCTCGTGCGCGAGGCCGACATCGAAATGCGCCGGATAGGCAGCGTGACGCGCGAAGCCGTGCACCTCGGCACATTCGACGAAGACGCGATCATCTATATCCACAAGATCGACGCCGATTACGGGCTACGGATGCAGTCGCGCATCGGCCGACGCAATCCGCTGCATAGCACGGCGATCGGCAAGGTGCTGCTTGCGTGGATGGAGCCCGCCGAAGCGCGTGAAGTGCTCTCACATATCGAGCTGCGTAAATCGACGGCGAAGACGTTGTCGTCCGCGGAAGCCGTGATGAGCATCCTGCCGCAAGTGCGCGCGCAGGGTTATGGCGAAGACATCGAGGAACAGGAAGAAGGTTTGCGGTGTCTTGCCGTGCCTGTCTTCGACCGCTTCGGCCGCGTGATCGCGGGTCTCTCCGTGTCGTTCCCGACGATGCGCTGCGGCGCGGATACGAAGCTGCATTACGTCGCGCTGCTCAAGGAAGCGGGCGCTGCCGTGTCGGCGAGGCTCGGCTATCGAGAGCCTGCTCAGGAAGCCGCCGAAGTCACGCATCCGGGCTGACGCGCTCTTAACGCACAACGATCCGTCGTCATCTTTCTGCCTTATTCCTTACCGAAAAGAAGCGCGTTTGCTTTCCGAATCAGGCGAGCATGCGCTTCGAACCGGCACCTCGTTTTTCCTCATACGCTATCTCGCGCGCAGTGTGCGGTACATCGCATCCGGCGCGGTGGATTGCTGGCAAGTTAATTCACATCATGTTGATCGTGCGGACGCAGATGAACGCGTCCGGTACTTGGGGTCGTCCCTGGTAAATGCACGCGTGCAGCATGGGTGTATGGAGCATTCCGGCGGGTGGCCGATCGCATTGACGTTCGGCTCCGGTGCATCCGTACAGGGGTTGTGTTTGCCGTGTATGACCACCAGCGAGGTAACAATCATGAGAATCAGCACATTGCTCGGGTCTGCGGCGTTGACCGTGACCTTGAGTCCAGCCTTCTCGCCTGCTATTGCGTGGGCTGACGGGCCACGGTCAGCCTATGACAGCGGCGGCGTGAGCGAGGCTTCGCTCGATCCGGGCGAAGAGCAGATGACCGCCGACGATGAAAACAAGGCGCGTCTGAAGGATCTGAGCGACGCTTATCACAGTGGGTATAACGCTCGCGCGAAGGAAGACGCGGAAACGTATGCGTCGTTGCGGGATCAGTTGAAGCGGACGAAGACTGCGCCGCCGCCTTTGCCTTCTGGCATGCCGGGTGACGATGGTGCGCAGGTGCGGCGTGTTGCGCAGCCTCGCGTCGCGCAGCAGGCTTTGCCTTCGCAAGCACAGGCTGGGTATGACGATGAGGATGCGGCGCCTGTGCAATATGCGCCGGCTCCAGCGCCTCGGCCTCGTTATCGGGCTGCTCCCGTTTATACGCAGGCGCCTGTTTATGATGGGCCGTCGCCTGAAGAGATGGAAACTGTTGTGTTTCAGCCTTATCAGGCGCCGCCGCCTGTGCAGTATGTGCCTATGCCTGTTTATCAGCAGCCTGTTTATGTCAGTCCGCCGCCTGTTGTGCCTGTTCAATACGCTTCTGCTTATCCGGTTTATCGGCCTTATGGGTATGGGTGGAGGGGTGGTTGGCGTTGAGTTTTTTTGCTGGCATCCGCGTGATGCTTTCGTAGTTCATGCGTCGCCCCTGTGCGGGGCGGCACCTACTTTTCTTTGCAGCGGCAAAGAAAAGTAGGCAAAAGAAAGCCGCTTTTGAACCTCCGGTGCCTGCCAGGGCAGCGCCGCGGCATGCCGCAGTCGAGCTGTCGCGCGGCGACGTCCGCACTCCGTAGAAAGCCCGCAGTCAACCGCGCACGGCGTGCAAAGCCCCCACACAGTCTGGAACACATACCGCCGCAATCAATTGACGGCAAATGCAAAAAAAGTGCTGACCGAATGTGCTCCAGGTGGATGTCATGTTTCGCGCCGCGCGCGTCTGACTGCGGGCTTTCTACGGAGTGTTGGCGTCGCTGCGCGACAGCTCAAGGAACGTGTGCCGTGGCGTTATCCCGGTAGGCACCGGAGGTTTGAAGCGGCTTTCTTTTGCCTACTTTTTAAATATTGCCTGATACGCCTTGATACATGATGATACGCCTAAATCTCGCCTGATCCTTATCCAATAACGGTTTCAGCCGATCCGTGATACGCCATGACATGTGTTGATATCGCGTGAAACTCATGCCGTTTTGGGTTTTTTGGGTTTGGATTTTTGGGTTTATCATTTCACCGTCATGTATCAGGAGTCCATATCATGGCAGCACTTGTGAACACCGTCCGCGCCATCGAGGCGCTGCGCGCCGCGCCGAAGGTCCGCTACTACAAGGTCGCTTCGAACCTGCGCCTGCGGGTCGGCACCAACGGCGCGAAGTCGTTCAACGTCCGCTTTCGTGTCAATGGCCAAAACCAGGAAAAGACGATCGGACCGTACGGGCGTCAGACCGGCCAGTGGACGCTGCACGCGGCGTTGGCGGAAGCCGCGAAGGTGGCCGCCGCCGCGCGCGGAAATATCGACATCATCGAAGCCGAGCGGCACGAGCGCATCCAGCGCGAAGGCGCCACGCTCGCCCAGGTCTTCGAGGTCTGGTTTAACGAGGCGATTGCCGAGAAGCGCGGGCGTCGCGGCCGCAAGGATGGCGGCGCGATTCTGCGTCGCCGTGCACGCTCGCATACAGATCGCGCGTGGGACCAGGCGTTCGCGGTGGCGCATGCGGAACACGGTACAGGCAACTCACGTACGCAGTCGCGCAGGGCGTCCGTAGCGAGCGGCTGGGACGCGGCCTTTGCGTGCGCCCGGCGAGCGCGCACGGACCGGACGTAGGACGCGCGTAGGCATCATGCGCGCCACACGGATCGACAACCCTCTACTGGGCACGATGCTGGCGATGCCGGTGGCATCGCTTCGTGCACTCATGCCGCTGCTGACGGTTCCAGCGATGGTCGAGCAGACATCGGCACCTGCGAAATGTCCTTCCTGCGATCTGATCGAAGGCGTCGCGGTGATTGCCGTCACCGGCCTGCTGGTACAGAAGCCCGGCGCGACAGGCCCGGTTCTGGTAGAGGGTATTGGGACTGTGACGGGCTATGACGGCATCCGGGCATCACTTGCTCTCGCGCTCGCGGATGACGCGGTGCGCGCCATCGTGCTCGACGTGGACTCGAACGGTGGGCAGACTGCCGGAAGTCTTGATCTCGCTGACTTGGTCCATGCGGCGCGAGCGCTCAAGCCGATATGGGCGATCCTGTCGGAGTCCGCTTGTGGCACCGCCTACCTGCTGGCGTCCGCGTGCGACGTGGTGACCGTACCGCGCACGGGGCGCACGGGCGGTCTGGGGGTCGTGGTTGCGCACCTGGAATGCTCGCGGGCGCTGACCATGGCGGGCCTCGCCGTTACCCTCATCACGTCGGGCGAGCGCAAGGCAGACGGAAACGAGTTCCAGCCGCTATCGAACCGCGCTCATGCACACATCCAGGCGGATGTGGATGTGGTGGGCGAACTGTTCGTCGCGACGGTCGCGCGCAATCGCGGTTTGCGCCGTGCAGATGTGCGTCGCCTGGAAGGTGCAACGCTGCTTGGTACGCAGGGAGTTGAAGCGGGACTCGCCGATGTCGTCATGTCGCCGGATGCCGCCGTTCACGCGCTGCTGCACTCGCTCAACAATAGCGCAGTTGGACTGGCGCAACCGGGAATAACTGCGAACAGGTCGCCACGAAAACGCGCTCCAGGGAACGCCTGGGCGGCGCTCGCGTACCGGCAGGAAATCAGGAACGCGCTGCGCTAGTGACGGGGCATGTCGAACGCTTAGCGCGGGCGCGGTACAGCGCCGCATCGCATCGCGACCGGGTACTGCGGCCTTTCGCGCGTGCGCGTCGGCGCAACGCAAGACACGACCCCGACGCCGTCCATCGAAACACGGTCGCAGCAAGGGGGTTTTCGCTGTCAAACGGTCAGTCGTCTCGACAAAAGCAGGTTTGTTACCGCCGCGGCAAAAACATGGCGGCCCCCGGGGTGGGCAGCCCGACTATGAGTACGTATGGATCGTGCCATCCGATATCATCGAGTTATCCCTTGCGCGGAGCCCGCATCATGAAACGAGCCATCGAGATTGCCGATTTCGCCCTGAAGGTGCTGTCGTGTCTCGCCATCATCGGCGCGGCGGGATGGGCGGTGTGGGTGTTCTGGCTCGGTGGCTCAACAGACTGGCAGGACAACATCACGCTTGAGACCGAGGTACTCCCATACCATGACGACTTGCGTCTACTGGTCATCCATGCAAAATCAAAGAACCCCCGCAATGCGACCTTCGAACTCAACAGCACGAAGCACGACTCGTATCAGATGCGCGTGCGCAAGCTGGCTTCTGACGCCAAGGCCGGGACCGTGTTCCACGAGGACCAAGGCGATGTGATCGCGAGTATTGATCTGCTGAAGCTGGCAGGCGACGACTACGAGTTTCTGCCTGGCGCGGAAATGGACGACATGCAGACCATCGTGCTGCCACTCGGCACCACCGTGCAGGTGATCGCAGAGATGAAAGTCCACACTGGCGCGCGTAACACGCACGGCCAGCCTGATGTCGATGAGAACGCCACCTCGACGGTTGTTCACGTCGCGCCGTGACCCGCAATTTTGTGGATGAAATGGTAATCGGGCTGTTTGCCCACGGTTGGTATGGAGACTGCGTTGCCCAAAAAACCCAAAACGCCAAGCCTCACCCTTCGTGACTTGAGCACAACTTCATTTTCCGCAGACGTGCTGACGAATGCATTCAATGTCGGCGTAGAGCTCGGGGATGCCACGCCCGTCAGGGTCGAAGCATCGGATTCTCGTGACCCGGACGAACATGAGTTCTACTTGCTTCGTGTCGGGCATGCGCTCGCGCAAGTTTTCGCCCTCTGCGAGCAGTTGGCGGACATTCCTGCTTACATCAAACATGCGCGGGTGACCAAGGCACTGCGCAGCGCAGGCATCCATCGGCATGATCTGCTGGTATATCACCTCGAAAATTACTTTGTCCGGTGTCAGGGTCTTTACGACCGCACACTTACGCTTGTCGACGCGGTGTTCCATCTTCTAAACGCACCGACGCAAAAAGAAAGACTTTGTCGTGCTCGGCAACGTAAAGGTAGAACGTACGGATGTCCCGAAGCGCGTCAAGGCGCTTGGCAAACTGTTGCAACGTTACCGGATGGTACGAAACGAAGTTGCCCATCAGCGAACGCTCCAGACTGACGAAATCCGTCGACTTGAGATGTATGGAATATTGATCGCTGCAATTCAGACCCGCTGGATTTCCGCCACACAACATTGGAGGAAATTCATCGTGAGGAGGAAGCGTGGATCGTTTTCTCCAAGGTCAAAGAGTTCGCCGCGTTCAATTGCAACCTGAGCGATGCGATGCATGGGCTACTCGAGGAACTTGCTCCGCACTACACTCTCCAGGAGAGGCGACTGAGGCGTGTCCTTGAAAAGCCGTGAACCTGGGCGAAGCCGCTGTTGGAATGTACATGTCGATGTTCGTGCTACTGTCAGAAGATGGCCGAATCCGGTCCGACGCGTCCGGCTCAGTTCGACCCGGAGCGGACCTTCGACCGGTTCCAGAGCAGACGTTCAGCCTGAGGGGTTAGCCGTTGGGTTCGTGGTACCAAAACAGATTGCGACCGATAAAATCAAACGCTTCTGGCCATGAGGGCTCATGGTTTGCCTCAATGTGAAATATCGCACCGCCAGAAAAATGAAGACAAAGGACGGAAGCACCTGTCCGTGTCACAACGACAACGCGCTGACCGATTAATTCGACGAGCTTGTCACGGAAGCCTGTTGTTCCCTGCCGAGTGAGATTCTCGCCATCCGCCACTGCCGCCCGGTTATATACGGTAAGTCGCTCTTCCTGAAAAACAAGTTGGAAATAGTCGTGTATGAATACGACCTGTGACAGCGGGTCAAGAGGTATAAGCCTGCTGTCCATGTATTTAGCTCCCCAAGTCGTAAATGTTGACAATTTACCCGAGGGGCTCGAGTGACGGATAGTGGCCCGGTGACGGTCTTTGACAAATGTCTACGTCGGCAATAAGCAGCATGTTCGCTCGCTTGGTGCTCATTGGCAGTCTCCAGGGCTATCGCGAATGGACTGACGCGGTGGGCATAATGCTGCCGCGCAAATCGTTGCACGCGACCATCACGACGAAAGGACGACCGTCCGACGCCTGACGAAGCGAAACGCCTTGCTCCCTGAGCGTCGGCGGCGACGCGATACCGTCATTGCATTGCGTCGTAGTTCGGCGGTGCGTTCCGTGAACGCGCCAGAGGCATGACGCGAGCCAAACCGGACGGTCAAGTTACTCAGTAGCGGTCATACGCCGTCCAGGCGGGCATTCGCTATTCCCGCTCAATTCTAAATGAGCGACTCGCTGACGAATACGTCATAAGGCTATCTACACCAGTATGTAGCATCGGGGTTACCGCCGTGCTTTGGATCATCCGTGTTCGTGAAGACGTTTATCTGCGCGGTCACGTTCTTCGGGAAACTGACGCCGACACAGGCGCTGCGCGGCACAACGTCGATTTCAGTTCCCGATCTGTAAAAGGAGAAGAGAACTGCCGGACAGTTGGCGAATCCCGCATTATTGTCAACGAACCCATTCGTAATCTCAAAGTCCGCTTTCTGGCTTGTTCTTCGCGGCAAATTCCAGGCACGATATGTGTACTGGTTACCCATCGTGTCGGGGAGTTCAATCTGGATATGATGTTTAATTGTGTTACACGTGAAGACGACGGCGCTCCGAGCAATCCCTTGGGGTATTGGAGAAAAGGCCAACAGAGACAACGCGGCTGTCCATTTAAATCGATTCATTGAGTATGCATGCCTTCCAGATAAGTTCTGACAAGCCTCGTCCGCGTTTCTTCAAGGTTACAAAGTCGGCAGCTTCCCGATGGGTAACACTGCCAGATGACATGCCCGGATCGTCAGCAATTTACACCCGCCCGTCAAGTGTCAGCTCATAGGCCGGTGACGGTCCTAGGTACTTGGACGCCCCCCAAAAGACACGGGTAATTGCACACCCCGTGGTCTTCCTAGCTACAACGTTCAAAAGGTGTTTGCAGGTGTTCGCAGATGGCATATCAATCCGCGAGTTTGCACACCTGAAGGCGTGTCCACATGGCCGTGCGTCGCGCTCTGAGGCGGGGCGGCGTATCAGCGCGCCGCCCGATGGCCCGAACCCGCTGCCGCGAACGGTGCGAACAGACCCGCGAACAGTTCGCATTTTCCAGACGCTGGCTCGCTGGCGCACAGGCGCGCTCCAGGTGCAAACCTGACTGCAAAGGCGACGATGCAAAGTTTGCACTACTAGTCGTACTCGCAAGCCCCGTGCGCGCGGACCGTACCGTCGAACAACTGAAATTCCGCCAACTGGTCGGCGGAACTCGGAGTTTTCGTATAGATGGGTTTTCCCGTGGCACCTACATTTGTAGAACCATGCCTCTTTCTTTCTGGCGGCGACGCCGACAGTGGCAGAAAAATCCTACTCCCGGCATCGAACCCCGCTGATAGCGCGCAGCATGGAATTACGGTTCAATTATCTGTTTGCCACAGCGACCCAAAAGATTGATCAGGATTACAAACAGTGAACGAAAAGTGTGCCCTCAGGTCGCCTATCTCGCCTGGGAAGCGCCTCGTCGGGCGTCGCACTTGAACGGGCTGACGGAGCCTTAAGCGATGGACCCGCGCCTGCTCGACTACTACAGCCATGAGCTGCTCTATATCCAGGAACTCACACTGGAGTTCGCTGAACAGCATCCGAAGATCGCAAAGCGGCTTGGCATGCAGGCAGGTGAAATCGGCGACCCTTATGTCCAGCGTCTGCTCCAGTCTTCCGCCCTAACAACCGCGCTTATGCAGATGCGACTGGACGAGGCCTTCCCCGGCTTCATCCTGCCGCTGTTGCAGACCGTCTATCCGAACTACACCTGTCCGACGCCGTCGATGGCCGTCGCGCAACTTTTTCCGCGCACGCAGGGCAAGCATGCTGCCAACGGCACGGTTGTGCCGCGTGGCACCGTCTTCACTTCCAGCATTCCCGATGGCGAACGGACTGCCTGTGAGTTTCGCAGCAGCCAGGATGTCACGCTGTTTCCGCTGGAGATCGCACAGGCGCGGCTGACGGGCATTCCACCCGATATCCCGTTGCTGGATCGCTATGTTCCCGCCGGTCGCGCCGTGCAAGGCGCATTGCGCCTGCGGCTGCGGACCACGAACGGCACGCCTATCGCGAGCCTGAACGGGCTGGACCGCTTGCCCGTGTATCTCGCGGGCGATGAGGCGAGCGCCTCGCACGTGTTCGAACTGCTTCACGCCGCCGCCGTGGCGACCGTCACCGGCGTTCCCGGCCAGTTCGCAACCGGCTCGCTGCATGCCGTCACACGTCATGCCGTCGTCCATGATGCGCTCGAACCCGAGCAGAGCCTGCTGCCCGTTGTACCCGGCAAGTTCCACGGCCACAACCTGCTACAGGAATATTTCGCGTGTCCGTCGCGCTTCTGGTTTTTCACGCTGACCGGGCTCCAAAAGGGCCTCGCCGCCATCACTGGCACCGAGGCCGAAATCGTGATCCTGCTGGAGCGCGCACCGGACAGACTGGCGGAAGCGGTCGACGCCTCGCATTTCGCGCTGTTCGGTACGCCAGTCATCAACCTGTTTCCCCGGCGCACCGGGCGGCTTGACCTTGATCCGGCACAACATTCGCACCTGCTTGTACCCGTGCCGTCGGCACCCTACGACTACGATGTGCATTCGGTAGACGCCGCCTGGGGACAGGTCTCGGAGGAATCGGAAGCGCTGCGCCTCGATCCGCTGCACGCAGCCGTCGGCGAAGCGCATCGCCGAAATTCGCGCTATTTCACGATCCGCCGCGAACTGAACCGGCCGGAGATTGACGATCGTCACTACGGTACGCGCCGCGCCTTCACCGAAACACGCACGTTCATGTCGCTGGTCGACCGCGACGAACAGCCCAATACCGAAGGCATCTGCTATCTGTCGCTACAGGCGTGGCTGACCAACCGTGACCTGCCCTGCGTACTTGAGTGCGACGGCCGCAATGACCTGTTCCTGCATCAGTCGATCCCTGTCAATGGCGTGGGTCTGGTGCGCGCACCGACGACGCCGCGCCCGCCGCTGGCGTTCGGAGATCGCGCCTGGCAACTGCTGGCCCAGTTGAACCTCAACGCCGGGATGTTTGACGACGGTTACGGCGAACACCAGCGGGGCGAAGGGTTGCGTCGCCGCCTGCGCCTGTTCGTGACGCCGGACGCGGGCGTGCTGGGGCGGCAGGTCGAAAGCCTCGTGAGCGCCAAATCTCATCCCGTCAACAGGATGTTGCGCAGTAACGGGCCGATGCCATTCGGACGTGGCATCGAATGTGACTTCACCTTTGACGAAAGCGGATTCGACGGCCTGAGTCCCTACACGCTCGGCCTGGTGCTGGAGCGTTACGTCGCGCGGCATGTGTCTGCGCACTCGTTTACGACGACCGTGCTGCGCTCCATGCAGCGCGGACCGATCGCGCGCTGGTCACCGCGTGTGGGGGCGCGCGGCACGGCCTGAACCGGATCACGCATTTAAAGCAATCAGGGAGAGCAAGCGGATGTCAGGGATGAACTCGTGGCTCAAACAGCCACGCACGCTGGAGATTACCGGCAAGGCTCTGCCGCAATGGGCGGGCGAACCGCTGTTCATGGTCTCGCGTCTGCGAGGCAGGGAAAAGCTCGGTCGGTTGTCTGACTATGAGGTCGAAGTCACGACCATCGATGATGCCGCACTGTCGACGCGCGAGGCTCAGGCGCTGGTCGATGTCGATGCGTTGATCGGCAAGGAAGTGACGGTTCATATTGCCGTCGAGGGTAACGGGACCTGGATTCAGGGCGCAACAGGTAACGCGGGCGGCGCGAACATCGGCGCTGATATCCGCAAGCTGACGGGCCTGATTGTCGAAGCGAAGTGCATTGGTGCAGACGACCGGCGCGCGCATTACCGGCTCAGGATTCGCCCGTGGCTCTGGCTCGCGACGCTGAACCGCGACAGCAAACTTTGGCAATACCGCTCGGTTATTGAGATCACTGAAGACGTTCTTCAGAAATATCCGTTTCCATACGAGTTGCGTCTTGCCGGACCCGGCGTCCAGCGACGGCCCTATCCCAGGCGCGAATACCAGCGCCAGTGGTGGGAGTCAGATTTTTCTTACCTGACCCGGCTTTGGCAGGAATGGGGCATCAGCTACTTTTTCTCGGGAAGTACGCTTGTCCTGTGCGACTCGCCCGGTGCGTACAGAAAGCATGGACCGGCGTATCAGACACTGCGCTATCTCGACCGCGACGGGCAGCGCATCGACGAAGAACATGTTCACGAATTTCACGTCGCGCGGCAGATCACGACGGGCAAGGTGGCGCTGACCGACTACGACTACACGCAGTCGCTCGCCAATCTGGCCGTCAGCCAGGAGGACTACAGCAAGCGTGCGTTCGACAACGCCGAGGAATATGCGTGGGGTGACTACTCGCAGCCGTTAGAAGGTCCGATGGGTACGGCGGGGTGGCGTAGCGACCAGCAGTTCGAAGGCGAACATCTGGCGCGCGTGAAGGTCGAGGCGCATCGCGCGAAGAGTCTGCGCGCGAAGGGTAAAGGGAATCTGCGCGGGCTGATGGTGGGCTACACGTTCGCCCTCGAAGGCTATCCGCTCACGCCTGGCGACGGCGAATATCTCGTCACCTCGACCGACATCGAGATCGTCAACAACGATACGATGACAGTGCGCGGCGGGATCGAGCGGAAGTACATCTGCACAACGAAGTTCGCAGCCGTGCCCGCCAACACGTTTTTCCGCACGCCGCAGAAGGCGAAGAAGCCGCGTGCGTATGCGGAAACGGCCGTCATCACGGGTTACGGCGACGAGCCTGTGTACTGCGATGAGTACGGACGCGTGAAGGCGCACTTCATCTGGGACCGCCTCAGCCCGAAGGACCAGGACGCAAGCTGCTGGCTGCGCGTGGCGTCGGCATGGCACGGCGTCGAGCACGGCGCGATGTGGCTGCCGCGTGTCGGCCATCATGTGCTGGTGGGCTACTACGACAGCGACCCGGACCGGCCTTACATCATCTCGGAGCACACGACGGAGTTTCATCAGGCGCCGTGGCAGTTGCCGAAGAACGATGCGCTGTCGGGCTGGCGCAGCCAGGACCTGAACGGCCAGTCGGCCAACAGCGTGCTGACGGATGACACGCCCGGGAAACTCCAGGTTCAGGTGGCGAGTGACCATGCGCAGTCGCGGCTGGTGCTGGGCTACAACACGCGTATCGACGGACACGCGGGACGGGACAAGGCTCGCGGCGAAGGCTTCGAGCTTGCCACAGAGGCCGACGGCGTCATCCGTTCGAACCGGGGCATGCTGCTGACCACCGAGACACGCGCCGGGGCACTGTCGCCCGTGAAGGACATGGGCGAGACGGTGCAGCGGCTGACCCAGGCCCGCGAGCAGCACGAAAGCCTTGCCGACCTGGCGCAACAAAATCAGGCGCAGGATCAGAACGCCGACCAGAGCGAGGTGGCGAAGGCCATCAAGGAACAAAATGATGCGCTCAAAGGTTCGACCGGTAACAGCGGCGAAGGAAACTTTCCTGAACTGGCGAAACCGCATCTGGTCCTCTCCAGCCCTGCCGGGATCGAGACCACAACATCACAATCCACGCATTTTGCGAGCGGTAAGCATATCGCCTTGACCAGCGGCCAACATACGAGCCTGTCGATAGGCGGGCGACTTCTGGCGAGTGTCATGAACGGGGTCAGGCTGTTTTGTCAGAAAGCGGGAATGAAAATGATTGCCGCCAGCGGCGACATCGATCTTCAGGCATTGAAAGATAGCATCAACGTTCTGGCGAAACTGAACATCACTCATACGGCAAATCGCATCACCATCACGGCCAAAGAAGAAGTACTGATCAACGGAGGAGGCAGCTATACCCGATGGCAAGCCGGGGGTGTTGAAACCGGAACCAATGGTAGCTGGGTGGTGCATTCTGGCGGCCCAAGCCTGACTGGCCCGAAAAGTTTGCCAGTTGAAATGCCGATGTTGCCGAAGGACGTGTGCATCGAGTGCCTGCTCAAACGTGCGATTCATCGCTCTGCCCTGGTCAATAAGGGAACCTGAATATGAGTATCAACGAATTTATGAAACAGGTTCAGGGGCTCCCTGCCGATCCCCAGTTGCATTTCTATCTGATAGTGGATGCGGCACAAGACCCTAGACTCCTTGCGCAACTGAAGCAGGCTATTCCTGGTACGCGTAGCCAATGTCTGCTGACTCACGTCCAGGGACCGGACCTCGACGCGGCAGCGCCACATCTTCTGACATTTCCGCAGTTTGGCGCCGATACGCAAAGCTGGCAGTGGCTTGCCGACTATGGTCCTGCATTGCCTGCGGCTGTGAGCATCATTGCCACTTCACTAAGCTTCGATGCACTGTATGCGCATCTGCACTCGCTCATTGAGGTTGTATTGCCCGATGGCGATGAGATGATCCTTGCGTTCTGGGACCCCGCGATTCTAGCGATGCTGGTTGGCCAACAGGATGACACCACCCTCCATGTCCCCGGCCCTGCTCTGACAATTCGGCAGTGCGAGCAGCTACTTGCCGGAGTGATGGCATGGTGGTACTGGGATCGTACGGGAAAGTTGCATCAGATTCGGTCGAACACGAACCGGGATGCCGCCCAGAAGGTGATGCCCCCGCTCAGGCTTACTCAGACGCAGGTTGACATGCTGGTGGAGGCAAGCGTGCCGGACCACATTCTGGGCTATATCCTGACCAACAAGCCTGAACTGCTGGCAAACATACCGAAACAGGAAAGATATCCGCGTGTCGAGAAACACCTGCTGGAAGCACGCAAACTGCATCTGCTGGGCATGCGAGACATTCTCGATTATGTGTGTGCTGCCTTGATTTATGGAGAGAAGATGCACGAGAGCAGCGTGATCGAAGTATTGCTTGAGAAGGTCAGATCACGCCAGATCAGCTTGACCGAAGCGTTGGAGCAATTCCCATGATAACTCGCCGCACGGTAGTGACACGTCTGATGGCGCTGGGCCTGTTTTATCCGCTGGTTGCATGCGGAGATCAGAAAAGAGGAATCTTTATGAATTCGAAGGTTGTGTTGAACGTGGTTCTATTCAGTTATCTTGACAGGCCAATTTTCGATGTCCTTCTTAATGGTGCCGACATCGGGGCAGCAGGCGCATATGGTGGCGGAAGAGGAGTGATCGCGGGTATGACGGTATCTCTTGGCTCGCAAACGTTGACGTGGCGCTTAGATGGGCCAGAGGGAACGTCCGGGAACGGCGACACCGTTACTGCAACGAATGCACTCAGCCTGAGTTCTGAGCAGATTCCGTCCCGTGGCATGAGCTACCTGGGCGTGCATGTCTATCCTGATAGCACTGCGGAATTGATCGTTTCACCGCACTTCTCAGAGCCGTCGCCGAGGGGCGAACTAATTTACAAGGAGAGACATCTCTATGGTCGGTGAAAAAAACAGCCTGCAGGCAAGTCAAGCCTCCAACCGGGATGTCTCCGCCGGCCAACCTGGCCCGAAGCAGGATTGTTCGGATGTTGTCCATATCGCTGTGTTCTTTGACGGTACAGGGAACAACAAGGATGTTGACGAGCCGTTGAAGAAGTGGGCCAATCCGGCACGCATGTATGTCGCCGCTCAAATCGCTGCTGACTTGAGTAATGCGATCTACCCCATCTATGTATCTGGTGTCGGAACTCCGTTTAACGGTACGGCAAGTGACTGGCTAGATAAAGCAACGGTGACATTTCAAGATGACGTTGTAGGCGGACTCGGCGGCGCGGGCGGAACACGGCGAACTGAATTCGGCAAAAACAACGTCAATGAAACCTTACGCCGGGTGCTGCTCGATAACGCAAAAAAACTGAATGCAACGACGAAGGCTTACGCAGAAAAGAGCAAGACCGAGAGTCTTGGCGAACTGAGCAAGGTACTGGAAGCGCATCGCCTGATCAAGATGATCAATCTGTCCGTCTTCGGATTTTCGAGAGGTGCGGCACTGGCACGCGCCTTCAGTAACGATTTCCTGAAAGACTGCAAAGCAGATAACGCGGGGAAACTGACGTATCAGGGGTTTCCGATTCGGCTCCATTTCATGGGACTGTTCGATACGGTGGCGTCTTTTGGTGGGCCGTCGATGAACATGAATTCTCCATTCACAGAGAAAAACCTGAAGATTCCGGGGGCCGTGGAACGATGTGTGCATTTTGTAGCCGGACATGAACTGCGCTTCTCGTTCCCTGTTGATCTGATCCGCCAGCATGGTCAGTTAATGCCCAACTGGACCGAGGTGGTCTATCCTGGGGTGCATTCAGATGTTGGCGGCGGTTATACGCCTGTCGACCAGGGCCGATCAAATAACTATGCTCGCATCCCGATGCGCGACATGATGAACGAGGCGGTGAAATCGGGTGTGCGTTTGTTGAGCTACGACGATATCGCCACGACTCGTGCTGCTCTGTTTGCCGAGCGCTTCAAGGTTGAGCCAGAAACAGAAAGTGCATATAACCGCTACAGAAGCGCGGTTCCCGCAAACGGCTCGATCGAACAGCAGGTCACGGCACATATGAGGGCCTTGTACTCGGCATATGGAACGATGTCACGCAGGGGAATTTCAACGCCCGATAACCAGGCCGACATAGGGCACAGGCTTGTCGGTCATGCAAGCATGGCGCGCGAGGTGAGAGCGTTGCGCAGCCATCGATCCGCAGCAGCCTTGCTGGCCGAGGATGCATCTACGAAGATTGGGTTTCAATTTATGGGTACAGCCTATGGCCAGATCGTGAAGCCAGACGCTTGGCGGTTAAAGGCGTGGGACAGCACAGCGAGCGAAGATGTGCTGACCTTCGTCGGTAAATACGTACATGACTCGAAGGCAGGTTTTCTGGCAGGTATTGAGCCCTTCAGCTACTTCCGTCCTCGCGGAATGACGGAAGCGAGCCGGAACGTACTGGAGGCAGGGAAGCAGTGGCTGGACGACAATCTGCAAGCCGTTACGGGTGGCGTAATCAAGGTCTACGCCAGCGCAAAAGGCATCGTGGTGGAAACCTGGCAAGCTGGTGTGGTAATCACTACCACGACATATCAGGTTGGGGAAAGATTCGTACTCGATACTGTGGAGGCGGGCCAGAAGTATGCGGTTGAGGTCTACCAGACCACCAGCAAAATCGTCGTCTCGAAAGTTGATGAAGGGCAGAAGGCCATCATCACCTCCGTCGACGTCCTGCAAAAGGAAACATTGTCTGCCGTCGACGCCCTGAGGCAGAAGGCCGCCAGTCTGTCACAACAAGTACAGCAAGGCGCCAGTTCAGCCGTGGCTGCAACCGGGAAAGCTGTCGATAGCGGAATGCAGGCTGTTGAAGACAGTTGGCAGACGACTAAAGCTGCACTTGGGCTATGACCCATTAAATAGCTGCCAACGCTACTTTTTTGCCTCCATGCGTCGTTCACTTTAATTTGTCAGGTACGTCAATGGACGGAGGAAGTAGTCATCAAAAAGAGGAAGCATACGATGAAGCGTAACATCTGTTGCGAAGGTGATGTGACCAGCCACGGTGGCAAGGTCATCAAGGTCAGCGGCGGCATGTCAATTGATGGTCGTCGCAATGCACGACTAGGGGACTGGGTCAGTTGCCCTGAGCATGGCGACAATCAGATTACTGAAGCCTGCGGGATGCTCGACGAGGGTGTACCTGTCGTCCTGCATTTATGTGCGACAGCATGCGGGAGCACAGTAATTGCGACGGGCAACATGACTGTTTCGGAATGACAGGCATGTCGGTAGAAGACTTGTGCTCTGCAAGTCTGCACGCGAACATCATTGACTGATCATGTCGAGCAAAAGTAAAGCGCCGCTGCCCGAATCGAGTCCCGCGATTCTCCATGCACAACCATCTATCCGCCGGCGAGTCCTGGCGATACTGAAAGCGTGGCCCGCACGCTCGGGCTATGACCGCCATGAACGAGATCGCATGGTGCGCGACTGCGTGGCAAGCATCATCGAAGCATGGGGTGGGCGCTGGCTAAATCCAGACGCCGACCTTCAGGCGCTCGACCTGCAATGCGCGCGCGGCCACATCTGGCGCTTTGGCTCCGCAAAACTGAAAAACGGGCTGTGGTGTCCCCAGTGCTCGCACGAACAACGGCGCAGCGGCATTGACGCCATGCAGGCGCTCGCACGCAGGCGTGGTGGACGTTGTGTCTCGGAGACCTACGTCAGTTCTCATGGCAAATTGCGCTGGCAATGTCGCAACGGACACGAATGGACCATGTCGCCCATCAGCGTTCAGGCAGGTAACTGGTGCGCGGTCTGTCTGAGGATAGAGCATGACCGTACATGGTTGCCGCTGATGCAGGCTCTCGCCCTCCGGCGCGGCGGCAAGTGTTTGTCTGACACCTACGTCAACAGCCGCACGAAGCTCCGGTGGCAATGCAGGCACGGGCATATCTGGGAAGCGACGCCCGCTGGCGTTCGTGAGGCAGGTGCGTGGTGCCCGGTCTGCGCACGCGCGCGCCAGAAGCTGACGCTCGCCGACATGCAGGCAACGGCGGCAGAGCGCGGCGGGCATTGCCTTTCGGGGACGTATTCGCACGTGAAGACCAAACTGCGCTGGCGGTGCGCCAAGGGCCACGAATGGGAACGATCTGCGGCGAGGGTTCGCAATGGTGAGTGGTGCGCGATCTGTGCGAAGCATGATCGCCAGTCGGTCGCGCTTGAAGAGTTGCGCGAACTGGCCATCGAGCGCAGCGGGACGTGCCTGTCGAATACCTATGAGGGGGCGCGCGGCCGTTGCGCTGGCGCTGTGAGCATGGGCATGAATGGGATGCTGCACCCGGTAACATCAAGGCGGGCCAGTGGTGCCCTCAGTGCGCGCGAATAGGCAGACGCCATACCATCGAAAAGATGAAGGCAGTTGCGCACGAACGCGGCGGCCAATGCCTGTCCGAAAGCTACGTCAACGTCGAGACGAAACTGCAATGGGAGTGCTCGCGTGGGCATGTCTGGTTAACCACGCCAATGAGTGTACTGGCGGGTAGCTGGTGTCCGGCGTGCAAGTACATGAACCAGTGCACAACAGACGAAGCCCGACGCAAGTATCTCGATGCGCAGACACCCTGCGGCTAGAGTGGCTGGGTGAGCGTGCCTCAGTCTGCAACCGCCACCGCCGCACGCTGTAATGACTAGCACCGCCCGGAACGGCAAAAATTCACGAACTTCCGATTTTTTGGGTTTTTTATGGGTTAGTTGTTTTTCTGCACACCGCTTGCAATCCGCCAAACCCTTATCCATAAAGGATTTCTAGCCGATTTCGATGTTGACTTGCATTTAGCTACTTTACTTTGCCGCTGCAAAGAAAAGTAGGTGCCGCCCCGCACAGGGGCAACGCCAAAAGTACAGATACGAATTCGCGGATGCCAGCGAAAAACTACAAATGGCGACTAGCGTCGCAGACAAAAAACCACCATCACCATCCAAACTTGGCTTCAACACCAACGTAGTCCGCATTCCTCGCGCCCAGCGAGCGAATTGAATCCCCAACCTGAAAATGCACAGCTTCCAAAGCCAGTGCAACATTCGAACTCACGATCCAGTCAGCCCGCACTTGCGCATACATCCCGGTCCACCGCGAACCCTTCCCCGCCGTACCAGGCACCACAGCAGAACCCTGCCCATAGATAGCATCGGCAGTAGTAGCACGCCACTGAAACCCGACGGCCGTCAAAAGAGAAACCTTCGGCGTCACCTTAAAAGTAATCGAAGGCTTCACATGAATCAGGTTGCTATACCCCGTATAGCCCGCCAGCGTGAAGTAGTACCCATTCGGGAACAGAGGATTGAACGTCCCGACACGTCCATCGCCGGGATGTCGATCGCCCGACGCGCCATCCACCTGCAAGCCAATTCGCGGCGTGCCCGGCATCGAAGCAAGCGTATAGCCGCCCAGCATGCCGAACGCCCACGCACCGATCGTGTCCTTGCCGACATGCCCCGTCTGCACCATCGTTTCCGCGTCCCAGTCGAACGGCGCGACTTTGCCCGCATAACGCAGATCGAACACATCACGATGCTCGGTGCCCGAAGCATCGAGAAAACGCGCATTGTCGCGGTTATAGCGTGACCAGTACGCGGAAAGATCGCCCGGCCCTGTGTTCACTCGTTCGACACGCACGCCACTGAACGTCAGATGCCGGTTCGATACATCGTCGAATGCCGTGACGTCGCGATACTGCACCGGCTGCGTCATGTAGCCGATAAAGCGCCACTTGTCGATTTCATAATCGGCCCAGATTGCATCGAACGCCTGGCGCACGTTTGGACCGTCGCGCACAGACACGAAGCGCTGCAAGTCGAACGCCATTTCCTGACGCCCGACGCGAGCCTTGAACGTGCCGCCGCCCACGCCGTAGACGAACGCCACGAAAGCCTGCTCGATATCGAGCGGATTCTTGTCGACGGGCGACACGGAATCCTTGCCGAACGGCCGCGCATCCTCCAGCTGGAAAAACGCCTGCACGTGTCCACCGATACGCGCATCGGCATGCACCTCCGCGCGCTGGATCACGTAGCTGTCGGGACGCGCGCTGCCGAGTCCGAACAGCGGCGTGTTGTTCAACTCGAAGCGCTCGCGCAGATTCGCGCCGAGCGACAGATACGTCGACGGATCGCCGCCGAGCGGAATGTACTTGAGCGCATCGAACGGCTTGCGCGGCACGCACGGCAGCGCGAGCACCGACCAGTCTTCCTGCCAGCGATTGAACGACAGACCCGAAGGCCGCGTCGCCGTACATGCCGTGCTTGCGTCCGCAGTTGCATCAGCCGCAAGCGCCTGCACACTCCCTGTCAAGCCGCATGCCGCAAGCCCCGCGCAAGCCGCGGCCTTGCCCGCTCGTCTGATCGCGCGTCGCACCGCGCTGTTCGTCGAACGTCGCACCGTCACTTCTTCACTTCGTGAATCTCGGCGACGTAGCCGCCGGGAAATTCGACCATCGCGGTGCGCCCTTCGACCGTGCGGTTCGCGGGCGACAGCACCTTCACGCCGACGCCTTGCGCCTTCGTCAGCGTCGCGTCGAGATCGGCGACCTGATAGCCCGTCGTCTCGCGGCCGAACGGATACGGCAGCTTGCCGTCCGTCGCGAACACGAGCATGTTGCCGAAGCCCGACGAGATGCGCACGCGGCGGATCGTGTCGCCAGGACGGCCGATTTCCGCGCCATCGGCGTGACGATCGTCGGATACGACCTTGCCATGCGAGAAGCGCACGAAGCGCTTGATGAAGTTGTCGGCGGCTTGCGGCGACACATACACGCGATTGTCCGGCACCGTTTCGAGCGGTCCATACGACGGCGCCTTCGTATGCCAGTACAGCTGCATATACAGGCCGCCCGGCCACTGGATCACGGCATCCTTGCCGATGGGATCATCGAACGTATCGACGATCACGTCCGCGCCCGCCGCACGCGCGGCGCGCACGGCCTTGTCGATGTCGGTGACGAGATAGCCCGTGCGTTCATTGCCGAACGGATACGGAACAGGCGTCTGGAACGCAAACACCGACAGCATGCCGACTGGCGTCTGCACGTATTGCGACGCCGTCTTGCTCGGCGTCGGCGTCACCGTGAACACGGCGCGCTGCGAAGCCTTGCCACCAAAAGTCGCGACGAAGCTGTCGACGAACGCGTCGATATCCTGGTTCGACACATACACGTGCGTCGTGTCGTACTGCGGTCCGACGGACACGACGGGCGAGTTCTTGCCCGCGTTCTGATGGTCGGCTTCGGCGAAAGCGGGCGTGCCCGCCAGCGTCACGCCGAGCGCCGCGAGCGATACCACAGCGGCACGCAACAATCGATACATCTTGACGGTACTCATGAAAACACTCCTTGCTGGTAATGGATGCGCCGCGTCGACGCCTGGCGTCACGACGCGATCGGATTCATGTCTGGGACGAGCCCGTGTTTCTCGACAGCACGGCGAGCACGCAGAGCGCGGCAAGCGGCGGCAGCAGCGCCCAGAACGATGCGAACAGATAGCCCGCCGCACCCGCACCCGCGCCGATTGCGAAACCCGCGACAGGTGGCAACGTGCGCAACAGCCGCGTGCGCGCGGCGTGTCGCGTTTTTGCATCGCCGGATGAAAACAGCAGATCGAACGCGTCGATCACGGCCTGCGTGACGTTGCCCGTCATCACCGTGTTCGCGACGACAGAGCGCGCCGTCAAACGCCCATGCGCGTTCTGCACGCCCATCGCGGCCGCGCCGAGCAAACCACACGCGATGGTGATCGGCGCGTCGGCATTGGTGATCGGCACGGCCAGCACGCCCGCGATCATGAAGCCCGCGAGTAGCACGGCCTGCGTCACGTACAGCGCGCACGCACGCGTGCCGTGTCCGCGCGCGAGCAGATGGTTGTCAAGCACGCGCGCCAGCACGATCCCCGCGACGAACGCAGGAAACGCGAGCCACTTGATCAGCAAGCCCTTCCCTGCGCCCGCGAGACCCGAGCCGATCAGAATGAAATTGCCCGTCACGTGCGCCGTAAAAAGCCCGAACAGCGCGACGAAACCGAGTGTGTCGACATAACCCGCGATCGTCGCGAGCCATGCGTCCTCGCCTGTCACGTGATCGGGTTGCGCGGCGACATGCGCATCCGCGCCCGCGTTCACTTGTCCTTGTTGCATGACGAAGCCGGTGTGCTAGCAGTGACGGACGGTGGTGCGCTTTGCGTCTGCGCATCGGGCGTGCGGATCTGCGCCTGCACGAACGGAATCGCATGCTCGCCGATCACGATGCCGAGCAGGCCCGCGAGCGCGATCAGCGGCGGCGCGGGCGACTGCACGCGCACGAGGTAATACAGCAGGCCGATCACGAGGCCCACGCCCAACGAAATCAGATACGACATGGCTTACTCCCTCACGCGCTGCGTCGAAACGCCGAGCGCGCTTTTATGCGGTTTTTAAGGCTTCGCTGTTCGATCTTCACGTTGCGCCGACCTATGCGAGCCGAGCGCAACGCGATACCGCCCCGCACCGCCGATCGCAATCGTGCCGAACATGATCAGCAGCATCCACGCGAATTGCCCCTGATCCAGCGACCATTCGCGATGCACCAGACCGAGCGCGATCGCGCTGACGAGCATGATCGGCAGCGCGGCAAGCCGCGTCGCGATGCCCGCGATCATCAGCAGCGGACAGACGACCTCAGCGAAGATCGCGAACGCGAGCGTCAGCGTCTTGCCGAAATGCAGCGGGTCTTCGATCGCGCCGAGCTGGCTCGTGTAATGGAGCGCCTTCGGCAGTCCATGCACGAGCAGCACGAGCACGCTCGCGGTGACGCGCAGAAACAGCAGCGCGGCGTCAGGGGCGGAGAAACGGTTCATTGCGCGCAGATGCCTCAGAACGCGAAGCAACTGCAACCGAGCGCGCCCCAGAACGAGTTCGCGTCGCTCGCAGGCACGTTGCTGCGCCACGCCCATCCATGCGCATGTTTGTGCACGCCGCACAGGTTCACGCAAGCGTCGTTGCACGACTGCGCGAGCGGCGCGGCAGCGGGACGATAGCGCGCATAGCCGCCGAATTCCGCAACGGGCGACCACGTCGGGCTGACGGGCAACGCGGGCGGCGCAAAGGTTTCGAACTCGTCGGCGGCATAGACGACGCGGCCGTTCACCACCGTCAGCATCGACGTGAGATGCTTGATCGCGTCTTCATCGACGGTGAAGAAATCGTCGGAAAGTACGGCGAAATCGGCGAGTTGACCCGGCACCAGCGCACCCTTGCGCGTCTCGTCGTTCGAGAACCATGCGCTGCCAACCGTATAGCGACGCAGCGCTTCCATGCGGTCGAGTCTGTCTTGCGCGGCATACATCTGCGTGCCGCCGACCGTGCGTCCCGACACGAGCCAGTACAGCGACACGAACGGATTGAAGCTCGCGACGCGCGTCGCGTCCGTGCCCGCACCAACGGGCAATCCCGCTGCGAGCATGTTGCGGATGGGCGGCGTGCGCGCGGCAGCTTCCGCGCCATAGCGCGAGATGAAGTACTCGCCCTGATATGCCATGCGATGCTGGATCGCAATGCCGCCGCCGAGCGCTGCAATACGCTCGATATTGCGTTGCGAGATCGTTTCGCAGTGGTCGAAGAACCAGCGCAGTCCGTTGAACGGCGTGTCGATGTTCACGCGCTCGAACACGTTGAGAAAGCGTTCGATCGATTCGTCGTAAGTCGCATGCAGACGGAACGGCCAGCGGTTTTGCACGAGCAGCCGCACGACGGCTTCGAGTTCGCTTTCCATCGCGTCCGGCAGATCGGGACGCGGTTCAAGAAAATCTTCGAAGTCCGCGGCAGAAAACACGAGCATTTCGCCCGCGCCATTCACTTTCAGGAAGTCGTCGCCGTCGCCGGGCTTCGTGACCTTGACCCACTTCGCAAAGTCTTCGATTTCCTTCTTCGCGTTCTGCGTGAACAGGTTGTATGCGATACGCACCGTCAGTTCGTTGCGTTTCGCGAGTTCCATGATGACGGCGTAGTCGTCGGGATACGCCTGATAGCCGCCGCCCGCATCGATCGCGCTCGTCACGCCGAGGCGATTGAGTTCGCGCATGAACTGACGCGATGAATTCATCTGGTCTTCAACCGGCAGCTTCGGGCCTTTCGCAAGCGTCGCGTACAAAAGGCCCGCATTCGGACGCGCGATCAGCATGCCCGTCGGATTGCCGCGCTTGTCGCGCTGGATTTCGCCGCCCGGCGGATTCGGCGTGTCGCGGTCGTAGCCGACGGCACGCAGCGCCGCTGCATTCAGCAACGCGCTGTCGTAGAGATGGAGAATGAAGACGGGCGTGTCGGGCGCGATTGCGTTGATCTCTTCGAGCGTCGGGCCGCGCTTCTCCGCAAACTGGAACTCGTTCCATCCGCCGACCACGCGCACCCATTGCGGCGCCGGCGTGCGCGCGACCTGCGCGCGCAGCATCTCGAGTGCGTCGTGCAGCGACGGCACACCGTCCCAGCGCAGTTCGAGATTGAAGTTGAGGCCGCCGCGAATCACGTGCAGATGCGAGTCGTTGAGACCGGGAATGACCGTGCGGCCCTTCAGGTCGATACGGCGCGTGGCATCGTTCGCCCATTGCATCATGTCGTGATCGTTGCCGCTCGCGACGATCTCGCCTTTGGACACGGCCAGCGCCGTCACGAACGAACGCTTGTCGTCCTGCGTCGCTATCTTGCCGTTGTAGATCACCAGGTCCGCAATGCGGGCGGGCTGAATGGGTGCGGTCATCGTCGCTCTCCGTCAAACGTGGTCAGGCTGGGGTCGAACTGAGGTCAAACATTCCCCGCGCACGGCGTCATGAACGCCGCGCGTGAGGTCGAACTAAAAAGCGTGTGATGCGATGAAGCCGATCAGCCCGCCTCGCTCGCGTGCTCGCCGAGAATCTGCTTCGCGTAGCGCACGCCGATGCCGTATGCGCTGTGCGCCTTGAAGATTTCCATGCAGCCTTCGTACGTTTCGCTGCGCGCCCAGTCGCGTTGCAGTTCGCACATGAACTGCAGCGAGTTCATCGGCACCGCGCCTGCCTGCACGATGCGTTGCACCGCGCGCTCATGCGCTTCTTCCGTGATGTCGCCGCAAGCGTCCGTCGGCACGTAGATTTCGAAGCCTTCCTTCAGCATCTGGATGGTCGGGAACGTCACGCACACTTCCGTCCACAGGCCCGCGATCACGATCTTCTTGCGGCCCGTGGCCTTGATCGCTTCACGGAAGCCCTTGTCTTCCCACGAGTTCATCGACGTGCGGTCGATCGGCTTGATCTCCGGGAACACCGACTGCACTTCGGGCAGCAGATGGCCGCTGAACGAATCGGCGGCGATCGTCGTCAGAATGGTCGGCACCTTGAAGAGCTTCGCGCTCTTCGCGAGGATCTGGACGTTGTGCAGAACGTTCGTACGCTCGTGCGAGTGCGTGCCGAAGAACATCTGCGGCTGATGGTCGATAAGCGCGAGCGCGCACGTGTCGGGCGTCAACAGTTCATAGGCCATGAGTAGCTCCATTTCGCAAGAATGCGAGAGACCCGCACGGTTGCTTTAAGGCAACCGCGCTGGCGTCCGGTTAGTAGTCGGATACAGTCGACGTCGCATCGGCGATGCAGATGCGAACGGCTTCGTCGCGCAGCTCAGGCGCGAGTTTCACAATGCCGCGTGGGCATTACGACCTGGGAGAAGATTAGTGACGGGCGGACTTAAAGTCCTGATGGCAGTCTTAATCGTTATTAAGCACGGGACTGAACAGAGACGACGCGCAGGGCAGTACGTGTGTTCGACGCGTTGCGCGCCTCGGTGCGTTCGGCGCCGTTGCGCTGTTCGCATTCGAGCGATGCCGCGAACCAGCGTTGCGCTTCGTCGTGACAGCCGAGCACGCGCAACACGTCGCCTTTGATCCGGCACAACTCGGCGTAATACCAGCGCTCGCCGTTGTCCTCGGCGTGATGCAGCGCCTGTTCGATCGTATCGAGCGCATCGCTGACGCGCGACTCGTTCGTCATCGCGACGGCAAGCTGACCCAGCAGCGGCGACAGCTGCGCGAGAAAGCCCGTTGCGCGCAGCGCGGCAATCGACGCCGCGAGTTGCTCGACAGCCGCACCGCCCGTTTCCGTCAGCGTCATGAGCCACGCTTCATAGCATGCGCAACACGCGCTCCAGATCGTGAAGCCGAAACGCGTGGACAGTTCGTGCAGCACGTCGATGCCATGACGCGCCGCCGCGCGATCGTTGTTCAGCAGCGCAATCGGAACGAGCGCTTCGACGAGCACATAACAGGTGACGATTTCGTGGTCGTACTCCACGGCGGAATCGAAGCAGCGCGCGGCGAGATCGTACGCTTCGTTGCGTTGCCCTTGAACCCACAGCACGCGAGCCAGCGTTGCACGCGCGACGATGCCGTGATCGACACGAAAGCCCGTCGTGTGCCAGCGGCTCAGCGGCTTCGCTTCGTAGGCGGCGATCATCCGTTCGAGCAGTTCGCGCGCGCGGCACTGGTCGCCCGTATAGTGCAGCGCGATGCCTTCGACGCGGTCGGCGAGCACGGCAAGCGTGGCATGGCTGCCGCCGCGCGCGAGATCGCTGAAACGGCGCGCGAGCATCAGCGCATCGCGCGCGCGTCCGGCGTATTGATGCCAGTTCCACACGCCCCAGCGGGCGCGCGATGCAAAGTCGGCGTGACCGATCCGCACCGCGTCGTTCAGCACGAGCGTCCACGCTTCGCGCGTTTCCGTCAGCGGTCCTTCTGCATAGACGAGTGCCGACGCAAGCGCCGATACGAGCCCAAGACGCGTCTCCACACCGATGCTCGCGTCGTCCGACATGAGACGCAGCGCGGCGCGCGCGCGGCTGCAACACTCGTCGACGAGCGAAAGATCGTACAGATACGGCACAGTGACAGCGGCAAGCGCAATGCCCGTCGCGTGATCGCCGCGTTCGCCGAGCGACCAGTCGAGTGCCGTGCGCACATTGCCGAGTTCGCGCGTGAACTCGCCGAGCCATTCGACGACGGGCCGCTCGGTCCAACGCTTGCGCGCCGTTTCGAGCAGTTCGAGAAACAGCGTCGCGTGCGCGCCGGCTGCCGACGTGCGTTCGCCGTTGTCGTCGAGTTGCTGCAGCGCGTACGCACGCGTCGTTTCCAGCAGGCGATATCGATAGGACGAGCCCTCGAAATCCGTCGACAGCAGCGAACGCGACACGAGGCCGCTGACGGCGTCGAGCGATTCCATGCGCGCGAGCCCTGCATGTGTGGCCATCGCGCATGCGGCATCGAGCGTGAAGCCGTTGACGAACGTACCGAGCCAGCGCAACAGCTTCTGCTCGTCCTGGCTCAGCAGCCGGTAGCTCCAGTCGAGCGTCGCCTTGAGCGTCTGATGACGCGGCAACGCCGTACGCCGTCCGCCCGTCAGAATGCGGAAGCGGTCGTCGAGATGCTCGGCCAGCAGTCCGATGCCGAGCACGGCGGCACGCGACGCCGCCAGTTCGAGCGCGAGCGGAATGCCGTCGAGCCGGCGGCACACTTCGCCCGTCAGACGAATGCTGGTTTCGTCGAGCGAAAACTGCGCGCCGTCGGCCTGCGCGCGCGCCAGAAAGAAGCGCACGGCGGCTGTGCGAAGCACATCGGCGCCGGGATCGTTCGCGGTCGGCACGGAAAGCGGCGGCAGTTGATAGACGATCTCGTCGCGCACGCGCAGCGCCTCGCGGCTCGTCGCGAGTACGCGCATGCGGCTGCCCGCACCCGTCAGCGCTTCCGCGATCGCGGCGACGATTTCGAGTACCTGTTCGCAGTTGTCGAGCACCACGAGCGCCTCGCGCTCGCGCCATTCCGCGGCGATCTGTGCGAGCGCCGTGCGGCTCGCCGACAGGCGGCTGCCCATCGCGAAAGCGAGCGCGTCGAGCGCGGACTGCGCGTCATACACGGCGGCGAGCGACACGAACACCACGCCATCGGCAAAGTCCTGCTGGACGGCATGCGCGACTTCGACAGCAAGCCTCGTCTTGCCGATGCCGCCTGTGCCCACGAGCGTCACGGTCTGATGCGCGCGCAACGCGCCCTTCGCGCCATCGAGCGCATCCTGACGGCCGATCAGTTCCGGCATACGTGCGGGCAGCGGCTGACGCGCGGGCCGCGCGGCGTCACATCCGGCGAACGACGTCGCGCTCTCAACGGGCGTTTCGCTTGCGGCATCGGCAGACAGGACAGCGTCCGCTTGCATCATCAGCCGATAGCCGCGTCCGGGCACCGTGGCGATGCGCTCGCGCTCGTCGCCGAACGCACGGCGCAGCGCGGAGATATGAACCTGCAGATTGTTCTTTTCGACGACCGTGGTCGGCCACACGCTGCGCATGATCTCGTCTTTCGATACGAGGTCGCCATCGGCGGCGATCAGCAACGCGAGAATGTCGAATGCGCGGCTGCCGATCGGCATCTTCCGCCCATCGAGACGCACTTCGCGATGATCGAGTGAGACCTCGAGTTGACCGATCCTGATCGTCGTCATCTGTTGAGGTGAGGTTGAAGGCTAAAGCGTTCGCGATGCCAGGCATCGCGGAGCGCGATCAGTGTACAACGAACAAAAGCCGCCCTGCACACGGCTCGGGCGGCTTGACATGCTGCGCGTCGCGGGCGCGCCGAAGCGCGCGCCGCACGACATCGGGCGATTACGCCTTCAGGAACGCCAGCAGATCGGCATTGACCTGCTCGACATGCGTGCTGCACATGCCGTGCGGTGCGCCCGCATAGACCTTCAGCGTCGCGTTCTTTACCAGCTTCGACGCGCGCTTCGCCGATGCGTCGATGGGCACGATCTGGTCGTCGTCGCCGTGCAGGAACAGCGTCGGCACGTCGATCTTCTTCAGGTCTTCCGTATAGTCGACTTCGGAGAACTGCTTGATGCACTCGTACTGGCCTTTGATCGAGCCTTCCATGCCCTGACGCCAGAAGTCCTGAACCAGCCCTTGCGAAACCTTGGCGTTCGGGCGGTTGAAGCCATAGAACGGCGTCGCGAGATCCAGATAGAACTGCGAGCGGTTGGCAGCCACACCTGTCCGGATCCCATCGAATACGGACATCGCGAGACCGCCGGGGTTCGCTTCCGTCTTCAGCATCAGCGGCGGCACCGCGCCGATCAGCACGGCCTTCGCGACGCGCTTCGAGCCATGACGGCCGATGTAATGCGCGACTTCGCCGCCGCCCGTCGAATGGCCGACCAGCATCGCGTTCTTCACGTCGAGCGCGTCGAGCACGGCGGCCAGATCGTCCGCGTAGGTGTCCATGTCGTTGCCGCCCGACGACTGGCCCGAACGGCCATGTCCACGGCGGTCATGCGCGATCACGCGATAGCCCTGGTTCACGAGGAACAGCATCTGCGGATCCCACGCATCGGCGCACAGCGGCCAGCCATGCGAAAAGACGACGGGCGTGCCCGTGCCCCAGTCCTTGAAGAAAATCTCGGTGCCGTCCTTCGCTTTCACGAAACTGCCACCTTGATGATGTACGCGCCCCGCGTGATTGCCAGCGGCTGCACCGCCCGCCGTGCCCGCTGCGTTAGCCGACAGGCTCGACATGGCCGCCACGGCCCCCGCCATCGTCGCCCCCGCTGACAGCAGCCTGCGTCGCGATTCCGAAGGTGCCGCCGTGTAGTTCGTGCTCATTGTGTTGTTCTCCGTCGTTGCATCGCATCGCGCACGCATGCGCGGCGATGGTCTGTTGTCAATGACTGGACGCAGCCGGTATGCCGGCTGTATCACGAGTGACGGAGCTTAGCGGCGTGCAAGCGCAAAGTCCTTGCGCGCGGCTTAAACGTCCTTAAATGCACGCCGCGGGCTTGCAGGGCATGGACGCATCATGAAGACGCGCGGTGACATTCAGGAATTTTCAGGCGGATCGAAGCAACGGCGCAGCGCGCTTCACATGTCGCTGGCCATGACGGGCTGGCCGCTGTCCGCATCGAGATCGTGTGAACGGTGCATCGCGCATGTCGTGTGCAACAATTGTGCGAGCCGACGCACATCGGGTGCGTTCGACTGCATGTCGATGCGCTTGCTCACGTCCACAAGCAGCGACGCAGCACGCGAACTCTCGCCGCGTTCGAGCAGATGGTCCGCGAAGTTTAGCACCGCGCGCACTTCGAGCATCGGCGCGTGCTGCTCTCTCGACGTCTGTATTGCGTCGAGCAGATGACGCCGCCCTTTCGTCTCGAACTCGTCGGCCATCGACGCGCGTCCGCCCGACTGCAACACGCGCGCCTGTTCGAGCGCGGCCACGCCCAGCACACGTTGAAGCTCGGCGATGAAAAAATGCTCGCCATGTGCCTGACAGAACTCCAGCGCCTCGTCGAGTCGCGTCCGCGCTTCGGCGATACGCCCCGCTCGCACCAGCGTCTCCGCGCATATCACGATCATCGGCGTCAGCACGCGCCGGAAACCGAACGACATCAAACGTTGCAGCGCCGCTTCGAGCTTCGCGAGACCCGCGTGCGGATGTCCCTGCAGAATATCGAGGTGACCCGCGTGACACTCGGCATACGCCTGCCAGATCTCGAAGCGGTTCAGCGCGACCTGCGATTGCAGCACGGCGAGATAGCGCGACGCCGCTTCGAGTTCGCCGCATTGCAGCGCGATAGGCACCGCGGCCACCGCGAGCACGTGACTGAGCGACGGCTCCAGCATGTCGGGCCGGATCGAATTGACGACGTTCTCGACGAGCTGCATCGCCTGCTCGGGATGGCCTTGCATCCACACGATGCGCGCGAGCGTGCCGTTGCCGAAGTTGTACGGATCGACGGGAAGACTCATCCGGCCGGGCGCCGTCGACCCGAGTTCCGTCATCGCGGCGATGGCCCGCTCCAGCCGCGCGCGCGCCTGCTCGTGTTCGCCGAAGCAATGCAGCGAAACGGCGATCATCTCGGCGGCGAGAATCTGTTGCCACGGCGTGCCGCAGCGCTCCGCGAATGCCTGGAAACGCGTCGCGAAGCGGAACGACGCATGAATGTCCGAGCACGCGAGCGTCGAATTCCACGCGCCCCACAACGCGCGCGCTTCGAAGGCTTCGTCGCGCGATTCGCGTGCGAGCAGCAGCACGCGTTTCCACAGCGGACCCGCTTCCTGCATTGCGCCGCCCGAATGCAGCAGCGTCGACGCATACGCGGAACACAGGCGCATTTCGCAAAGCGTGTCGACGGAACCGCGCGGCAGCGCGTCGAGCGCGGCCAGCGCGCGGCCCGAGCGCTCATGACACTCGTGCAGCAGCGAGCCCTGCATCAACGTGCCCACGAGCGAGCCCGCCAGCGCAACGCCGAGCGCCGGATTGCCGCCCGGCGAGAACGCCCATTCAAACGCGGCACGCGCGTCGTCGAGTGCGAGGCGCGGTTCGGCGGCAGGCAGTCCGTGCGCGAGATCGCCGACGGGCTGCTTGCCGTGCTCGATCCGTTCCTGCAGATACGCCATGTGCCGCGACGCGATGCGCTGCAGCTCGCCTTCGTCGCGCAGCTTTTCCATCGCGTAGGCGCGCGTGGATTCCGTCAGCCGGTATTGCGCGATCGCGCCGCAGAACTCGACGGTCAGCAGCGACTTGGTGGCCAGTTCGCTCAGGCTAGATATGACGGCGGCAACGGGCATGTCGGGTTCGGTGGCGACCGTGCAGACGGCGTCGAACGTGAACGCGCCCGCGAAGAAGCCGAGCCGCCTGAACAGCATCCGCGAGGTCGCATCGAGCAGCGCGTAGCTCCAGTCGAAGGTCGCGCGCAAGGTCTGATGACGCGGCAATGCCGAGCGCAGACCGCCCGTCAGCAGGTTCAGGCGGTCGTCGAGACGCGACGCCACGCCTTCGACGCCCAGCGTCGCCACGCGCGCCGCCGCGAGTTCGATGGCGAGCGGCAGGCCTTCGAGCCGCCGGCAGATTTCACCGACGAGACGAATGGTGTTTTCTTCGGCGCCGCATTCCGGCGCGACCGACTTCGCGCGGTTCAGGAACAGTTCGACAGCCGAATGCGCGAGGATCGCGCGGGCCGACGAGTCGCTCGCGGGCACCGCAAGCGGCTCGATGCGCAACACGGACTCGGCCCAGATATGCAGCGGCTCGCGGCTCGTCACCAGCACGCGCAGCGTGTGGGCGCGCGCGGTGAGCGCCTCGACGAGCGTCGCGATCACGTCGATCACGTGCTCGGCGTTGTCGAGCACGAGCAGGCACGGCGCGGCCGCAAGCGTATCGGCGAGCCGTTCCTGGGTCAGATAGTCGTCACACGCGTCGATCCGCAATGCGCTCGCGAGCGTCTTGAGCACGGCCTCTCGCGTCGACGCCTTCGCGAGTTCGACGAAGCACACCGGCTCGCCCAGGCGCTCGCGCATGTCCCGCGCGACATGCACCGCGAGACACGTCTTGCCGATGCCGCCCGCGCCCACCAGCGTGACGACGGACGCCTGCCCCAGCCGGTCGACGATCTGCGCGACTTCGACATGACGGCCGACCAGCGTCGCCGAACAGGCAGGCAAACCGCCGCCCGTGGGCGTGCCGGTTTGACGCTCCGGTGCGCGCGCGTGACGGTTCTCCGACACGAGCAGATAGCCGCGCCCCGGCACGGTCTTGATGAGTTCGCGGTCCGCGCCGAACAGCTTGCGCAGCGCCGCGATGTGCACCTGCAGCCGGTTCTCTTCGACGATCGAGCCCGGCCACACAGCGTCCATGATGGCGTCCTTCGACACGATGCCGCCGTCCGCGCGATACAGCACTTCGAGAATGTCGAATGCACGGGCCCCGATCCGAACTGACCGGCCCTGCTGACGAATCTCTCGCTGTTCGAAGTTGACGAGCAATGTGCCGATCTGAATCATGGCGCCTCCAGCAAACGCAGTTCGCGAGTTCGATTGACCGATGGTGTGCACCTGGTTGAAGGTGGAGAATCGGGCGCGCGTCTCTGCCGCCGCGAGGGTGTTCAGTGGCTTGCCCGGTTTGCGCCTGCACGACCCAACCATTGGGATGACGGGACAAGGCGAATGGGCTGGCTAAACAAAGTGGAACTGATTGTAAACAGGCCGTCACTACATGTCTTGAATAATAGTGACCTGATTAGACTTTGTGAGCGTTTTTCAAGGTTATGAGGCCGGCTTCACATCTTGCGCATTGAGCCGGCACCGACGTCCGCAAACCTGCAAAATCCGCCAGAATACCGACCATTCAAAGCGCGCAAATCATCCCGGCATATGGACATATTAGCCGGCAAACGCGCGCTGATTAATTTGCCATGTTTGCTTCCGTGTAAACTGATCGGATTATGTTTCGCCGGCAATGCATGAATCGAGGAAATTGTCCATGTTGACCTGCGCACACCCCGCGGCAGCCGCGCCGCCCAAGCCAAAGGACACCCTTGGATGCGTGTCGAGCAAATTGCGCAAGGACATCGAACTGGATATCGGCGACATCCGCTTCTACCGCAAATGCATGGACGACGCCCATCTGGATCGCGTCGCGATGCCCGCCTGCGACCGCGGTTTTCTGGTCGGCATTTCGCTGAACAGCGGGCATCGGCGGAATATTTTTAACGGCGAGCGCACTGTCGCTAAACGGTTCGAATCGGATTCGATTTATATCCGCGATTTCTCAGAAGATTATCGTGCCGATCTATATGGGAATTTCGACTTCGTGCTGGTCGAATTATCGCGCGCATTCTTCTCGCGGCTCGGCGACGAAACGGACGGACGCGGTATCGGCGGACTCACCTGCGCGCTCGAACAGAAAGACCCCGTGCTCGGCCACCTCGCGCGTGCGCTCGACGGCCATTTCGCGCATTACGGCGCGATCGGTTCGCTATTCGTCGAGCAGATGAGCGTCATCATGGGCACGCACCTCGCGCAGCGCTACGGCAACCTGCGCACGCCGTCGCCGCGCGCGAAAGGCGCGCTGTCACACGCGCACGAGGCGCGCGCGAAGGAATTGCTGATCGAACGGTCGCGGCACGGCGCATCCATCGCCGACGTCGCCAGCGAATGCAATCTGTCGCGCGGCTATTTCATCCGCGCCTTCACGCGCGCCACAGGGCGCACGCCGCATCAGTGGCTGCTCGAACAGCGCGTGACGGAAGCGCGGCAGCTGATCGGCGCGACCGACATGACGCTCACCGAAGTCGCCAGCTTCTGCGGTTTCGCCGACCAGAGCCATCTGAGCCGCGTGTTCCTGAAGTCGGTTGGCATGTCGCCGGGCGCGTGGCGGCGCGCGGCGGGACGTTAGACAGGCACATTACGAACGTACGTTCCTGCCCGGCTGCAACGTGACGGTGCACGTCATCCCCGCCGCGAGGTGAACGCCGGGCGGCACGTTGTCGAGATGCACGCGCACGGGCACGCGCTGCGCGAGCCGCACCCACGTGAAGATCGGATTCACGTTCGCCAGCAGATCGCCCGTACTGGTCGGATTGTCGCGATCGGCGATGCCGCTCGACAGACTGTCTACGTGTCCCTGAATGTCCACGCCGCCCGACATCAGCCGCACCACGGCATGATCGCCGACATGCACGCGCGGAATCTTCGTTTCCTCGAAATAGCCGTAGACCCAGAACGAGTCCGAGTCGATCAGCGCCATCCTCGCGCTGCCCGCCGTCGCGTAGTCGCCGGGATACAGGTTCAGGTTCGTGATGTAGCCGTCGGCGGGCGCCTTCACGACGCTGCGCGTCAGGTTCAGCTGCGCCGTCTGCTGCTCGACGAGTGCCGCCTGATATTGCGCTTCGGCGGCGGCATAGGCCGCGACATCGGCGCGATAGGCCGCGTCCGTCTGGTTCGCCGCCGACGTCGCATCGTCACGGCTTTCGTCGGAAATCACGTCGCCCGCGAGATTCGCGCGACGCGCCGCCTGCGCGCGCTTCATCTGATCGAGCGACGCGCCCTCCGCCGTCTGCGCCTTCGCCCGCGCCATCTCCGCCTGGGCACGAGCGACGTCGGCATCGGCTTGCGCCAGTGCGTAGTGGAAACGGTACGGGTCGAGCACGAACAGCACGTCGCCGCGATGCACGAACTGGTTGTCCTTCACGCGCACTTCGCTGACGAGCCCCGACACGTCCGTCGCCACGTCGATCACATCGGCGCGCACGCGGCCGTCGCGCGTCCACGGCGAATACGTGTAGTCGACCCACAGAAGGCGCACCAGCACGAAGGCGACCAGCAGGATCGTCAGCGTGAAGAGCGCGCGCAGGAAAGATTGCGGTTTCATCGTCATGGTTGTGTGCAGGCGGATTCAGTCTTGAGGAGAGCGTTCACGTCCTGCCTCACCCGCGCACCAGCAGCGAAACGCCGCTGAACATCGCCGCGAACAGCGCGACGCGGAACAGCCCCGGATGCCACGCGTAGCGATACACGCCGAGCCGCGCAAACAGCAGATCGAGCACCACGAACACCATCACGCAGCCGATCAGCACAGGCAGCAGATAAGGGACGAGAAACGAACCGATTTCAATTTCGGCGGGCATGATCAGGCTCCATTGCAGCGCGGTCGGCTGCCGTCGCGGCGAAACCGCCGCCCAGTTCTTTCATCAGCAGCGCCCACGCGTCGAGCCGTTTGGCCTGTACGCCGGCGAGCCGCTCTTCCTGTTCGAGTTGCGCGTCCTGCGCGACGAGCACGTTCAGAAACTCCGTGATGCCGTTGCGATAACCCGAATCGGCAAGCCGATACGCATCGCGCGCTGCATCGAGCGTGCTGTCGATCGACGCCTGTTGCGCATCGAGCGAGCGCAGCGACGTGACCTGCGCCGCGACGCCGCGCATCGCGTCGACGATGGCCGCGTTGTACGCATCGACGGCGGCGTCGCGATCCGAGACGGCCACGCCGTATTCGCCTCGCAGGCGCCCGCCATCAAAGATCGGCAGCGAAATGGCCGCACCGAGGCTATGGCCCGCGCCGTTGCTGTTCAGCAGATTGAAGAAGCCGCCGAAAGTCGCCGCCGATCCCAGCGATGCCGTCGCGAGCAGATCGATATTCGGATAGAACGCGGCATGCGCGGCCGCCATGCCCTTTTCCGCCGCGAGCACGCGCCAGCGTTGCGCGACGATATCGGGCCGATGACCGATCAGATCGACGGGCAGCGACGCGGGCAACGCGATCGGCACGTTCAGCGCGAGCGCGGGACGCTTCAGCGTGTCGCCGTAACCGGCACCCTTGCCTGCGAGCGCCGCGATATCGATGCGGCTCAGCGCGAGTTGCTGCTGCGCTTCCTGCACCTTGGTCACGCTCATCGCCGCCTGCGTCGTCGCTTGCGATACTTCGAGCCGGCTGCCGATGCCCGCTGCCAGGCGGCGCTGCGCGATATCGAGCGTGCGCTGTTCTTCGGCCTGCACGGATTGGTACGCGTCGAGCAATGCATACTGCAGCGCGAGTTGAACATAGGCGCGCACCACAGCCGTCTGCAGTTCGACGACGGCGAAACGGTCGTCGGCCACGGACGCCTGCACGGCATCGAGCGCGCCTTCGCGGATCGCGCGCTCCTTACCCCACAGGTCGAGGTCGTATGACAGATCGCCCGTGATGCTGTTGTTCCAGACCGTCGTGCCGCCCGGCGGCGCGGGCGTGTTGTAGCGCGCGAAACGCTGGCGCTCGAAGTTGCCGCCCACGCTCGCCTGCGGCAGTTCGGACGCGCCGGCGATCTGCGCCTGGAATCGCGCGTTATCGATGCGCGCCTGCGCTTCCTTCAGGCCGGGATTACCTGCCGTCGCGTCGTCGACAAGCGTGTCGAGTTGCGGATCGTTCCACTCGCGCCACCATCGGTCGGAAGGCCATGCGGCGTCCTGACGTGTGGTGTGGATCGCGTTTCCCGCATCGAGCGATGCCGGGTTCAGCGCCGTCTCATGCGGACGAATGCCGCCGCTGCTGATGCACGAGCAGAGCAGCATGCTCAGCGTGGCCGTCGCCATCGCGCGATATGCCGTCTTCACAATAGACGCGCGCTGCTTCATGCCGGCACTCCCTTTGCCGCGTTCGCGGCCTGCCACAGCGGCAACGTATCGTCGCCCAGCATCAGCGCGCTGAAACGCATCAGCCTGCGCATGCGCTTCATGAGCAAAGAATCGGCCGTTGAAACAGAGGGCTCGACACGCGCAAGCGCCTGTTCGGCACGCAAGGTCGCGTTCGTCGCGCGTGCTCGCGATTCCGTTGTGGCAGCGGCAAACACATCGGCGAGCGCATCGAGCCATTCGTCCTGCACCGCTCGCCAGCCGTCCGGCAACCACGCGGCCACGCGCTCCGTGTCCTTGCGGATCACGATCATCGCGCGGCCGACTTCGAGTGCCGCGAATGCCGACGCGACCAGCCGCGTCTGATCCACACGCTCGCCCGCCGGCGCGGACGCAATCAGCATGATGAAGCCGCGCATGCCCGACTCGAAGCGCTGCAAGAGATCGTCGAGACCGCGATCGCGCGCAGACTTCGTGACCAGCGAGCGCATCTGCTTGAGGTACTGCTTCGAGATCCAGTCGCCCGCGAGCGGCACGATCGTCGAAAACGCGACGGCGGCGGCAGCGATGCCGAGCGACAGGCCGAAGGCAGTGTCGAGAAACTGCGCGGGATGATAGGTCACAGGGTTCGCGACGTTGACCGAATAGCAGAAGAACACGCCGAAGCCGAGACCGAGCGTCGCTGTTTTCGGAAACGTATTCAGGTATGTGCTGAACATGATGGGAAATGCGAGGCACGCGGCAAGCAGCCCAAAGCTGTCGAACAGCGGGAACACGAAGAAGCTGATCACGAAGCCCACGATCGTCCCGGCGACGCAGCCGCAGAACATCTGCCAGCTGGCTACGACGGGATCGGGCGCGAGCGTGAACAACGCGCTGACGATCGCGACCGACACCAGCGCGCTCGATCCGCCGACCCAGCCCGACGCGATCCAGATTGCACCGACGGCGAGCACGGCGGCCGCCGCGCGCATGCCGTTGATGATCGCTGCCGCGCGATTGGACGTGGCGCGCGTGCTGTCGATATGCGTGAGCGAGCGCAGCACCGATTGCTGCCACGACCGGCGATCGGCGCGGCGCGCTTCGACGAAACTGCGGCACAGCTCGCGCAGATTGCCGACGAAGCCATGCAGCGCCGCGCCCGTCGTTTCGATCGAGATGCGCTGCGGCTCGTCGTGCGTGGTTTGCAACAGCGCGTCGATGCGGCCCGCGAGCCCGCGTTCGAACTCGGCGAGCGGAAGCTGTAACACATCGATTTGCTGTTCTACGGGCGTGTCAGGAGCCAAACCCTTCGGCACGATCGACAGCAATGCGTCGACCAGTTCGTTCGCAACCTGCCGCGCATGCGGTGTCCCCGCGATCACTTCATGCAACATGTGCGCCGAGACCAGCGCATCGATGAAATACGTATCGACCTTGATGAACGCATGATTCTGCAAACGGATCGACGGGTCTTCGAACACGGCGCCCCCGCGCAGGCTTTGCACGTTCGCGCGTTCGCGCAGCAGATCGAGCATCGTGCCGAAGCCGTCCTTCGGCAGCGCAGTGCCGAGCAGCGCGTGAATCGCGGCGAACAGATGACCGATGTTGCCGTTGCTCGCTGCGACCAGATCGAGCGCCACGCGGCGCGGAAAGATCAGCGCGCTGACGAGGCTCGCGCATGCCACGCCGATCACCACTTCGCTCACGGTATAGACGAGGTTGTCGAACACGCCATACGGATTCGACAACGCGGGCAGCGACGTGATGGCCGTCGCATAGCCCGTCAGCAGAAAGCCATACGACTGGAAGTTGCGGAAGTACGATGACGCGAACACGCACACCCCGATCCACGATGCGAGCACGAGCAGGAACATCCACTGCGCCTGCGAGAACAGCGACACCAGTGCGAGGCCCGCGAGACTGCCGCCCAGCATGCCGAGTCCGCGATAGAATCCGCGCGCGATCACCATGCCGCTTTGCTGGAACATCATCACGACGATGCACGACACCATCGCTGTCGCAGGGCCACGCAATTCGAGCAGCATGCACAGACCCATCGCGAGCGTCGACGCGATCGCGACCTTCGCGGTGTGCCTGAAGCGCGGATAGTCTTCGCGCCAGTACTGCCTGAGTTCGTCACGCCATTGCGGACGTACCGCAATGCCTGCATCGCCATTCATAAGGTGCCTGTGTTTGTGCCGGATGATCGGTACGGAATGCGCGTCGCCGTGTACGACGCGCGACGCACGACGCGTACGTTGAAGGCTTCCAGTGTGCGCGAAGCGGCGCTGCGTCGATTGCCGAATCGCACGCTCATGCTTGCAGGCGGCAAACAATGAGATTCATGTATTGCGCGAACGACGATGCACCTGCATGCTATTGGCGACGACCCATTCAACGCATCGGCGCGACGCAAGCTGAAAACGCTTCGCATACACGCCGCGCATCGCACACGACGCCCTACATGAACCTCTCTTTCGAAGTCCTCCAGGCACTCGACGCCATCGATCGCACGGGTACCTTCGCTGCCGCCGCGGAAGAACTGCACAAGGTGCCGTCGTCGTTGACGTATCTCGTGCAGAAGCTGGAAGTCGATCTTGGGGTCAAGCTGTTCGAACGCAGCGGACGTCGCGCGAAGCTCACGCACGCGGGCAGGGTCATCGTCGAAGAGGGACGGCGTCTGCTCGAAGCCGCGCGCGAACTGGAACAGAAAGCGAAGCGCATCGAACACGGCTGGGAATCGGAACTGCGCGTCGCGATCGACGAGATCATCCCGTTCGACCTGATCTGGCCTCACGTAACCGACTTCTACAAGCTCAATCTCGGCACGCGGCTGCTGTTGTCGAAGGAAACGCTTGGCGGCACATGGGATGCGTTGATCACGCGGCGCGCGGATCTCGTCGTCGGCGCAGCGGGCGAACCGCCGCCCATCGCGAATCTCGTCGCGAAGCCGATCGGCTCGCTGAAGCACACGTTCGTGGTCGCGCCGAATCATCCGCTTGCATCGGCCGCCGAACCTTTGACGATGGAAACCGTCGCGCGTCATCGCGCGGTCGCGATCAGTGATACGTCACGCAAGCTCGCGCCGCGCACGATCGCACTCGCCGCGAATCAGGAAGTGCTGACCGTCCCGACACTCGACGCGAAGCTCGCCGCGCAGATCAAAGGCCTCGGCGTCGGCACCGTGCCCGAATGTATCGCCGCCGCGCCTGTGAATCGCGGGCAACTGGTGCGCAAGGAAGTCTCCGGTATGCGCAACGTCACGCACTTCTATCTCGCATGGCGCGACGACGAAGCGGGCAAGGCGCTGCGCTGGTGGGTGGATCAACTCGACCGACACGACCTGATCGACGAAGTGGCGATGCGGCTCGCCGCCATGGCCTGACCGCTGCGTTCAACGCGTCACGCGTACTTTCGCAATGACGGCGCGCTCAAGAGCCGCGTCGTCTTGTCCGCGTGCCGGCGTTCGCCCGATGTCGCGACCGGCTTGTGCACCAGCCCTTTCACCTGCATCAGCAGTTGTCCTGCGGCCTTGAAGTCGTCGAAGTCGCGGCCTTCGCACACATTCGCGCACGCCGATTGCAGCAGCTGCGCGGCTTCCGTTTCGCGGCCCAGTCTGTGCCAAAGCCGCGCAAGACTCGTGGCTGCGCGCAGTTGCAACGAGCGCGCGCCTTGCGCCGACGCTTCTTCGAGCGCAGCCACGAACCATGTCTCCGCATCACGGCCCGCATCGCTGTCGCTATCGATGACGGCACCACCCGCAAGCGGCAGTTCGCCGCGCAGCCGCCGCAATTCGGCGATGAACCAGAAGTCGCCAGCGAGATCGCAACGTGCGAGCGCGCTATCGACAACGTGCTTCGCTTCGTCGTGCCGTCCCGCGCGCATCAGCGCGATAGCGTACTGTGCGGCGAGCATCGCGAACGGTGCGCCGAATTTCAGCGCATCGAGTTCGGCGAGCGCCGCGCGAAAACCATCGAGACTTTGCGCCGATACATCGTCCAGCGAACGCAGCCACGCGTCGAAGCAGCGCGCAGCCGCCTGCCACAGTGTGAGCCGCGCGCGCGACGACGTGTCGCGCAGCACCGCGATCGCGCGCCGCGCGCAGTCGCGTTTGCCCGACAGCAAGGACAGCGGCACCAGCGCCTCGGCCAGCGCATAGCAGACGATCATCGCCTGATCCTTGCTGCACGCTTCGATCACGGCATCTTCGGCGAGCGCCAGCGCCTGATCGCGCAAACCTTGCAGCCACAGCACACGCGCCAGCGACGCACGGCTCACGAGCACCTGATCCGCGAAATGTCCGAGGGGCATCCGCGTACGCAGACTGTCGCCGACTTCGAGCAACTGCTCGAACGACAGCCGCGCACAGCGCTGATCGCCTGCGTAATGTGCAGCCACGCCCATCAGCCGATAAGCCAGAATCGCGCCGCGCACATCCGCGGCATCGGCGACGAAGGCTGTGTAGCGACGCGCGTATTCGAGTGCGTCGTGCACGGAGCCCGACGTCTGACACGCATTCCACATGCCCCACAACGCACGCGCCTCGAACGCTTCGTCGCCCGACGCGACCGCCGATGTCAGCACGTCGTTCCAGATCGTATGCGTCTCGGCATTCGGCCCATGCACGAGCACGAGCGACGCACCGAGCGCCGCCAGCAACCGCAGCCGCGTACGCATACGCGGCGACGTGCGAGCGGAATCGGCCGGCAGCGCGGCGAGCGCGCGCCGCGCCCACACACAGCACTCGTCGATCAGCGACAACTCATACAACAGAAACACGGCATTGACAGGCAGCGTTTCGCGCAACGCTTCGTCGCCGTCATCGGACAGCACCCACGAGAGCGCCGCGCGCACCTCGTCGAGCAATGCGGGCATCCGGCTGCGCCAGCTTTCGCCAGCGGACTTGCCCGCCGCATCGCCATCGATCAGCGCCGACAGATAACGCGCGTGATTCAGCGCGACCATGCGCCGCTCGCCGTTGTCGTCGAGCTTTTGCAGCGCGTACATGCGCGTCGTTTCCAGCAGACGGAACGCGGCATGACCCGGCTCCGTGCTCGCGACCACCAGCGACTTCTCGACCAGCGCGGCCACCGCCGCGACCACGTCGAGTTCGCGCGTGACCCTGTCTGCCGCAACCGCAATCGCGGCTTCGAGAGGAAAGCGATCGGCGAACACGCCGATGCGGCGCAAGGTCTTGCGTTCGGCTTCGTCGAGCAAAGCATGACTCCAGTCGAGCGTCGCCTTGAGCGTCTGATGGCGCGGCAACGCGGTGCGCGTGCCGCCCGTCAACATGCCGAAGCGGTCGTCGAGATGCGCCGCGAGCGTGTCGATGCCGAGCAGCGCCGCGCGCGCAGCCGCCAGTTCGATCGCGAGCGGAATGCCGTCGAGACGCCGGCACACCATGCCCGTCACGTGGATGCTGGGCTCGTCGGCGGCGAAGCGCGCATCGATTGCGCGGGCTCGCATCAGGAACAGATTGACGGCGCTGCAGCGGAGCACCTGCGGCGTGTCGTCGTTCGGCTCGGACACATCGAGCGCGGGCACCCAGTACAAGGTCTCGGAAGGAATGCGCAACGGCTCGCGGCTGGTCGACAGCACACGCAGTTGCGGACATGCCGTCAGCAGATGATGCGCAAGCTGCGCAGCGGCATCGACGACATGCTCGCAGCTGTCGAGCACGATCAGCATGCGCCGTCCGCCGATCGCTTCGACGATGCGCTCGCGCGTCGCGGCACTGCCTTCGGGATGCACGCCGAGCACGGACGCGAGCATCGCCAGCACGCCGTTCGTATCCGACGCGGCGCTCAACGACACGACATGCACGCCGCCCGGCGCCTGCTCCAGCAGATGGCGCGCGACTTCGATCGCCACCCGCGTCTTGCCGATGCCGCCCGAGCCGAGCAAGGTGACGTGCCGCGAATTGCCGAGCGCATCGCATACGTGCGTAATCGCATCGTCGCGGCCGACCAGCGCGGAACTGTAGGCAGGCAGGTTGTGCGGTACGGACGTACGACGCCCGGTATCGCCCAACTGCCGCGCGACGGGCGCGCCACGCACGAGCCGGTAGCCGCGCCCCGCAACCGTCTTGATCAGGTCGCGGCTCTCGCCGAGCAGTTTGCGCAGCGCCGACATGTGCACCTGAAGGTTGTTGTCGCCGACCACGGTTTCGGGCCACACGCGCTCCAGAATCGCTTCCTTCGAGACCAGCCCGCCCTGCGCCTCGATCAGCAATTCGAGTATGTCGAAGGCACGATTACTGATGCGCACCGTCTTGCCGTCGACGCGTGCTTCACGGCGCGCAAGGTCGATCTCAAGCGGTCCGATGCGGATCATAAGCAAATGGCGTGGACGTGCAACGCGTCATGGCGCGCGTTGCCATATAAAAGAAACAGAGCGAAAACCTTGTTCGGGCAGGGCACGATACGAAGCATGCGGCATACGGGTGGACGTGCTTGGCAGTCTAGAACGGCACGCCGATTGCGTGGATGGAAAAATCCGAACGATCCATTCGAAAATTTTGAAGTCGTTGCACCATCATTCAGTGAGCCGTTCCGCCTGCGGGCATCGCCGTCACGCGACAACGTCATCGTCGCGGCGCTGCGTCGTAGTTGACGGGCACCCATTGATACGTCGCGCCGTCCTTGCGGATATGCCCGAGCCCTGGAAACGCAATATGCGCTGCCGCGACGAGATCGCGCCGTCCGGCAACGAGGTCGAGCATCTCGCGTCGAACGCGCTGCGCGTCGGCGGCATTGCTGTCGTACTCGACGGAGGCCTGCGGGTGTTGCAACTGGATCGCGGCCACATGCACGATGTCGCCCCACACGACGAGCCGTTGCGACGCGCTTTCGACGACATACGCGCTGTGCCCCGGCGTATGTCCCGGCACGACGAGCGCACGGATGCCCGGCTCGATCTCGACGTCGCTGCCGGTGAACGGCTTGAAGCGCCCCGCCGCGACATACGGCGCAACGGACGCGCTCGCGGCATCGAAGAAGCTGCTCAGCAACGCGGGCGCTTTCGATTTGTTCGCAGGGTTTAGCCAGTAGTCGGCCTCGGCCTGGCTCGTGCGAACGACGGCGTTCGGAAACGTCATCGCGCCGTTCGTCACGATGCCGCCCACATGATCCTTGTGCAGATGCGTGAGCAACACTTCATCGACGTCTTCGGGCTTGTAGCCCGACGCGCGCAGATTCGCGAGCAGCTTGCCGCAGCAATCGCCGTACAGCACACCCGCGCCGGAATCGATGAGCACGAGCTTCGTGCCTGTGTTGATCAGGAACGCGTTGATCGAGCCTTGCACGGGCGGCTGCAGGAACTCGCGGTCGAGATCGCGCTGGATATCGGCTTTCGATACGCCTTGCACGACGGTATCGATCGGAAAAGGATGCGTGCCGTCGGACAGCGCCGTCACTTCCAGATCGCCGAGCGTCATCCGGTAGAAGCCGGGCGCCTGCGTGCCCGCTTTCGGCGCGGCAGCGAATGCGTCGACGGGTAACGCCGCGCCGCACACGCACAACACAAGCAGACATGCGCGCAGCCACACCGCGCGCCATGCATGAAGACTCGTCATGGTTCTCTCTCACTCGCTTCGATATGCGCCGAAGCATAGCGAGTCCCACGCACAGCGGCCGCTAATTGTTCTTAAATGTTCTGTGCAGCCATGTTGTATTGCGCGAGATAAGCGTGAATCTGGCTGACGACAGCCGCACCGTCGCCGACCGCCGACGCCACGCGCTTGGTCGATTCCGAGCGCACGTCGCCGACCGCGAACATGCCGGGCAAGCTCGTTTCGAGCGGATAGTGAATGCCCGTATCGACATGCGTTTGCGTGCGCCGCGCAAAGCCCGTCACGACGAAGCCGCGGCTATCGAGTTCGACGCCGCTCGACGTGAGCCAGTCGGTCTTCGGATCCGCGCCGATGAACAGAAACAGATGGCGCGTGTCGATGACTTCGTCGCCCTCGTCTTCGCGCCGGATGTGAACCTGCGTCAGCCCCGCTTCGTCGCCTTCGAGCGCCTTCAACGTGCAGCGCGTGCACACCGAAACGTTCGGCAACGAGCCGATCCGGTCGATCAGATACTTCGACATGCTCGCGTTCAGGTCCGCGCCGCGAATCAGCACGCGGATGCTGCGCGCGAAGTTGGCGAGGAACACGGTGGCCTGGCCCGCCGAGTTGCCGCCGCCCATCAGCACGATGTCCTGGCCTTTGACAAGCTTGGCCTCGATGGGCGACGCCCAGTAATACGTGCCGCGTCCTTCGTAGCGGTCGAAATCCGCGACGATGGGCTTCCGGTACGCCGCACCGCTCGCGACGACGAGCGTACGCGTGCAGACGCGCTGACCGTCCATCAGTGTCAGCGCATAGGCGCCGTCCTGCGTGTCGACGTTCATGACCTTGCCGGGTATCGCCAGATGCGCGCCGAACTTCAGGGCCTGCTGAAACGCGCGCGCCGCGAGCGCCTGGCCCGAGATGCCCGTCGGAAAGCCCAGATAGTTCTCGATGCGCGAACTCGCGCCCGCCTGCCCGCCCGGCGCGCGCTGGTCGAACACGGCGACGGACAGCCCTTCCGTGGCCGCATACACGGCCGCGGCGAGCCCTGCCGGCCCCGCGCCGACGATGGCCACGTCGTACACATGCGAGCGCTCGAAGGTCGGCACGAGACCGAGGCACGACGCGAGTTGCGCTTCGTCCGGCGCGCGCAGCACGGAGCCGTTCGGGCAGAACACCAGCGGGAAGTCGTCGGGGCCTGTAGTGATGTCCGAGAGCAGCGTCACGGCTTCCGTGTCGTGGCGCGCGTCGATCACCATCGCGGGATACGCATTGCGGCGCAGAAAGCCCTGCAATCTGACGAGCCGCGCATCGTCGCCATTACCGACGATGATGGGCCCGAGCCCCTGCTCGATCAGACCGAGCCGGCGCAGAATCAGCGCGCGCATGATGTGCTCGCCGAGCTGCGCATCGGCGACGATCAACGCACGCAGCTTTTCCGGCGACACCACGAGCGTTTCGCAATCGGTCAACGCCACGCCGTCGATCAACGCGGGCTTGCCCGACAGTTGCGCCATCTCCGCCATGAAGTGGCCGTCGTCGTGTTCGGTGATGAGCGTCGAGCGGCCGAAGCTGTCGCGCGAATGAATCCGCACGCGTCCATGCAGCAGCACGAACAGGCCCAGCGCAACGCGGCCCGTTTCGAAGATCAGCTCGCCCGCCTTGAACGACATCGGCTGCGCGAAGCGGCGCAGGCTGGCGATTTCATGGGCGGACAGCCGCGGAAACATCTGATGCTGGCGAAACTCCAGCGACGAATAGGGCATGCCCAGATCCGTCGTTGCCGCATCGGGCAGGTTGGGAAGAAGAGCCGGGGTGTTCATCGATCGACCTTGACTGAATGTTCTGATGTTGCGCACGCGCGGCTAGTTCGGCCATTCCGAACCCAGCACGAGTCCGCAGAAGTTGAGGCGCCGGTAGTCGGGATCCCATCGGTCGAGCACGTCCGCGTTGACCGTGCCGAATGTGGTTTCAGGACGATGCTCCATGCCGCGCGCGTACGCTTCGATCAGCCTCGTCTTGAAGCCGCGTTCGCGCGGAAACGCGTGCACGATTGCGTCGCGCTGCTGCGCCGTGAACTCGTAATAGCGCGCGCCGCGCACATCCATCTGCACGCCCGCGCTGACGAGCGTCACGAGCGCCGACATGTGATCGGGGATGCCGGGCGTCGTATGCAGCGCGATCGCGTTCCATACGTCCTCCGCCGCGAATTCGTCGACACCATGAGCGCGCAGGAACTCGCGCGCCTCGTTGGCGCTGTCGATCTCGAACCGGTTCGGCGAACGGCTGAAGCGCAGATTCAGTCCGACGTTGTGAAACAGCGCGCCGACGTAGAGCAGGTCCGCGTCGAAATCGAGCGCTTCCCTGAAACCCGTCAGCGCAGCGAACAGAAACGTGCGCAGCGCATGCTGCAACAGCAATTCGGATTCGATGCCGCGAACATGCTCGAATGCGGCCCGGGCCAGCGCGCTATCGGGAATCTCGACGCCGGCAATGCTTCTCTTCATCCTGCCTCCTCCGCGCCGGACGATGCCCCGGCCATGTGCTCCCGTGCAGCCGGCTCTTCCGACGCATCGTGCAGCGTAGCAATACGGAGTAGAGAATACTTTGGCGGGCCATTAAAAAACCTTAATAAGCAGGGTGAAATTTACCTGGTCCACTTTCAGACGGGCGTTGCGAGTCCCTGCCCGACATGCGCATGACATCGCGCGATGCATGTGGCGAAACAGATCGCGCTTTCACTAAACACGTTGCTGCATGCGATGCGCGCGGCGACGTCGCGCGTATATCCACCTTTAAATTTCCTGAAGCGCACACGCTGCGGCGCGAATGAAGCTTACGCGCGCCGTCAGGCACTTTGGTTGCGTCCAGCGCAATGCGGGATTGCGGCGCAGACGGATTCAGCCAGCCGCGCGCAACGGATAACGTATCGGCATCCGTACTCACGCGTTGCATCCCGCAACGCTCAGGATAGCAACATGAAACATCAGTCGTATCCGCGAGCCGTCGTGATCGGCGGTTCGCTTGGCGGCCTGCTCGCCGCCACGTCGTTGCGCGCGGCGGGCTGGCAGGTCGACGTCTTCGAAAGCTCGCCGAACCAGCTCGACACGCGCGGCGGCGGCATCGTGCTGCAACCCGATGTGCTGCACGCAGCCCGCTACGCAGGCGTCGCGCTGCCGAACCCCGCAGGCGTGCGTTCCGGCGAGCGCATCTATCTGGACCGCAACGACAACATCGTCGAGCGGCTCTACATACCGCAGACGCAAACCGCGTGGAGCCTGCTATATCGCGCAATGAAAGACGCGTTGCCCGCGCAATCGTTGCATGCGGGAGAAACCTTCACCGATTTCGAGCAAGACGGCGACGAAGTGATCGTCCGTTTCGACAGCGGACGCACCGAGCGGGCCAATCTGCTGATCGGCGCCGACGGCATCCGCTCGACGCTCAGACAGCGCCTGTTGCCCGATGTGACGCCCGCCTATGCGGGCTATGTCGCGTGGCGCGGCCTCGTGCCGGAACCCGACCTGCCCGCGCACGCCGCCGACATGCTGCGCGACCGCTTCGCGTTTCAGCACGGCGCGGGCCATTCGGCGCTCGCGTATCTGATTCCCGGCGAACGGGACGAGACGCGCGTCGGCGAACGGCGCTGGAACTGGGTCTGGTATCGGCGCTATAGCGAAGATGTGCTGAAGCAGTTGCTGGTCGACCGTTATGGCATTGCGCGCACGCGATCGCTGCCGCCCGGCGCGATGAAGCAGACCGACATCGAACAGTTGCGCCGCGATGCACAGGCGGAACTCGGGCCGACGTTCCGCGCGCTCGTCGAATCGACGGACGATCCCTTCATGCAGCCGATCGTCGATCTGCGCGCGCCGCAGATGGTCTTCGGGCGCGCGGTGCTGATCGGCGATGCCGCCGCCGTGCCGCGTCCTCACACAGCGGGCAGCACCGCAAAAGCCGCGGCGAATGCGCATTCGCTCGCGCTTGCACTCGATCTCGCGAACGGCGAAGGCATGTCGATCGACGAGCGTCTCGCGCGCTGGGAAACGGAGCAGTTGCAGCGCGGCAAGCAGATGACCGATCTCGGCATTTCGCTCGGCAAGCGGCTGATGACCGTGGTCGCGCCGCCTTCACAACGTTTTAGCGCCGCTTCAGGAAATTCCATGCCGACGTCGATACGCTAGATCTGTTCATGCGGGGAAACGCTGCCCCGCCACAGCCCCGGAGGAACGTTCTGTGACACGTGTGTCAATGATACGCAGGCCCATCTTGCTAGCGGTGGCGGGCGTCGCGATCGTGGCCGCGATCGTCGCCGCCGCCTTGCTGATCGGCAAGCCGGCCATCGCGCCGGTCAGCCCGCCGCCGCCTTCGTCGTTCGACAGTCAGACGAAGCTGGCGGGCGCACGCGTGGTCGCGCTCGGCGACTGCATCGTGTGCCATACGTCGAAAGGCGGCAAGCCGTTTGCGGGCGGCCTGCCGCTCGCGACGCCGTTCGGCACGATCTACGCGACGAACATCACGCCCGATGCCGAAACGGGCATCGGCAACTGGTCGCTCGAAGCCTTCACACGCGCGATCCGCCATGGCGTGTCGCGTGACGGGCATCTGCTTTATCCGGCGTTTCCGTATATCCACTTCACGCATATGTCGGACACGGATGTCGCGGCCGCCTACGCGTATCTGATGACACGCGAACCCGTGAAGGCGACGGCGCCCGCGAACGCCTTGATGTTCCCGCTGAATTTCAGGCCGCTGCTCGCATTCTGGAACGCGCTCTTTCTGCGCCCCGGCGAACAGCAGGCAGAGGCGTCGAAAGATGCTGAATGGAATCGCGGACGCCTGCTTGTGAACGGGCTCGGGCACTGCGCATCGTGTCATTCGCCGCTCAACGTGATCGGCGGCGAGCAGCCCGGACATGCGTTCGACGGCGGCGTGGTCGACGGCTGGGACGCCCCCGCGCTCAACACGCTGAACGCTGCACCGAAGCCGTGGAGCAAGGCGCAACTCGTGACCTATCTGCGCACGGGCCGCGCGAGCGAACACGGCGCGGCGGCGGGTCCGATGCTGCCCGTCACGCGCGATCTCGCGACCGTGCCCGCCGAAGACGTCGAGGCGATCGCCACGTACATCCTGTCGCTGCAGAAGTCCGTCGCAGCATCGGACACACCGCGCGCCATCCAGACGAGCGCGGTTCCGCTCACGGCCTCGCAGCAGCGCGGCGCGACGCTGTTCGCCGCATCGTGCGCGCAGTGCCATGGCAACGCATCGCCGATGCAGTCGATCGGCCAGCGCCCGACGCTCGCCTTCAGCACCGCCGTCAACGCCGCCACGCCGCGCAACGCTATCCAGATGGTGCTGGGCGGCATTGGATGGCACGGCGAGGACACGCTCAACTACATGCCCGCTTTCGGCGACGTCTACAGCAACGAGCAGATCGCCGATCTGCTGTCGTACGTGCGCGCCGCTTACTCGCAGCGCGGCGCATGGCCGGATATCGAAGCGACCGTGGCCAAAGTCAGAAAGGAGAATGACGCGCGATGATCAAGCTCACTGTGAACGGCGTGCAGCACGCACTCGATATCGATCCGTCGACGCCGCTGCTCTACGCGCTGCGCAACGAACTCGGCCTGCATGGCGCGAAGTTCGGCTGCGGCCTCGGACAATGCGGCGCGTGCACGGTGATCGTCGACGGCAAGGCAACGTTTTCGTGCCTGATTCCCGTATCGTCGATCGGCGCGCGGCCGGTGCGGACCATCGAAAGCCTCGGCACAGCGGAACGTCCGGGCGCGCTTCAGCAGGCGTTCGTCGACCATCAGGCGGCGCAGTGCGGCTACTGCATCGCGGGCATGATCATGCGCGCGCAGGCGTTGCTGGAGCGCAATCCGCGCCCCACGGAAGCCGAACTGCGCGAGCACATGGAGCCGAATCTGTGCCGCTGCGGCACGCATATGCGCATTCTCGCGGCGATTCGCGAGGTCGCGCATCTGAACGGCGGCAATACGGGCGTACACGAGGACACGCAATGAGCCACGCAGAAGACGATTTCAACGAAGGCCGACGACGCTTCATGGTGTCGGGCGCGCTCGTCGTGAGCTTCAGCCTCTTTCCCGGCGCGCGGGCACTCGCGCAGCAGGTCATCGCCGACGAAGGCGCTGTCGTGCATATCGGCAAGGAAACGCAGGCGCTTGCGGGCAGCCTGAAAACCAATCCGTTTCTCGATGCATGGATCAAGATCGATCCCGCCGGCAAGGTCACGGTCTACACCGGCAAGGTCGAACTCGGTACGGGCGTGCGTACCGCGCTGCTGCAGGTCGCGGCGGAAGAACTGGATATGGCGCCCGCGCTGATCACGTTCCTCACAGCCGACACGGGCGCCTCGCCCGACGAAGGCCTCACCGCCGGCAGTCACACGATGGCCGACAGCGGCACGGCGCTGCTGAATGCTGCCGCACAGGTGCGCGGCCTGCTGGTCGATGCCGCCGCGAAAGGCCTGCACGTCGACAGCGCGAAACTGACCACGCGCGACGCCGTGATTCACGCTCCCGACGGCCGCACGCTCACGTATGGCGATGCCGTGAAGCTCGTCGATCTGCACCGGATGGCATCACCCGTTTCGCCGTTGAAGGATCCGAAGACGTTTGTCGTGATCGGCAAGTCGCTGCCGCGCGTCGACATTCCCGCGAAGGTGACGGGCGGCGCGAGCTATGTGCAGGATATGTCGCTGCCGAACATGGTGCATGCGCGCATCGTGATGCCGCCTGTGTACGACGCGAAGCTCATGCGTAACAACGCCGCGCAGATCATGACGATGCCCGGCGTGCTCAAGGTCTACAAAAACGGCAGCGTGCTTGCCGTGGTCGCGCGTGGCGAATGGCAAGCCGTCGCTGCACAGCGCGCGCTCGCGGCGGGCAGCGAATGGACCGCGGGACGTGCGCTGCCCGATCCTGCTACCGTGCATCGCGATCTGGAAAAGCTCTGCACGCAACACATCGAAATCGCCAATCAGCACGCGCAAGAAGGCACGCCGGCGGCCGTCAAAACGCTGAATGCGCGCTATTCGAAGCGCTACATGTTGCACGGCTCGATTGGTCCGTCGTGCGCGATTGCTTCGTTCGACAACGGGCATATGACCGTCTGGACGCATTCGCAAGGCGTCTATCCGCTGCGCGACGCGCTTGCCGAGATGCTCGCGATGCCGAAGGAAAACGTGCGCTGCGTACACGTCGAAGGCTCGGGCTGCTACGGCCACAACGGTGCCGACGATGTCGCCGCGCACGCCGCGCTGATCGCGCGCGACATGCCGGGCCATCCCGTGCGAGTGCAATGGATGCGCGAGCAGGAACACACGTGGGATCACTTCACGCCCGCGATGGTCACCCAGGCGCGCGCGTCGCTGGATGCAACGGGGCGAATCGTCGACTGGGATTACGCGCTGTGGAGCAGTTCGCATAACGAGCGCATCGTCAACGCGGGCCGCCTCGTGCCCGCGACGATGCTCGAAAGCCCGTTCGAGCCCGCGCCTTCCGTGCCGATGGTGCAGCCCGAAGGCGGCGGCGACCGCAACGCGATTCCGCTGTACACGTTCCCGAACGTGCACGTGATGAACAACTTCTCGCCGACCATGCCGCTGCACACGTCGGCGATGCGCTCGCTCGGCGCGCACATGAACGTGTTTTCGATCGAGAGCTTCATGGACGAACTCGCGCTCGCAGCACATGCCGACCCCGTCGCGTTCCGGCTCAAGCACATGCAGGACCCGCGCGCCCGCGATGTGATCCAGCTTGCCGCGCAGAAGTTCGGCTGGCCGCGTCCGCCGCGCAAGGCGAATCATGGCGTCGGCTTTGCGTTCGGCAAGTACAAGAACCTGATGGCGTATGTGGCGATGGCCGTCGAGGTGTCGGTGGTGCGCGAGACGGGACAGGTCGTGCTCGAACGCGCGGAAGTGGCCGTGGATTCCGGACAGATCGTCAATCCCGACGGCATCCGCAATCAGATCGAAGGCGGCATCGTGCAGTCGGCGAGCTGGACGCTGTACGAGCAGTTGCAGTTCGACACACAGCGTATCCGCAGCTTCGACTGGAGCAGCTATCCGATCCTGCGTTTCTCAGCCGTGCCGCGCAGCCTGAACGTGCATCTGATCGACCGACCCGGCACGCCGTTTCTCGGTGCGGCGGAAGCGGCGATGGGACCGACGGCGGGCGCACTCGCCAATGCGCTGTTCGATGCGACGGGTTATCGGGCGCGCGAAATGCCGCTCGCGGGAGAGCATTTGCGCAAGCAGATCGACGCATGAAACCGCTTACGCATGCCTTGCGACACGCACAAATTGCAGCCGTTGAACCCGTGGACCTATACGAACGTATGAGGACGTGACTACTTGGATTAAACAGACGTCCCAACGTACGATGGTCCAAACGTTCGCCCCGATCTAATCTTTCTCTCAAGCGGCAAAGCGTCATCTTCCGCACCCGAGAAAACGGATCAGACAGCACGAGGTGAACGGTTCCATGGACAAGATCTTGAGCATGCGCATCTTCTCGCGCGTCGTCGAGTCGGGCAGCTTCAGCGCCGTTGCAGACCACATGAATTGCAGCACGGGCAGCGTATCGCGCGCAGTGTCCTCGCTCGAAGACCACTTGCAGGCGCGACTGCTGCAACGGACGACGCGCAAGATTTCGCTGACCGAGCCCGGCGAGCGCTACTACCAGAAGTGCAAGAAGATCCTCGCGGATCTCGAAGACGCCGAGGCCGAAGCCGGCGATGCGCACACCTGCGCTCGCGGCACGTTGCGGATTCATTGCGTGACCGATCTCGGGCTCGCGCAACTGACGCACTCGATCATGGAGTACCGCAAGCGCTTCCCCGCCGTGTCGGTGCAACTGAAGTTCCTGCCGCGCATGGCGAACCTGCTCGAAGACGAGGTGGATGTATCGATCGTATCGGCGCCGACGTTGCCCGATTCGCGCAACGTCTGCAAGCTGATCGGCCATTGCGAGCGCGTGCTGGTTGCGTCGCCCGCCTTTCTTCAGACGCATCGGATCGAAAGTGCCAGCGATCTCGACGAACACGCGCTGACGCCCGTGCCGTTTCGCGTCGAGCCCAGCGACCATCACGTGAAGCTGAGCCTCGTGAAGTCGGCGAGCCAGGAAGCCTCCGGCCAGTTCGTCATCAACGATACGGAAGCGACCCGCATCGCGACGCTGGCAGGCGCGGGCGTTGCGGCCTTGCCCGTGCATTGCGTGATCGACGATATCCGCGACGGGCGGCTGGTTCAGCTGTTCCCCGAATCGCGCCTTCAAAATACGGGCGTTTTCGCCGTTTATTCAAGCCGGCATCACATCGACGCGAAGATCAAGACGTTCATCGACTTCCTGACTTCGCATCTGCGAGCAACACTCGACAGCCGCCTTTTAAACGAACACACCCAACAGACATTCGATCGTCTCGCGCGCGTAGTGGAGAATGCATGATGCGCACTCTTACCTTTCCTCGTTTCCGTCTCCGTGTCCGTCCCGCGTACGCGGTCGCCGCATGCAGCCTCGCACTGGCGACGACGTGTGCTTATCAGGCGCCCGGGCTGATGCAGGCCATTCTCGTCGTCGGCGCGAATGCGCAACTGCCGCTCGAACGACTCGCCGCGCAGGCCGATATGGGCGCGCCCGGCTCGTCGACGGCTGTTTCGTCTGCTGTTTCGTCTCCTGTTTCGTCGACCTCGTGGAAGGATCATGGCTCCGCGCAGAAGCTCAAAGAGTCCGTGCGCAGCTGGCGTACGCACCGCGAAACGCACGGCTACGCACGCAGCGTGACGGACTACAAGTACTGGACGTGAAGAGGAATTCGCGCGTAGCTAGTGGTGCGCGGTTTCGCGCTCGAATGCCAGTTCGTCGTGCGGCGCGCCGCCGAGTGTCGCCGTGACTTCCGCGCCCAGCAGAAAGACGACGGCGCAGAAATACAGCCACATCATCAGCACGGCGAGCGAGCCCGCCGCGCCAAACGCGCCCGCCGTGCCTGCATGCGCGAGATACAGCACGAACAGATGCCGCCCGGCCGTGAACAGAAAGGCCGCGACGAAACCGCCTGCAAACGCGGGACGCCACGCGACATGGATATCCGGCAGCAATTTGATGAGCGCGCCGAGGCCGGCCGTCAGCAACGCAAGGCCGAACACCGACTGCACGACGTCGGCGAATACGCTGACCGCGTCCGTCCCGAACAATCGACGCCCGACGCTCTGAATCGCAACGTCCGCGACCAGCGACACGACGAGTAGAAACGCGAGCCCCATCACGAGTCCGAGCGACACCAGCCGTGCGCGCAGCAACAGCGCGACGCCCGCGATGCCCTTCGGCGAACGCACGGCGAACACGACATCGAGCGCGGTGTTGAGCGAAGAAAAAGTCGCCGACGCGCCGACTGCCAGCAGCACCACCGACATCAACGCCGCAAACCCGCTGCCGCCCGAACGGTGCGCGTTCTCGACGATCGCCTGCATCGCGCTCGCCGCTTCGCTGCCGACAATATCCTTCACCTGCCCGAACAGACGTCCCTGCGCGGCGTCCTGTCCGAAGAACCAGCCGAGCACCGCGAGCACGATGAGCAATGTCGGCGCGAGCGAAAACGCGCAATAGAACGCGATGCTCGAACCCATCATCGCGCATCGATGATTCGAGAAGCGATTGATCGTTTCCTTCGCCGCGCCTAACGCAGACATCTTCCGATGCGTTGTCTGCGGGCGCGGCATGCGTTGTTCGCGGTTGGTGTCCATGTCGTGTCGGGGATCACGGCGCTGTCGATCGTCGAAGCGATTGTCGAAGCGCCATGCAGCAACCGATGTGCCACGGTCTCAGGACTGCTTCGACTTCTCCTTCGTGGGCTTCTCATCGTCGGATTCGATGCGCGTCGTGCCGCCGTGCGCGGGCGCATCGCTGGCCGGGAACGACTCTTCCACTGCTTCGTCGATGCGATGCTCCGGCTTCTCGCTGGTCGGGTTCTGTTCCTTTTTCGTGCTGGACATGGCGTCCTCCTCAGTCGATGGTCCCTGGAAGTTTCATCGGCAGCAAGGCGCATTCCCTGCTCTCTCCGTGTAGATAGAAAACCAGCGGGCAAACGTGCAAGCCCATTTGTTTCCGTGCCGCGATCATTCGCTCAATGACATTGGTTGCACTGCACAGGAAACCGAAATGGGCAAAAAGAAGGTGATCCGCATCTACAGCGACCCCGCGGGCGGTTGGGGCGCGCTCAAGGCAACGGGCGAAGCGCTGACGCTTCAGGGCATCCCCGTCTCCGGCGCGAAGACGCTGCTGCATATGAATCAGCCGCAAGGCTTCGACTGTCCGGGTTGCGCGTGGCCCGACCCGAAGCACACGTCGTCGTTCGAGTTCTGCGAGAACGGCGCGAAGGCCGTTGCGTGGGAAGCGACCGCGAATCGCTGCACGCCGGAATTCTTCGCCGCGCACAGCGTGTCCGAACTCACGGCGTGGGACGACTACGATCTGGAGATGGTGGGCCGCCTCACGCATCCGATGGCGTACGACAGTAAGTCGGACCGGTATCAGCCCATCAGCTGGGAAGACGCGTTCGCGCTCGTCGGCCGTCATCTGAACGCACTGGATCGTCCCGATCAGGCCGACTTCTACACGTCGGGCCGCGCATCGAATGAAGCGGCGTTCCTCTATCAGCTGTTCGTGCGCGAGTTGGGCACCAACAATTTCCCCGACTGCTCAAACATGTGTCACGAAGCGACGAGCGTCGGCTTGCCGCAATCGATCGGCGTCGGCAAAGGCACCGTGCTGCTCGAAGACTTCGAACACGCGGACGCGATTTTCATCTTCGGACAGAACCCCGGCACGAACAGCCCGCGCATGATGAGCGATCTGCATTCGGCGTCGCGACGCGGCGCGAAGATCGTGTCGTTCAATCCGTTTCGCGAGCGCGCGCTGGAGCGCTTCGCCTCGCCGCAGAATCCCGTCGAAATGGCGACGCTCGGCTACACGCCCATCAGCACGTTTCTGTATCAGGTGCGCGTGGGCGGCGACGTCGCGGTGCTCAAGGGCATGATGAAAGCGATCGTCGAAGCCGACGACGCCGCGCTCGCCGCCGACGCGCCGCGCATTCTCGACATCGAGTTCATCGAAGGCCACACGCACGGCATCGACGCGCTGCTCCACGATCTGCGCGCGACCACGTGGGAATCGATCGAACGGTATTCGGGCCTGTCGCGCGCCGACATCGAAAACGCCGCGAACATCTACATGAAGGCAGAAAACGCGATTCTCGTGTACGGCATGGGCATCACACAGCATCATCGCGGCACGGAGAACGTGCAGCAGATCGCGAACCTCGCGCTGCTGCGCGGCAACGTCGGACGTCCAGGCGCGGGCATTTGCCCCGTGCGCGGACACTCGAACGTGCAGGGCAACCGCACGGTCGGCATTACGGAGAAGCCGAGCAATGCGTTGATCGACGGCATCGAGCGCGCGTTCGGATTTCGTCCGCCGGGCAATCATGGCAACGACGTGATCGCGACGCTCGAAGCGATGACGCGTGGCGACGCGAAAGTGTTCATCGCGCTGGGCGGCAATTTCGCGGCTGCGATTCCCGACTGGGTGCGCATGCAGGAATCGATCCGCACGCTCGATCTGACCGTGCACATCGCGACGAAGCTGAATCGCAGCCACCTCGTGCATGGCAAGGAAGCGCTGATTCTGCCCTGCCTCGGCCGCACCGAAATCGACATCCAGGCGGACGGCCCGCAGTCGATCACCGTTGAAGATTCGATGTCGATGGTGCATGCGTCGGCGGGACGCAACGAGCCTGCTTCGCCGCATCTGATGAGCGAGCCCGCGATTGTCGCGGGCATTGCGCGCGCGACGCTCGGCGAACAATCGCGGGTGCCCTGGGAGCAGATGGTCGCGAACTATGATCGCATTCGCGATGCAATCGAAATCGTGTTCCCGATTTTTCAGGCGTACAACGAGCGCATTCGTGTGCCGGGTGGTTTTCATCTCGTGTCGCCGGCGCGCGAGCGCGTGTGGGACACGCCCACAGGCCGCGCGAATTTCCTCGTTTTCAAGGGACTCGACGAAGACCCGTTTCAGGACGATCCCGATGCGCTCTCGCTCACGACGATGCGCAGTCACGATCAGTACAACACCACGCTCTATTCGCATTCGGACCGCTATCGCGGCGTGTTCGGACAACGCGATGTCGTGTTCATGAACCAGCATGAACTGCAAAAGCGCGGACTGCATCCGGGCGAGCGCGTCGATATCGTCGCGCTGTCGACGGATGGTGTCGAACGCGTGATCCGCAGCTTCAAGGTGGTTGAGTATTCGCTGCCCGACGGCTGCTGCGGCGCGTATTACCCGGAAGTGAATCCGCTCGTACCGCTCTATGCATTCGATCCGCAAAGCCGCACGCCGTCGTACAAGTCGGTGCCCGTGAAAGTGGTGCGTGCCGCCGCCGTCGGCCCCGACTCCGCGACGCGCGCTGTCGCCGTTCAACCTGCGCCGCAGCGCGAGGAGACCAGTCATGCTTGATCACGTTGTCAACCTGTCGCGGGCGCAGTTCGCGATGACGGCCATCTTCCACATCCTGTGGCCGATCCTGACGATCAGTCTCTCGGCGTTTCTCGTGCTGGTCGAAGCGCTGTGGATCAAAACGGGCGATGTGATGTATTACCGCCAGGCGCGCTTCTGGAGCAAGCTGCTCGTGCTGAACTTCGCGGTCGGCGTGGTCAGCGGCATTCCGATGGAGTTTCAGTTCGGCACCAACTGGGCGGGCTTTTCGCAGTACAGCGGCCAGTTCATCGGCAATATTCTCGGCTTCGAAGGCGCGATGGCGTTCATGCTCGAAGCGGGTTTCGTCGGCGTGATGCTGCTCGGCTGGGGACGCGTGCCGCGCGGCGTGCACCTGTTCGCCACCGCGATGGTCGCGCTCGGTTCGAGCATCTCCGCGTTCTGGATCATGGTCGCGAATTCGTGGATGCAGACGCCCGCGGGCTATGCCGTCGTCGACGGCAAGATCGAGGTGACCAACTATCTCGCCGCGATCTTCAATCCCGACATGGTGTGGGGCGTGTCGCACATGTGGGTCGCGGCGATCGAAACGGGCATGTTCGTGATCGCGGGCATCTCCGCGTACAACCTGTTCCGCAAGCGTCATCCCGAGTTCTTCGCGCGCTCGTTCAAGATCGCGCTTGCCGTGCTCGTCGTGATCGCGCCGCTGCAGATCTGGCTCGGCGATTCGAGCGGCGTCAGCGTGTTCGAAACGCAACCGGCGAAGGGCGCGGCGATCGAAGGCCACTGGCACACCAACGCGCCGGGCACGGGCGCGTCGTGGTCGCTGCTCGCATGGCCCGATCAGAAGGCGCAGCGCAACGACTGGTCGCTCGAAGTCCCCGGCATGCTGAGCGTGCTCGGCACGCACTCGCTGCACGGCCAGGTGAAGGGTCTCACGGACTTCAAGCGCGAAGACCAGCCGCCGATGATTCCCCTGCTTTACTACGCGTTCCGCGTGATGGCGGGCATCGGCTTCTGCTTCATGCTGCTCGCGTTCTGGACCGCTTACGCGCTGCGGAAGGCGCGCGGCAGTCTCGATGCACTGCTCGCGCGTCGCAAGCTGCTGCTCGCGTGGGTGTTGTGCATTCCGCTGCCGTACGTCGCCGTCGAAGCGGGCTGGATCGTGCGCGAAGTGGGACGTCAGCCGTGGGTCGTATATGGACTGCTGCGCACGAGCCAGGCGGCGTCGACGGTCGCGCCTTCGTCGGTCTCGCTCAGCATGGCGATGTTCTTCGCGTTCTATGTCGTGCTGCTCGTCACGTTCTTCGTGCTCGCGCGACGCTGGCTGCGCAAGGGGCCGGACGTGACCAGCGTGCCGCCCGCCATCGTCACCGCGCGCAGCGCGACGACGCCGACCTCCATCTCCGGCTATTGATGCCGCCTACATCGCACACGAGGTTGCCTCATGGATAGCTCTACTCATTCGCTGCTGGCCTACGTCTGGTTCGGCCTGCTCGGCCTGATGCTGGTCTTTTACGTCGTAACGGACGGCTTCGATCTCGGCGTCGGCATTCTCAGTCTTTTGCGCACGAAGCGTGAAGATCGCGACGTGATGGTCGAATCGATCGGTCACGTTTGGGACGCCAACGAAACCTGGCTCGTCGTGCTCGGCGGCGGGCTGTTCGGCGCGTTTCCGCTCGCCTACGCGCAACTGATGCAGGATCTCTATCTGCCCATCATGGCGCTGATCGCGGGGCTTATCATGCGCGGCGCGGCCATCGAGTTCCGTCATAGCGTCGAGCATGGTCCGCTGTGGGACAAGGTGTTCGGCATCGGCAGTCTGGTCGCGGCGCTCGCGCAGGGCGTCGTGCTCGGCAAGGTGATCACGGGGCTCGTGCCGGGCGAGATGAGCGAGGGATTCATCGCCATCGCAGCCATCGGCGTGGTCGCGGGCTATGCGCTGCTCGGCTCGACGTATCTGGTGAAGAAGACCGTCGGCATGATCGAACAGTGGGCGCGGCGTCTCGGCGTGCTGAGCGCGATGCTGACGGTGGCGGCCGCGTTGCCGCTGACCATCGCGACCTGGTTTTTCAGCGATGTCGGTATCGACCGCTGGTCGCAGCCGGGCGTCATGCATGTGCTGATCGCGCTCGGTGTCGCGGCGGCGCTCGCCTTTGCGTTCGTCATGGCGTCGCTTTACCTCGGCTCGTCGCGCGGACCGTTTCGCGGCGCGGTGACGCTGTTCATCGTGTCGTTCGTGGGTCTTGCCGTGAGCCTGTTTCCGGATTTCGTGCCGGGCAAGCTCGGCATCGTGCAGGCGGCGTCCGACTCGCATACGCTCGCGTTCATGCTGGCAGGTATCGGGCTGATTTTCCCCGTGATGATTGGGTATAACCTGTACCAGTACTATATTTTTCGGGGCAAGGTGGTTGGCGGGGCGCATGCGGGGGAGTGATGCCCGTGTAATTTCCGAACAAATGCCCGTCTCTCGCGCGGCCTCGCGCCGCGCGAGAGATTTGTCAGCCTGAACAGCAGAGCATCAGCCTTTCCATCCCTCGAGAAAATCAACCAGAGCCCGGTTGACGATCTCCGGCTGCTCTTCATGCGGCAGATGGCCCGCGCGAGGAATCGCGTGCGTGACGACATCGCGCGCCATGCCCTTCCACACGTCCGCCATGTCGAACATCTTACCCACCGCGTAAAACGCCTCGCCCCACAGCGCGAGCGTCGGCGCCTCGATCAACTGGTCGGCGTCTTCCTTGTCCTGCGCGACATCGACGGCGTTCGCGCGATAGTCCGCCATCGCGCCGCGCACTGCGCCGGGCGCCTCGTAGGCGCGCACATAGGTTTCGAATGCTTCGCCCGAGATTGCGTTCGGGTCGTAGCACCAGTCCGAGAAGAAGTGCCGCAGCCACGCGCGCTCCTTGCCCGAGATCAGCATCTCCGGCAAGTCCGGCACCTGATGGAACAGGAAGAACCAGTAGGCACGCGCGACCTTCGCATCGATCGATTGCGCGACGATGCGCGTCGGCACGTTGTCCATCACGACGAGACGATCCACGGCTTCAGGATGATCCTTCGCAAAACGCGTCGCGACACGTGCGCCGCGATCGTGGCCGACGAGCGCCACGCGTTCGATCGACAGTTCGCGCAACAGCGCGCGAAGATCGTTCGCCATCGTGCGTTTGTCGTAGCCGCTCGCGGGCTTGTCGGTCTCGCCATAGCCGCGCAGATCCGGCGCGATCACGCGGTATTGCTGCGCGAGCACGGGAATCTGATGCCGCCACGCATGGTGCGTTTCGGGAAAGCCGTGCAGCAGCACGACGGGCGCGCCTTCGCCCGCTTCGACAAAATGCTGTCGAATGCCGTTTGCAGTGACCGTGTGATGCGTGAGGTCGATCGTGTTCGTCATGACGGGTTCTCCAATGGTGATCCGGTAGCTGCCGCGTGGGCGGCGAACGTCTATCGGTTGGAAACCAGTCTATTGAGCGGACGCCCTGCGATTAAGCCAGGGTCGGAGATAAAGATTCTTGAGGCCGCTGCGTGTAATGCCGTCGATTCACGCGCTTTTCGCCGCTTGCCCCGCCGCCTCGCCGATTGTGTTGGTCATCGCTTCGACGCGCTCGCCCACGGCTTCGAGCGCGGGCGTCAACGTCGCACGCAAATGATCGAGCAGCGTGCGGACTTTCGCTTCCAGATAGCGGCGCGACGGATACACGGCGAACACCGTGAACGGCCTGACCCTGTACTGCGGCAGCACGCGCACCAGCGTCCCGGCGGCGAGATCCTCGACAGCGGAATACGTCGCGAGCGTGCCGATGCCCGCGCCGTTCAGCAGCATCGCGCGCATCACGTCGGGCGCGTTGACCTGCAGTGGCGCATGCGTGAGCGGCAGCACGTGTGCATCGTCCGTGCTTTGCAGATGCCATTCGTCGGGCGGCGAAACAGGCGTTTCGAGTTTCAGCAGCGTATGCGTCGCGAGATCGTCGTACGTGAGCGGCATGCCGTTTCGCTTCACATAGTCCGGCGATGCGACCATCACCGACCACGCGGAACCGAGCGCCTGCGCGACGTAGATCGAATCGGGCAACTGCGTCGCTGAAATCAGCGAGACGTCGTAGCCATCCTCGACGAGATTCGGCATGCTCTGTTCGATTTTCAGTTCGACGGTGACATCGGGATAGTCACGCTGATAGCCGACCAGCGCCGCCGCGACCGTACTTTGCGCAAGACCCGGCGCGCAATGCAGCCGCAGCTTGCCCGCGGGCGACACGCTCGCGTTACGCGCTTCGTCGGTGGCGGCATCGAGATCCGCGAGGATCGCCTTCGCGCGTTCGTAGAAGCGGCTGCCCGCTTCCGTCAGCGACAGATGGCGCGTCGTCCGATGCAGCAGCGCCGCGTGCAACTGCTCTTCGAGCGCCGTGACGGCACGCGAAATCTGAGCAGCCGTCACGTCATTCTCTTTCGCAACCGCAGTGAACGAGCCCGTCTCGACCACTCGAACGAAGACCCGCATGCTGCCGACGATATCTGCCATTCATTGACCCAAGGCATGATGAAGAATGCTTCTCGCGCGGCACACCCGCTCGCGGACGCAGCGCGCTCCCAGCCGGGGACTATGCCATATCCGTCGCGCGGGCCGCATGGCAGGGGACATCGTTCGATGCAGGCATGACATGGCGTTCACCCTTCGGCGGTTGCCGCGTCGCGCAGCACGGACGCGAGAATCATCGCTTCTGCGTTGACGGGCGCGGGGCGCGGATTCGGCTTGTACACGGCGTCGCCGGGATGGATCGCCTGGCCGCTCATCGCGCAGAAACCCGACATGCGCGCGCGCGCCATGCGCCACACCTGATCGCCGAAACAGCCGCGCGTCGAATCGCGCCAGGCTATCGTCGCCGTCGACGGCGTCGGCCGGTCGATGAGCGTCACCGCCGCGCCGAAGCGTCCATCGGCGCACTGCGCCTTCCGGCGCGACTGCGCGTTCCCTTCCACGGCAGCCATCAGGCGGGAAGTCGTGCCCAGCAGGCCGATGGTCTGCGTCCACGGATCCATCACGTTTGCGTTTGCCAGCATGTCGAAACTCCTTTGGAAAGCGATCGGTTCAGGCATTGCTTCTGGACTGTCGGAAAAACGGCGGCGCTCAGCGCGCGTCGGTCGTCTTCTCTTTCCAGCGGTGCGGCGTTTCGCCGACGAACTTCTTGAAGACGGTCGTGAAGTGCGCCTGCGAGCGGAAGCCGCAGCTGAGCGCGACATCCATCACGTTGTGCTTCGACGTCACGAGCAGATGCTGTGCGTGCTCGACACGGCGGCGCAGCAGATATTCATGCGGACGCAGCCCCGTCGCGCGGCGGAATTGCGCGGCGAAATGCATGCGCGTGAGGCCCGCGCTCGACGCGATCTCCGCAAGTCCGATGGGTTCGGCGAGATGGGCGTCGACGAATTCGATCACGCGATTCATGCGCCATTGCGGCAGCGGCGCGGCTTCGCGCGTGCGGCGCGATGCGCCGGCAAAGTGACGGGCGACGACGCGCGACACGATCGCGAGACTCACGCTGTCGGTGAACATCTTGCCGAGCGCGGCGTCGTTGCTCTGCGACACGGCCAGCGCCTGGCCGAGACGCTCGAGCACCGGGTCGCGGATCAGTTCGGGATCGTCGAGCACGATGTCGCCGTCGCGCGTGTGCTGGAACAGATCCTGGTAGCACTCGCCGAGCACCTGCTGCGACACGAACAGATGCAGCACGTCGGCGGACGACGCGAACACCGCCTTGGTCGGCACACCGGGCGCCGTCACCTGCACCGCGCCCGCCGTCAGACGTCCATGCACGAGACGGCGGCCGGCGTGATCGAACGTGAGCGCCGCGCACTTCAGGTTCAGGCCGATGCAGTGATCGGCGATGCTGCCTTCGTTCGCGACTTCGAGCGGCGCGTTGCCCGCATGCGTCCAGCGCGCGACGACGACGTTGTCGCGACGCGGCGCAGTATCGAACGCCGAGGCGTTCACACGCCGCCAGTGCTGCTCGGCGACGATGGGAGAAGCCGGGCGTCGCGCGACGACTTCGGCGAGCGGTGCGGGTAGATCGAGCAGAGTGGTGGTCATGGCAGGTCCATCCGTCAGTGATGTGATTGCGGCTCAAAACAGTGATGCCGCGATGGAATCAAAGTTAATCGCACGGACCTGGCGCGACTAGCCGTACATACGGTTGCTCACGCAGTCGAATGGTTGAGGCAACCTATATGAAGGTTTAATACGCGCGACCAACGACGCGCACGGACGCGGCTTCGCGTTGAGCGCGAACGCATGCGGCGGGTCGTCACACATGCGCGCGAACCGAAAAGAAACGAAGGGAAAAGGAAGCTGAAACAGACGCTAAACGAACACCTTGTTGCGTTCGTTTAGCACTCGGGAGGGAGAGAGGTCAGAGAGTGGACAGCAGCCCGTCAGAGAGCCTCAGGAACCGCGCTGCGTGCGCGTCGTTGCGCCGGAATCGAGCGACTTCACGCCGAGCGCTTCCGCCTTCAGAACGAAATCGGCAAGCGAGCGCGATTCCATCTTTTTCATCGCCTGGCCGCGATGGATCTTCACGGTGATTTCGCTGAGGTTCATCTCGGCGGCGATCTGCTTGTTCATCAGGCCGCTCGCGACAAAGGCCATCACTTCGCGCTCGCGCGGCGTCAGCGACTCGTACATACGGCGCAGATCGGAAACCGAACGTTCGGACTTTCTGCGCTCCGCGTCCCGCGCGAGCGCGTTCGCGACGGCGTCGAGCATGTCCTGATCGCGGAACGGTTTGGCGAGAAAGTCCATCGCGCCCGCCTTCATCGCCTTCACGGACATCGCAATGTCGCCGTGTGCCGTCATGAAGATGATGGGCACGCGCACGTCGCCCGACGCAATCTGCTCCTGCACGGCGAGACCGCTCTGGCCTTTGAGGCGCACGTCGAGAATCAGGCAACTGGGCATGTCGGGCTTGTCGAACGACAGAAACTCCTGCGCGGACGCGAACGCCTCGACGCGCAAGCCCACCGAGCGCAGCAGCATCGAGACGGCCGCGCGCATCGAATCGTCGTCGTCGACGACATAGACGATCGACGGGTCCGGGTCGTTCATTTCATCGCTGCTCATCGCACGTTCCTTTATCGATCGGCAAAACGAATTGCATCGTCGCGCCCTGTCCTTCCTGAGACTCGGCCCAGATACGCCCGCCGTGCGCCTCGACGATGGAGCGGCAGATGGACAGGCCCATGCCCATGCCATCCGTCTTCGTCGTGAAGAACGCGTTGAAAAGCCGCCCGACGTTCTCCTCGCTGATGCCCGTTCCCGAATCTTCGATGACGACCTGTCCGTAATTCCCGTCGACGCGGCTCGTCGCGATCCGCATGCGCCGCGCGCGGCCCCGCATCTGCTCCGACCCACTTGCCATCGCCTGCACGCCATTCATCACGAGATTGATGACGACCTGCTGCAACTGCACGCGGTCGCCGCAGACGAGCGGCGGCGGCTCCGCAAAAGTCGCTTCGAGTTCGACGCGCGCGGCGTCGAGTTCGCGCCGCACAAGCTCGATCGATTCTCTCACGATACCGTTCAGGTCGAGCACGGCCTGGCTCGGATCGCGCTTCTGCGCCATCGAGCGGATTTGCCGGATCACGTCGCTCGCGCGCTTCGCGTCGCGCACCATCTGTCCGATCGACTGGCCGACTTCGCCAAGATCGGGCTTCGCGCGATTCAGCCAGCGCGTCGCGGCATCGCCCGCCGTGACGATCGCGGCGAGCGGCTGCGTGACTTCGTGCGCGATCGACGCCGCCAGTTCGCCGAGCATCGTCACGCGCGTCACGTGCGCGAGTTCCGCCGTCGAGCGGTCGAGTGCGTCCTGCGCAAGCTGCCGCTCCGTCACGTCCATCAGCGCACCGACGTATTCGATATTCGCCGATTGCGGCACGGCCAGATGCGCGACGTAATGCACGTACTTGATGCGGCCATCGGGCATCTGCAGCCGATGCTCGACATCGACATACGGCGAGCCCGACATGCCCGCTTCGTAGGTTTCGCGCACCAGCGCGAGATCGTCGGGATGCGTACGCGCGAGAATCAGTTGCATGCCGGGCATGTAGTCCGGCGAATATTCGAAGATCCGATAAACCTCGTCGGACCACCACATCTCGCCCGCGGGCAGACGCGTCGCGATACTGC